>CAWAXB010000031.1:0-21834 GCA_963785895.1 uncultured Actinomycetes bacterium | reverse complement strand
CATGCGCGGGCGCAGCGGCAGCTGCGCCTCGCCCCGTGCACAGCCAGAGCGACGCCGGCGCGGGCGGCCCGGTCGCCTAGCCGTTCGACCACCTCGCTCGAGCACCGGACGGACGTCGGTCGCCGTCCGAGCGAGACGATCTCCTTGCCGCTTTCGAGCTCCGAGAGGAACAGGATCTCGTCGATCAGGCGCCCGCGTGCTCGACCTCGGCTCGGCGCCTGTTCGAGGAGCTCGGCAGTCGGCGCCGGGCAGGTCGGCGTTGTCGAGCAGCGCGAGGATCCGGGCCAGCGGCGTGCGCAGCTCGTGCGAGACCGCCGCCGTGAAGCCGGTGCGCAGCTCGTCGAATGACTCGGCTCGAGAGACGCCTCGTGTCGTCGTCCATTCCTTCACCGAAGATCGTTCACCAGATCGTCACCATTCGGACACCGAGAACCGCCCTCCCGCACTATCGTAGGGGTGTGGCGAGGGTCCTGATCATCGAGGACGACAGCGTGATCGCCGACGGCATGGCGCAGCACCTCGCGCGCCGCCGACTTCGACCCGCTCGTCGTCGGGCGCGGTGAGCTCGGCCTCGCGCGGCTGCGCTTCGAGAACCCCGACGTCTGCGTGCTCGACCTGATGCTGCCCGAGCTCGACGGCTGGAAGCTGATCGAGACGGCTCGCGCCGAAGGGATCGGCACGCCGATCGTGGTCGTCTCGGCTCGCGGCACCGAGCACGATCGTGTGCACGCGCTCGAGATCGGCGCCGACGACTACCTCGTGAAGCCGTTCTCGATGCGCGAGCTCGTGGCGCGTGTCGGCGCGGCCGCGCGACGCGGCGTCGCGGCCGGCGGAGGAGCGGCGCGGCGACGCGATCGAGATCGAGGAGCTGCGCATCGACCCGCGCGAGGTGCAGGCGTTCGTCGACGGCGCGAGCGCCGGGCTGACGCCGACCGAGTTCAGGCTGCTCTACACCCTGGCGCTCGACCCGGGCCGCGTCGTGACCCGCGACGAGCTGCTGCAGAAGGTGTGGGGCCGCCGCGAGACCCATCGCGACCGCACGGTCGACGTCTTCGTGCGCCGCCTGCGACAGAAGATCGACCGGCCGGCGCCGAGGCACTCGTTCATCCAGACGCGCTTCGGCGTCGGCTACAAGCTCGAAGCCGCTAGCCCAAGGAATCAGGCTCGACGCTTAGGCTCCGCTCGTGGACTTCGAGCTGAGCGCGGAGCAGCGGGAGATCCAGGCGCTGGCGCGGACTTCGCCGTGGCCGAGATCGAGCCGCACGCGGCCGCAGTGGGACCGCGAGCACGGCTTCCCGCGAGCGCTCTTCGCGAAGCTCGGCGAGCTCGGCCTGATGGGCGTCTGCGTGCCGGAGGACCACGGCGGCGCCGGCGCGGACTTCCTCTCGTACATCCTCGTGCTCGAAGAGCTGTCGCGGGCGGACGCGGGCGTGGGCGTGACCGTCGCGGTGCACACCTCTGCGTGCACGCTGCCGCTGCTCACGCTTCGGCACCGACGCGCAGCGCGACGCGTTCGTCCCGCCGCTTGCACGGGGTGAGGCGCATCGGCTGCTTCGCGCTGACCGAGCCGGGCGCGGGCTCGGATGCGGGCGCGCTCGATCACACGCGCCGAGCGGGTCGACGGCGGCTGGCACATCTCGGGGGCGAAGCAATGGATCACCAACGCATCGTTCGGCGGCACGTTGCTCGTCTTCGCGCGTACCGACCCGGCGACGCGTCGGCGCGCGCGGCGTCTCGGCGTTCATCCTCGACGCCGGACGCAGATCGAGATGACGCGCGACGGAGGAGAAGCTCGGCCTGAACTCGTCGGTCGACGAACGACATCGCGATCGACACCGTCGTGCCCGACGATCGGCTGCTCGGCGACGAGAACCACGGCTTCCGGATCGCGATGGCGACGCTCGACGGCGGCCGGATCGGGATCGCGGCGCAGGCGGTCGGCATCGCGCAGGCCGCCTACGACGTCGCGCTCGGCTACGCGAAGGAGCGCGAGGCGTTCGGCCAGCGGATCGCCGAGTTCCAGGCGATCCAGCACAAGCTCGCGAACATGTCGATGGAGATCGACGCCGCGCGGCTGCTCGTGTACCGGGCCGCCTGGCTGAAGGATCAGCGGGCAGCCGCACACGGAGGCCGGCGCGAAGGCCAAGCTCTTCGCCTCGGAGATGGCGCGCCGCCAGACGGCCGAGGCGATCCAGGTGCTCGGCGGCTACGGATACACGAAGGAGTTCCCGGTCGAGCGGTACTACCGCGACGCGAAGATCACCGAGATCTACGAGGGGACGAGCGAGATCCAGCGACTCGTGATCGCCCGGCACATCCTCGGGGAGCAGGCGCGTGCCACGCCGTCCTGACGAGCCCGTCCGCCTGACGCGGATCTACACGCGCGGCGGCGACGCCGGCGAGACGTCGCTCGGCGACGGCTCGCGCGCCTCGAAGCTCGACCCGCTGGTGCGCGCGTACGGCGCGGTCGACGAGCTGAACTCGATTCTCGGCTGGGCTCAGGTCGAGGCGGCCGACGACACGGCTCGCACGCATCCAGAACGAGCTCTTCGACGTGGGCGCCGACCTCTCCGTGCCGTTCGTCGAGGGCGACGGCAAGCTGCGGATCACGCAGGCGGCGATCGACCGGCTCGAGGCCGACTGCGACGAGGCGAACGCCGCCGCTGCCCGAGCTGCAGCAGCTTCGTGCTGCCGGGCGGCTCCGAGACCGCGCGCGCGCCTGCACGTCGCACGGGCCGACCTGCCGCCGTACCGAGCGCGAGGTGCTGGCGGTGCACGGCCGAGCGGCCCGTGAATCCACTCGCGCTCGTCTACCTGAACCGGCTCAGCGACCTGCTCTTCATCCTCGCGCGGGCCGCCAATCAGGGCGGCGGCGAACCGCTCTGGAAGCCCGGCGGCTGAAGGCTCGAACCCAGGCGGGCGGGAGTACGATGCGCCCGTGGCGACGACCAAGCCGGAACGGCAGGGCGAGCTGTTCTCGACGATCTCGGGGGTCGAGAACGAGCCGCTATCGACGCCGGCGTCGGTCGAGCTCGACTACGAGCGGGATCTGGGCTATCCGGGGGAGTTTCCGTTCACGCGGGGCGTCTATCCCTCGATGTACCGGGGCCGTCTGTGGACGATGCGGCAGTTCGCGGGGTTCGGGACGGCGGCGGAGACGAACGAGCGCTTCCGTTATCTGCTTGGAGCATGGGCAGACGGGCCTGTCGACGGCGTTCGACATGCCGACGTTGATGGGCTACGACTCGGATCACCCGAGGGCGGAGGGTGAGGTGGGCCGCGAGGGGGTGGCGGTCGACTCGCTGGCCGACATGGAGACGCTGTTCGCCGGGATCCCGCTTGGGCGAGGTGTCCACGTCGATGACGATCAACTCGCCGGCGGCGATCCTGCTGGCGTTCTATCTCTGCGTGGGCGAGCAGCAGGGCGTCTCGCGCGCCGAGCTGCGCGGGACGATCCAGACGGACATCCTGAAGGAGTACATCGCGCAGAAGGAGTACATCTTCCCGCCGGAGCCGTCGATGCGGCTCGTCACCGACATGGTCGAGTTCTGCGCGGGGGAGATGCCGCTCTGGCATCCGATCAGCATCTCCGGCTACCACATCAGGGAGGCCGGCTCGACGGCCGCGCAGGAGCTGGCGTTCACGCTGGCGGACGGGTTCACGTATGTCGAGTGGGCGGTCGAGCGCGGTCTGGACGTCGACGAGTTCGCGCCGCGGTTGTCGTTCTTCTTCAACGCGCACCTGGACTTCTTCGAGGAGATCGCGAAGTACCGGGCGGCCCGCCGGATCTGGGCGACGGTGCTGCGCGACCGGTTCGGCGCCAAGGATCCGCGCTCGCTGTTGATGCGGTTCCACACGCAGACGGCGGGGGTGTCTTTGACCGCGCAGCAGCCGGAGGTGAACATCGTGCGGACGGCGATCGAGGCGCTGGCCGCGGTGCTGGGCGGGACGCAGTCGCTGCACACGAACAGCTTCGACGAGGCTCTGGCGCTGCCGACCGAGGACGCGGTCAGGATCGCGCTGCGCACCCAGCAGGTGATCGCGCACGAGACAGGTGTCGTCAACTCGATCGACCCGCTGGGCGGCTCCTACTTCGTCGAGCAGTTGACGAACGAGCTGGAGCGGCAGGCGTACGAGTATTTCGAGCGGATCGACGAGCTGGGCGGGGTCGTCGCGGCGATCAAGGAGAACTTCTTCCAGCGCGAGATCGCGGACGCGGCGTTCCGCTACCAGGCCGAGGTCGAGGCGGAGCAGCGCGTCGTCGTGGGTGTGAACCGCTACCAGCTCGAGGACGAGGCCCAGATCCCGATCCTCAAGGTCGACCCCGACCTCGAGCGGCAGCAGATCGCCCGGGTGCAGGCGTTGCGGACAAGTCGCGACACCGCCGCTGCCGAGGCCGCGCTCGCTCGCCTGAAAGCCGACGCTGCCGATCCGGGCCGCAACCTGATGCCCCCGATCGTGGACGCCGCCCGCGCCTACGTGACGATGGGCGAGATGTGCGACTGCTTTCGCGAGGTCTGGGGCACCTGGCGCGAAACGCCTGTGTTCTAGACCTCCAGCTCGAGGCCCTCGTAGACCAGCTCGTCGACCGGCAACTCGACGGCGCGGTGGGTGAGCAAGAGGCGGTGCGCGCCCGCCTCGAGAAAGACGGCCCGCGCGTCGTCCGCGGTCAGATGTCCTCGCCGCCCCTCCTCGGGCTCGGCGAGGGTCGCTTCGCAGAGGAACAGGTCGGCGTTGCGCGCGAGCTCGACGAGAGCCGGAGTCGACGCTGTGTCGGCCGAGTACGCCAGCACGCGACCGCCACGTTCGACGCGCAGGCCCCACGTCGGTTCGTTGTAGTGGACGACTCGATGCGGCGTGATCTGGAAGCCGGCCGCGACAAAGGCGGTCGCGTCGAGGTATTCGTGCAGCGGGAACGCCGCCTCCCACTGCTCGATCGGAGCGAGCGCCGCGAGGCGCAGCCGTCCGTCGGGCGGAAGCCAGAGCTCGGGGCCCGTCCTACCCGCCGCGGGCCCCATCAGGCTGCCCCAGAGCCAGGGGACGAGGTCGCCGCAATGATCGAGGTGAAAGTGCGTGAGGACGATCGCGTCGAGCGACGGCCATGATTCGTTCGCGCGGAGCCGTGCGAGCACGCCGGGGCCGCAGTCCAGGAGCACACGGTCGCCGCCCGCCTCGACGAGATAACCCGAGTGTGCGCCGCCGGGATTCGGCCACGCCGGCGAGCAGCCCACGACGGTCAGCTTCATGTTCCTATACTGACCGACTGTGAGCGCAAACGCCGTTGCGGCGAAGATCAGGGTGGTCGTCGCGAAGCCCGGCCTCGACGGTCACGATCGCGGCGCGAAGATCATCGCGCGTGCGCTTCGCGACGCGGGCATGGAGGTCATCTACACGGGGCTCCACCAGACGCCGGAGCAGATCGTCGAGACGGCGATCCAGGAAGACGCGGACGCTGTCGGCATCTCGATCCTGTCCGGGGCCCACATGACGCTGGTGCCGCGCATACTTGCGTTGTTGCGTGAGCAGGGCGCCGAGGACGTGCTCGTCGTGGTCGGCGGGACGATCCCGGCCGACGATGTCGAGGCGCTGAGGCAGCAGGGCGTTGCCGCCGTGTTCACCCCCGGGGCGCCGACGAGCGAGATCGTCGACTTCCTGCAGTCGCGCGTTCCCGCCCAGAACTGACCGTCGGTTCAAACGGTCCCGGCCTGCGCACGCTGGATAGAGTCGCGCGCATGAAGATTGCCGTCTGTGTGAAGGCCGTGCCCGATGCCGCTTCCGGCCGGCGGATCGATCCGGCGACGAACCGGCTCGATCGTTCAGGTGAGTTGACGATCTCCGATTGGGACTCGTACCCGGTCGAGGAGGCGTTGAAATTGAAGGAGGCGTCCGGCGAGGGCGAGGTCGTGGTCGTGTCGATGGGCCCGGAACGGGCGCTCGACGCGCTGCGCAAGGCGCTTGCGATGGGAGCCGATCGCGCCGTGCTCGTGACCGATGCGTCGCTTGAGGGCGCCGACCTGCTCGGCACCGCGAGGGCGCTCGCGGGCGCGCTCGAGAAGGAGAGCCCCGATCTGGTGCTCTTCGGCCAGCAGTCCGCGGACGGCGGCGGCGCCTGCCTGTGGGCCGCGGTCGCCGAGCGGCTGCACCGGCCCGTCGTCTCGCAGGTCAGTGAGCTGACCGTCGATGGCGGCTCGATCAGCGGGAAGCGGCAGACCGAGTACGGCTACGACACGATCCGCGCCCCGCTGCCGGCAGTCGTCGCGGTCGCCGACTCGATCAACACGCCGCGCTACCCCTCCTTGAAGGGGATCATGGGCGCGAAGAAGAAGCCGCAGGAGACTCTTTCGGCCGGTGACGTCGGCGGCGCGGAGGGGCCGGGCACGACCGTCGTCGCGCTCAATCCGCCGCCCGCGCGCGGCGAGGCGCAGAAGATCGTCGACGACGGCACAGGAGCCGAGAAGATCCTCGAGTTCCTCGCCGGAAAGAGGCTTGTCTGATGGCGAAGGTTCTCGTCTTCCTCGAGCACCACGAGGGCGCGATCGCGAAAGGCTCGCTGGGCGTGCTCTCGAAGGCGGCGACCCTGGGCGCCGAGGTGGCCGGCGTGGTGATCGGCTCCGAGGTGCGCGGGATCGCGGCGAGCGCCGGCGACTACGGCGCCGCGACGGTGTGGGTCGCCGACGAGGGTCGCCTCACGGCGCCGCTGCCGCAGCCACGGGTTGACGTGCTCGCGTCGCTGGTGCGCGACGAGGGGTACGACACGGTGCTGTTCGCGCAGTCGGTGCTGGCCGCGGATGTTGCGGCAGGGCTCGCCGCGCGGCTCGACGCCGGGCTCAACTGGGGGCTCGTCGATCTGACCGCGGACGGAACGGGGAAGAGCCCGGCGCTCGCCGACACCGTCTACGTCGATGTCGGCTGGACGAGCGCTGTCAAGCTGGCGATCTTCCGGTCGGGCGCCTTCGACGCGACATCGAGTGGCGGCACGGCCGAGGTGAAGGATGCTCCCGTCTCGCTCGAGGACTTCTCGACGCTTGCGGAGATGGTCGAGCAGGCGCATGCCGAGCAGCATGGGCCGTCGATCGAGGACGCCGACGTGATCGTCGCGGGCGGGCGCGGCCTCGGCGAGCCGGAGAAGTTCGCTCTTGCGGAAGAGCTTGCTGAGGCGCTTGGTGGAGCGGTCGCGGCGACGCGCGCGGTCGTCGACGCGGGCTGGTATCCGTACTCCGCCCAGGTCGGGCAGACAGGGAAGACGGTGTCGCCGAAGCTCTACGTCGCGCTCGGGATCTCTGGCGCGATCCAGCACAAGGTCGGGATGCAGTCGTCGAACGTGATCGTCGCGATCAACAAGGATCCGAACGCGCCGATCTTCGAGTTCGCCGACCTGGGGGTGGTTGGCGACCTGCACGAGATCGTCCCGAAGCTGACCGAGCTCGTCCGCGCGCGGCGCTCGTGACCGTGCGCGCGTCGGACTACCCGCCTCCCTGGTCGCCGGGCGCTGCGATCCAGGCGCCGAGCGGCCCGGTCGACGAGCGGATCGAGGTCGGCTTTCTGATCGTCGGCGCCGGCCCGGCGGGGCTCGCGGCCGCGATCCGTCTCGGCCAGCTGGCCGAGGAGCATCCGGAGACGGCCGAACGGCTGGGAGACGTGCCGGTTGCGGTGCTCGAGAAGGGCAAGGCGCCCGGCTCGCACCTCCTGTCGGGAGCCGTCGTGAATCCGCGCGGACTGCAGCGGCTGTTCGCGGGACGCAAACGGATGGACGAGCTCCCCTTCTACGGGGCCGTCGGGGCCGAGTCGGTGCTGTTCCTGACGAAGCGGAAGGCGTTGCGCATCCCGACGCCGCCGACCATGGTCAACGACCGCAACTACATCGCGTCGCTCTCGCAGCTCGGCCGGTTCCTGGCGGAAGAGGCAGAGTCGGGGGGTGCGACGATCCTGCCCGAGACGTCGGCGGAGCAACTGCTCGTCGACGGCGGACGGGTGCTCGGCGTGCGCACGGGCGATCGCGGTCGCGGCCGTGACGGCGAACGGCTCGGGAACTTCGAGCCGGGGTCGGACATCACGGCGCGCGTGACGATCCTGGCCGAGGGGACACAGGGGCATCTCACAGGCGCGGCGCTCGACCATTTTGGCTTGCGGAGCGACAACCCGCAGGTGTGGGCGCTCGGGGTCAAGGAAGTCTGGAAGGTCGCGAAACCGCTCGACCGGGTGATCCACACGATGGGCTGGCCGCTTCGCCCCGGACGCCGGTTCCGCGAGTTCGGCGGGTCGTTCATCTACCCGATGGGCGAGGACATGGTCACGGTCGGCATGGTGGTCGGCCTCGACTACACAGACACCGAGCTGTCGGTTCACGACCTCCTGCAGGAGCTGAAGACGCATCCGCGGATTCGCAAGATTCTCGAGGGCGGAGAGCGCGTTCAGTGGGGCGCGAAGACGATCCCCGAAGGCGGGTTCGTCGCGCTGCCGAAGCGCTTCCACGCGCCGGGCCTGCTGTTGTCGGGTGACGGGGTAGGGCTCGTGAACGTACCGGCGCTGAAGGGGATCCACTACGCGATCGAGTCGGGTCGGCTGGCGGCCGAGGCCGCGTGGAAGACGCTCGAGCGCGGGGCCTCGGCGCGGACCGCGCTTGCGAGCTACGACGAGGCGCTGCGCGAGTCGTTCATCTGGCGCGATCTACGAGAGGTGCGGAACATGCGGCAGGCGTTCGGCCGCGGGTTCTATGTCGGCGGGGCGATGGCGGGGGCGATGACCGCGACGAAGGGCAAGTTCCCGCCGGGGAACGCGCACACGGAGCGCGATGCCGAACACAAGCTGCTCTCGACGGACCGGGCGAAGTCGTATCCCGTGCCGGACGGCAAGCTGACGTTC
The DNA here is from genome assembly GCA_963785895.1 of uncultured Actinomycetes bacterium. Lineage (GTDB taxonomy): Bacteria > Actinomycetota > Thermoleophilia > Gaiellales > Gaiellaceae > PALSA-600. The sequence continues at coordinate 12,972 of CAWAXB010000031.1, read as the reverse complement.
GACAAGCTGTCGAGCGTGTTCGCGTCAGGCAACCGCACGCGGGACGATCAGCCGAACCACATCCGGATTCAGACCAAGGTGCCGCGCGAGCTGGCGGAGATGTGGGCGCACATGTGCCCGGCGCAGGTATACGAGGTGGGGGAGGCCGACGGCGACGGCACGGTGCAGGTCAAGCTGGCGCCTTCGAACTGCGTCCAGTGCGGAGCGATCACCGCCAAAGGCGGTCGCCTGACCCCACCCGAGGGCGGCAGCGGGCCCGAGTACACGCTGACGTAGCGCCCCCGCGTACGTTTGTTCACGGTGGCTGCCGCCAGTCATGTCCGGAAGAGTGGGGCCGCTCGCAATAGGCCCTGAACTCGGCCCGAGCCCGTTTTGGAGTTGACCCGAAGACCCTGAGCAGCTCGTCCCGGGCCAGGGTGATTCGGGCGAACGCGAGGCCGATCGTGGCCGCGTAGCTCGTCCAGATGTGTCCTTCCAGAGGGCCTGGGACGCCGGCACGACGAGGGTTTTGAACGACGTAACGCACGGCGTTCCGAAGGGACGCGTCAGTCCGGATGTAGCGGTTCCAATAGCGCTTGCCGAAGAGGTGGTTGATCCGGCCGTGTTCGGCATTGAAGTGCAGTGCGTACGCCGTGTTCAGCTCGCACATGCCCTTGGCCAGACCGCGGTCGCCGACTCGGATGACCAGGTGGTAGTGATTGCTCATCAAGGCGTAGGCGATGATCGTCCAGCCGTACTTTTCCGCGATCCGCACGACCGTCAGGCAGAAAAACCAGCGGTCACGGTCGTCGAGATAGATCACGCGCTTGTTGTTGCCGCGCGTGACGACGTGGTGATAACCGGGTCTCTCGTCACGAGGCGTGTACGCCATGTCGCGACCGTAGGGGAGTCGGTGTGCCGTGTCTGTGACGGTGCGACTGTGTTTGCAGACTTGTGGCAGTCCGGTGACGGTGGCAGCCACCGGACATGGCTAGGCTCGACGGGGCGTGATCAGTTCGACGGAGAATGCGCACGTCAAAGACGTCGTCCGGTTGCGGAAGGCGCGCGAGCGGCGCGCGACGGGGCTGTTCGTTGCCGAAGGCGTGCGCGAGGTCGAGCGGGCGCTTCGGGCGGGGATTGTCTGCCAAACGCTTTACGTGGCCTCGGAGCGGCTGCCCGATTGGGCCCCGCCCGTGCCGGTCCGCGCCGCCCCCGTGCCGGAGGAAGTGAGCGTGCGCGTGCTCGCGAAGATGGCGTATCGCGCGGAGCCGGAAGGGGTGCTCGGCGTGTTCGAGATCCCGCGACGCGAGCTTCCGTCCGGCTCCGACCTGATCCTCGTTGCCGTCGACATCGAGAAGCCGGGGAATCTCGGCGCCATGGCGCGCACAGCCGACGCGGCCGGCGCCGACGCACTCCTCGTCGCCGGCACCGCCTCCGACCCGTGGAACCCGAACGCGATCCGCGCCTCGACCGGCGCCGTCTTCACGCTCCCGATCATCGACGCGACGCTCGACCTCGTCTGCGCGCTCCCACTCCACAAGGTCGCGGCGGTCGTCGACGCCCCGACCGCCTACACCGGCGCCGACCTGAGGCAGCCGACCGCACTGATCGTCGGCGCCGAAGACGAAGGACTCGATGCGCACTGGCGCGAAGCAGCAGACATGCAGGTCTCGATCCCGATGCGCGCACGGAGCGCGGACAGCCTCAACGCGGCGACCAGCGCCGCACTCCTGCTCTACGAAGCCGTCCGCCAGCGTGGCTGACCGCCCCACGAGAGACGATGTCGAGCGCGCGCGCCGGACGATCGGCGACCGCCTGGCGCGCACGCCGCTGCTGCACAGCCGGACGCTCGGCGCGCACCTCAAGTGCGAGCTCTTTCAACGCACCGGCTCGTTCAAGGTGCGCGGTGCGCTGAACAAGATGAGCAGCCTGACCGACGACGAGAAGGCTCGCGGCGTGATCGCGATCAGCGCCGGTAACCACGCCCAAGCCGTGGCGTTCGCCGCCGCCGAGTCCGGCATCGACGCACTCGTCGTCATGTGGCGCGACGCCTCCGCACAGAAGATCGAGGCGACGCGCGGCTACGGCGCGACCGTTGACCTGGAGGCGACCGATCCAGCGAATGCGTTCAAGCGGCTCGACCAGTTGATCGAGGAGAGCGGCCGCACGCTGGTGCATCCGTTCGACGACCCGCTCGTGATCGCCGGCGCCGGAACCGTCGGGCTCGAGATCGAAGAAGATGCCCCGGACGCCGACGCCGTGATCGTCGGCGTGGGTGGCGGAGGCTTGGTCTCCGGCATCCAGACGGCGCTCGGCGACCGCGTGCGTGTGATCGCGGTCGAGCCTGCGGGCAGCACGGCGCTGCACACCGGCATCGAGCGTGGCGAGCCGACCTGGGTGACGCCCACGTCGATTGCGGACGGGCTGAACGCTCCGGTCGCGGGCCGCCTGCCAATCGAGATCTGCCGCGACCTGGAGCGTCACCTCGTGACCGAGGACGAGATCGAGAACGCCTTCCGCTTTCTCTACGAGCGCACCAAGCTTGCGTGCGAGCCCGCCGCGGCAGCGGCAACAGCCGCCTGGCTGAGCGGCAAGATCGACGCTCGCAACCCGGTGATCGTGGTCTCCGGTGGCAACGTCGCCGGGAAAACCGCCGCTGCTATCCTGGCCGTGCCATGAAGGCCGACATCCATCCCGAGTACGTCCTCGCCACGGTGCACTGCGGCTGCGGGAACACGTTCACGACGCGTTCCACCAAGCCGGAGCTCTCCGTCGAGATCTGCTCGAACTGCCACCCGTTCTACACCGGCAAGCAGAAGCTCGTCGACACGGGCGGCCGGTTGGAGCGCTTCCAGCGCCGGCTCGAGAAGGCCGAGCGCGCAGCGCGCTCGACCGCCTAGGCACCATGGCGCAGGCCGTCGGAGGGCAAGCCGTCCTCGAGGGCGTGATGATGCGTGGACCGCGCAACTGGGCGGTCGCCGTGCGCAAGCCGGACGGTGAGATCGCGTACGTCGCACGCACGATCGATCCACTCGCCGCGCGCCACTGGGCGTTGCGCCTGCCGATCGTCAGGGGCGTCGTCGCGCTGGGCGAAAGCCTCGCGATCGGCTTCCGCGCGCTGAGCGTGTCGGCGAACTACGCGGCCGCCGAGGAGGCCGAAGGAGATGAGGAACCGGCCGAGATCGGGCGCTGGGCGCTCGCATTCGCCTTTCTCGTCGCGATCGGATTCGCGCTGATGATCTTCAAGGTCGGGCCCGCGTTGCTGACCGACCTGCTTCCGATCTCGAACGGCGGCTGGTTCGTGCTGGTCGAGGGAGTGGTCCGCGTGACGGTCTTCGTCCTCTACCTGACGATCCTCAGCTTCATCCCGTCGCTGCGGCGCGTCTTCCAGTACCACGCAGCCGAGCACAAGGCGATCAACGCCTACGAAGCCGGAGAGGAGCTGACACCCCAGATCGCGCAGCGCTACTCGCTGATCCATCCACGCTGCGGCACGGCGTTCCTGCTCTGGGTGATGGTCGTCAGCGTCTTCGTCTACGCGCTTTTGGGCCGCCCTGCCTGGTACTGGCTGATCGTCAGCCGCATCGTGCTCTTGCCGGTGATCGCCGGGATCGCCTACGAGCTGATCCGCTTCGCCGGTAAGCACTCCGGTAATCGCGTGCTGATGACCGTGCTCGCGCCCGGGCTCTGGCTGCAGCGTCTGACGACGCGTGAGCCGACGCTCGACATGCTCGAAGTTTCTATCCGTGCGCTCCGCGAAGTGCTGGAGCGCGAGGGCCGGCTTACAGAGCCGGCCGACCGACGCGTGGAGGTGATGGCGTAATGGCAACAGATCGCACAGTCGCGGCTGTCTGGCAGGGCGACTTGATGAGTGGAAGCGGGACGATCGAACAGGCGGGCAGCGGCGCCTTCGGCCCGCTCGACGTCTCCTGGCCGTCCCGTTCGGAAGAGCCGAACGGCAAGACGAGCCCCGAGGAGCTGATCGCAGCGGCGTGGGCGTCATGCTTCGCGATGGCGCTGTCGAACGTGCTCGCCAAGGCCGGCAACCCGCCGGCGAAGCTCGAGACCTCGGCGACCGTCACCTTCCAGCCCGGCCAGGGCATCACCAAGGGTGCGCTGACCGTGCGTGGCACCGTCCCAGGGATCGACGCAGCTGCGTTCGACGCGGCGGCCGGCGATGCCAAGCTGAACTGCCCGGTCTCGCAGGCGCTCTCGGGCATCCCCGACGTGACGCTCGACGCGCAGCTCGCGGGCGAGAGCTAACCTCGGGCGGCGATGGCCGCACTCGACGATCTCGTTGCAGAGCTCGACCGTTCCTACGCCGAGGCGCAGGCACGGCTCTCGGACCCTGCCGTCTACAACGACCACCGCGAGGCGGCCGACGTCGGCCGGCGCCTGAAGGAGCTCGAGGCGCCGTGGAAGCTTGCGCAGCAGTGGAAGCAGGCGCGCGCCGACCTCGACGCGTCACGCGCAGACGCGGAGCTCGCCGAGATGTCGGCCGACTACGAAGCCGACGTCGCCCGGCTCGAGGAGGAGCTGAAGCTCGCGCTCGCCGAACGCGATCCCGCCGACGAGAAGGATGTGATCATCGAGATTCGCGGCGGTGAGGGTGGCGATGAGGGGAAGCTCTGGGCCGGAGACCTCGCCAAGCTGCTGCAGCGTTACGCGGAGAAGCTCGGCTTCAAGTGGGAGCAGATCGAGGTGACGCCGAGCGACGCCGGAGGGCTCAAGGAGGGGACGTTCGCGGTGAAGGGTGACGGCGCCTACTCGATCTTCAAGTTCGAGGGCGGCACACATCGCGTGCAGCGCGTGCCCGAGACGGAGTCGCAAGGCCGGATCCACACGTCGACCGCGACGGTGGCCGTGATGCCGGAGGCGGAAGACGTCGACCTCGAAGTGCAGGAGAGCGATCTGAAGATCGATGTCTACCGCTCGTCGGGCCCCGGGGGCCAGTCGGTGAACACGACCGACTCGGCGGTGCGCATCACGCATCTCCCGACCGGCATCGTCGTGGCCATGCAGGACGAGCGCTCGCAGCTGCAGAACCGCGAGAAGGCGATGCGCGTGCTGCGTGCGCGCATCTACGAGGCGGAGCGCGAGCGCCAGGCGGCTGAGCAGGCGGCGGCACGCAGCGCGCAGGTCGGCACGGGTGCGCGCGCCGAGAAGATCCGCACCTACAACTACCCGCAGAGCCGCGTCACCGATCACCGCATCAAGGTGAACGTGCCGCTCGAGCAGGTGCTCGCCGGTGCGCTCGACGACTTCACCGATGCACTGACGGCCGACGAGCGCCGCCGCGCGCTCGAGCGTTGACGCTCGCGGAGGTTCTGGCCGGCGCCAGCGAGTATCTCGCGGCGCGTGGCGTCGAGAGCTCGCGTCTCGACGCCGAACGGCTGCTCGCGCACGGTCTCGGCGTCACACGGCTCGAGCTGTACACGCAGCACGACCGCCCGCTGACCGATGCGGAGCGCGCCGTCGTACGCGAGCTGGTGCGCCGGCGCGGCGCCCGTGAGCCGCTGGCCTACGTCCTCGGCGACTGGGACTTTCGCCACCTCACCTTGAAGACCGACGGGCGCGCGCTCGTGCCGCGTCCCGAGACGGAGACGGTCGTCGAACGCTGCCTGGCTCTGCTCGAAGGCATCGACGCGCCGCGCGTGGTCGATGTCGGCACCGGCAGCGGGGCGATCGCGCTCTCGATCGCGCACGAGCGCCCGGACGCGCAGGTCGTCGCCACCGACCTCTCGCCGGACGCGCTCGCGCTCGCACGCGAGAACGCGGCCGCCAACCGGCTGGACGTGGCTTTCGTGGAGACGGACCTGCTCGACGGGGTCGGCGGCCCGTTCCAGCTCGTCGTCTCGAATCCGCCCTACGTGCTCGAGGCCGAGCTGGACGGGCTCGACGAGGAGGTGCGCACGTTCGAGCCGCGTGCGGCGCTCGTCGACCAGGGGCAGACGGGCCGTCTGGCCGAGCAGGCGCGCACCGTGCTCGACGGCTGGCTGGTGCTGGAGGTGCACGAGCATCGGGCCGGCGAGATTCGCGACCTCCTGCTCGCGACCGGCTACGCGGCAGTTAGCATCGGGCTCGACCTGGCCGGCAGGCAGCGGGTTGTCGAAGCGCAATGGCGGGCGTCACCATGAGTTCAGCTCCAGATATCGAACACGCCGTGGAGGGGATCAGGTCGGGACGCCCGGTCCTCTTGCCGACCGACACGGTCTACGGCCTCGTCGCCTCGCCGTACCGGGAGGACTACGCCACGCGCGTCTACCGGTTGAAGGGCCGCGACCAGGCTCAACCGACCGCCCTGCTCGCGGCGAGCCTCGAGCTGCTCTTCGAGTGCTTGCCGGAGCTCCGTGGACGCGCCGGTGTGATCGCGCGCACGCTGCTGCCGGGCCCGTACACGCTCGTCCTCTCGAACCCCGCGCGCCGGTTTCGCTGGCTCACGGGCACGCGCTCCGATGCGATCGGCGTGCGGGTGCCGGAGCTGCCGCCGGGCGCGCGCGAGGTGATCGATGCCGTCGGGTGCGTGCTGGCGACGAGCGCGAACGATCCGGGCGGGCAGAATCCCGTGTCGCTGAGCGACGTTCCGTCCCGCATCCGGGCGGGCTGCGCCGCCGAGCTCGACCGCGGCCCGCTGCCTGGGACTCCCTCGACCGTGATCGATTTCACCGGCCCCGAACCGGTCGTGATCCGCGACGGCGCGGCGCCTGCCGCCGAGGCGCTCGAGCGGGTGCGCCGGGCACTGGCCGCGTAGCGGGTTACCATCAGTCCATGGCGATCGCACAGCAGACCTTCGAACAGCTGAAGTCGGCTGGTCTCGCCGAGATCGATCCCGAGATCGCCGAGCTCCTGGGCCGCGAGCTCGATCGCCAGCGCGGCCAGATCGAGCTGATCGCCTCCGAGAACTTCACCTGGCCGTCGGTGCTCGAAGCCGCGGGCTCGGTGCCGACGAACAAGTACGCCGAGGGCTACCCCGGCAAGCGCTACTACGGCGGCTGCGAGGTCGTCGACGAGATCGAGGAGCTCGCGCGAGGACGGGCGACGGAGCTCTTCGGCGCAGAGCACGCGAACGTCCAGCCGCACGCGGGCGCGCAGGCGAACATGGCCGTCTACTTCGCCGTCCTGAATCCGGGCGACCGGGTGCTCGGCCTCTCACTCGACCACGGCGGCCATCTGACGCACGGGTTGAAGGTCAATTTCTCGGGAAAGCTCTACGAGTTCCATCACTACGGCGTCTCGCGGGAGACGATGCTGGTCGACTACGACGAGCTGCTCGCGCAGGCGAAGGAGGTCAGGCCGAAGCTGATCGTCTGCGGCGGTTCGGCGTATCCGCGCACCGTCGAGACCGACAAGTTCCGGGCGATCGCCGACGAGGTGGGGGCGATGCTGATGTGCGACATGGCGCACTTCTCCGGGCTCGTTGCCGCCGGCATTCATCCGAGCCCCGTGCCGCACTGCGATTTCGTCACCTCGACGACGCACAAGACGCTGGCAGGGCCGCGCGCGGGCTTCGTGCTCTGCCGCGAGGAGTACGCGTCGAAGGTCGACCGCGCGCTCTTCCCCGGGATGCAGGGCGGGCCGCTGATGCACATCATCGCCGCGAAGGCCGCCTGCTTCAAGATCGCGATGACGGACGCGTTTGCCGACTACCAGCGGCAGGTGCGTGCGAACGCGGACACGCTTGCGAGCAGCTTGATCGGCGGCGGCTTCGACATCCTCACAGGCGGCACCGACACGCATCTCGTGCAGCTCGACCTGCGCGCAACCGATTGGACGGGCCTGGCCGCACAGGAGCGTCTCGAAGAGTGCCGGTTGACCGCGAACCGCAACACGGTGCCGTTCGACGAGCGCCCGCCGATGGTCGCGTCGGGTGTCCGGCTCGGCACGCCGGCCGCGACGATGCGCGGTTTCGACGAGTCGGACTTCTCCGAGGTCGCGTCGATCATCGTCGACGCGCTGCAGGACGGCGCCGACGTCGACGCGTTGCGTGCGCGCGCTCTGTCGCTCTGCGACAAGCGGCCGCTGTACCCCGGCTTCCGCGGGTACACGTCGTACGACGTATGACCGTCGTCGAGGTCAGGCACCCGCTGGTACAGCACAAGCTCTCGTACCTGCGTGACAGCGAAACCCCGACCGTCCACTTCCGCAAGATCGTCGACGAGCTCACGCTGCTCCTGACGTACGAGGCGACAAAGGACTTACCGACCGAGGACGTCGAGATCTCGACGCCGCTCGAGCGCGGGATGTTCCCGCGCATCTCCGGCAAGAAGGTGGCGGTCTGCCCGATCCTGCGCGCGGGGCTCGGCATGCTCGACGGCGTGCTCGCGCTGATCTCGGGCGCGCGGGTCGGTTTCATTGGGCTCTATCGCAACGAGGAGACCCTGCAGCCGGTCGAGTACTACGTGAAGCTGCCGCAAGACGTCGCCGACCGCCACGTGATCCTGCTCGACCCGATGCTCGCAACGGGCAATTCGACCGCGCACGCCGTCTCGCTCGTCAAGGAGGCCGGCGTATCGAGCGTGCGGCTGATCTCGATCATCGCCGCGCCCGAGGGGATCGAGAACATCCAGACGAACCATCCCGACGTGCAGATCGTGGTCGCGGCAATCGACCGCCAGCTGAACGAGCGCGGCTACATCGTCCCCGGCCTCGGCGACGCGGGAGACCGCCTCTACGGCACGAAATAAGCTAGAGCCTCTCACAAGATCACGTTCGTCGATCCGGCTGCGATCGGCGAGTGCGAGGCAAGGACGCAGGGAGGGTCAATAGCGGTGTTCTATTGACCCGACTGAGGACGCAGAATCGCGCCGCCGAGCGCGGCCGGGCGGCACAACGCTTATTTTGTGAGAGGCTCTAACCATGGTCTGGGACCAGTTCACCGACCATCTCGAGGTGCTGTGGGGCGCTCTGGGCGCCCTCGCGATCGTCCTCGCGCTGACACCGGCCGTCGGCTCGGCGGCGCGCCACCTGCGCCTCGTCGATCGCAGGGCGGAAGCCGACCGCGCACGCCCCGGGATCCCGCGACTCGGCGGGCTCGCGCTGTTCCTCGGCATCTTCGTCCCGGCGCTCGCGTTCATGCCGCTGACGAGCGAGTTGCGCGGTGTGCTGATCGGCGCCGGCGTGGCGACCACCGTCGGCGCGGTCGACGACTTTCGCGTCCTCGCCTGGTGGCCCAAGCTCGGCGGCCAGATCGCGGCGGCCGCGATCCCGACCGGGTTCGGCGTGTGGGTGCACAGCTTCACGTTCCCGGTCGTCGGCGCGCAGGCGCTGCCCGGCTGGGTCGGCATCCCGCTCACCGTGCTCGGAATCGTCGCCGTGATGAACATGGTCAACTTCCTCGACGGCCTGGACGGGCTCGCGGCCGGGGTGTGTGCGATCGCGGGCGCGACGTTCTGCGTGATCGAGCTCTCGCTCGGCGGCATCGGCGCGGCGGTGCTCTCGGCGATCGTCTGCGGCGCCTGTCTCGGCTTCTTGCGCCACAACTTCTATCCGGCCCGCATCTTCATGGGCGACTCCGGCGCGCTGCTCCTGGGCTACACGCTCGCCGCGGTCTCGGTGCAGGGCCTCTTGAAGACCGCCGCCCTGGCGACACTCGTGCTGCCGCTGCTCGTGCTCGCGGTGCCGGTGCTCGACACCTCGCTGGTCGTGGTCAAGCGCCTGAAGAGCCGCCAGCCGGTCTACGTCGCCGATGCGCGGCATCTGCATCACCGGTTCCTGCGGCTCGGCTTCTCGCACCGCCGCTCGGTGGTCTACCTCTGGACATGGTGCGTGACGCTCGCTCTCGCGGCGCTCGCGACCCGCTTCGCCTCCCCGCATCCGAAAGGCCACTGGAACATGACGAACGTGCTCATCGACATCGCCGCCGGCCTGCTTGCGCTGGGCGCGTCGCTCTATGTGGTCTACGTCCTCGAGCTCGTGAAGCTCGCGGCGCCCGGCTCGCGCCGCCGCCGCAAGGCCGAGTCGCGGGCCGCATGAGCGAGCGCCGTGCGGGCGGCGATCCAGCCGGGCGCACCGTGCACACCGCCGCCCGGATGCGCTGACGACGACGCGAGGAAGACGTCCGGCACGCCGGTCTCGGCGCGGCCGAAGCGCCCGCGGAAGACGAGTTGGTTGCGTAACCGCATCGTTCCGCCATTGACTCGGCCGGGCGGCAGCCGGCTGACGTGGCGGCCGCGGATCAGCGAGCGGAAGCCGGGCGCGAGCCGCTCGATCGCGTCCTCGATCGCCCCGGCATCCGGTAGGAGGTGGCTGTAGGCCCACGCGACCTCCTTCCCTGCGGGCATCCGCGTCGGGTCGACGAGCGAGTACTGCCCGAAGATCGTGAACGCCCGCTCGTCGCCGAGGTGGACGACGGGCGCCCGCCTCGCGTTCTCGGCCAGCCAGGGCACGGGCCCGTCAAGGGTCCAGTCGACCTTGAGGGTTGCGGGATCGGGGGTCGTTCGCGGCGTGCGGCCGAGCAGCCGGGCGAGTGTCCAGGCGTCCACCGCCGCGAGCACCGCGCGCCGTGCGCGCACGCCGGCCAGACGCTCGACGCGCTCACCACAGCGGATCTCGACGCCCCGTTCGACCGCGCGCGCGACGAGCGCATCGGTGAGCCCGCCCGCGCCACCTTCGATGCAGGGGAAGCCGTGCTGCTGGCCGAAGGCAGCGAGCAACAGGCCGAAGGCGCGGCCGAGCTGGGAGTGGGGCGGGATGTCGGTGTGGAGGGCGTTGCCGAGCAGCAGCCTGCGGGCGTGCTCGCCGCGGAGCCTCGGGCGGAGAAGGCGGAGGGCGGAAGGCTCCAGCCCGAGAGCGAAGGCGGCGCGGAGTTGTGGAAACGGCGTCGTCATGCCGCGCAGCACGGCAGGCTCGGCGCGGGCCCAAGCGTGCATCAGCTCGTGCCAGCGCTCGCCGTCGACTCCGAGCGATGCAGCGGTTTCGTCGACGTCGCGGGAGATGACCGGGCAGGAGCCGTCGCCGGACGGATGTGCGAGCACGAGCGGTCCGTGCCGCCACGGGATGTCGAGTGCGAGCGCACGGAAGACGGGCGACGCCGCGCCGAGGGGATAGAAGGCGCTGAACCGGTCGTTGACGAAGCCCGGCTCGATCAGCTCCGACGACCGAACCGACCCGCCCGGCTCGGGCTCGGCCTCCAGCACCAGGACCGACCAGCCACGATCGGCGAGCACGTTGGCGGCGACGAGGCCGTTGTGGCCGGCGCCGATCACCACCGCGTCGGGCACGGCGCCCGGAGGAACGACAACAGGTTCTCGTTGAACCCGGGTGCCCTCTGCACGGCGTGGCCGGCTCCGGGGATGACCGCGCGCTCGGCATGGAGCTCGCGCTCGAGCACGTCGGCGACGGCCTCGAACGCAGGCTCGTGGTCGCCGGAGACGACGAGCACGGGGTAGGGGAGGGGCCGGAGCGCGACCTCGGCCTCGGAAGGCCACCGCTCGGTCGCGAACACCTGCGCGCCCTGCTCGAGCTCGGGCGGCATCGGGTCCGGCAGGCCGACGGGTGCTCCGACATGTTGGAGGAATGCCGCGACGTACGTGCGCACGTCGTCGCGCGGCATCGCGGCTGCGTCGGCGAGCCAGCGCTCGACGTCCGGGTCGCCGCGCGCGACGGCGAACGCGGGAGGCTCGATCACGGTCAGCGAGGCGAGCGGCAGCTCGGGTGCGGCGACGAGCGCGGTGACGCCGCCGTAGGAGTGGCCGACGAGGTGGTCGCCCGGCCGCACCAGGGCGCGGAGCCACGGCACCTCGGCCTCGAAGCCGACCCGCTCGACGGGCGGGCCGGGCGGAAAGCCGGGCGATTCAGGATCACGAGGTCATCCGGCGGCGGGCGCGCGCTGGCGACGCCGGCGAGCCCGGCTTTCGAGACACTCCGTTCGGGATCCGTCGGCAGGCACCCCGCGTCACAAAGACACCCTACCGCGGTTCCAACAGGGGAAATACACTGTTACAAACCTTGGTATGCTCCCGCCAGGTGGAGGCCCGCGCTGACGTTTTCCCTCGCCGGCGCCGGCAGTGTGCTGATCGGGTTCACCCCAGCGGTGATCCCCGTCGGGACGCTGATCGGCTGGGCGGTGGGAAGCTCGGTTACGGCCTCGCATTCGGCGCGTCGTCGGTATCCCCGTCGGCGTCGCCGCCACCGTTTCAAGTACCGAAACGTCTGATCGTGCCGCCTGGACACAGCCCCGCGTCGCTCCGCCGGCGCTTCTGCCTGCCGCCGCTGGCGCGATCGTATCGTGATCGCGCTGCCGATCTTCCTGATCGCCGGCTGGCGTGTCACCGGATGGCGATCGGCGCCGTGCTGTGGGCGGGATCGGAGGCACTCGGCTGGGTGTCGACGCGACTATTCAGGCACGTACGGGTAACCTCGCCGCCGCAGGCGTGGTTGCTTTCGGAATGCTCTTTCGCGCGATCGCGGTGATGGTCGTCGTCTTCGCGGTCGCAGTGTCCGACAAATGGCTCGGGCTGGCGGCGGCGTTGACTATGCGGCCGGCTACTCGGCGGCGCTCGGCCTGCAGTTGTCGCCTACTACACCGGCCCGGTGGCCGGAGGAGTCGCGCAATGAAGCGCGTCCTGCTCCTCCTCGACGCTCGCGCTGATGCTGCCCGCAAACGCGTTCGCGCGCGGAAGTTCGATCCGACCAAGGAGTTCGAGCAGCACGAGTGGATCCCGATCCACCCTGGACCGCTCAACCTGTCGATCACGAAGGCCGTCGCCTACCTGATGATCGCGAGCGTCATGACGATCCTCTTCGGCAGCTTGTCTTCATGCGCACCCGGGTCGGCGCCAAGCCGGGCCGCAAGGAGACGCTCGGCGAGATGGTCTACGAGATCGCCCAGACCCAGGTCGCCGAGCAGGGGCTGCCGACAAAGGCGATCGGCCGCTGGTTCCCCTACGTCACGACGCTGATGCTGTTCATCTTCGTCGTCAACTTCATGGGCTTCATCCCGCTGCCACTGACGGGCGAGACCTACCACGGTGTGCCGACCTGGGGCATGACGCC
>CAWAXB010000030.1:0-19620 GCA_963785895.1 uncultured Actinomycetes bacterium | reverse complement strand
GCGGCCGTGAAGTCGCTGCCGCTCGCCTACAACAAGGATCTCCAGGAAGACAAGCCGCCGGTGTTCGCGGCCCGCCGCGACGTCGCAGGCGCGCTGGGCGCGCTCGGCGTGCTCGTCGGCGGGCTGGCCTTCGACCGCACGCGGCTCGCATCCGCAAGCGCCGACCCGCTGCTGCGTGCGACCGACGCGGCCGAGGCGCTCGTCGCCGGGGGCGTGCCGTTCCGGGACGCGCACGAGACGATCGCCGCACAGGTACGCGCCGGCACATTCGAGGCGCCCCCGGCGGGAAGCCGCCTGGGCGACGTCGCCGCCGCGGTCGCGGCGGCCAAGGAGCGGTGGGCATGACCGAACCGCTCGAGCTCTCGCTCGCCGGACGCGACTTCCTGCGCATCTCCGACCTCGCCGCGCCGGAGGCGGAGACGATCCTCGACCTCGCCTGCCGGCTGCGCGACGGCTACCGGCCGCTGGCCCCCGGCTCGACGCTCGGCCTCTACTTCTCCAAGCACTCCACGCGCACTCGCGTGTCGTTCACGGTCGCGATGGCGCATCTCGGCGGCACCTCGATCCCGCTCGCGCCGGAAGAGCTGCAGCTGTCACGCGGCGAGTCGCTACCCGACACTGCACGGGCGCTCTCGCGCTACCTCGACGTGCTCGCAGTGCGCACGCACGAGCACGCCGAGCTCGAGGCATGGGCCGAGTGGGCCTCTATTCCGGTCGTCAACGCGTTGACAGCAGACGAGCATCCGTGCCAGGCGCTCGCAGACGCGCTCACGATTCGCGACCGGCTCGGCTCGCTCGACGGTGTCCGCATCGCCTGGGTCGGCGACGGCTCGAACGTGCTGGTCTCGCTCGCCGCACTCGGCAGCCTGCTCGGCTATGAGGTGGTCGCCGCCTGCCCCGAAGGCTACGAGCCTCCTGCCGAGCTCGCGGTGACCGTTGTCCGCGACCCGCGCGAGGCGGTGCGAAGCGCCGACGTCGTCGTCACAGACACATGGATCAGCATGGGCCAGGAGCACGAACGCGGCCGGCGGCTCGCCGACCTCGAGCCGTACCGCGTCGACGAGGCTCTGCTCGCGCACGCAGCTCCCGACGCGTTCGTCATGCACTGCCTGCCCGCCCACCCCGGCGAGGAGATCGAGGCCGGCGTCCTCTACGGCCCGCGCTCCGCGATCTGGGACGAGGCGGGAAACCGGCTGCACGTGCAGAAGGCGCTGCTCGCGCTCTTGCTCGGCGCAAGCTGAAAGACCGCAACCAGCCCGGCGGCGCTGCCTAGCGTGGGGCGGTTCTGCGGCGGCGGTAGGCGCGCGTCTTCGTGCGGTTGCCGCAGATCTGCATCGAGCACCAGGTCGCCGACCGGTTCGGCGAGTAGTCGTGAAACGACCAGTTGCAGTTGCGGCACGCCTTCAGCCGCGCCCAGCTGCCGTCGAGCATCGCGCCGAGCGCGACGGCGACGACCTCGTCGAGCGCATCGCCGTCTGCGCCCAGGCGTACCCGGCCCGGCGCCTCGACGCGCAGCGACACGCGCTGGGCGGCGCGATTCACGGCCGTAAGCGCACCGTCGTCGAGCGGGAACCCGTTGTTCGCCAGCACGAGCGCCCGGAGCGCCTCGCGGAGCTCGCGCGCCCGCTCGAGCTCGGCCTCGCCCAGCCCGCGCTCGGCGAGCCACCCGGGCAGCCACTCGTCTCCACTGTGCAGGTCGCAGCTGTTGATCAGCAGCTGCACCTGGCGAAGCGGCTCCGGCGCAGCCTTCGGGACGTCGTAGCGGGGCACGGTTGCATCGAGTATACGACACCAGTAGAGTCCGGCTACCGGTGTTGCGCAAGATCGCCTACCCGCTCCGGCTCGCCGCCTCGCGCCTGCGTGCCGGCGGCGGGCGGCTGTTGCTCGTCTCCGCCGGTGTGATCGCAGCGGCCGCGGTCTCTCGGCGGTGGTCGCCGGCCGGCTCGTGATGCAGGACCGGTCGCTCGCGCAAGCGACCGCCCAGCTCGCCCCCGCCGAGCGCGAGATCGCGGTCTCCTGGTCGGGCGCCTCGAACAGCTTCGCGAGCCTCGACCGGCTCGTCCGCCCCCGTGTGCGTGCGACCCTCGGCCAGCAGCCCGTCGCCGCCATGCTCTTCCGCGAGGCGTCGATCCAGGGGCGGCTCGTCAACCTGCGCGCCGCCGACGACCTCGGCCGGTGGGTCCGGCTCACGTCCGGCCGCCTCCCTTCGCGTTGCGTGCCGAGCCACTGCGAGGTGCTGCGGCTCGAAGGCGCCGGCCCGATCCCCTCGACGCCGTACCTCCGGCTGGTCGAGGTCGGACGAGCCGTCCTGCGACCCGGCGCGCCGTTCGGCTCGTTCGTGCTTCCGGCGCCGCCCAGCAGCCAGATCGAACGCTCCGTCCGCTATCACACGCCACAGCCGTCACCCGTCGTGATCGCGAACGGCGTGGCCGGCCTGACACGCACGACCGAGCTCGAGACCTTCTATCGCTCCTACGGCTGGTTCGTGCCGGTCAGGAGCGGTGACGTGCACCCGTGGACGATCGACGCGTTCGCTTCGCGGGTGCAGCGGCTGACGGCGGAGATCGAGTCGAGCTCCGACCAGTTCCAGGTGACCGCGCCGACCGGCACGCTCGCCGCGGCCGCAGGGTCGTCGACCGCCGCGGCCCGGCGGCTGCTGCTGCTCGGAAGCGAAGGCGGTGCCCTGCTGCTTGCGTTCACGATCCTTGCCGCTGCATCTCTGCGCCGAGACGTCGCAGACGCACGGCGCCGCCTGACCTGGTTCGGCGCTCGGCGTTGGCAGGTGGAGCTGTTCACCCTCGCCGAATCGCTGGCGATCGCCGTCGCCGCCGCGATCGCAGGCACCGTCGCCGGCGGGGCCGTGGCGGCGATCGCCGCTGACCGCTCGGGCTCGCCGGCCGGCGACGTCGTCCGGCACGGGCTGCTCTCGCCGGGCGGCATCGCCGGCACGCTTGCGCTCGCCTCCATCGCGGGCGTCCTGCTCTACGCGACCGTCCGCGCCGCCCCGCCGCAGTTGAGCCGGCTCGCGCTGACGCCGCTCGATGTCGCGGCGATCGGGGCGGTCGCGGTCGTCCTCATGGGCTGGGCACGCGGGTCGGTCGGGGCCTCGCAGCTCGCAGGCAGCGGCCGCGGCACCAGCGCGTTCCTGCTGCTCGTTCCCGCGCTGATCGTCTTCGCAGCCGCGGTCGCGGCCGCGCGGCTGCTCGGGCCGTCGCTGCGGCTCGCCGGCCGCGCCGGGCGCCGCGGGCCGATCGCGCTGCGCCTCGCCGCCGCGTCGCTTGCCCGCAACCCCGGACATGCGGCGATCGCGGCGACCTTTCTGGTGGCGAGCCTCGGTCTCGCGCTCTTCGCCGTCAGCTATCGCTCCACCCTCCTGCGCGGCCAGCACGACGAGGCGACCTATGCCGTTCCGCCCTCGTTCGTGCTCACCGAGGACCTCACCCAGCTCGTTCCGGTCCTGCACGGCGCCCCGCGTTCCGCCTACCCGCGCAGCCCGATCGAGGTGCTGCGTCTCTCCGGCAACGTTGCCTCCGGTGCGACGTTCACGCTCCTCGGCCTGCCCGCACAGAAGCTCACCGCGGTCGGCGGCTGGCACACCGACTTCGCCTCGCAGCCACTCGCCACGCTCGGCCACGAGATCGCACCACGCTCGGCGATGACCCTGAAGACGGCGGCGCTCCCCGCCGGCCGGCGCTTCACGCTGCCGGTGTCGACGACCGGCGACGACATCGCGATCCGCGCGATCTTCCGCTCTCCGCTCGGTGACTACGAATCGATCCCGCTGGGGCACACGAGCGGCCGCGAGACGGCGATGCTGCACGGCCGCACCCCGTTCCGCCACAGCACGTTCGCGCAGCTCGAGCTCGACCTCCTGAACGGCGGCCGCAGGTCGGCAAACGCCGGTATCGGGATCCAGCCGAGCGCGAAGGGCATGCTCAGGCTCGGGACCCCGCAGATCGACGGGAAGGCGGTGCAACGCCCGTTCGCGCACTGGCTCGGCACGGGCGGGGTCGGCGGCTCCGCGGCCCGGCTCGGCTACCTGCTCACCCCCGAGCGAACAGGCATCTTCCGCCCGGCCGAGCCGACCGACGGCAGGCCATTGCCCGTACTGGCAACGGCACGGGTTGCGGATCAGGCCGGCCCGCACGGGATCATCCCGCTCCAGATCGAAGGCGAGCAGGTGGCGGGCCGCATCGTCGGGCGGATCGACCGCTTCCCTTCGATCGCCGGCGACGCCGTCGTGGCCGACCGCCAGACGGTCTCGACCTTGCTCGACACGCGCTCCCCCGGGCTCGGGCTGACAGACGAGCTCTGGCTGAACGTCCCGGCGGCGATGGAGCAGAGGACGGCCGCCACGCTGGCGCGCGCGCCGTTCACCCAGCTGACAGTCGCGTCGCAGGCGAGCACGCTCGACCGGCTCCAAGCCGATCCGCTTGCACGCGGGGCGCTGCTGACTCTTGCCTGCACCGCGGCCGTGGCGCTGCTGCTCGCGCTCCTCGGGCTGCTGCTCTCGGTCGTCGGCGACGTGCGCGACGACCGCGGCGAGCTGTTCGACCTCGAGGCACAAGGCGCGTCGCCCGCGACGATCCGGGCGCACCTGCGGCTGCGCGCGCTGCTCGTGGCCGCCTTCGGCATCGCCGGAGGCGTCGCGCTCGGAGCGATCCTCTCGAGGCTCGTGATCTCGCTTGTATCGGCGACCGCCGGCGCGGCCGAGCCCGAGCCGCCGCTCCGGCTTGCCGCTCGACCTGCCGCTGCTGGCCTCGGCGGCCGCGGCCTACGTCTTGCTCGCCGCGCTGCTCGTGATGGCGGCGACGACGCTGCGCGGCCGGTCCCCGTCGCGCGCCGCCGAGGCATCGGCATGACCGCAGCAATTACGCGGCGCAGGCTCGACGGAGCCGCCCAGAAGCGCAGGCGGCGGCTCCGCCGGCGCCGCAGCAGCAATCGAGCTGAAGGACGTCTTCCGCGTGCACTCCACCCCGGAAGGAGATGCGGCAGCGCTACAGGGGCTCTCGCTGCACGTCGCCGAGGGGGAGGTGCTGACGGTGCTCGGCCCGAGCGGCTCGGGCAAGTCGACGCTCCTGCGCCTGCTCGCGGGGCTCGACCGGCCCTCCGCCGGCGTCGTCCGCGTGCACGGCGAGGACGTCGGCAAGCTGCCGGCGCGCCGCCTGGCGCACTACCGCGCATCGATGCTCGGCTACGCCGACCAGCACTACGCGCGCGCGCTCGCGCCGGAGCTGAGCGCACGCGACCTCGTCGCGCTGCAGCTCGGGCTGCGCGGCACGGGGCGAACCGACCGGCTCCGCCGGGCCGACGAGCTGCTCGAGCGCGTCGGCCTTGCCGGCAAGCGCGAGAGCCGGCCCGGCCAGCTCTCGGGCGGCGAGCAGCAACGCGTCGCCCTGTGCGCCGCGCTCGCGCATCGCCCGAAGGTCTTTCTCGCCGACGAGCCCACCGGCGAGCTCGACAGTGCAACCGCAGGCCAGGTCTACGACATGCTCTCGGAGCTCGTGCGCGAGCACCGCTGCACGACGGTGGTGGTCAGCCACGACCCCGAGTCGGTGCGGATCGCCGACCGGATCGTGCGGATCCGAGACGGGCGCGTGTCAGAGGAATGGGGACGTGACGGCGCGGACGGCGACACGATCATCGTGGGGCGCGGCGGCTGGCTGCGCCTGCCCGAAGAGCTGCTGCTGCGTGCGGGTATCGGTGCGAAGGCAACCGCACGCTTCGAAGCCGGAGGCGTGGTCGTGACGCCTGCGAGCGGCAGCGAGGCGCAAGCGCAACGTGCCGGGCGGCGCGCGCAGCGAACGGTTGCTGCTGCCGCCGGCACCCGCGTGGTCGCCGAGGCGACCGGCGTGTACAAGCGCTACGGCGGCACCGTCGTGCTGGATGGTCTCGACGCGCGTTTCCACGCGGGCTGCCTGCACGCCGTCACCGGGCCGTCGGGTTCGGGGAAGACGACGCTGCTCCACCTTCTGGCCGGGCTCGAGCTTCCGGATGCCGGCTCGATCGCGGTCGAAGGGCGGGAGCTGACCTCCCTCGATCGGGCCGCGCGGGCGGCCGTCCGACGCGACCGGATCGCCTACGTCGGCCAGCAGGCCGGGCTCGTCCCCCACCTCTCGGCCCTGGAGAACGTGGAGCTCGCGCTGGCCCTCCGAGGCCGTGAGCGAACGAGCGCGGCGGAGGCGGTCGCCGCGCTCGAAGCGGTCGGACTCGCCGAGCGCACGACCCAGCGCGTTGCCCGTCTCTCGCAGGGAGAACGGGCGCGTGTGGCGATCGCCCGTGCGATCGCCACACGCCCCGCGCTGCTCCTCGCCGACGAGCCCACCTCGCGCCTCGACGGGACAAATGCGATCGCCGTGGCCGTCCTGCTGGCGCAGCTCGCCCGCGAGACCGGCGCCGCGGTACTCTGCTCGACCCACGATCCGCTCGTCATCGAGCAGGCAGATCGGCGATTATCGCTTTCGAATCTCACCTCTTCGGGGGAGTAAGGCTCCCCGAAGAGAACCGATCCTCTTGAGGAAGCGGTGGCGGCACTCGACCTACGTCAATCAACGATCTTCTCGCGCCTCCGTGGTCTTCTCGAGGTCACCCGTCTCGTGCGGACCGGCGAGGAGCTGCCCGAGCTCCTCTCGGCGATCGCCCGGACGGTCTCCGACTCGCTCGCGTTCCGCACGGTCGTGGTCAACCTCTACCGGCGCGAGTGGGACGACTTCGTCGTCTCGACGGTCTACGGGAGCGCCGAGGCACGCGACGCGCTCCTCGGCCAGGTACGTCAGCTGTCCGACTGGGAGGCGTTGCTCGACTCGCGCTTCCTGCAGCGCGGCGCGTACCTCCTCCCCTACGGCGAGTTCGACTGGACGACGCGCAGCGAGTCGACGTTCCGGCCGGACCTGCCGGTGAGCGACGACCCGACCGCATGGCATCCGGACGATGCGCTCTTCGCGCCGATGCGCGGCGCCGACGGCCAGCTGCTCGGCATCGTCTCGGTCGACGAGCCGGTCTCGGGCCGCAAGCCGACCGGTGACGAGATCGACGTGCTGGTCGCCGTCTCCGAGCACGCCGCGCTCGCGGTGCAGTCGGCCCAGGAGGCGGCGCGCGCCAAGGAGAACCGCGAAGCTCTGGCGCACCTCCTCGCGGTGTCGTCCAGCCTGAACGAATCTCCGGGCACCACCGCGCTGTTGCAGCACGTGTGCGGCGCGATCTCGGAGGCGCTCGGCTTCAGCAGGGTCGCCGTCCAGCTGCTGAACCGTGAGCGCGGCACCTACGAAAGCGTCGCCGAGACCGGCTTCCCACCGGGCGAGAACCTCGGGGCGCCGCTCACGGTCGCCCAGGTCGAGCGACTCCTCCAGACCGCCCTCGTCGAGGACTGCCTGCTCATTCCGGGCGAGCAGGCGTCGGAGATCCTCCCGGAGCGGACCAGCGGATACCGCTCGCAGCTGAACGGCCGCGGCCCGCACGCATGGCAGAACCACTGGCTGTTCGTCCCGCTGTACGACCGGCGCGGCCGTGTCGGCTACATCTGGGCGGACGACCCGGCCGACCGGCTGCGACCGGAACCGGAACGGCTCCGGATCCTGCGCGCGTTCGCGAACCAGGCGATGACCGCGCTCGAGCAGGCCGCTCAGCTCGAGGCGATCCAGGATGCGCACGCCCACCAGAAGGCGTTGATCGAGGCGTCGCCGGTCGCGATCATCGACTTCGACCTCGACGGGCGTGTCCGCTCGTGGAACGCGGGCGCCGCCGAGATGTTCGGGTGGCGGCCGGAGGAGGCGATCGGCCGGATCAGTCCGATCGTCCCGGCCGACGAGCTCGACTTCTTCCTTGGCAACCTCAGCCGCATTCAAGAGAGCGGCGAGGTGCTCCGCGACCTTGACGTGCGGCGCTTGCACCGCGACGGCGGGCTGATCGACGTCAGCATCTCCGCCGCTCCGATCCACAACGCGCACGGTGAGGTCGTCGGCGTGATCTCGCTGATGATGGACGTCACCTCGCGCAAGCGCTCCGAACGGGCACTGGTGACGAGCGAGGGGCGCAAGGACGCGATTCTCCGCGCCACGGTCGACTGCGTGGTGATCGCCGACCACGAAGGGCTGATCACCGAGATCAACCCCGCGACCGAGGAGACGTTCGGCTGGACCCGCAGCGAGGCGATCGGCCGGCGCTTCCTCGAGCTCGCGGTGGCAGACGAGGATCGCGAGGGATTGGCCGAGGTGCTCGCCTCCGGCAGCGGGCCGCTGCTCGGCACGCGTCATGAGATCATCGCCCTTCGCTCCGACCGCCGCCCGTTCCCCGCCGAGGTGGCGATCACGCGCGTCGACGTCCCGGGACCGTTCCTGTTCGCGATCTCGCTACGCGAGATCACGAAACGGCGTGAGCGCGAGGAACGGCTGCGAGAGGCCGAGGCGAAGTACCGCACGCTCGTCGAGCAGCTGCCGATCGCGACCTACATCAACGACATCGGCATGCCCGTTCGCACGAGGTACATCAGCCCGCAGATCGAGGCGATGCTCGGCTACCCGGTCTCCGACTGGCTCGTCCCGGACTTCTTCATCTCCCGGCTGCACCCCGACGACCGCGAGCACGTGCTCGCCGAGGTGCAGCGCACGCACGAGAAGGGCGACGGGTTCCACCTCGAGTATCGCCTGGTCGGGGCCGACGGCAGCCACGTGTGGGTGCTCGACCAGACGGTCGCCGTACGCGACGAGGAGTACCGCCCGCTCTTCCTGCAGGGCTTCCTGGTCGACGTCACCGAGCAGCACGTCCGGCTCGGCCACAGCGAGCTGCACCGCGCCGCCCTGCGGCCGGCCGTGTCCTAGCCACAGCGCTCGTTTGTCACGCGGTCGCCTCCTGGCGCGCGCGCCAGGTCGACCAGCCGCCCTCGAACGACCGCACGCCGCCGTCCGACACCTCGACGATCCGGTCGGCGATCCGGTCGAGGAAGTACCGGTCGTGCGAGACGAAGATCGCCGTGCCGTCGAACGTCTCGAGCGCGCCCTCGAGCATCTCCACCGACTCGATGTCGAGATGATTCGTCGGCTCGTCGAGCAGCAGGCAGTTCGCGCCCGCGAGCATCAGCAGCAACAGCTGCAGGCGTGTCCACTCTCCACCCGAGAGCGTGTCGAGCGGCCGGCGCACCTGCTCGTATGAGAAGAGGAAGGCCATCAACCGCGACACCGCCTCCCCTTCCGAGATCGGAGCGGCCCGGCGGACGAGTTGCAGCGGCGTCGCATTCGGGTCGTCGGGCCTGCGGTCCTGCGCCAGCCGTCCGAACCGGATCGAGGGCCCTGCCTTCCGTTCGCCTTCGGTCGGCTCGAGCTCGCCCGCGAGGGCGCGTAACAGCACCGACTTGCCGGCCCCGTTCGGGCCGACGACGCCCACGCGCTCTCCTCGCAGCACGGCCAGGTCGACGCCGGCGAGGATCGGCACGCCGCCCAGCTCGACGCCCGCCGCCAGCAGCTCGACGACCCGTTCGCCGCCGCGCGCGTGCGGCCGCAGGTCGAGCGCGATCTTGCGCCGCTCGAGCACCGGACGGTCGATCTTGTCCATGCGGTCGATCTGCCGCTGCTTGTTGCGGGCCTGCTTGATGTGGCGCTCGTCCACGACTCGGCTCGCCCAGTCCTTGAAACGGCGGATCGCCTCCTCGAGACGCGCGATCTCCTTCTGCTGTGTCACGTACTGCTGCTGGGCGCGTTGCAGCTCGAGCTCGCGCGCGACGGTGTAGGCGGAGTAGTTACCCGGCCAGATCCGGATCCGGCCGTTCGCCAGCTCGGCGATCTCGGAGACGGTCTCGTCGAGCAGGTACCGGTCGTGCGAGACGGCGACGACCGCACCGTCGAACGAGCGCATCAGTTGTTCCATGTGCTCGCGCGCCTCGACGTCGAGGTGCGCCTCGGGCTCGTCGAGCAGCAGCACGTCCGGGTCGCGGAGCAGGCAGGCCGCGAGCCCGACGAGCTTCCGCTGCCCGCCCGAGAGCACGCGAGTCGGCTTGTCGAGATCGTCCGGATCGAGGCCGACGTCACCGAGAAGCGCCCGAGCACGGCCTTCGAAGCCCGGGCCGCCGGCGACGGTCCAGCGCTCGAGCACGTCCTCCTGCCGCCGCAGGAGACGGGAGAGCCGGTCGAGGTCGGCGGACGCCTGGGCGATCTGGCTTTCGATCGCCGCCAGCTCGGCCTCGAGCTCGTCGAGATCCGGTCGCGCGGCGCGGAGCGTCGCCGGCGCCGCCCGTTCGTCGCCCTCCAGCTGCTGCGGCAGGAAGGCGACCGTGAGGCCACGACGTCGCGTCAGCTCGCCGCGATCCTCTGTCTCCTCGCCGGCCAGGATGCGCAGCAGGGTCGACTTGCCGCCGCCGTTCGGACCGATCATGCCCAGGCGAGCGCCCGCCTCGATGTCGAGATCGACACCGTCGAGAATCTGCCGCGAGCCGAAGCTCTTGGCGACGCCGCGTGCCTGGAGCAGTGACACGCGCGTCAGGCTATAGAGGCCTGAACGCGAGCTCGCCGAGCCGGCGGTAGCCGACCACCGACGGATGGTCGCCGTCGGGATTCGTCCACTCGGCCTTCATGCGCCCGGGACGGTCCGGGTCCTCGAGCGTGTCGTGGAAGGGCAGCACCGGCGCGCCGATCGCACCGATGCGCTCGTTCAGCTCGCGGATCGGCCCCTTCGAGTACGGCCAGCGGTTGTTCCAGGGAAGCACGTCACACACCGCCACGGCCAGGCCGAGGGCGCGGGCGCGCTCCACCAGGTCACGCAGCGTCTGCGCGGCGAGCGCGACGTCGCGACCCTGCGCGATGTCGTTGATCCCTCCCTGCACGACCAGCGCGTCCGCGCCGAGGACTGCGTCGTCGAACCGAGCCGCGATCTCGTCGGTGCGCTCGCCCCAGATGCCGAAGTTGCGCAGCTCGAGCTCGGGATGGCGCAACCCGGCCCAGTGCTGCCACTGGCCTTCGGGATCGCCCGTGCGGGCGCGCGAGTTCCAGTACGGCGAACCCTCCGTGACCGAGTCCCCGAGACAGGCGATGATCCTAGAAATAGAACTGCCGCCAGGCGGTCCACCAGTCGTCTGCGCGCGAGGCGATCTGGCGCGGTGTGACGATCTCGACGCCCGGCCGGTAGCGGTACTTCTCGACATGATCCGACGTGTTGAAGTCGACGAGGATCTCGCACGGCGAGCCGGGGTCGTAGGGCGTAACCGCCTTCAGGTCGGCGAGCGAGCGCTTCGCACCGGCCTCGATCAGCTCGCGCGCCTTCGGCCCGGGCAGCTGACGCGCGCTGAACCGCCCGAGCCCCGTCTTGACGGCAACGGTCGTCAGCCCGGCGCCGAGCAGCGCGGTCCCTTCGCGGCACGCGGCCGCGTCGCCGGTCACGAGCAGCACCGGGCAGCCCCAGGTTCCGCAGAGGGCGGCGTTGATCCCCGCCTCGCCCACCTCGACGCCGTTGAAGCGCAGGCGCCACCACGACGAGCCGCTGACAGTGTGCGCGAGCACCCCATCACGTGTGCCGGCCATCGCGTGCATGCCGACGAACAGCGCCGCGTCGACGCCCTGCTCGAGATAGGCCGTGTACTCCGTCCACTCGGTCTGGACGACGAACTCGCAGCCGGGATCGAGCTCTTCCGGGATCAGCGAGTTGAACGTCCAGCCCTCGCCGGCGCCGTGGCAGTCCATCACCACGATCTCGGTCGCACCCGCCGCCCGGGCGCCGCGGACGGCCGCATTGATCTCACCCGTGTAGAGGCGACGGCCCTCCTCGTACATCGCATGGCCGCCCGTGACCTGCTGCCACTTGACGATCCCGGCCACGCCCTCCATGTCGGAGATGACGAAGACCTTCATGAGATCGAGCCTACGGTCTCCCCGAGCGAGTTGCGAACGGGAACGGTGCGGAACGCGGCGAGGCCCAGCACCTGGGCGAGCGCGGGCCGCAGGGCGCGGGAAGAGCCGTCCTCGACCTTGAACGCCCAGCCGACGCCGTCGGGAGAGAGCGCGCAGAAGAGCCCTTCGGCGCCGCCCTTCGCGACCCAGCCATCGAGGGCGCGCATCAGGTCGGTGTCGGCCGATCCCTCTCCGCCGATCAGCTCGGGGTGGGCGCGCATCGCAGCCTGGATGCGCTCCGGAACGCGGGCGAACACGGCGGCCATCCGGGCGAGCGGCATCGTGAACGTCGGGACGCCGCAACCGTCGACGCCGTCGCCGTCGACGGGGCCGACCAGTCCGGCGATCCGCTGCTGAAGCGGATGGGCCGGGTCGCGGTAGGGATGCTGTGGCCAGCCGTGTGCACGGCAGGCGGCGAGCATGCCGGCGTGCTTGCCCGAGCAGTTGTGGCCGAGCTTGCCGTCGGGCCGTCCGGGCTGCAGCCCGTTCTCGAGGTCGTCGACGGTCGCACCCGCGCGCGCGAGCAGCTTGCGTGCCGCCGCCAGCTGTGCAGGCTCCGCCTGATGGGAAGCGCAGGCAATCGCCAGCTCGTCGTCGTCCAGGTCGTCATACCCGTCGGCGAGCGGGATTGCCTGGATCGGCTTCAGCGACGAGCGGAGGAAGCAGCGCATGTCGTCACCGGCCTCGTCGCCGGCGGTGGAGCGGACGTGGACGGTGTGTACCGCCTCGACATTCCCGCCCCTGGTCACGGTTACCCTGATCGCGTCCACCGCCTGAGGAGCGTACGTTGCCGGAGTTGCCCGAGGTCGAGGCCTGGCGCCGCCAGCTCGATCCGCTCGTCAAGAAGTTCCCGATCGAGCAGGCCGGGCCGGCGCACATCGCGACCCTGAAGACGTTCGACCCGCCCCTCGCCGCGCTCGCCGGCGAAGGCTTCAGCGGCGTCGAGCGGCGCGCGAAGCGCTTCTTGCTGCCAACCGACGACGGCGAGCTCGTGCTGATGGTGCACCTGATGAGCGCCGGCCGCCTCAAGCACGTCGCTGCCGGCGCGAAAGGTGCAAAGACGCCGGTGTTCCGGCTCCGCTTTGCCGACGGTGGTGAGCTGCAGCTGACCGAGGCAGGCTCGAAGAAGCGCGCCGGGGTGTGGCTGCTTCGGCCCGACGCACTGCAGGCAGAGCTCGCGCACCTCGGCCCCGAGGCGGACACCCTGTCGGCGGAAGATGTCGCGCGAATCCTCGCCTCCGACTCGCGCCGCCTGCACTCGCTGCTGCGTGACCAGCGGCTGATCGCGGGCATCGGGCGAGCCTGGGCGAACGAGATCCTCTGGGCCGCGCGCCTCTCGCCCTACGCGCTCTCGACCCAGGTCGACGCTGACGGAGTCGCGCGGCTCGCCGGCGCCATCCGCGACGAGCTGGCGCGCGGCCTCGAGCTGCGCCTGCAGGGCGCCAACGACGCGACCACCTATCGCGTGCACCGGCGGCTCGGCGAGCCGTGCGCCCGCTGCGGCACGCCGCTCGCACAGGTCGACTTCGAGGAGCACACGATCTTCTACTGCCCGGCGTGCCAGACCGACGGGCGGGTGCTCAAGGACCGGCGGCTGTCGCGGCTGCTCAAGTAGACGAACCGCGCGGACACCTGCCAGGTTTCGCGCGTGCCGGGTTCGTCCTGGCCACTCGTTAGCCTGCCCCATGATCAGGACACAGCCACGGGGCGGCGGCTGGCTCGAGGTCGTGTGCGGACCGATGTTCTGCGGCAAGAGCGAGGAGCTGATCCGCCGCCTGCGCCGCGCCGAGATCGCCGGCCAGCGCGCCCTGATCGTGAAGCCGCTGCTCGACGACCGCTACGACGTCGGTCACGTCGTCTCGCACGCGGGTGCCAAGATGCGGGCCGTCACTGCCGAGTCGAGCGACGAGGTACGCCGCCTCGCTCACGGCTACGACGCGGTGGGGATCGACGAGGTGCAGTTCTTCGACGACGGGATCGTCGACGCGATCGACGTCCTGGTCGCGGAGGGCGCGCGCGTCGTCGCGGCGGGGCTGGCGCAGGACTTCCGCGGGTTGCCGTTCGGCGCCATGCCGACGCTGCTCTGCGTTGCCGAGTTCGTCGACAAGCTAGAGGCTGTGTGCCACCGCTGCGGCGGGCCGGCGACGATGACGCAGCGTCTCGTCGACGGCGAACCCGCGCCGTTCGACGGTGCGACGATCCAGGTCGGAGCGCTCGATTCATACGAGGCGCGCTGCCGCGCGTGCTTCGAGCCGGGTGCGCGCCGTGGCCGGGCGTACCAGGCCGGCGGTAGCATCGGCGCATGGCCACGGCGGCTGACGCCCGCACGCTTCCATTCACCTGGTACGGCGACGACGAGCTGCTGCGCCGCGAACGAGCGCGGATCTTC
Organism: uncultured Actinomycetes bacterium; assembly: GCA_963785895.1. GTDB lineage: Bacteria > Actinomycetota > Thermoleophilia > Gaiellales > Gaiellaceae > PALSA-600. Next base: position 5,361 of record CAWAXB010000030.1, on the reverse strand, counting down.
GCGCGCTCCTGGCAGTACGGGGGCGCCGAGCTGGTCGCTGAGCCCGGCTCGTTCCTCACCACCGACGCGGGCGGCGTGCCCATCCTCGTCACGCGCGACACGGGCGGCGAGCTCCGTGCGTTCGTCAACGTCTGCCGCCACCGCGGCGCCGTCCTCACCGAGGGCTGCGGAACACGCAACACGATTCAGTGCCACTACCACGCCTGGACGTACGAGCTCGACGGCTCGCTCCGGAACGCGCCACGCTCCGATCGCGAGCCCGGCTTCGACAAGGAGGACTGGTCGCTCGTCCCCGCAAGCGTGGGCACCTGGGGGCCGTTCCTCTTCGTCAATCCGTCAGCCGACGCGGGGCCGCTTGCCGACCACCTGGGTGAGCTGCCCGAGATCCTCGGGCGCGACCTGAACCTCGACGACCTCGTCTTCCACTCGCGGGTCGAGTTCGGTGCCAACGCGAACTGGAAGATCGTGGTCGAGAACTTCCTCGAGTGCTACCACTGCCCGACGGCACACCCCGGCTTCAGCGCCGAGGTCGACGTGCATCCAGACCGCTACAAGCTCGAGGCGCACGCGACGTTCTCGGCGCAGTTCGCGCAGGCGAAGCATTCGGGCGAACGCGGCCAGTTCCACCTGCTCTACCCGAACACGAGCATCAACGTGTTCCCCGGCCCCGCCAACCTGTCGATCGGGCCGGTACTGCCGAACGGGACCGGGCGCAGCGAGCGGTACCTCGACTACTTCTTCGCCCCGGGCGTCGGCGACGAATGGATCGAGGACTTCTTCGCCTTCGACAACCAGGTGGGGGCCGAAGACACGGTGCTCGTGGAGTCCGTGCACCGGGGAATGGCCTCCGGCATGATCGACCGAGGACGCCTGTTGCTGGCGTCCGAGCCGCTGCTGGCAGCGTTTCAAGGCTGGGTGGAGAAGCAGCTCGTCGCCGAATAGACTTGGCGCACCCCCAGCTCAAAAGACATAGGAGGAACCTCTGTGAAGCGTCTAGTCGCTCTCGTCGCAGTCGCGGCGCTGGCGTTCTCGCTCGCCGCCGTTGCCGGTGCCCGCACGAGCGCGCCGCCCACGATGAAGCCCGGCCAGCTCGTCGTCGGGTTCGGCGACCCTGCCGTCAACTTCGCCAACGGGAAGATCCGCGGTTCGAGCTATCTCAACCCGAAAGGCTACGAGGCGGACCTGGCAACCGCCGTGGCCAAGGGCCTGGGCGTGAAGCCGACGTTCGTCTACACCCCGTGGGCAAAGCTCTTCGCTGCCGGGCACAAGTCGTTCGACATCTCCTTCCAGGAGGCGACGATCACCGCCCAGCGCAAACGGACGGTTGACTTCACCCATTCGTATTTCGATGCGAACCAGGGCGTGCTGCTCTCCAAGAAGGCGAAGGTCCCGCACTCTCTGGCCGACCTGAAGCAGCTGCAGACCTGCGCGCAGACCGACACCACCGGCCTGTCGTGGATCCAGCAGAAGCTGCATCCGGCAAAGACGCCGTTGATCTACCAGGCGACCTCGGCGGCGTTCGTCGCCGTCCGGGTTGGCCGCTGTGACGCGCTTGTCCTCGACACGCCGATCGTGGCGTCCGAGAAGAAGGCGCGCCCGAGCGCATACGGCAGCGTCGCGGGCCAGATCATCACGCACGAGCAGTACGGCGCAGTGCTGCAGAAAGGCTCGAAGCTGACACCGCTCGTGAACGCGCAGATCGACAAGCTCTGGAAGAACGGCACGATCGCCAAGCTCCAGAAGAAGTGGTTCAACGTCGACTTCTCGAAGATCCCGAACCTGAAGTAAGCCGTTGCATCAGGTCATCACCACGTTCTTCTCGCCGCACGACTTTCGGGTAGCGCTCCCGAACGTCTGGGCGGGCTTCCAGGTGAACCTGAAGCTGATGGTGGTCGCCGAGGCGCTCGTGCTCGTCCTCGCCCTCGCCGTCGCCATCATTCGTGGATTGCCAGGGCGCGGAGCACGGCCGCTCCGCGCCCTGATGATCATCTACACCGACTTCTTCCGCGGCACGCCGCTGATCCTCGTCGCCTTCGTCGTCGGCTTCGGGATGCCGGCGTTGAACATCGGCCTCGTGAACAACCGCTCGAACTTCACCTACGGGGTGATTGCACTGACGCTCGTCTACACCGCCTACGTGACCGAGGTCTACCGCGCCGGGATCGAGTCGGTGCATCCGTCGCAACGCATGGCGGCGCGCTCGCTCGGCCTGACCTACGGGCAGTCGATGCGCTACGTCGTCGTCCCGCAGGCGGTGCGTCGCGTGATCCCGCCGCTCCTGAACGACTTCATCGGGCTGCAGAAGGACACGGCGCTCGTCTCCGTGATCGGCGTCGCGGAGGCCGCCTTGCAGTCACAGGGCTACTCGCAGACGTATGCGAACTTCACCTCGTACACCGTCGCCGCGGTCTTCTTCGTGCTGCTGACGATTCCGCTGGCGCGGTTCACGGACCACCTGATCCTCGTGCGCGAGCGCCGCGAGCGCGCAACCGCCGTTTGAGCGTGAACGGGCAGACGAGCTTCGTCGACGTCAGGGACGTCTCGAAGCGCTTCGGCGAGCTCGAGGTGCTCAAGCACGTCTCGCTCGACGTCGCCGAACACAACGTCGTCTGCCTGATCGGCGCATCCGGGTCCGGCAAGTCGACGCTGCTCCGCTGCATCAACCTGCTCGAGCAGGTCGACGAGGGCTCGATCGTCGTCGACGGGCAGGAGGTGACCGACGGCAGCATCGACGTGAACGCACTGCGGCGGAAGATCGGCATCGTCTTCCAGGCCTACAACCTCTTCCCGCACATGACGGTGCTCGACAACGTCACGCTCGCTCCGCGCAAGGTGCGCCGGGCCCGGCAGCGCGCAGCACGCGATACGGCGCTCGAGCTCCTCGCGCGCATCGGGCTCGCAGACAAGGCCGACGAGTTCCCCGACCGCCTGTCCGGCGGCCAGCAGCAGCGCGTCGCGATCGTGCGCGCGCTGGCGATGGAGCCGAAGCTGATGCTCCTCGACGAGATCACGAGCGCACTCGACCCCCAGCTCGTCTCCGAGGTGCTGAACCTCGTGCGTGAGCTCGCCAACACCGGCATGACGATGGTGATCGCGACGCACGAGATGTCGTTTGCGAAGGAGGTGGCCGACAAGGTGTGCTTCCTCGATGCGGGTGTGATCTGCGAGGAAGGGGCTCCGGCGCAGATCTTCAGCGAGCCACGCGAGCCGCGAACCCGTGAGTTCCTCGGCCGGATCATCGAGGCGGGCCGGATGTGAGACGGCTGATTCCCGAATCGAAGGCGTCGCTCGGGCTGGCCGGCTTCCTCGCGTTGCCGGTGTTCTTCGCAGCGCTGATGGCGGTGACGCTGGCGATCGAGAAGGCGCGGGTCGTCGAATGGAACGGGCGCGACGGCCACATCGCACGCGTCTGGCACACCCCGACCGGCACGCTGGAGGCAAAGATCTGGCTGCTGGCGCTCGTCCCGCCGCTCCTGCTGGTGCTCGCCGGCTGGATTGCAGCCCATTTCCCCTACGCGATCTATGTGACCTGCATCGCCGCTTGTGTCGACGCGCTGGCGCTGACCGTGCGGCTGCACCGCTGGGAGGTTCACCACACTGCGCGCTTCGCCTACGGAGAAGACTTGATCGCCGACCAGACCACGTCGAGCTCGCTGGCTCGCGGCGAGTGGGAGCACGATGCGGCCCACACCGTCACGAGCCTCGTCCACTACACGGTCGGCCTCTCGATCGCCGCCGCGGCGATCGCGATCTTCCTCAGCGTGCGGCACGGCCGCGAGCCCCGGCTGCCGGCACCGGGCACGGAGCTGCAGCAGACCGGCGGCACGCCGACGACTACAGCGTGACGCGCAGCGTCTCGCCGTCAAGCGCGAGCGAGCCGCCCAGCTCCTCGATCGCCCGGCGGGCGACGATCGCGCCGAGGTCGCGCAACTGCTCGGCGATCACAACCGGGGCGGCGTCCGCGGTCACCGGAGCGAGCGCCAGCCTCCGGCCCTGGACGTGCCACACGACCCGCTCGACCGGGCCGTAACGCAGCGCGGCGGTCGCGAGCGCCTCGAGGGCGCGGGCGATCGAGGCTGCGTCGGTGGTGATCTGCTCACCGGCTCCCGTGGTCGCGATCCGCGCGTCTGCCGAGGCCGCCAGCTCGAGCGTGCCGGCCTCGCGGAGCCCCGGCTCCCACTTGCCGGACTCGATCCGCGCCACAGTCCCGAGCAGGTCGAGCAGGTCGGTCAGCTGCTCCGATGCCTCCTCGATCATCCCGATGAAGCGGGCCGAGCGGGCGTCGAGCTCTGCGGTGCGCGTCAGGGTGCGCGCGAAACCGTAGATCGTCGCGAGCGGCGTGCGCAGATCGTGACAGGCCAGTGAGACGACCTGCGGGAAGCGTCCGTCGGCGGGCATCGCGCTACGGTTGTACTCCATGGCGAAGTCGCAGCATACGGTTGTCGCCGACCTGCAGGCCTCGCTGCCCGAGGTGCGGATCGGCCTGACCCGCGCCGGGGTCACCGGCGTGCAGAAGGCGATCCGGATCCGGCACGAGGGCCGGGAGAAGACATTCTCGGCAGTCATCTCGTGCACGGTCGACCTCGATCCTGCTCAGAAGGGCGTGCACATGTCACGCTTCCCGGAGGTCTTCGGGGCGGCGGTCGACGAGGTAGTGATCGGCGAAGCCTTCCTCGTCGAGACGCTCGCCGAGCACATCGCGACTCAGGTCGTCGCACGGCAGCACGCGCTCCGTACGGAGGTGCGCATCGAGGCGCAGTATCCGCTCGAGCGGCGCACTCCGGTCAGTGGCCTGCCTACGCAGGAGATCGCCACCCTGATCGGCATCGCGGCCGCGTCGCCGCAGCGGGTCAGGCGCGTCGTGGGCGTCGAGGCCTGGGGCATCAATGCCTGCCCGTGCGCGCAGGGGCTCGTACGCGGCGCGGCGGCCGAGCGTCTGGGCGAGGCGGGCTTCGCCGACGGCGACGTCGACCGGATCCTCGAGCTCGTCCCGCTCGCGACCCACAACCAGCGCGGCAAGGGAACGCTGCTCGTCGGGACCGAATCGCGCATCAACGCCGAGCATCTGGTGGAGATCGTCGAGCAGTCGATGAGCTCGCCCGTGTACGAGTTGCTGAAGCGCCCCGACGAGCTCTTCGTCGTCGAGCACGCGCATCTGCAGCCGCGCTTCGTGGAGGACTCTGTTCGCTTCGCGCTGGCCGACACGCTCCGGCGCCATCCCGCCCTTGACGACGCCGACTTCCTGTTCTCGCAGCAGGTCAACCTCGAGACGATCCATCGCCACGACGTGCTGGCGGAGCGGTCGAGCACGGTCGGCGAGCTCCGCGCCGAGCTGCAGGGCGCGACGGCGGCCGCACCCAC
>CAWAXB010000029.1:0-15653 GCA_963785895.1 uncultured Actinomycetes bacterium | reverse complement strand
ACGCATCGCTAGATCTTGGCGAGTCGCTCGCCGCCGTCGGTGATCGCCGCCTCGACGCGCAGGCGCCTGCCGCGCGCTTCCGCGAGTCGGGCGCTGATCAGCAGCTCGGTGTTGATGGGGACGGGCTGCCGGTAGCGGACGAAGATGCGCGCGGTCACCGCCGGGAACGCATACCAGGTCGCGAGCAGCCCGACCGCCTCGTCGAGCGCGCCGGCGACCAGGCCGCCGTGGACGATTCCCGGCCCGCCCTGGTGGCGCTCGTCGAACGAGAAGTACGCCTCGTACTCGGTCAGGCCCTCCGCCGCCGGCAACGGCAGGCGCAGGCCGGCCGGGTTGTCGCCGCACCCCCAGCACGCCGGGTCATGGTGCGGCGGGATCGTGCAGCTCAGGTCACCGGCCCAGATGTTCTCGAACGTCGCCGAAGCGCAGCTCCTGCTCGTAGTAGAAGCGCGCCTCGTCGCTTCGGCGCATGTACTCGGCCTGGTGCTCGGCGACGAAGTCGTTGTACGCGTCGGCCGACTCCCAGCGGTCGATCACGAGGTAGCGGCCGGGCTCGTCGAAGTCGCGCAGCAGCTCGGTGCCGATGTAACCGGCGCCCGCCGGAAGAACTTCGCCCAGTCGCCGTCGGGGCCGTAGGCGCTCCTCGAACTCCTCCGGGTCGCGCGCCTCGTAGCGGAAGACGAGCGCGATCACCTCTAAGCCCGCCGCGTTCGTGGTGCGCCTGGAAGAAGTTCTCGCTGCCCGCGGTCGCCATCGCGGCCGACGCGCTGATCTCGAGGCAGAGCGCCGCTGCGGCGACGATCTGCGCGAAGCGGTAGACGTTGCCGGAGCCGGCGCAGCCGATCGACCCGAGCCATTCGCGCGCCGACGGCAGCGTCGTGCCGCCGCCGACCGTGCCGACCTCGAGCCCGCCGAAGCGGATCGACGCGTGCAGCCCGCCCTCGACCCGCCGTGCGGTTCCCTGCGCCATCGAGCTCGTGCCGACCATGCCCAGATCCTGGCCCGTGGCCGCGAAGATCGCGGCGATCGCAGAGGCGGGCGTGAAGGCGACCGACTGCATCCCGCTGGCCACCGAGCCGTGCGTGCCCGCCCAGGAAAGCGCCTCGAGGTCGTCGGCCGTCGTGCGCAGGACGCGCCGGATCTGCTCGTCGGAGAGGAACGCCTCGGCCAGCACCGTCTTGCCGTGGCCCGACTGGAAGTACTCGGCCGACGGCTTCTTGTCGCCGCCCATGTTCGCCTCGAGGATCGCGCGCTCGGGCTTCACCGGCGCGCGCTGCATGACGTAGCCCATGTTCAGCGCGTAGGAGTTGCGGGTCATCATGTTCGGGCCGACCGCGTCGCCGGTCGTCCACGCGCCAGAGCACGTGGCACATCGGCCCGACGACGTGCGTCTTGACCTCGCGCAGGCGCGCGCGCTTCGAGAGCGAGGGGTCGTCCGACGCGGCGAGCCACGCTCGCATCGTCGGGCAGCTCCGCCTCGACCCACCGCGCAAGCGCGATTGCTTCGCGCGGCATCGCGCGCAGACGAAGCAGGACGCGCGCGTGATCCGGTCGTACGAGCACGTGGGTGCGGATCGTCCCCGCAGCCAGCGCGCCGCGCGTCAGCGACGCGGTGAGGCCGCCCTCGGTGTGCGCGAGCGGCACGTGCACCGTCTCGGGCGCCCGGCCGGTCTCGACGACGTCGCCCGTCGTCCGAGAGCTCGTACGTGCCCAGCTCGACCCCGACCGGCGCCGCCGAGACGGGGATCACCGCGACGCCGACGAGCGACTCCGCCGCCGCCGTCGAACGGCGCGAGGTCGATGGAGGTGACGAGGCTCGTCGCCGAGCCCGATCGCAGCCCGCCGCGCCTCGATCGAGCCGGGGTCGTTCTTCCGGGGCCAGCGCATGGGTGGAGCCTAGACTCCGGGCGTGACTGCGATTGCGATGAAGGGAAAGCCGCTCGCCGACCGCATCCGCACCGAGGTGGCCGCCGAGGTCGCGCGGCTCGGTCACGTCGGGCTCGTGACAGTGCTCGTCGGCGACGACCCGGCGTCGGAGATCTACATCCGGCTCAAGCACAAGGCGGCCACCGAGGCCGGCTTCGACGCCGACCGACCTGCGGCTCCCGGCCGCCACGACCGAGGAAGAGCTGCTCGCGACGCGTCGACGAGCTGAACGCGTCGACGAGGTCGACGCGATCCTCGTCCAGCTGCCGCTGCCGGCGCACATCGACGAGGCGAAGGTGATCCGCGCCGTCGAGCCGGCCAAGGACGTCGACGGCTTTCACCCGCTGAACGCCGGCGAGCTCTACCTCGGCCGGCCGGCGATCGTCTCGGCCACGCCGCTCGGCGTGATGGCGCTGCTCGCCGAGCATCGCGTCGAGCTCGACGGGGCGCGCGCCGTCGTGATCGGCCGCAGCGCGATCGTCGGCAAGCCGATGGCGCACCTGCTCCAGCAGGCGAACGCGACCGTCACGCTCTGCCATTCGCGCACGCGCGACCTGCCGCGGCACACGCTCGACGCCGACGTGCTCGTCGTCGCCGCCGGCGTCCCGGACTCGTCGACCGCCGACATGGTGAAGCCCGGCGCCGTCGTCGTCGACGTCGGCATCAACCGCACCGAGGCGGGCCTCGTCGGCGACGTCGACCCGGGCGCGCCGAGGTCGCCGCGGCTGATCACGCCGGTGCCGGGCGGCGTCGGGCCGATGACGATCGCGTGCCTGCTCGAGAACGCCGTCCGCTGCGCCCGCTACCGCCGCGGGGAGCTTGTCTATCCGGGCTAGATCGCGCTATATTCAGCGCGCTCCGCCGGTCCGGCGGGCTTGTAGTCATCAAGAAGGAGTCGTTGGTTTTGGCTGAAGGAACGGTCAAGTGGTTTTCGAACGAAAAGGGTTACGGCTTCATCGAGCGGGGCGACGGCGAGGCGGACGTGTTCGTCCACTTCTCGGCCATCGGCGGTGAGGGCTACAAGTCGCTGACCGAAGGTCAGCGCGTCTCATTCGAGGTCGTGCAGGGCGACAAGGGCCTGCAGGCATCGAACGTCGAGGCGCTCTAGACCCTTTCGGAACCGAGTTGGCGAGGGGCTCCGGAAGGGGCCCTTCGTCGTTCACGTTTCAGGAAGGATGGAGAGATGGCGGGGATCTACAAGAGAAGAAGTGCTGCACGTTGCGCGGCTCGCGCGGCTCGAGCTGGGCGACGACGAGATCGTCGCGTCTCCAGGAGCAGCTCTCGGCGATCCTCGACGCAGTCTCGAAGGTGTCGGAGCTCGATCTCTCGGACGTGCCGCCGACCGCGCATCCGCTCGAGATCGCAGAACGCGTGGGCCGAAGACGTGCCGCGCGCCGTCGCTGAGCGCCGACGAGGTATTCGCGAACGCGCCCGACCGCGACGACGACCTACTTCAAGGTGCCGCCCGCATGAGTCGACACCCTCACGCTCACCGCCGAGGACGCGAAGCGGCCTGCTCGACGCGGGCGAGGTCGTCGGCGACGAGCTCTTCGCGGCCTATCTCGCCGCGATCGGCGAGCGCGATCCCGAGCTGCACGCCTACCTGCACGTCTGCGACGACGCCGGGCGGCGAGGGATCCCGATCGCGATCAAGGACGTGATCAGCGACCAAGGGCGTCCCGACGACGGCCGGCTCGAAGATCCTCGAGAGCTACGTGCCCGTCTTCGACGCGACCGTGACGGCGCGCTGCAAGGCGCGCGGGCTGCGGCTGCTCGGCAAGACGAACACCGACGAGTTCGCGATGGGCTCGTCGACCGAGAACTCCGCCTACGGCCCGACGCACAACCCGTGGGACCCGACGCGGGTGCCCGGCGGCTCGGGCGGCGGCAGCGCCGCCGCGGTCACGGCCGGCCTTGCGCCCTGGGCGCTCGGCTCGGACACGGGCGGCTCGATCAAGCAGCCGTCGGCGCTCTGCGGCAACGTCGGGCTGCGCCCCGACCTACGGGACGGTCTCGCGCTACGGCGTCGTCGCGTTCGCCTCGTCGCTCGACCAGGTCGGCCCGGTCGCGAAGAACGTGCGCGACTGCGCGCTCCTGTACTCGGTGATCGCCGGCCGCGACGAGAACGACTCGACGACGGTCGACGTGCCGGAGGTCGAGCTGCCGTCGGCGCGAGGACCTGAAGGGCGTGCGTGTCGGCGTGCCGCGGGAGCTGAACGAGGCCGAGGGGATCGAGCCGGGCGTGCGCGACGCGGTGCAGGCGCGATCGCGCTGGCCGAGTCGCTCGGCGCAGAGGTGGACGAGTGCTCGCTGCCGCGCTCGGTCGAGTACGGGCTCGCCTGCTACTACCTGGTCGCGCCCGGCCGAGGCGTCGTCGAACCTCGCGCGCTACGACGGTGTGCGCTACGGGCTGCGCGAGCGAGGGTGCCGACTTCCGCGAGATGGTGATGAACACCCGCGACGACGGCTTCGGCGACGAGCCGAAGCGGCGGATCATGATCGGCACGTACGCGCTCTCGTCCGGGCTACTACGACGCGTACTACGGCACCGCGCAGAAGGTGCGCACGGTGATCAAGCGCGAGCACGACGCCGCCTTCGAGCGCTTCGACGTCCTCGTCTCGCCGACGAGCCCGACCGTCGCGTTCCCGCTCGGCGCGAAGGCGGCCGACCCGCTCGCGATGTACCTCAACGACCTGCTGACGATCCCGTCGTGCATGGCCGGCCTGCCGGGCCTGAACATCCCGTGCGGGCTCTCGGACGGCCTGCCCGTCGGCCTGCAGCTGGTCGGGCCGCAGTTCTCCGAGAACACGCTCTTCCGCGTCGGGCATGCGCTCGAGCGCGCGCTCGGCTTCGACGTCGTGCCCGCGAGGTACCGCGCATGACGGCGCGACGACGCTGGGAGCCGGTGATCGGGCTGGAGATCCACGTCCAGCTGAAGACGCGAGACGAAGATGTTCTGCCGCTGCCGCAACGGCTACGGCGCGCCGCCGAACACGAACGTCGTGCCCGGTCTGCCTCGCGTTCCCGGGCGCGCTGCCGGTGCCGAACCGGCGGGCGATCGAGGAGACGATCAAGCTCGGGCTCGCGCTCGGCTGCGACGATCGCCGAGCGCGCGGTCTTCCACCGCAAGAACTACTTCTATCCCGACCTGCCGAAGGCGTACCAGATCAGCCAGTACGACGAGCCGCTCTGCGCGCGGCGGCAGTCTGACCGTGCCCGACCGCCGACGGCGACGTCGACGATCGGCATCACGCGCGCGCATCTCGAGGAGGACGCGGCGAAGAACGTGCACGTCGCCGAGTCGGGCCGGCTGCACGGCGCCACCGCCACGCTCGTCGACTTCAACCGCGGCGGCACGCCGCTCGTCGAGATCGTCACCGAGCCCGACCTGCACGACGCGGACACGGCGAAGCGCTTCCTGCAGCTGCTGCGCCAGACGGTCGTCGAGCTGGGGCTCTCGGACGCCGAGCTCGACAAGGGCTCGATGCGCTTCGACGTCAACGTCTCCGTGCGCCCGGCGGGCACGGACGAGCTGCGCACCCGCACCGAGCTGAAGAACATGAACTCGTTCAACTTCGCGGCGAAGGGGATCGAGCGCGAGATCGCGCGCCAGATCGGGATCTACGAGGCGGGCGGCGACGGTCGATCAGGAGACGCTCCACTTCGACCCGGCAACGAAGACTCGGCGCCGATGCGCTCCAAGGAGGAGGCGCAGGACTACCGCTACTTCCCCGAGCCCGACCTCGTGCCGGTGCATCCGCCCGTCGAGCTCGTCGACCGGCTGCGCGGCGAGATCGGCGAGCTGCCCGGCTCGCGCATCAGGCGGATCGCCGACACCCTGTCGTTCTACGACGCCGACGTTCTCGTCACCGGCGGGCTCGACCGGCTCTGGTCGGACGTCGTGGCGGCGGGCGCGGACGCGAAAGAGGCGGCGAACGTGCTGGCAAATCAGTTCGTGGCCACCGGTGTCGCACCGAGCGCGGTCGACCCCGCCGAGCTCGCGAAGCTCGTCGATGCGCGTGCGCAGATCCCGCGCGCGACCTTCGACGAGGCGCTGGCGAAGAGCGGGGACGACGGCTTCAGCGCAGAGCCGTACCTGGCCGAGAAGGCGGTCTCCGACGCCTCTGAGCTCGACCCGGTGATCGACCGTGTGCTCGAGGCGAATGCCGCCCAGGCCGAGCAGTACCGCTGGGGCAAGCACGGTCTGCTCGGCTTCTTCGTCGGACAGGTGATGAAGGAGACCGGAGGCAAGGCCGACCCGCGCGCGGTCAACGAGCGAGTGCGCGAGAAGCTGCTCGCGGCAGGCCGTTAACTGCGCCGAGTTGCGCCGGCGTAGAGCAGGGCCGCCGCGAGCGCGAAACACGCGGCTGCCGCCGCGACCGCGGTCTGGGTCAGCGCTGACGCGATCCCGGCTGCCGCAACCGCCGCGACGAGGAGTGCGTTGCCCAGCGGCCGCCTGCGCAGCGTCGCCGCCGCGACGAGCACGACGGCCAGCGTGCCGATCGAGCTGCCCGCGATCGCGACCACGCGCGGCAGGACGTCGACGTGGTCCTGCGCGTGCGGAACCTGTGTTGACGAGAACGCGCCGTGCACCGGCATCACCGCCGCGATGCCGATTGCCAGTCCCGAATAGAGCAGGCCGAGCGGGCCGGCCCACCGCCGTCCTGAGAGCTGCAGCGACCCGATTCCGAGCAGCGGCGCTGACAGCAACGCGCCTGCGAGGTAGTAGAGGCGGAAGACCGTTCCGTCCCAGCCGTGGGCCGAGCCCCACGCCATCGAGGCGGCGGCGGCCGCGAAGGTGAGCAGGCCGGCCGCCCAGGCGAACCTGCCGCTCTTCAGCAGCAGGCCGGCCAGGCGCAGCGAGACGAGCGCCGCGGCGAAGGACAGAAGGACGTCCACGGTCGTAGTGTGGCCTGTCCGTCTCCGTGCGGGCGCGGCACCGGCGGGCGTTACGCTCTCTCTATCTTGGAGAAACGGTATCTCTTCACGCCGGGCCCGACGCCCATCCCGCCGGAGGTGCTTGCCGCGGGCGCGGCGCCGATGGTCCATCACCGTGGAAGCGACTTCCGCGAGATCTACGCAAACGCCCTCGAGGGGTTGCGCGCTGTCTTCCGCACCGAGTCGGACGTCTTGCTCTTCACCGCGTCGGGAACCGGCGCGATGGAGTCGGCCGTCGCGAATCTCTGCGCTCCGGGCGACCGTGTTGCGGTCGTCAGCCACGGGTCGTTCGGCGAGCGGTGGGTCGCGATCTGCGAGCAGCACGGACTCGACGTGCAGGCGATTCGCTACGAGTGGGGCGAGGTGCCCGACGCGGCCGAGATCGGCGCGGCGGTGCGCGAGTCGGGCGTCGACCTGGTCTTCTGCCAGCACTCGGACACCTCCACCGGCGTCGTCTCGGACGTGCGTGCGATCAAGGCGGCGGTCGGCGACGCAACGCTCGTCGTCGATGCGATCTCGTCGCTTGGCGCGGTGCCGCTCGAGACCGACGCGTGGGGTCTCGACGTGGTTGTTTCCGGTTCACAGAAGGCGCTGATGTCGCCGCCCGGGCTGGCCATGGTCTCGGTTCCGGAGCGCGTGCTGGCACGCGCCAAGCCGTCGCGGAGCTTCTACTTCGACTGGAAGCGCAACAAGGCGGCGCAGGACAAGCTCGATGCGGCGTTCACGCCTGCCGTCGGGACGATCCGCAGCCTCGAGGTCGCGCTCGGCCTGATCCTCGACGCGGGGCTCGAGGCGGCGTTCGACCGGCACGTGCGCCTGGGGCGGGCCACACGGGCGGGGATCAAGGCGATGGGGCTGGACCTGTTCTCGCCCGACGACGACACGGCCGCCGTCGTGACGGCGGTGCGCGTCCCCGAGGGGATCGACGCCGGCGAGCTCCTGCTGCACCTGCGCGACCGTCACGGCGTCACGCTCGCGCCGGGCCAGGGGGCGTTGAAGGGCAAGATCTTCCGGATCGGCCACATCGGCTGGTTCGACATCTTCGACATCTCGAGCGCGCTCGCCGCTGTCGAGCTGTCGCTGACCGAGCTTGGCGCCGGGATCGAGCGGGGCGCGGCCGTGCCGAGCGCGTTCGCGGCGTTCGACACGCCTTTCTCTGCACGTCCGGCGTAGGCTTGACGGGAAGAGGAGGAGGCTTGGACGGGGCCGAAGCGATGAGGTCCTCGTTCGGGAGCGGATCGCGGATGCGGGCGTCGAGCTGCTACGGGCGAGGTTCGACGTCGACGTCGACACCGAGTCGCCACTCGAGGAGATCATCGGCGGCTACGACGCGCTGATCGTCCGGTCGGCGACCAAGGTCACCGCGGAGCTGATCGCTCGGGCGGAGCGCCTCAAGGTGATCGGCCGCGCCGGCGTTGGCGTCGACAACGTCGACGTGGACGCGGCGACGCGGCGCGGGATCGTGGTTGCGAATGCGCCCGAGTCGAACGTCATCTCGGCGGCGGAGCACACGATCGGGCTGCTCGTCGCACTCGCCCGGAACATCCCGCAGGCCCACGCGGCGCTGATGGACGGCCGCTGGGAGCGGTCGAAGTGGGGTGGCGTCGAGCTGGCCGACAAGACCCTGGGCGTGCTCGGGTTCGGCCGCATCGGGCGGCAGGTTGCGCGCCGGGCACTCGGCCTGCAGATGAAGGTGGTCGCCTACGACCCGTTCGTACCGGCCGATCGCTTTCGCGAGCTCGGCGCGGAGAGCGCAACGTTTGACGAGGTGCTGGCGCGCGTCGACTTCCTGACCTTGCACCTGCCGCTGAACGACGAGACGCGAGGGGCGATCGACGGGGCGGCAATCGCCAAGATGCGCGACGGCGTCCGGATCGTCAACGCGGCGCGTGGCGACCTTGTCGACGACGCTGCGCTGGTCGCCGCACTCGAGTCGGGCAAGGTCGCCGGCGCGGCGATCGACGTGTTCGTGAAGGAGCCGTACGACGGCCCGTTGCTGGGCGCACCGAACATCGTCGTCACTCCGCACCTGGCCGCCTCGACCGGCGAGGCGCAGGATCGCGCGGGCGTGATCGTCGCCGAGCAGGTCGCGGCAGCGCTCGACGGCGGCCTCGTCACGAACGCGGTCAACATCCCGACAGTCGGCGCCGACGACCTCGAGGTGCTCGGCCCGTACATCCCGCTCGCGGCGTCTCTGGGGCGGCTCGCGATGGCGATGGCGGGCGGCGAGGTGCGCAAGGTCGTGGTGGAGGTGCACGGCGAGCTTGCCGAGTACGACAGCAGGTTGCTGACGGTGGCCGCGCTCAACGGCGCCTTCCAGGGCCACACCGACCATCCCGTCAACTACGTCAACGCGCCCGTGATCGCGGCCGATCGAGGCATCGAGGTGGTCGAGGAGCGCCGCCGCTCCTCGCGCGACTTCACGAATCTCGTCGCGGTGTCGGTCGACGGCGTCCGCGTCGCCGGCACGACGATTGGCAACGACGGTCGCCAGTGGCTCGTCTCCGCGCTCGGCTTCGAGCTGGAGATGGAGCTCGCGTCGCGGCTGATCCTGCTCCGCTACGACGATGTGCCCGGCGTGATCGGCCGCATCGGGACGCTCTTCGGCGAAGCCCACGTCAACATCGCCAACATGGCCGTCTCGCGAAACCGCGAGGGCGGGCACGCGCTGATGGCCCTTTCGGTCGACGCGCCGGTGCCGGACGACCTCCTCGAGCGCCTCCGCGAAGGCATCGACGAGGCGTACGTGATTCAGTAACGGCGTGGCATCGTGGCCGGAGCCGGTCGAGCGGGTCGCCACCGCCCTGCGGGTAGCCGCGGCCAGCGCGCGGATCGAGGAGTTCGCCGAAGGCACGCCGACCGCCCGGGACGCTGCGCGTGTCGTCGGGTGCGAGCTCGACCAGATCGTCAAGTCGATCGTCTTCGTGTGCGACGGCGCATACGTCCTCGCGCTGGTGCCGGGAGACCGCCGCGCCGACGAGCGGGCGATCGCCCGAGCGGTCGCGGCGTCCGCCGTGCGCGCCGCGCGGGCCGAGGAGGTCGTCGAGGCGACCGGCTTCGAACCCGGCGCCGTGGCTCCGTTCCCGCGTGGGCAGGTCACCGAGGTGCTGATGGATGCGGGGTTGTTCCACCATGCCGTCCTGTGGGCGGGAGCCGGCTCCGAGTCGCACATGCTGTCGCTCGCCCCTGCGGAGCTCCAGCGGCTGGCCGGTGCGAGGAGCGTCGAGCTCACCGCACCCGTGCACTAGACTTGCCTCATATTCCGCGTCCGGCGAAGGAGCGTGTCGTGCAGGAGACCGAGAAGATCTGGATGAACGGCGAGCTCGTGGACTGGGCCGACGCGAAGGTTCACGTCGGCGTGCACGGGCTGCACTACGGCTCGGGCGTCTTCGAGGGAATTCGCTGCTACGACACCCCGAAAGGCCCGGCGATCTTCCGGCTCGGCGACCACATGCAGCGCCTCCACAACTCGGCGCGGCTGCTCTACATGGACATCCCGTTCTCGGTCGACGAGCTGGCGAGCGCCTGCAACGAGCTGATCGGCACGAACGGGCTGCCGGAGTGCTACATCCGCCCGATCGCCTTCTACGGCTATGGCGAGCTCGGTGTGGCGGCGAAGGGAAATCCGGTCGAGACCGTGATCATGAGCTGGCCGTGGGGGACGTATCTCGGGGCCGAGTCGTTGCAGAAGGGGATCAGCGCGAAGATCTCGTCCTGGCAGCGCGTCTCGCCGAACATCGTCCCGCACGTGTCGAAGGCGACGGGTGTGTACATCAACTCGATGCTTGCGGTCACCGAGGCGAACAACGCCGGCTACGACGAGGCGATCCTGCTCTCGCCGGAGGGAACGGTCGCTGACGGGTCGGGCGAGAACATCTTCCTTGTGCGCGACGGCATCCTCTACACGCCGGATCTCGCGACGGGAATCCTGCCCGGGATCACCCGCGACACGGTCAAGCAGATCGCGGAGGACCTGGGCTACACGGTGATCGAGAAGTCGGTCATCCGCTCCGACCTCTACCTCGCGGACGAGGTGTTCATGTGCGGCACGGCCGCCGAGGTGACGCCGCTGCGCGCGATCGACGATCACGAGATCGGCGTCGGCGAGATCACACGTGCGATTCAGAACGCGTACCTGGAGACGGTGCGCGGGCAGAGCGATCGCTGGTCGCACTGGCTGGCCCCGGTCCCGCAGCTCGCGCGCAGCTGACCCGCGTGTCGACACTGACCGAGCGCATCAACCTCAGCGCGCCCTGGATCGACGAGCACGACGAGGAGCGGGTGCTCGAGGTGCTCCGGTCGGGCTGGCTTTCGCTGGGGCCCACAGGCCCGCGCTTCGAGGCGCTGCTTGCGGACGCGGTCGGCGCACCGCACTGCGCCGCCGTCTCGTCGGGCACGGCCGGTCTGCACCTGTGCATGCGCCTGGCCGGAGTCGGGCCGGGCGACGAGGTGATCACGTCGCCGTACTCGTTCGTCGCGTCGGCGAACTGCGCGATCTACGAGGGCGCGACGCCCGTCTTCGCCGACATCGACCCGAACACGTTCAATCTCGACCCGCGGGCGGTGGAGGCCGCGATCACCCCCCGGACGAAGGCGATCGTCGCCGTCGACATCTTCGGCTATCCCGCCGAGTACGACGAGCTGCTCGCCCTGTGCGAGCAACACGGGATCGCGCTCGTCGAGGATGCCTGTGAGGCGCTTGGTGCGGTCTACAAGGGCAAGCCGCTCGGCTCGCACGGCCATCCCGCGGTCTGGGCGTTCTACCCGAACAAGCAGATGACGACGGGGGAGGGCGGCGCGGTCACGACGCACGACCCCGCGCAGCACGAGTTGCTCGTGTCGCTGCGCAACCAGGGGCGGCTCGAGACCTCGAGCTGGTTGCAGCACGGGCGCCTCGGTTACAACTATCGCCTCGACGATCTCTCGGCGGCGCTCGGCGTCGCGCAGCTGGAGAAGCTCGGCCGGATTCTCGAGGCGCGCGCCGCGGTCGCCGCGTCCTACGGTGAGCTGCTCGCCGGAGTCGACGTCGAGACACCGCTGGCGGACGACGCGGATCACGTGCGCTCCTGGTTCGTCTACGTCGTCAAGCTGCCGGCCGGCGTCGATCGCGACGCAGTGATGGCACGGCTCTCGGCCGACGGGATCGCGACCGCGCCGTACCTGCCGTCGATCCACCTGCAGTCCTATATGCGGGAGCGCTATGGCTTCAGCGAGGGGATGCTGCCGGTGAGCGAGGACTGCAGCGCCCGCACGATGGCGCTGCCGTTCCACGCACGGCTCGGGCGTGGCGACCAGGAGCGGGTTGTCGACGCTCTGCGCACTGCGCTCAACTCCGGTGTCTGACACCGGGTTGTGTCACCTCCGCTGAGCTCGAGCTTCCGGCGTAGCCCGCACGAGGTCGCGCCCGAGCTGATCGGGGCCGAGCTGTACCTCGACGGCGTCGGCGGCGTGATCGTCGAGGTCGAGGCGTACGACTACACCGATCCCGCAGCTCATGGGTTCCGCAACCGCCGGACCGCGCGCAACGCCTCGATGTTCCTGGGCGGCGGACATGTGTACGTCTACCGGTCGTACGGGATCCACTGGTGCGTCAACGTCGTGTGCTCGGAAGAGGACGTCGCCGGCGCGGTGCTGATCCGGGCGCTCGAGCCTCGCCGCGGGATCGAGTTGATGGCCGAGCGGCGCGGTCTCTCCGACCAGAGGTTGCTCTGCAGCGGGCCTGGGCGTCTCTGCCAGGCGCTCGCCATCACCCGGGCCCAGGATGGGCTACTGATCGATCGCCCGCCGTTCGAGCTGGTCGAGCGAAGTGGGCCTGTGGACGTGGCGCGAGGCCCGAGGATCGGCATCACCAAGGCGGTCGAGCGGCCCTGGCGCTACTGCCTGCGCGGCTCGCGCTTCCTCAGCCGGCGGATCTGACCGTCAGCCGGATCGTGAGGCCCGGCGACGCGGCCGTCCGGGGCGCCACGGACTGCTTCACGACCTTGCCCTTCGACCCGCCGGTCACCTGCACCTCGAGATGGATGTGCTCGAGCTTCGCCCGCGCGCGGGCCAGCGACAGGCCCGTGACGCGCGGGACCACACCGTGCAGTGACTTCGGCAGTACGAGCGTGATCTTGTCGTAGGCCGAGGCGACGCCTCTCTTCGGGAACTGGCCGACGACGACGTCGACCCGTTGGCCGGCTCTGGCAGGCTTGTAGACGATCGCGGTGCTGAGCGGCTGGCCGTCGAGCCTCGATCTCGCTGTGCTGATCGTGTCGCCGACCACATCGGGGATCTGCACCTCGTTCTTCTTGCAGTTCGCGACCTTCGACGGTCCCTCGCCCGCCCAGAACTCGAGCCGGGCGGCGTTCTTGCAGAGGCCGTTGTCGCGCTCGAGCACCCCGTTGCGATTGACGATCGCGACCGGCGACGCGTAGCCGGTGATCGGCGGTGTGAAGTTCTCGGGCGGGAGGTTGAGCTTCGCAAGCGCCTTCGACATGAACGCCTTCCAGATCAGCGCCGGGAAGGTGCCACCGGTGACCGCCTTGCCGTGGAACTGGCTCAGCATCGGGACCAGCTTGTCGGGGTAGCCAACCCAGACTGCGGCCACGAGCTGGGGCGTGTAGCCGACGAACCAGGCGTCCCCGTAGTTCTCGGTGGTGCCGGTCTTGCCGGCGACCTCGCGGCCCGGGAGCGCCGCCGCCGTGCCCGTACCGCCCTGCACGACCCCCTGCAGGAGCTCATTGATCACGCCGGCCTCGGTGGGGGTGATGGCCGGCGTGTTGACCATCTGGTTCACCTCGACGTGGCCTTTCGCGTCCTTCACCTGCTGCACGGCGCGCGGCTGGTTGCCGAAGATCGACCCGTCGATCCGCGACCCCCCATCGGCGAACGAGGTGTATGCCCGGGCCATCTCGAGCGGCGTCGCCGGCTCGGCGCCGAGCCCGATCGCGAAGTACGGCTGGAGCTTGGACGTGATCCCGAGGCGCTTCGCCGTCGCGGCCACGCTCGCGGGGCCGACGAGCGCGGTCAACTGCGAGAAGACCGCATTGTCGGAGACGGCGATCGCCTTCGTCAGGTTGATCGGGCCGAGATACTCGCCTTCGTAGTTGTTCACCTGCCAGACGCGACCGCCGGTGTCGATCGAGACCGGCTTCGACTCGAGGACGCTCGACGGCGAGACGCCCGACTTCAGCGCAGCGGCGAGCACGAACGGCTTGAACGCCGAGCCCGGCTGCCGCTCGCCCTGGGTGGCGAGGTTGAACTGGCTCTTGTGGTAGTTCTCGCCGTTGGCCATCGCCAGCACGGCGCCCGAGTGCGCATCGAGCACGACCATCGCCGCAGTCGGGCCGGTGCTGCTCGTCGGCAGCACCGACTGGATGGCGCTGCTCGCGAGCTTCTGCAGGCCGACGTCGAGCGTCGTCGTCACCTTGAGGCCGCCGCCGTAGGTCTGCCGGGCCCCGTAGTGGTCGACCAGCTGGCCCGTGACGTAGTTGGCGAAGTAGGGGGCGGCGCCGCCCTGCGTCGACGGGAGCGACACGCTGTTCGCATCGGGCATCGGGTAGACGAGTGAGTTCACGTACTGGCTTTTCGTCAGATATCCCTGCGCGTAGAGCTGTCCGAGCACCACGTTCCGGCGTGCCTGAGCGGCCTTGGGATGCGCGACCGGATCCCAGGCGCTCGGGTCCTGCGGGATGCCGGCGAGCAGCGCCGCCTCGGCGGGCTTCATCACCTTCGCCTGATGGTGGAAGTAGACGCGCGACGCCTGCTCGACGCCATAGGCGCCGTTGCCGTAGTAGACGGTGTTCAGGTACGCGGTGAGGATCCTGTCCTTCTTCCACTTCTGCTCGAGCTGCCAGGCCAGCGCCGCCTCGACCAGCTTGCGCGCGATCGTCTTCTGGCTCGTCAGGTAGGTCTGCTTGACGAGCTGCTGGGTGATCGTGGAGCCGCCCTGCACCGTGCCGCCGTGCGTGATGTCCGACCAGAGCGCGCGTCCCATCCCGCGCAGGTCGACGCCGCGGTGCTCGTAGAAGCGCTTGTCTTCGATCGCGACCGTGGCGTGCTTCATCCAGTCGGAGATCGCCGGCGACTTGACGACGATCCGCGCCTGGTCGCCACGCAGGATCGACAGGATGCTGTACCCGTTCGAGGCGTAGACGTACGTGTTTGCCTGCTGCTTCTGGCGCGCCGGGTCGAGCTCCGGGATCTTCGCGGCGACCGCGGTCAGAAGGCCGATGGTGAACGCCGACATGCCCAGCAGCCCGAGAATCACAAGAAGGGCAAGAAGTCTGAGCTTGCGGATCCGCCGGCGACGGGGCCGGCGACGATTTCTCCGGAGGAGCGCCAGAACCGGGGTAGTCTAGCCGCGTTATGGATCTCGTCAGGCATGCCGTCGACGTCCTCCCGGAGGGCGGGCTCGAGGCCAAACTGAAGCTTGAACGGCCCCTGCGTGTGAAGCTCGGAGTCGATCCGACCTCGCCCGACGTCCACATCGGCTTTGCATACGTACTGGACAGGCTCGCTGACTTTCAACGCGCCGGGCACACGATCGTCTTGATCGTCGGTGACTACACAGCACGGATCGGAGATCCTTCCGGCCTGTCGAAGGAGCGCCCGATCCTTGCCGACGAGGTTCTGGATGCGAATGCGAAGTACTTCGCCGAGCAGGCGTTCCGGATTCTCGACCGTGACAAGACTGAGGTGCGTTTCAACGGTGAGTGGCTCGGCACGCTCTCGTATGCCGAGACAGTCCGCCTTGCAAGGACGATGACCGTCGCGCGCCTGCTCGAACGTGACGACTTTGCCAATC
>CAWAXB010000028.1:0-102695 GCA_963785895.1 uncultured Actinomycetes bacterium | reverse complement strand
GGAGCAGTGGGTTGACCGGTACGAGCTGTGCTGGCGCACACCCGGGACAGATCAGCTGGTGGGTCTGTTCCTGCCTGGCGCCACCTACCTTCCCTCTCCCTGGGCGAGACCCCTGGACGGGCTGGAAGAGATCGCCGAGTTCTGGGAGGCCGAGCGCCAAGGAGCCGGCGAGGAGTTCACCATGTCCAGCGACGTGGTGGCGGTAGATGGAGACACCGCAGTTGTGCGCATCGTCGTCGAGTACAGGCCCCTCGGGGGCGACGCGTTGGCGTGATCTCTGGGTGCTGCGATTCGGCCCGGACGGACGGTGCTCGTCGTTCGAGGGTGGCCCTTCGCCCCGAATCAACGGGATGGGCACTAGCCGGATCGACTGTCACGGATCACCCGCCGCCCGTCGCCAAGTGCTTGTATTCGAACAAGTGTTCGAGTACGTTGGAGCATGACCTGGACACCAGCGACGACGGCGAGTGCGGCGGGGACCCCGCCGACGCCGCCGCTGCTCCGGGTCTTGTCGACCCGGCCGCAGGCCGCGGTGGCTCGGCTGAATGAGTCCATGGAGGCACTGATGGGTTGTGAGCCGTGGCGGCTGCCGGACGACGACCTCGCCACGCTCGTGCAGGTCAGCGAGGTCGCCCAGCGTCGGCTGTTGATGGTTCAGGTCGCCGCCGCGATCGAGGCCGGCAAGCGGGGTCTGCCCCGCCAGGCCGGGTTCGGGCCGGCGCATGGCGTCCACGGGGGGACACGGCCGCGCTGGGCGCGTGGGTGCGCTCGCTGGTCAACGTGAGCCGCGGCGAGGCCCGCCACCGCGCCGAGGTCGGCGCCGCCTTGTTCACCGACCCGGTCGCGGCCGACCTGGCCGAGACCCGCGCCGGCGCGGTCTCCGGGCAGGTGTCCTCCCGGCACGTGACCGCGATCGCCGACGCCGTGGTCAAGCTGTCCCGCCGTGAGCCCGGTCGACGTGGTGGACGACGACACCCGCAGGGACGCTCAACGGGTCCTGGCCGAGCAGGCCGCCGTCCTGGACCCCACCCAGACCAAGGTCCTCGCCAAGCGCACGGTCGCCATGCTCGACCCCGACGCCGGCGACCGGCTGGCCCGCGACGAAGACCTGCGCGACATCGGGCGCGGCCTGACGTTCACCCCTGACGGCAGTGGCCTGGTTCACGTGCGCGGCACTCTCACCCCGGTCTGCGCGGGACTGCTGGCCACCGCGATCGACGCCGATTCGGCGCCCGCGTCCCGCGGCCGACGGCACCCCTGATCACCGCAGCCCGGCTCAGCGTCGCCATGACGCACTCCAGCAGGTCCTGTCGCGCTACATCGCCGCCGACGGCCAGCTGCCCAGCACCCACGGCTCCCCGTACCGTCTCGTGGTGACCGTCCCGGTACGCCACCCTCCGCGAAGAGCTGCAGCGCAGCGCTTCCGATGACGTCGCGCCGGTGCAACCGGGGCTGCTGCCCGACGGGTGGCCGGTCTCCCCGCTCACCGCCCAGACGATGGCCTGCGGTGCGGACCTCGTGCCGATCCTGGTCGACGAGGACCACCAGCCACTCGACGTCGGCGACACCCGGTACCCGTTCCCACCCAAGATCCGCACCGCGATCATCACCCGGGACAAGGGCTGCACCTACCCCGGCTGCGGTGCGCCCGCTCCGTGGTGCGACGTGCACCACCTGATCAGGTTCCGCTACGGCGGGTCGACCTCGGTCGACAACGGCGCGCTGTTGTGCGGGCGCCACCACCGGTACGTGCACGCCCTCGGCCTGACCGGACGAGTCACACACGCGACGGGACCAGCCACGTCACTGGGACCACCGGCCCACCAGCTGGACCGCCACCACGGCCACGACCGCCGGCATGGCGCGACGCGAGGCCAACACCGAACGACGCAGACACGGCGCCAGCCCTGACCGACCGCTGCCTCGACGAGCTCGTCCGCCGCTGGCGCAGGAGGAGCAGTCATCTCGGCAGTCGCGCGGCCTGACGGCCTCGTTTCTGTCCGGTAGTGGGCTGGCGGCCCTCGCCGGTACGCAGCCCGGTTAGCCTTGAGCCATGCGAGTCGGAGTCTTCGGTGCAACCGGTCAGGTCGGCAGCGTCATGCGCACGCTGCTGGCAGCAGCGGCGTTTCCCGCTGGACGACGTGCGCTTCTTCGCGTCGGCGCGGTCCGCGGGCACGACGCTGCCGTGGGCGGGCGGTGAGGTCGTCGTCGAGGACGGGTCGGCCGCCGACCTGAGCGGCATCGACATCGCCGTGTTCTCCAACGGCAAGACGGCGTCGCTCGAGCTCGCGCCGCAAGGCCGCCGCGGCCGGGGCGATCGTCGTCGACAACTCCTCGGCCTGGCGCAGGGACCCCGACGTGCCGCTGGTCGTCAGCGAGGTCAACCCCGAGGACCTCGCACACCCCCAAGGGCATCGTCGCCAACCCGAACTGCACGACGATGGCGGCATGCCGGTGCTCGCAGCCGCTGCACCGCGAGGCCGGACCTGCGTGCGGCTGCACGTCGCGTCCTACCAGGCCGTGTCCGGCTCGGGCGTGCGCCGGCGTCGCCGAGCTCGACGAGCAGGTGCGGGCGGTGGCGGACGACGCGGCCGGCCTGGCGCTCGACGGTCGGGCGGTCAGCATGCCCGGCGCCGACGACCTACGTCGCGCCCGATCGCGTTCAACGTCGTGCCGCTGGCCGGCTCGATCGTCGACGACGGCAGCGGCGAGACCGACGAGGAGCAGAAGCTGCGCAACGAGTGCCGCAAGATCCTGCACGTCCCCGACCTGCTGGTCGCCGGCACCTGCGTCCGGGTGCCGGTGTTCACCGGTCACTGCTGGCCGTCCACGCCGAGTTCGCGCGACCGCATGACCCGGACGAGGCCACCGAGCTGCTGCAGGATGCCGCCGGGCGTCGAGCTCGTCCGACGTCCCCACGCCGCTGGAGGCCGCCGGCCGCGACGCCGTGCTACGTCGGCCGCATCCGCACCGACCCGACCGCCCCGGACGGCCGCGGGCTGTCGCTCTTCGTCGTCGGCGACAACCTGCGCAAGGGCGCCGCGCTCAACGCGGTCCAGATCGCCGAGGAGCTGCTGGCCCGTCGGTTCTGAGGCACGGCTCCGGCGTCTCGGCATCCGGGACGACGTCCCGCCACCTGGACCTCGCCCGCGGCCCGGGCGTACGCTGGCGCCGTGCGCACGGTGGAGCTCCTCCTTCGCTGCCGCGGCGGGGCCCTCTAACAGGCCGGTCCCTCGCCGCGGGGCTCTCGCGTGCCGGCCGCCGATGACGGATCGCCCCGTCCGCCGCACCGCAGCCACATCGCGAGGACCCAGTGAGCACCATCCAGACCGAGCCCGCACGCCACCGACGCGCCCCCCGACGGCCTACGCCGAGCGCAGCCCCCAGCGGCCGTCCGGCATGCCGATGCACAAGTACCGGCCGTACCACGAGACGTTCGCCGTCGACCTGCCCGACCGCACCTGGCCGGACAAGGTCATCACCAAGGCGCCGCGCTGGTGCGCCGTGGACCTGCGGGACGGCAACCAGGCCCTGATCGACCCGATGAGCCCGGCCCGCAAGCTGAAGATGTTCGACCTGCTGGTCCGCATGGGCTACAAGGAGATCGAGGTCGGCTTCCCTCGGCGTCGCCAGACCGACTTCGACTTCGTCCGCCAGCTCATCGAGGGCGGCCACATCCCGGACGACGTCACCATCCAGGTGCTGACCCAGGCCCGCGAGCACCTGATCGAGCGCACCTACGAGTCCCTGGTCGGCGCCAAGCAGGCCATCGTCCACCTGTACAACTCCACGTCCGTCCTGCAGCGCCGCGTGGTGTTCAACCAGGACGAGGACGGCATCCTGGACATCGCCCTCGCAGGGCGCCCGGCTGTGCAAGAAGTACGAGGAAACCCTCGCCGACACCCACATCACCTACGAGTACTCGCCGGAGTCCTTCACCGGCACCGAGCTGGAGTACGCCGTCGGGGTCTGCAACGCCATCACCGACGTCTTCGAGCCTCCGCCGACCGCCAGGTCATCATCAACCTGCCCGCCACCGTGGAGATGGCCACGCCCGAACGTCTACGCCGACTCCATCGAGTGGATGAGCCGGCACCTGCACCCGCCGCGACGGCATCATCCTGTCCCTGCACCCGCACAACGACCGCGGCACCGGCGTCGCCGCCGCCGAGCTGGGCTACCTGGCCGGCGCCGACCGCATCGAGGGCTGCCTGTTCGGCAACGGCGAGCGCACCGGCAACGTGGACCTGGTCACCCTGGGCCTGAACATGTTCGTCCAGGGCATCGACCCGCATGATCGACTTCTCGCGACATCGACGACGTCCGCCGCACCGTGGAGTACTGCAACCAGCTGCCGGTGCCCGAGCGGCACCCCTACGGCGGCGACCTCGTCTTCACCGCGTTCTCCGGCTCGCACCAGGACGCCATCAAGAAGGGCCTCGAAGCCCTGGAGAAGGACGCCGCGGCCGCCGGCAAGGACGTCGACGACTTCACCTGGCAGTGCCCGTACCTGCCGATCGACCCCAAGGACCTCGGCCGCAGCTACGAGGCCGTCATCCGGGTCAACTCGCAGTCCGGCAAGGGCGGCGTCGCCTACCTGCTGAAGAACGAGCACAGCCTGGACCTGCCGCGCCGGGCGCAGATCGAGTTCTCCGGCGTCATCCAGCAGCGCACCGACACCGTGGGCGGCGAGGTCAGCGGCGCCGCAGCTGTGGCAGCTGTTCCAGGACGAGTACCTGCCCGACCGCCGGCGACAGCCAGTGGGGCCGGTACTCGCTCGGCTCGGCTGCAGCACCGACGCCGACGAGGACGGCGTCGATGACCCTGCCGCCGACCTGGTCGTGGACGGCACCCAGGTCCGCCGCACCGGCACCGGCAACGGCCCCATCGCCGCGCTGCTGGACATCCTGCCGAGGACGGCGTCGACGTCCGGGTGCTGGACTACAGCGAGCACGCCCTGTCCGAGGGCGGCAACGCCCGGCCGCGGCCTACGTCGAGTGCGCCGTCGGCGAGCGGGTGCTGTGGGGCGTCGGCATCGACGCCAACACCATCACCGCCTCGCTGAAGGCCGTCATCTCCGCCGTCAACCGCGCCATCCGGGACGCCCAGCGCCTGACGCTGCGCCGCCGGTCACGCCGGCGGTGCAGCGCTGCCGGCGGCGCAGCTGCATCCGGTGAGCGCAATGCGAACGGTGCTAAGCGTGGTCCAACACTGTGCAGCGCGAGCCTACCGCGACGAGGCCGTCGTGCTGCGCACCCAGAAGCTGGGCGAGGCCGACCGCATCATCACCCTGCTGACCCGCGCGCACGGCCGGGTCCGGGCGGTGGCCAAGGGCGTCCGGCGCACCAGCTCGCAAGTTCGGCGCCCGGCTCGAGCCGTTCATGCATGTCGACCTGCAGCTGCTCGCCGGCCGGATCGCTCGACATCGTCACGCAGGCCGAGACGCATCGGCGCCGTACGGCGAGCGGCATCGCCGCCGACTACGGCCGCTACACGGCGGGCACGGCCATGCCCGAGACCGCCGAGCGGCTCACCGACGACGAGCGGCGAGCCGGCGCCGCAGCAGTACCTGCTGCTGGTCGGCGGCGCTGCGCGCGCTCGCCGACGGGCGAGCACGACGCCGGCGCTGGTGCTCGACGCGTTCCTGCTGCGGGCGCTCGCCGTCGCCGGCTAGGCGCCGAGCTTCGACGACTGCGCCCGCTGCGGCGCGCCCGGACCGCACCGCGCCTTCGCCGTCGCCGCGCGGCGGCATCGGTCTGCCCGGACTGCCGCCCGCCCGGGTCGGCCGGCCCCGGCGCCGAGACGCGTCGAGCTGCTCGGTGCGCTGCTCGACCGGGGACTGGGACGGTCGCCGACGCCAGCCGAGTCCGCGCACCGCCGGGAGGAGCAGCGGGCTGGTGGCGGCCTACCTGCAGTGGCACCTGGAGCGCGGCCTGCGATCCCTGCAGCTTGTGGAGCGTACGCTGAACCGTGCCGTGGGCGAAGCAGACCAGTCCGCGGACCGGACCGCGCCCGTGGCGGCCCCGTCCGCCGCACTCCGTCCGGCGCGCGTGCCGCCGGCGATCCCGGCCGAGCTCGTGCCCCGGCACGTCGCGATCGTCATGGACGGCAACGGCCGCTGGGCCAACCAGCGCGGGCTGCCGCGGACCGAGGGCCACGAGGCCGGCGAGGCGGCGCTGCTCGACGTCGTGGCCGGCGCCATCGAGCTGGGCATCGAGCACGTCGTCGGCGTACGCCTTCTCCACCGAGAACTGGAAGCGCTCGCCCGACGAGGTGCGCTTCCTGATGGGCTTCAACCGGGACGTGATCCGCCGCCGGCGCGACCAGATGCACGCGATGGGGCGTCCGGGTCCGCTGGGCCGGGCGCCGGCCGCGGCTGTGGCGAGTCGGTCATCCGACGAGCTCGAGGTGGCCGAGGAGCTGACCCGCGGACAACAGCGTCCTGACGCTTGACGATGTGCGTCAACTACGGCGGCCGCGCCGAGATCGCCGACGCCGCGCCGGCGCATCGCCCGCGACGTCGCCGCCGGCCGGCTCGACCCCGGCGCAGGTCAGCGACGAACGGTGCTCGAGCGCTACCTCGACGAGCCGGACCTGCCCGACGTCGACCTGTTCCTGCGCTCGTCCGGCGAGCAGCGCATGTCCAACTTCCTGCTGTGGCAGTCGGCCTACGCGGAGTTGGTGTTCATGGACGGCTGTGGCCGGACGTCGACCGCCGGAGCTGTGGGGCGCCGTCGAGAGTACGCCCGCCGCGACCGCCGCTACGGGCGGCCCTCGACGCGACCCCCGGCTGAGGGACGTCGCCACCGCTCAGTGCTGGTCGCAGGTACCGAAGATCTCCAGCGTGTGGCTCCACGTCGGTGAAACCGTGCTCCGCGGCCACCTTGGCCGCCCAGCGCTCGACGGCCGGCCCCTCCACCTCGACGGTGCGGCCGCACGTCCGGCACACCAGGTGGTGGTGGTGCCGCCGGACCGCAGTGCCGGTAGACGCCTCGCCCTCGTCGGTGCGCAGCGCGTCGATCTCACCGTCCTCGACCAGGGCCTGGACGGCCCGGTAGACCGTCGCCAGCCCGATGGTGCTGCCCCGTCCCGCAGCCCGCCCAGATCTCCTGGGCGCTGGTGAACGTCTCCCGCCCCGAAGGAACTCGGCGACGGCGTCACGCTGGCGGGTGCGCCGTGGCGCTGGCTGCGCGGCGGCTGTCATCACGCGGACCCGTGCTCGTCGTAGTGGTCGGCGTGCTGGGCGTGCCGGTGTCCGGCGTGCACGTAGTCGACGTGGTCGTCGTGCGGCACAGCCGGGTGGCCGCACCCCGGCCCGTGCTCGTGGTCGGTGTGGCTCTCGGCGTCGCTGGTGGCGCCGGCGGGCGAGCGCGTCCCGGGCACCGCGCCGAGCGCGACGGCGAGGAAGAGGCCGACGGCGAAGAGCACGATCGTGCCGCCGGACGGCGTGCTGGCGTAGAAGCTCGTGCTGACGCCGGCCACGCTGACCACGACGCCGATGGCGACGGCGAGCACCAGGCTGGTGCGGAAGCTGTGGCAGACCTGCTGCGCGATCGCGTTCGGCAGGATCATCAGCGCGCTGATGAGCAGCAGGCCCACCACCCGCATGGACACCACCACGGTGACCGCCGTCAGCACGGCCAGCGTGAGGTTGAGCGCCACCACGGGCAGGCCCACGGCGCGCGCATACTCCGGGTCGTTGCTCGACGGCGAACAGCCGGGGGGCCAGCACCCCCGCGGTCACCAGCACGGCCCCGGCGAGCACGGCGAACGTGACGAGGTCCGCCGCGCTGGTCGTGGTGATCGCGCCGAACAGGTAGGCGTTGAGGTTCGCGGGCGTGCCGGCCGGCGAGAGCGAGATCAGCACGACCCCGCCCGCGATGCCGCCGTAGAACAGCACCGCCAGCGCGACGTCGCCGCTGGTGCGCCCGCGCGCTCGCACCAGCTCGATCGCGACCGCCCCGGCGACGGCGGCGAGCAGCGCCGTCCACACGGGCGCCTGCCCGGTGAGCACGCCCAGGGCGACGCCGGCCAGCGCGATGTGGCCCATGCCGTCGCCGATCAGCGCCAGCCGACGCTGGACGAGGAAGATGCCGACCACGGGGCCGCCAGGCCGACGAGCAGTGCGGCCAGCAGGGCGTGCCGCATGAAGTCGTAGTCGAGGATCTCCAGCAGGGTGGCCATCAGCGCTCCCGGGCGGGTGCCCGAGCCAGCCCGCGGAGGCTCCGGGTCGGCCGGGTCGTCCGGTGGTGCACGTCGTCGTGGCGACCATGCTCGTCGTGGTGGACGGCGTCGTCCGCTGCTCGGTGAGCCGGGGGCCGTCGTGCACGATCCGACCGTCGCTCGACGACCACGCTGCGCGTCAGCACGTCGGCCAGCGGCCCGACCTCGTGGGTCACGACCAGCATGGTCACGCCGCGCGTCGACGAGCCGGGCGATGGACGCGGCCAGCGCCTGCTGGCTGGCCCGGTCCACGCCGGCCGTCGGCTCGTCCATGATCAGCACCTCCGGCTCGGCGGCCAGCGCGCGGGCGATCAGCGCTCGCCGCTGCTGGCCGCCGGAGAGCTGGGCGATGTCCCGGCCGGCCCAGTGGCCAGCCCGACGGCCGCGATCGCCCGGTCCACGACCTCACGGTCGGCGCGCGCATCCGGCGCCGAGCAACCGGCGACGCGGGAGCCGCCCGGAGGCGACGACCTCGCGCACGGTCGAGGGGATCGCAGCCGCCGACGGTCTGCCGTTGCGGTCACGTACCCGACCCGGCCGCGGTCGTCGGGCCCCCACGCGGGTCGCCGAAGCACCTCGACCTCGCCCGACAGCACGGTGGCCAGCCCGAGCAGCCCGCGCACCAGCGTGGTCTTGCCGGAGCCGTTCGCGCCAGCACGGCCACGACCTCGCCGCGGCGCGACCGTCAGGTCGACGTCGCGCACGACGGCGCGGCTCGCCGTAGCCGATGGCTGACGCCGCGCAGCCGGACGACGGCCTGCCGGTCGTCGTCGGCCGGACGCGGGTCGACGTGCTCACGGCAGCCCTGCCCTTCGCCAGGATCGCGAGGTTGGAGCGCATGACCTCGAGGTAGTCGCGCGCCGGCCGATCGCGTCGGTCAGTCCCTCGAGCGGGTCGAGCACGGCGGCCGGCGCTCCGGTCTCGCCGGCGACCGTGCGGGCCACGGCCGGGCTGACCAGGGTCTCGTAGTAGATCGTCGTGACGTGGTGCTGCTCGCACGAAGTCGCGCGACCTGCCGCGAGCGGCCGCGGCGTCGGGCTCGGCCTCCGGGGACGAGCCCGGTGATGCCGACCTGGTGCATGCCGTACCGCTGGGCCAGGTACCCGAACGCGCTGTGGCTGGTGACCAGGTCGCGTGCTGGCGCAGTCCGCCAGGCCGGTGCCGGTACTCGTCGTCGAGCGTCGCGCAGCTCGGCGCGCAGCGCGGTCGGCGTCGGCTGCGCGAAGTCCGCGGCGTGCGCCGGGTCGGCCGCCGCCAGCCGCGTCGGCGACGGCCGTCGGCGACGCGCGGCGAGCCGGGTGGGGTCGAGCCAGAAGTGCGGGTCGGCGTGCCGGCCTCGTCGCCGTGCGCACGTGTCGTCCCGTCGGCCGGCGAGGTCGAGGTCGGCGGCCGGCGCGACGTCGACGCCCGGCGGGCCGGCGTGCCGCGACCGCCTGGTCGACCGCCGGCTGGAACCCGTGCAGGTAGACGACCAGGTCGGCCCGGCTGCAGCGCCGGCCACGTCGCGCGGCGTCAGCTCGAGGTCGTGCGGCTCGGCGCCCGGCCTGGGTCAGGCTACGTCACGGTGGCGTCCGGACCGCCGACCCGCTGAGGCGACGAACTGCAGCGGGTAGAAGCTTGTCACGACCTGCGAGGCCGCCCGCGCCTGCGCCGTCGCCGGTCCGACCCGGCCGGAGGCACCGCAGCCGCCACGCGAGGCCGTCAGCGCCGTCAGTGCGAGGGCAGAAGCACCGCGCGACTCGGTCGAGCGAGCTCGTGGCGCGGCTTCCACATGACAACGATTCTCAGTCCAGGATGAGAATCGTTGTCAAACAGTCCCAGGGTCTGTCACACCTTCTCAGGCGTCTACTTCAGGCGTCCTGCTTCAGGCGTCGGACCCGTCACGACCGGGGGAAGACCTGGGTCAGGCAGAGCGCCACCGCGAGCAGCAGCACCGCCGTGCGGGCCAGGCGCTCGGACGTCGTCAGCCTCGGCCAGCCCAGGTACAGCAGCCAGGCGATCAGGAGCGCCACCACGGCGAGCAGCACCGCCCCCACCGCACCACCCGCGTAGATGCCCGCCACCAGCAGGCCGAGCACGACGAGGAAGGGCACCGCGCGAGGCAGCCGGGTGAGCCGTGTGAGCGCTCCCACACTGACCCCTCCAGCGTTCGACCGGCAGGCGCAGGCCGGTGGCCGGTGGCGCGGCGGGGGCGGGCGCTGACGGGCCGGTCGGCCATGGCTCCTCCAGCACTCGCCCGGCTGGTCCTGCCGGCACCGCGTCCTATCGTCGCAGTCATGACACTCGCTGGTGGTCACGCGGTACGTGGTGGACGACCCGGCGGGGGCCGAGTCGTTCCGCCTGCGCGCTCGGGACGCGCTCGAGGCGCTGGTCGCGCAGGCCCGGGTGCCGCCGCGGGCACGTGGCCCGGGCCCATGGACGACCCGCGCCACTGGCTCGTGCAGACCGAGTGGGACTCGGTCGGCTCCTACCGTCGGGCGCTGTCGGCCTACGACGTCAAGGTGCGGGCGGTGCCGCTCATGTACGAGCAGGTGGACGAGGCCAGCGCGTACGAGTCGCTGGTCGTGGGGGAGGCCGGGGGGCTGACGGACAGCCGGAGCGACCTGGCTGCCGGGGCGGCGTGGGCATCCCCCGGGCGGGCGCACGACGGTGCACAGCCCGGCGGCGCCGACCGGTAGCCTGGCTGCTCCCGTCCACCGCCGAGCTGCAGGGCGGCAGGCCGCCGAGGCCTCGCCGAGCTCGACGGAACCCGCCGAAGTACCGGAAGTGAGTGAGTCGTCGTGGCCGCCAAGCCGGAGTCCCGCATCGACACCGTCGTCAGCCTCTGCAAGCGCCGCGGGTTCGTCTTCCCGAGCGGTGAGATCTACGGCGGCACGCGGTCGGCCTGGGACTACGGACCCCTCGGTGTCGAGCTCAAGGAGAACGTCAAGCGCCAGTGGTGGCGGTCCATGGTGACCGGCCGCGACGACATCGTCGGCCTCGACTCCTCGGTGATCCTGCCGACGCAGACCTGGGAGGCCTCCGGCCACGTCGCGACCTTCACCGACCCGCTGACCGAGTGCCAGTACTGCCACCGGCGGTTCCGGGCCGACCACCTCGCAGGAGGCGTTCGCGGCGAAGAAGGGCGTCGACCGCCGACGACGTCGACCTCGCCGACGTCGCCTGCCCCAACTGCGGCACCCGCGGCGCCGTGGACCGAGCCGCGCGAGTTCACCGGCCTGCTCAAGACCTACCTCGGTGTCGGTCGAGGACGAGTCCGGACTGCACTACCTGCGCCCGGAGACCGCACAGGGCATCTTCCTCAACTTCCTCAACGTGATGAACTCGGCGCGCAAGAAGCCGCCGTTCGGCATCGCCCAGACCGGCAAGAGCTTCCGCAACGAGATCACGCCCGGCAACTTCATCTTCCGCACGCGCGAGTTCGAGCAGATGGAGATGGAGTTCTTCGTCGAGCCCGGCACCGACGAGGACTGGCACCAGACCTGGATCGACCTGCGCACCCACTGGTACGTCGACCTCGGTATCGACGCTGCCCGCGGATCATGTCGGGGTCGGACATGCGGGCGACGCCGCCGTCACGGCGGATGTCGGCCGGCACGCGCTCGAGCGCCATCACTGCGCAGGCGCCCGCCTCCTCGGCGACCTTTGCCTGCTCGGAATCGACGACGTCCATGATCACGCCGCCCTTGAGCATCTCGGCAAGGCCGCTCTTCACCCGCATCGTCCCGACTTCGTGCATCGAGATGATCCTAGCTATTCGGTATTTGCTGCGGCTACCAAGCGCTGCGCGAGAAGAACCCGAGCAGACCGAGAACCAGTACGACCACCAGCACGATCCAGAGCAATCCCATGAGTGCCGTTGCCCCCTTCCTCGGGGACGTAAACGAACTCTTACGGCGATTCGGCTACGGGCAGCAGCCGCTCGATCGCCGGGGCCACGCCGTAGCGGTCGCGCAGCGCGACGAACTCGGCCCGCGCGCGCTCCGCGCGAGCCGCCGACGGAGCCTTGACGGCGCGCAGCATCACGTTCTTGGCGGTGTGCTCGGCCGAGACGAACTCGATCACGTCGACGCGGTAGCCGAGCGCCTCGAGCGCGGCCGCCCGCAACGCATCGGTGACGAGATCGGCCTGCCTCCCGAGCAGCAGGCCATGGCGGAGCAGCCCGTCCTTCTCGCCGGCCGCCATCTGCGCGGCCAGCTCGTGGTGACAGCAGGGCACGACCACGATCGCCTCGGCGCCGAGGCGGACGCCGGCCGCGATCGCGTCGTCGGTAGCCGTGTCGCACGCGTGCAACGAGACGAGCAGATCGACCGGTTCGCCGGTCGGGTAGTCCTCGATCCTGGTTGCCTCGAAGCGCGCCTCGTCGTAGCCGAGCGTCGCGGCGATCTCACGCACCGTCTCGATCACGTCACCGTTGGCGTCGAGGCCCACGAGCTCGACGCGCGTGCCGGTCTCCCTCCCGTAGGCCACCAGTGCGAGGCTCATGTACGCCTTGCCGCAGCCGGCGTCGACGACGCGGATCCGCTCGCGATCCCACAGCGGCAAGGCGCGCAAAAGCTCGACGTAGTGCTGCACCTGCCGCTCCTTGTCGCGCGAGCTCTTCGTGGCGGCGAAGAGCGGATGCGCCTTCGGCAGCGGATGCAGGGGAGCACGGTCGTGCTCGCCGCCGGCGCTCGCCTCGGACGACGGTCTGGCAGTCGAGACGAGCCACCTCCCCTTCTTCGTGCGGCGCGCATGGATATCGCCGACGGGCGAGAGCAGGTGGACGTTTCGCGCGCCGGCCAGCATCCGGTCGAGCCGGGCCGGCCACTCGTCGCGCTGCAGTGTCTCTGTATGCGGCGCCGTCGACGATCTTCACCGCGGGCCCTCGCCGCAGCGAAACCGGTTCGGCGGTCACGCCGTCTGCGACGAGCTTCCGCCACCCTTCTCCAACAGCGCGCTCGCGGAGCTCGTCCATGCAGTGGAGTGTACGAGCGGGATGACTTCAAGCTCCGGCGGCGGGCGGCGCAGGAACGTGCCGATCGCGAGCAGCTCGTCTGCATCCTCGGGGGCCCAGCTCGGCTCGGCGTGGGCGACCTCGGCGAGAGCGGCCTGCCATTCGACCCCCTGTGCACCGTGGAACGGCCGCACACAGACGACCCGCCCTTTGGCGATCGAGAACCCGCGGCGCGTCCCTTCGCGCTCGCCGGGCACAACCACACAGATCGCGAGCCGCCGCAGGCGCTCGAGCTCGGCGAGCTCGAGCGCGACGGCCTCGCACGCCTCGATCCGGTCGCGCAGCCGCGCGGCGTCCTCGAAGCGAAGCTGCCGCGCCAGCCGGCCCAGCTTGCCGGAGTGCCGGCAGGGCATCGCCGGGCTGGTCCCACTCGACGCAGTCGAGCGCCCGCGCGGCGAGCTGCGCGCGGCGGCGGCTCTTGATCGGCCCCAGCGGGCCCGGGGTCGACGAGCAGGCGACGCCGTCGCCCATCCGGCGGAGATAGAGGTAGCGGTCGGGCCGCAGCGAGCGTGCGTTCGCCGGCGGGCGCAGCTCGCGGATCAGGCGCAGCTCCTCGAGCGCGGCCTCGAGCTCCGAGCCGAGCACACGCCATTCGATCCGGGCGAGCGCACCGAGCGCCGCCTCGACCGCGGGACGCTGCCGGTCGGAGCGGAAGTACGAGCGCAAGCGGGCACGCAGGTCGCGCGCGCGGCCGACGTAGAGCACCTGGTCGTGCGCGTCGCGAAACAGGTAGACGCCGGGACGCTGCGGCGCGCCGAACGCGAGCGAACGCTTCGCGTGCACGCGGCGCGGCCGGGTCGCCGCCAGCTCGCCGAGCTCGGCGACCGTCCGCACACCCCGCTCCTGCGCCAGCCCGATCAGGCAGAGCAGGATCTCGGCCGTGGCCTCCGCGTCGGGAAGCGCGCGGTGGCAGGGCCGCGCGGTCGTGATGAACCGGTGCGAGAGCGCCGCGAGATTGGCCGGCCCGCGACCGAGCAGCTTGCGGGCGAGGCCCACGGTGTCGATCACCGTCGCTGCGACCCGGCGACCGGTCAGCCGCATCGTCTCGTGGTCGAGGAACGCCATGTCGAAGCGTGCGTTGTGCGCGACGAGGATCCCGTCGCCGGCGAACGCGAGGAACCGCCGGATCGCGGCGGCAACGGGCGGCGCCCTTCGCAGCTCGGCGTCGCGGAGACCCGTCAGCGCGGCGACCGCCGGCTGCAGCCGCGCACCGGGGTTGGCGAGCGTCGCGAACCGCTCCTGGAGCTCGAGCTCGCACACGCGGACCGCGCCGATCTCGCACGGCCGGGCGGTGCCGGGCCGGAGACCGGTGGTCTCGAGGTCGAAGACGACGAAGGTGGCGTGCTCGAGCAGCAGGTCGTCTCCCGGTGGAGCGGCGAGCGAGACGAGGTCGCCCGACCAGCGCAGGCGCGCATCGGCCACGACCGCCTCGTCGAGCAGCGAGCGCGCGAGCCCGACCGGGACGGCCGACCCCAGCTTGAGCACGCGCCGTGCCGCCTCGTCGGCGGGGATCGGCCCGCGCCGCTCCTCGACGAGCTCCACCAGCCGGTCGGCGGCGTCCAACCGGAGTTGCATGGAGCAAAGCCTAGAGCGAACGTGTGTTCGTGTCCAGCAGGCCACCGACGACGGTGGCGATCACCTCTCGCTCGGCGGCGGCGACGTCGGCCGGGCTGTCGGGCAGCTGGCCGAGCACCCAGCCGGTCAGCACCTCCTCGAGCGCGCCGTAGAGCATCCAGGCGGCAAGGCGCGCGTCGACATCGGGACGCAGCGTCCCTTGTTCCTGCCCCCTGTTGATGATCCGTTCGTTGAGGGCGAGTGCCTGCCCGATCTCGTCGAGCTCGCCGGCGACGTTCGGGTTGCGCGTCACCTCGCGCACGAGCAGGCGAACGAGGTTGGGGTCGTCACGCCACGCGCGCAGCACGATCTTCACGACGAGCGCCAGTTGCGCGGGCGCCGTCTCCCCCGTCTCCTCCACGTGACGCAACGCCGTCAGGAGCCGCTCCCAGACGGCGTGGAAGACAGCGTCGAGGAGCGCCTCCTTCGAGCCGAAGTAGTGGAAGACGAGGCCGTAGGCGACCCCCGCCTCGGTGGCGACGTCACTGACCGGCGACGCGTCGTATCCCTGGCGAGCGAAGACCTGCTCGGCGGCTTCGAGGATGCGGCGCCGCTTGTCGTCGGACGCGGACATCTAAACCTTCCGCCAGCGGTCGAAGAGACGCTCGATGTCGCGCCGGCTCTCCCGGCGGGAGAGCACGTAGAGGACGTCGCCCGCCTCGACCGCCGTCGAGCCGCGCGGAGGCACCGCCTCCCCGCGGCGGACGATCAAGGCGACGAGCGAGTCGCGTGGCAGCCCGAGCTCGCGCACGTGCCGCCCGGCCACGGCGGAGTCGGGCGGCACGCCGAACTCGAGCAGGCCGCTGCCGAGGCTCGACACGGCCGCGACCTCGAGCGGTGGCTGGTAGGAGCCGTGGGCGCGCCCGGTCAGCCCGAGCCGGCGGGCCAGCGGCTCCAGGGTCGGCCCCTGGACGACCGAGGAGACGAGCACGACGAAGAAGACCGCGTTGAAGATCGTCCGGGCCTCAGGCAGCCCGTCGGCCTGGGCGTAGGTGGCAAGCACGATCGGGACGGCGCCGCGCAGCCCTGCCCAGCCGAGCAACGTGCGCTCGCGGGCATCGAACCCCTGGAAGAGCGTCGAGAGCCAGACGGCGACCGGCCGGGCGACGAAGACGAGCACCGCCCCGACCGCCAGGCCCGGCAGCACGACATCGCCGAGCTGCCGCGGAAAGACGAGCAGCCCGAGCACGATGAACAGGCCGACCTGAGCCAGGAACGCAAGGCCTTCGTGGAAGGTGGCGAGGTAGCGGCGGAGCGGCGTGGCGGCGTTGCCGACCCACAGGCCGACGATGTAGACCGAGAGGAAGCCGCTGCCGCCGGCGACGTCGGCCAGCCCGAAGCCGATCGCACCGGCCGCCACGGTCGCGACGGGCGCGAACTGCGCGGCGTCGGCGGGCAGCCGTTCGAGCGCCCACGAGGCGGCGGCCCCGATGAGCAGCCCGATCACGAGCCCCAGCCCGAGCTGCTGGGCGATCAGGCCGATCACGTCGAACACGCTGTACGACGGGTCGAGCACCCACTGGATCGCCCCGATCGTCAGCGCCACCGCGACGGGGTCGTTGAAGCCCGACTCGACCTCGAGCACACGCGAGAGGCGGCGGCGCAGGTTCGTGACGCGCAACGTCGAGAACACCGCCGCCGCATCGGTCGACGCGACGACCGCGCCGAGCACGAAGCCGGTCGACCAGGTGAGCGAGAAGACCCAGTGAGCGACGGCGCCCGTGATCACCGCGCTGACGATCACGCCGACCGTGCTGAGCATCGCCGCCGGCGCGATCACGGGCCGGATCACCCGCCACGGCGTCGTGATCCCGCCCTCGAAGAGGATCACGGCCAGGCCGACGACCCCGATCGTGCGGGCAAGGTGCGGGTCGGCGAAGTCGATACCCCCGGGACCCTGGCTCCCGAGCAGCATCCCCACGCCGAGAAAGGCGACGAGCACGGGCACGCCGGCGCGGCCGGCGGCCATCGCGGCGACGGCCGAGGCGAGCAGGATCGCCCCGACCAGGAGGATGAGGGTTCCCGGCTCCAGAAGGGCCCGCCTGGATTCGAACCAGGGACCAACGAATTATGAGTTCGCTGCTCTAACCGCTGAGCTACGGGCCCGTGATCTACGCAGATCTACGCGAGCGTATAGCCCGCACCAGTGAGAAGCCCCGCGTTACACTCGGCGACCATGAAGGTGTTCCAGGCGGAGCGGCATTTCCAGACGACCGGAGGCCTCCACGTCACCGACATCACCAGCGAGGTGGCGGAGATCGTCCGGGAGTCGGAGGTCGCGGATGGGATCTGCTGCATCTACTCGCCGCACACCACCTGCTGCGTTCGCGTGAACGAGTACGAGCGCGGCATGTTCGAGGACTTCGGCGCGTTGCTGCGGCGGCTGATCCCCGACGAGACGTACTACGCACACGACGACTGGGATCGCCGGACCGAGAACATCTGTCCGGAGGACATGGAGATCGGGAACGGCCATGCGCACTGCATGTCGATGCTTCTGGGCTCCGCCGGCGAGTCGATTCCCGTCGCCGACGGCGAGCTCTGCCTGGGCACGTGGCAGCGGGTGCTGTTCATCGAGCTCGACCGCTCGCGCCCGCGCCGCTGGGTCTGCAAGGTCGTCGGCTCCTAGGCCGCCTGCAGAGCGGCGATCTCGCGCCGCTCGGCGAGGCGCCGGAGCGCTTCGCTCTCGAGCTGGCGGACGCGCTCGCGGGTGATCCCGAGGATGCGCCCGATCTCCTCGAGCGACGTCGGGTCGTTCTGCCCGCCGAGCCCGTAGCGCAGCCGCAGGATCGTCTGCTCCCGCTCGGACAGCGAGGCGACCGCCGCGTGCAGCGCCTGCTCGGTCAGGTCGACCTCCACCTGCTCGTCGGGCTGGCGCTCCTCGCTCGCGAAGAGGTCGCCGAATGCCGTCCCCTCGTCCTCGCCCACGCCGCGGTCGAGCGAGGCGACCGCGCGTGCCGCGGCGCGAACCTCCCGCACCTGCTTGACGGGCAGCTTCGCCTTCTCGGCGAGCTCGGCGTCGGTGGCGCGCGCTCGAGCGTGGCGACGAGCTCGCGCTCGGCACGTGAGATCCGCTGCTCGCGCTCGACGATGTGCACCGGGATCCTGATCGTCCGCGCCTTGTTCGCGACGCCGCGCTGCACCGCCTGCCGGATCCACCAGGTCGCGTAGGTCGAGAACTTGAACCCCTTGCGCCAGTCGAACTTCTCGGCGGCCCGGATCAGCCCGATGATCCCTTCCTGGATCAGGTCGAGCAGCGTCAGGCCGTGCCCCTGGTACTTCTTGGCGATCGAGACGACGAGGCGCAGGTTCGAGTTGATCAGAAGATCCTTCGCCTGCTTGTCGCCGGCCTCGATCCGCTTGGCCAGGTCGACCTCCTGTGCGGCCGTGAGCAGCGGATAGCGGCCCGCCTCGTTGAGGAAGAGCTGCAGCGAATCCGTCGTCGCCGAGGCGACCTGCACGTTCGTGTAGGTCACGTCTTCCTCGACCGCGCGCGAGCAGTCGTCCGTCAGCTCGACGCCGTGCGCCTCTAGGCGCTCGAGGATCGTCTCGACCTCGTCGTCGTCGAGCTCCAGCCTCTGCATGACCTCGTGCAGCTCGGTCAGGTGCACGCAGCCGTGCTCCTCGCCGTGCTCGATCAGGTGGTTGATGGGATCCATGGTGTCGTCTCCGAGTTCCCCGAGCGCGAAGCGCTTAACCCTCGAAAAGCACCGCTTTCCCGTGTTTCAACGAATGCTTACACAACGGGACAACCGTACTCACCCGGCACGGCGACAGTGCGGACGGTGATCCTCGCACGGGCTCCTCTCCCGACGTCGCTCCACCCCGCGCCCCCGGCTCAGCTCACGACGGAGTCGATGACGGGCTGGCTCCTGCTGGCCCTGGTGCTTGCACTCGCACTCGCCTGGGGGCTCGTGCTCGCGTCGCGCCGCTGACCGCAAAGGTACGATCGCGAGCATGCTCTGGCTGCTCCTGCCGATCATCCTGATCGTCGTCGTCCTCGTCCTCTTCGGGCTGCTCGTGTTCCTGGGCCGGTTCCGGAACGGGGCGCTGCTGAGGCCGCTGATCGAGAAGCTGTCGCGGATCGGGTTCATGCGCAGGTTCTTCACGCGGGTCAGCACGGCCGCGATCGAACGGCAGAACCCCGAGCTCGCGAGCGCGCTGAAGAAGATCAACACCGTCGCGGCGAACCCGAACCCGCAGGCCGTGCAGAAGGCGATGAGCCGTCTCACCCCGGCCGAACGCCGCGCCTACATGGACGCGGCATCCGAGCAGGGCGGCGTGCCGGACAGCGCGAATCGCCAGATGCGCCGGCAGGCGGAGCGGATGCAGCAGCAGACGCGCGGCGGCCGCCCGTCGACCGGGCGCGGCGGCAACGGCGGCGGCGCCTCGG
This sequence comes from uncultured Actinomycetes bacterium, assembly GCA_963785895.1. Taxonomy (GTDB): domain Bacteria; phylum Actinomycetota; class Thermoleophilia; order Gaiellales; family Gaiellaceae; genus PALSA-600. The sequence continues at coordinate 83,469 of CAWAXB010000028.1, read as the reverse complement.
GCCGCAAGCGCAAGAAGTAACTCGGAGCTCGCCGGGCTACCGGGCGCTGATGTAGTCGTTCAGATACTGCAGCTGGTAGCTCTGCTGCTTCGAGTTGAACTTGACGACGTCGCCGATCGAGATCACGCCGATCACCGTTCCGTTCTCGGCGACCGGCAGGTGCCGGATGCGGCGCTGGGTCATCAACGACATGCACTCCTCGACGGTCGTGTCGGGCGAGACGACGAGCAACGGCGACGTCATGATCTCGCGCACCGTGCATTCCTTGTCGGTGCGCCCCTCGAGCGTGACGCGGCGCAGGTAGTCGCGCTCGGTGAAGATGCCGTTGATCGAGCCGTCGACCTCGACCAGCAGGGCTCCGACGTTGGCGCCGACCATGCGTTCGACCGCTTCGTAGACGGTCGCGTCCGCGTCGATCGAGAGAACCTTGCCCTCTTTGCCTTCGAGAATCTGCGCGGCGGTGCTCATCGGATTACGGAACCTGTCACCGCGACGCGCAAATGTCAAACATCACGAAGTCTCGGGCTACCGGCTGAGCGTGTAGGCGGAGAAGAACATGCGCCCGTGCTCGCAGACGGAGGTGGTGGGAGACAGCCTCGCGCTCGCCGTCCCACCGCCCGGCGCCGAGACGCGCAGGCTGTAGGCGACCGGCTCGCAGCGATTGCCCATGACGGGCTCGCCGGTGACCAGGCACGTCGGGCGAGAACCGAGCGGTCGCCCGCGCCGAGGCGCCGGGCTGCAACCGCACGAGGACGGCGCTGAGCTCGTTCGGGTGCTCGGCGCGGATGTGCGTCGGCAACTTCCCGCCACGCCGCCCCAGCAACTGCCCCGCCGGCAGACCGCTGACGGTGCACGGCACCTTCGAGACGTTCTTCAACGTCAGCGCGTAGCTGATGTTGCCGGCCCCGGCGCTGCCGGCGATCGCGGCGAAGCGGCCGGAGAGCTGAGCGCCCTTGCAGCTCGAGAGCGCTCCCGCCGTCTCCCGCGCGAGCGAGGCGCCGCACGCAGCGGGCAAGGCGGCTGCACAGGCCAGCGAGAGAGCGACTGCCAACTTCATCGTCCACCTCTTACCTGATTTGCGGCCGCGTGTGGGAATTTTTGGGCAGTCGAATTACCGTCTTCGGCTGATTGAGCGTGCCCGGGCCGGCGGCCTACGGTTGCAGCGGAGAGAGCCGAACCTTGGGAGACGCGTGGAAGTCGGGGAAACGGAGCCGGGTGGCGACGGCGAGCGAGTGCCGCTTCGCCGGACGCTCGTCGCGATCGTCGATCGAGTGCCGACATTGCAACGGGCGCTCACCGGCGCGCTGGCGAGCTCCGGCTTCGAGCCGGTCGATCTGGACGATGCGCAGCTCGCAGTCGTCGCCGTGCGCTCCGACTCGGACTGGGAACGGCTGCGGCGCTCCGCCGTCTCGACGACCACCGTCGCGCTGCTCGACTCCGACCAGGCGGACGGCTACGAGGCCGCCCTGCGCGCCGGGGCGATCGGTGCAGCCGCCTGGACCGAGCCGATCGAAGAGGTGGTTGCCGTGGTGACGGCGGCGGCGGAGGGCCGGACCCGGCTCCCATCGACCGTCGCCCGGGGCCTGACCGGCGCGGCGCCGCCCGAACCGGAGGTCGAGCTCTCGGCGACCGACCGGACGTTGCTGCACGCGCTCTGCCAGGGGCTGACCGTGGCGACGATCGCGACGCACGTCGGCTACTCGGAGCGGGAAGTCCATCGCCGGCTGAGGAAGCTCTACGGGCGGCTCGGTTTGCGCGGCCGGGCGGACGCACTGATCTTCGCCGTTCGGCACGGCCTCGTGGAGCCGCCAGCACAGGCACGACGCAACTCGACAGGAACCTGACGTTGCCTGTCCTGGAACTGCGCCCGGTGCGTCCCTAGCCTGTTTTCCATCAAGCCGGGCGAAGGAGGTGAACACCATGTTCCACGAGTTGACCGACGAGCTACTCGACCTGGACGCCACCGAGAAAGGCGTGGGTCTCGCATTCCTCGCGGCAACGGACGGCCACGACGGTGCGGGCTCGTCCTCGTCGTCGACCCTGTCGTCGAGCCTTTGCTGCTCGCTCCACCTGTGCATCTAACCGAAAGATCCAGCCGGGCCGGCTGTCGGCCACGCCGCCCCGGCCCGTCCCACGAGAAGGAGCCTGATGGACCCCTGGAAGACCGATGACGAAGGTTGTGCGATTCCGGCGAAGCCGTGCCTGAAGCCGTGGTATCGGCAGGCCTTCGCCGGTGACGCCCTCGCGCTGGAGCACGGCCACTCCACCGTCGTCTTCGAGGGACGCGCTGTCCAGCAGCTCTTGCCGGCTCTCCTGCCGCTCCTCGACGGCACGCGTACGACGGCACAGATCGTCGACAAGCTCGGAGCAGTGTCCGAGCCGGCCGTCACGCACGCGTTGCGACTGCTCGCCGAACGGCGCCTGCTGCTCGACGGTGCCACGATCGACGAGGCCGAGCCGGCCGGAGTGAGGCACACGGTCGAGTTCATCGCGTCGATCGGCCGGCAGGCGACCCTCGCGGAGGTGCATGAGGCGCTCGTCGCCGCCGACGTCGTGGTGGTCGGCTCGGGACCGGCCGCACCGCACGTCGTGGCGTTGCTCCGCGAGTCCGGAGCGGGGCGAGTCGAGCAGGTCGGGTGGGGCGCAGCGCCCTGCGGCTCCGGCGGTCCGGCGGGCCTCGTGCTCGTGCTGCCCGGCGCGGAGGAGCTCGCGGAAGTCGCGGGCTGGAACAGCCGCGCACTCGAGAGCGGGACGACGTGGCTGCAGGTCCTGCCGTACGACGGGCGCTTCGCGGCGATCGGCCCGCTCTACGTTCCTCGAGAGACGTGCTGCTACGAGTGCTACCGCACGCGCAGATCGGCGGCAAGCGGCTACGCCGCGGAATTCGACGCGATCGACACTGCCGTGCTCCAGGCGCCCAGCCCGCCCGCGCTCGACGCCGTCGTCGCCGGCGTCGCCGTGCTACTCGCCACACGCTGGATCGCCCAGCACGACCACTACCTGCCCGGCATCTTCTACGCCTGCGAGCAGGGCGGGACGTCGCTCACCCAGCATCGCGTCTACCGGGTCCCCCGTTGCCCGGCCTGCTCCGGGCTGCACGACGCGGCTTCCCCGCTCCCGTGGTTCAAAGAGGTCGCGCCCGACCTGGAACAACTGGGCCGCGAACAGATGAGCGTCGCCGGATGAGCGCGCTTCGCTCGATCGGCCCGACCCCGCTCGAGCAGTCGCTGCCGCGACTCGACTCGTTCGTCTCGCCGTACACGGGCGTCGTCCGGTCGCTGTTCGAGCTGGCCCACGCACCGGATGAGGCGCGGCTCGTCAGCTTCGGGACGCTCGTCGCCGACATGCCCGAGCTCGTAGGAGGCCCGACGGGAAACAGCGGCGGTAGCCACTGGCTGCCGGAGGCCGCGCGCGCCGCGGCGCTCGGCGAATCGCTCGAACGCTATTCGGCGTCGAGCATGCCGGCGGAAGGCCTGGTGCTGACGACGGCCGCGGAGCTCGCAGACGGCGCCGTGCCGCCGGAGTCGTTCGCGCTCTTCCATCCACGCCAGTACGCCGCCACGGGCTTTCCGTTCCATCCCTTCCACCGCGAGACGCGGGTGCGTTGGGTGCGAGGCTGCTCGCTCCCCGACTGCCGGCCGGTCTGGCTCCCGGCACAGCTCGTCTACCTCCCGGTCGCTCCGGTCGACGGCGACGAGGAGCTGATCGGCTACGCCACGAGCAGCGGTGTTGCCTGCGCGCCGACGCCGGAAGAGGCGATCCTCTCGAGCCTGTGCGAGTTGATCGAGCGCGACGCGTTCATGCTGACCTGGTGCAACCGGCTCGTCCTGCCCCGGCTCGACTGGAGCGGCGACGAACGCTTGCGGACGCTCGACGAGCGGTACTTCGCCACCACCGGCCTCCGCTACTCCGTCGTCGACCTGAGCGTCTTCTTCGGCGTGCCCGTCGCGCTCGGCGTCGTCCACGGAACGGCCGGTGAATACGGTGCGCTCGGCGTCGGAGCCGGCTGTGGCACGACGATCGAAGTTGCCTGGCGCAAGGCGCTCGCCGAGGCGTTCGCCGTCCGCTCGCATGTCCGTGACGCGCTCTACGAGAACCCGACGCTGCTCGACGGCGAGGCCCGCGACATCGGGACCTTCGCGGATCACATCTTCTACTACGGCAGCGGGGAGCGGGCGCTCGCCGCCTCGTTCCTCGACGCCTCGCAGGAGACGCGTGCGACGGAGGATGTCGCTTCGGTTCCGGCTGGCAACGTGCGCGACCAGATCGAGTTTCTCGTCCGACGCCTCGCTGAACAGGGGGTCTCGACGTACGCCGCCGACATCACCTCACCGGACATCCGCGACGCCGGCCTGTCGGTGATGCGGGTCGTCTGCCCTCAGCTCTGCGCGCTCGACGTCGTCGACAAGGCCCGGTTCCTGGGCGGGACGCGCCTGTACGGCGCCGCCTGCGCAGCCGGGCTCGTCGACCGGCCGCTCCGCTTCGAGGAGCTCAACCCCGACCCCCATCCCTTCCCGTGATCGGAGACTGCGTTGGCCGCGATACGCGACCCCGGTGAGCGGCTGCAGACGGCAACGCTGAAGGGATGGATCTTCGGCTCCCAGGGCGGCCCGCCGCTCGACGATCCGGCCGAGCTCTATCACGAGGCTTCGAAGATCTACCCGAGCTTCGCGGGCCGCGACACAATGGGTGTCCGTCGGCTCGAGTCGAGCCCGCAGCTTCAGTTCAGCGCCTCGCGTGGGTTGAAGCGCCACCGGCAGTACCGGGCGATCCCACTGCCCGCGCCCCGGTTGCCCGACGTTCGGCTTGCGGAGGTTGCGGCGCGGCGTGAATCGGGCCGGGAGTTCGCAGCAGAGGCGCTTCCGCTGGGCGACCTCGCGACGGTGCTGCACACGGCCTACGGCGTCACCCATTCCTCCCGGCTGCCCGACGGGCGGCGCGGCCAGCCGCTCCGCGCCGTTCCCAGCGGAGGCGCCCTCTATCCACTCGAGCTGTACGTGCTCGCCCAGGACGTGCAAGACCTCGCTGCGGGTCTCTACCACTACGACCCGTGGCGGCACGTCCTCGAGTGCCTGCCGCGCCGCGCGGCGCACCAGCCTGCCGACCTGACCGCCTATCCCGAGCTGCTCGAGCCGGCGGGCGCGCTGGTGCTGATCACAGCGGTCTTCTGGCGGACACGCTTCAAATACGCGCTTCGGGGTTACCGGTTCGCGCTGCTCGAAGCCGGGCACGTCGGGCAGAACCTCCAGCTGGCGACGGCCGCCCTCCGCCTCGCCTCCGTGGCGGTGGGCGGGGTGTACGACCGCCGGGTCGAGGACGTCCTCGGCGTCGACGGGGTCAACGAGTCACTCGTCTACGCCTTTGCGGTCGGGCGGGCCGCCAGGACCCAGCCATGACCGGCCGGGCGGTCGGCTGGGGCGAGCTGCTCTTCGCCGGCCTACTCATCACCGGAGTCGCAACATTGGGCCTGCCGGCGCCGACCACGGTGAGACTCCCGCTGCTGGGTGCGGTCGCCGCCGGAGCCGCGGTGGGTGCGGTGCTCTTCCGGGCGCTCGCCGGAGCCTGGTGCCGGGCGGCGCCGGCGGGGACAATCCCAACATCGCTCTCTGCGGCCGGGCCGCGACGCTCGTCGGGCGCGCCGCGGTCGAGGAGGTCGCCTGGCGCGGGTTCGCGCTGCCTGCGCTTGCCGGAGCGATCACGGTCGTACCGGCCCTGGCCGCGAGCAGCATGCTCTTTGCGCTCGCACACGCGAACGTCGAGGGCCGCGAGCGACTGGTGCACGTCGGCACCGGCGTCGTGTTCGGCGGCCTCTACCTGCTCACGGGCCGCCTAGCCGCAGCCATCTCGGCGCACGCCGTCTACAACGGGCTGATTGCAATTGCCCGGGTGGCCGCGGCTCCGCCGGGCGGGCCGGGCATCGCGCGGTGATCGTGCGATTGAGCACCGATCCGCCGGCTCAGGTCGCGGGCCTCGAGAAGCGGTTCGGCGCCGAGGTCGCGCTGGCGGGTGTCGACCTGCGCCTCGAGCACGGTGAGATCCTCGCGCTGCTCGGGCCGAACGGCGCCGGCAAGACGACGCTCGTCAGCATCATGCTCGGCCTGCGACGGGCCGACGCCGGCGTGGCACGGCTGTTCGGCCGGGATCCCCGCGAACCGTCGTCCCGTGCCTGTATCGGTGCGGTGCTGCAGGACGTCTCGTTTCCGGGCACGCTCCGCCCCTCCGAGATCGTCGACCTCGTCGCCGCGCACTATCCCGATCCGGCGGGCCGGGACGAGCTGCTCGAACGATTCGGGCTGACGTCTGTCGCTCGCCGTCAGGCCGGGGGGCTCTCCGGCGGACAGCGGCGTCGGCTCGCCGTTGCGCTGGCATTCGCCGGACGGCCACGCACGGTCTTCCTCGATGAGCCCAGCGCCGGGCTCGACCTCGAGTCGCGCCGGGCGCTGTGGGACGTGATCAGGGACTTCGCCCGCAGCGGCGGATCGGTGCTCCTGACGACCCACCACCTCGACGAGGCAGAAGCGCTCGCAAGCCGCGTCGCGGTGATCCGCAAGGGAAGGATCGCCGCGGAAGGAACCGTCGACGAGATCCGCCGGCAGGCCGCGCAGACGCTGGGCCTCGAGGGAGCAGACCCCAGCCTCGAGGAGGCGTTCCTCCACCTCACCGGCGAGGGTGTGCGGGCATGAGCCGTAGGCTTGACGGAGGCGATCAAAGAGCGCAGGCTCCGGCTTCGCCGGGGCCGGAGCGGAGATTGAGCCGTAGGCTTGACGGAGGCGATCAAAGAGCGCAGGCTCCGGCTTCGCCGGGGCCGGAGCGGAGATTGAGCCGTAGGCTTGACGGAGGCGATCAAAGAGCGCAGGCTCCGGCTTCGCCGGGGCCGGAGCGGGAGATATGAGCCTCGCGACGGCCCAGGTCAGGGCGAGCGTCCTCGAGCTCCTTCGCTACCCGTCGTTCAGCGTCTCGGCGCTGCTCTTTCCGTCCGTCCTGTTCATGCTCTTCGTCCGCGCCTACCCGCAGCCGGCGAACACCCGGATGGCGGGATTCGCCGCGATCGCGGTCCTCGGCGTGCTCTTCTTCCAGTTCGGGGTCGGTATCGCCGCAGACCGGGTCTCCTCGTGGGAGGCGTACCTGCGGACGCTGCCGGCCGGGCCTCGCCTCCGCTTCGCCGCACGGATCTGCGCGGCGCTCGTGTTCGCAGGCACCGCTGCCGCGGTCGTGGCCGTGGTCGCCGCCGCCACCACCCCGGTCGGCATGCCCGTTGCGCGCTGGCTCGCGCTGATCGTCGCGCTGACACTCGGGGCGGTTCCCTTCGGGCTGCTCGGGATCGCGATCGGCTACCTCGTGCGACCTCGAGCCGCGCTGCCGATCGCGAACCTGCTCTACCTCCCGCTGTCCTACGTCGGCGGGCTGTGGGCTGGCCCCAGGGCAGGGCTCGCTCGTCACGGCGCCTGGCTCGACGTCGTCCCGACCCATGCCTGGGCATCGTCCCTCTGGTCCGCGGTCGGCGCGACGTCGTTCGACCCAGCCGCCCCGGCGCTCCTGGCGGCCTGGACCGTGGTCTTCGGCGGCGTCGCGGTGCGTGCCTACCGGCGCGACGAGGGCGAACGGTTTTCTTAGCTGGAGAGCAGCTCGCCGGTCTCTTCAGGCAGCCAGAGCAGCCGGAAGAGCACGTCCGACGCCGCGACGCCGAGCAGTGCGAGCACCGCATCGGCGTAGAGCTCGCGGACGACTCCGGCGCCCACGGGCAGCACGCCCTGCCAGACGAACGAGCCGAGCGCGTCGCCTGCGCGTTGCGGGTCGAGATGGCTGTTGTCGAGCACGAAGCCGACCGGGCTGCCAAGCCGGCCCTCGCGGAGAGCACTCAGGCGTGCGAGCAGCGAGCCTTCGTCGTCGAAGCCGGCGGCGGTCGCGAAGGCCGTTCGCGCGGGCGCGGTGCGGCGGAGGCCGACGAAGAGGCGGCAGATCCCGAGGCGGCCCGTCTGCGGCCGGAGCTGCTCGGGCGGCGCGCCGAGCCCTTCGGTCACCCGTCCGCCGCAGGAGAGCAATTCGTCCAGCAACGCAGCGACCGCCACGCCGTTTCCACCCTCGATCACGATCAACTCGTCGAGCGGCCGGCATGCGACGACGAGTGCGATCCTGATCCCGGCCCTTCGGGGTCGATGCCGAGCAGCACGGCGAGCGCCAGCAGCAGGCCGCGGCGCGCGGGATCGTCGACGCCGCTCGCCGTGAGCGTGTCGAGAACGGTCGGCCCAGCGTGAAGCTCGATCGGCAGCCGGCCCAGTGTTGCCTCGCCGAGGGCGACCAGGGGGTCGGGCTCCAGCACGCGCAGCGAGGGAACGGGCGGTTGCCGAACAAGTCCGGGGCCGAGGTTGAACCGAAACGGCGTCAGGAACGACTCGGTGACGAACGCCCCGCCGGCGCGCAGGCTCGGCTCGGTGAAGGTGACGTCGGCGCCGTCCCGCGAGAGCTCAATTGCATAGAGGAGGCTTGCGAAGCCGTTACCGGCAACCTCCACCGGCCCCGCCGTCACGCGGCCGCTCCGGCGCCCGTGCGGGCCGCCAGCCACGTGCCGGGCTCGTTCGTCCACCACGGCTGGTCGCGGATCCCGAGCTCCTCGGCGACGACGCACGCGGCGTTGTACCCGGATGCGAGCCACGACATGGCGGGCGGCCAGACGCCGTTCGAGAGAAAGAGGCCACGAACCGGCGAGCGGTACGGCAGACGCCCGTCGATCCACTGCCCGCGCACGAAGTCGCCGCCGATCGGGTTGCCGTGGGTCGCCGCCGGATTGCCGCGCCAGAAGTCGAGCGGAGTCGTGACGTTCGTGTACTCGACGATCTGCGTGAACTCGGGGTCGAGCGTCTCGAGCCGGTCGCGCATCCGCGCTCCGAACTCGGCGCGGCGCGTGTCCCAGTCGCCGTCGAGATAGGGGCCCGTGCCGAAGCGCGCGCGCAGCGCGACGCGGTCGTCACGTCCGGGGTAGAGGTGATGGAACTGCGTCAGCTCGACGTCGCCGTAGTACGTCTCGGCATCGTCGCCGCGGCTCCGCTCGAGCCACTCCACGCACTCGGACCAGCTGTCCCAGACCAGGTACACGCGCGGCGCAGCCGCGACGTCGTCCGGAAGCTGCAGCGGGCGGCGCAGGACGAAGTCCTGCACGGTGAGGACACGGTTCGAGGACTTCCAGTCGTCGAGCTGCGCCCAGGCGTGTTCACCGAGCAGCCGGCTCGTCAGCCCGGCTCCGAGGTTGGAGATGACGGCGCCGTTCGCCCACAGCGTCTCGCTGCGATCGGAGCCGAAGGGAGAGACGACGGCACCGACGCACCGGCCGCCTTCGACGACGATCTCGTGCGCAACCGTGTTGCGCAGCAAGGTGCCGCCGGCAGAGACGAACGCGCGCTCCATCGCCTTCACGAGCGACTGGTTGCTCGCCGGCGCGATCGCCGCACGTAGCGCGAGGCTCCAGAGCCACGCCAGCGCACCCTGCCCCGGCTCGAGCAGGTCGCCGAAGAGGTTGAGCGCAGGCAGCGCGGTCAGGAAGCGCCGCACCGAGTCGGATTCGAACATGCCTTCGAGCAGCTCGATACCGGTTGTCTGCAACAGCTCGGCGCTTGTCGTCTCGAGAATCGACGCGCTGATCTCGACAGCTTCTGCGAAGGCTGCCTCGTCGGGATGAGGAGTGTAGAACGCGCATTTCAGGAGCCGTGGCACCTGCGGGCCGAGCCGGCCCATCACGCCGGCGAAGGTGTCTGCGTCCCGCGGCGAGTACTTCGCGATCTCGGCGTGCGTGCGCGCGGCGTCCGCGTAGAAGACCGCGCTCTCCCCCGCGCCGTCGAGCGTCGCGAATGCCACCTTCGGAATGCGCAGCTCGTAGCCGAACGATTCGAGGTCGAGGTCGGCGATCGACGGCGACAGACCCGAGAAGTTCACCGGCGAGTGGTCGAAGCGAGCTCCCGGAAGCAGGTCGTACGAGAGGTAGAAGCGGCCCGCGTCGATCCCCTGCTCGACCAGCGCGACGCGCGCGCCCGCCTTCTGCAGGTACGTCGCCGCCGGCAGCCCTCCCGCGAGCCCCGCGCCGAGGACGATGACGTCGAACTCTCTCACAGGCCCTGCGGACGCCCGGCCGCGGTGTCCTCGACGCTCCAGCCACCGGTGAGGTAGTGATGCGCGACGCGGAACGCCATGATCCCGACGTGGTCGTCGAACCCCTCGAGGTCCGACCATTCGGCCGCCAGCCGCTCCTTCACGAAGCCCTCGATCGCGTCGAACAGCCACACCGCGACACTCTCGGCGAAAGCGCGTTGCGACTCGTCATGCACCGCATCGAGGAACTCGAGTCCGCGCGCAAACTCCTGCCGCGTCATCACCTCGCCGCGTCCGGGCACGAACGTCTCGAAGTCGAGCGCGAGCAGCGAGTGCAGCGAGGTCGAGAAGTTGGCGATGTGCCAGTCGGGCAGCATCGAATAGCGCGCGTCCGGGAGCACCGTGTCGGGCGCGTAGAGCACCCGGTGCTCGGGGAAGAACGTCGCGACGTTCCCGGCGCCGGAGATCGGGCCTGGAAAGACCAGCTCGGCGGGGCCGACCACCGTGTCGTGGGGAAACGTGCGCGTCACGGGCAGCTGACCGTCGGAGCCACGCAGCCCGACGATGTTCGCGCACCACTCGTGCGCGACGCGTTCGGCATCCGGCGCGAGCTCGCTGCACCAGCCACTCCGGTCGAGATGGTCGTTCGAGTAGACGACGGTCGAGATCTTGCGACCGATCGCCCGCTTGTACGCACGCGCCCGCCCCGGTGTCGAGAGCGTGTCCCAGGCGATCACGCCGTCGTCGCCGTCGGCGAACACGGTGCGATAGAGACCGTCGCTGACCGTCCACAGGCCGGAGCCGAGCTCGCGCACATCCAGCTCGGGCTCGACGTCGAGGAAGGCCAGCCGCTCGGCCGGGAGCGTGTAGTTGCCGCGCAGCTGCTCAGTGGGCATGGTGCACCTCGATCGGGTGGCAGTGCGCCTTTGTGTTCCCTTCGATCCCCCAGCCGCCCTGGATGTACTCGAAGACGTAGCGGAGCATGTTCATGCCTGCGTACTCGTTGAAGCGGAAGAGGGTGCCGTAGTCGCGTCCGAGCCGCTCGTGCGCGTAGGCCGTGATCTCGCGGAGGTTCTCGACGTCGACGCCGTCCGCGATCGCCTCCTGCGCCGTGTCCGCGACCGCTTCGTACCAGCGAATGTTCTCGGCGAAGCCATCGCGGTCGGTGAGCCAGAAGTGACCGGGGACGAACAGATCCCAGTCCAGCTCGAGCAGGCGGCTGACCGTGGGGATGTACGGCGCGAGGTGCCAGTCGGGCAGGTACGCATAGCCGACGCCCGGAATGATCGAGTCGACCATGAACAGCAGCTTCAGGTCGGGGAACCACGCGGCCGAGTTGCCGTCACCGTGCGTCGGGCCCGGGTAGATCAGCTGGAAGCGAACGCCGTCGATCTCGTACCAGGCGGTCTCGCCGCTCCAGGTCTCCGTGGCCGGCAGCTGTCCGTCCGCCTTGCGGGTGAGCAGCACGTTCTGCGTCAGCTCGTGCGCGATGATCCGCGCGTTCGGCGCGAGATCGGCGGCGTAGCCCGTGTGGTCGAGATGGTCGTGCGAATAGACGATCGTGTGCACCGGCTTATCCGGAAAAACCCGCTGCAACGCGACGCCGTAGGCAATCGCGCCCATCGGCGAACCAAAGGTGTCGAAGGCGATCACGCCCGTGTCTCCCTCGATGAAGATCGAGCGGTTGATGCCCTCGCTGACCGTCCAGACCTTGCCTCGAAGCGGCTCGTAGGTCATGTCGCGCCACTGGAGCTGGCTCGGAATCTGGCCCGCGATCGTGAAGATGCCGCGGTGGCATTCGGATACGGGTGCTGCTGTTTGCTCGTCGTCAGTCATCGTCCCTCCTCGAGGTGCTCAAGACTAGGTCGGGCGTGCGCGGTCCCGATGTGACGGATGTCGCAGCGTGACGGCTGCACGTCACGCGGTCCGCCCGGCGACCCGGCCGAGATAGACGTCGCGGACCCGCTCGTCGTGCGCGAGCTCCGATGCGACGCCTTCGATCACGATCTGTCCGCGCTGCATCACGATCGCGCGGTCGGCCCGCTCGAGCGCGAGACGTGCGTTCTGTTCGACCAGCACGACCGCGGTCCCCTGCTCGCGCACGCGCCCGATGAACTCGAACACGTCGGCGATGATCTTGGGCGCGAGGCCGAGCGACGGCTCGTCCAGCAGCAGCACGCGCGGCCGGCTCATCAGCGCGCGTGCCAGGGCGAGCATCTGCTGCTCTCCGCCCGACAGCGCGCCGGCCGGGCGGTTCCGGAGCCGCTCGAGGGTCGGGAACGTCTCGTACCAGGTGGCGAGATCCGCCACGATCTGCTTCCTGCCGGGACGCGTGTGCGCGCCGACGAGGAGGTTGTCCTCGACCGTCAGGCTCGCGAATACCCTCCGCCCCTCGGGGACGAGCGCGATGCCGCCGCGAACGAGCCGGTGCGACGACTGCCCGGAGACGGGCACACCGTCGAGCAGCACCCGGCCCGACACGATCGGCAACTGGCCGACGAGCGCGTTCAGCAACGTCGTCTTGCCGACACCGTTCGCGCCGACAACCGCGAGGATCTCGTCGTGTGCCAGCGTGAACGAGACGCCGCGGACGATGCGCAGCTCGCCGTAGCCCGTCACAAGCTCCTCCACCTCGAGCAGCGGGCGGTCACTCATCGTGAGTCCCCGAACGTTCCCAGGTAGACGTCCTCGACCTGCGGGTTTCGCTGCACCTCGTCCGGCGTCCCTTCAGCGATCACCGCGCCCTGGTCGAGCACCGTGATGCGATCGCACAGCCCCATCACGAACGGCATGTCGTGCTCGATCACCAGCACGGCCGTACCCCGGGCCGGGAGCCCGCGGACGATCTCGGCCACCTCGGCGCTCTCGTTCTCGTTCATGCCGGCGACCGGCTCGTCGAGCAGCAGCAGCCGCGGCCGTGCGATCAGCGCGCGAGCGATCTCGAGCAGGCGCATGTGGCCGTACGAGAGGCTGCCCGCGCGCGCGTCGAGCAGGTCGCCCAGCCCGAGCTCGTCGGCGATCGCGGCCGCCTCGCCGCGCAGCGCCGACAGGCTCGTCCGTGTCTCGCGCGAGAGCACATTGCGGAGGCGCGCGACCGCCAGCCGCTGGTGTGCGCCGACCGCAATGTTGTCGAGCACCGACATCGTGCGGCACAGCTGGGGGGTCTGGAATGTGCGGCCGATGCCCTGCCGGACGCGGGTGTGCGCCGATGTTCGCTCGATCCGCCGCTCGCCGAACACGATGCTCCCGCCCGTCGGTGCGAGGAAGCCGGAGAGCAGGTTGACGAGCGTCGTCTTTCCCGCCCCGTTCGGCCCGATCAGCCCGCGGACCTCGCCGTCGGCCAGTGTCGTCGTGACTCCGCGCACCGCCTGGACGCTGCCGAACGAACGGGTCACGTCCTTCAGCTCGAGCAGTGCGGTCAACGAGCGCTCCTCAGCGCGAAGCGCGCGCCGCGGACGATCGGGCCGCGAAGGCTGGCGATCCCGCCGGGCAGCGCGATCATCAGGAACGCGATCAGCGCGCCGTAGAGCAGGAACCGGTACTGCGCGATCTGCTGAGGATAGACCGCGAGGTACTGAGCGACGAGGGCACCGGCGAATGCGCCCCAACGGCTCGCGACGCCGCCGATGATCACCATCGTGATCAGTGAGACCGACTGGTTGTAGTCGAAGATCGTCGCCTGGACGATCCCGTGCACCTGGGCGTAGAGCACGCCCGCGAGCGCCGTCGGAATCACGCCGAGCGCCAGCGCGAAGAAGCGCATCCGCGCAACGTTGACGCCCGCACTGCGGGCGCCGTTCTCGCTCTGCCGCACCGCGTGCAACGAGAGGCCGTAGCCGCTGCGCGCAAGCGCGGCGAACAGCGCGTAGCAGAGAACCGCCACCGTCAACACGAGCAGGTACGAATCGCGGTTGCCGATGAAGGTATGGCCGAAGATCCGCGGCGGCGGGATCAGGAAGAGGCCGTTCTCGCCGCCGGTCAGCGAGACCGCCTGGCCGAACACCTCGAACATCATCGCACCGAACGCGAACGACGCCATCGCGAAGTAGACGCCGCGCAGCCGCAGCAGCGGCGCCATCACGACCGCGCCGCCCAGAGCGACCACGATCGCCGCGCCGAAGGCGGGCAGCGTCGTCCAGTGCCAGTGCTGCAGCGTCCAGACGCCGCCGTAGGCGCCGAGCCCGAAGAAGGCCGCCTGGCCGAGGTTGAGGACTCCCGCGTCGCCGACCGTGTGCTGCAACCCGAGTGCCGCGAGCCCGAGGATCACGACGTCGACGAGGAACGCCAGGAAGAACGTGTTGGAGTAGATCGGGGCGAGCGCGTAGAGCACTGCGATCAACGCGGCGGTGAACGTCCACGTGGCGAGCCGGGACCGGGTGGCGGCACGGCTGCCGAAGAGGCTACGAACGAGCAACCCTGCGCCTCTTCAGCAGGCCGCCGCTGCGCAGCAGCAGGACGACGATGATCAGGCCGTAGACGATCGCGTCGCGCCAGGTCGCGGACACGTCGGACGCGACGAGGTTGTCGAAGACGCCGAGCACGAGGCCGCCGACGACCGCCCCGGGAACGTTTCCGAAGCCGCCGATCACGGCTGCCGCAAGCGCCTTCACGCCGATCGTCCCGGTCGAGATGCCGGCGGAGAAGAGGTAGCCGACCAGCAGGCCGGCGATGCCGCCGAGGAAGCCGCTGAGCGCCGCGGCGAGCGAGAGTGTCCGCTCGACGTCGATGCCCATCAACGCGGCCGTCTTGCTGTCCTCGCCGACGGCCCGCAGCGCGCGCCCCGAGGCCGTGCGCCGCAGGAAGAGCGCGAGCGCTGCCGCCAGCACGCCGGCGGCGGCAAGCGTGCCCAGCGTGTCCCAGCGGATCTCGATGCCGAGCAGGTGGATGGGCGGCCGTGCGTTCGAGCGGAGGCTGAGCGCGCTCGGCCCGTACGCCCAGGGCTGCCGGACGACCTCGACCAGGATGATCCCCCAGGCGACGGTCGCGAGGATCATCGCGATCTCCGTGCCGCCTCGGCGCCTGATCGGCCGGATGCCGATCTGGTCGACGAGCAGCGCGGCGGCGGCGGTCGCGACGCCAACGGGGACGGCGGCCTGCCACAGCGGCAGGTGCAACGAGATCAGTGCCGTGTAGCCGAACACGGAACCGAGCATCACGAACTGCGGATGCACGAAGCTGAGCAGCCCCATCGTCCGGTAGATGAGGCTGAAGCCGATCGCGACGAGCCCGTAGATCGCGCCCAGTCCGAGGCCGAAGACGATCTGCTGCGGGAGGTCGCTGAACGTCATAGGCAGAAACGGTGCCCCGCGCGCGTCGACGCGCGCGGGGCACCGAGGGGACTACTTCTTCTTGGCGCGGACGATCGGGAGGGCGTCGCAGGTCAGGTCGTTGATCTGCGTGCCGTTCTTCGCCCACACGACGATCGGGACGGGCGTGTGCTTGATGTTGCCCTTGCTGTCCCACTGCGCCGTGAACCGCAGCCCGTTGTACTGCATCCCGCGGATCGCGGTCGCGAGCTTCTGGCCATCGGTCGAGCCTGCCTTCTTCAGGCCGGCCACGATCACTCCGATTGCGTCTGCACCGGCCAGCTCGTTGGCGATCGGCAGCTTCCCGAACTTCGCCTTCCAGGCGGCGACGAACGGCTTGCCGACCTTGCGCTTGGCGACGCAGGTCGCGTGACCCGTGTCGGTCATGATCAACCCGTTCGCGGTCGCCCCGAGGAACGCACCGAAGTCGGTGGTGACGAAGTCACCGGTCGCACCGATCGTGACGTTCCAGCCCGACTCGCGGACCTGCTTCGTGAGCACGCCTGCGAAGGGCATCGGTGCGCCGATCAGGACGACATCAGGCGAGGCCGCCTTCGCCTGCGAGATCGCGCCCGAGAAGTCCTGCGTCGTCAGCGGCAGCGCGGTCTGGTAGACGATCTTCGTGCCGGGGTTATGTGCAACCCCGGACTGGGTGCCCGCCAGCGACGATGCGCCGGCCGCGAGGTTCCAGCCGATGAACGCGAACCGCTTGGCGTGCTTGATCTTGGCGAAGTACGTCACGAGCGCGTCGAAGTGGTGGTTCAGCGTCGTGTTCGAACGGAAGACCCACGGGCTGCCCGTTGCGGTGAGCGCTTCCGCGCCCGACTGGTAGGCGACGGCGGGAATGCTCGCCTGCGCCTGCAACGACTGGATTGCGATGCCGCCGACCGAGTTGGTCGGGCCGGCGATCGCGACGACGTGATCGCGCTGGATCAACTGCGCCGCATCCTGCACCGCGAGTTGCGGGTTGTTGGCGTCGTCGGTCGAGACGAGCTCGAGCTTCTTGCCGAGGACGCCACCCCGGTTGTTCGTGTAGTCGATCATGAACTGCGCGCCACGTGCGGTTTCGACGCCGATCTGGGCGCTTGGCCCGGTGAGGATCGTGATCGATCCGATCTTGATCGTGTCGGCGTTCGGCCGCGCCTGCAGCGCAGCGGTCGCGGCCAGTGCTACAGCAACAGTGGCCAGTAGTGAGAGAATGTAACGGGACGGTCGTTTGCTCATCCGTGATGCCCCTTTCGGCGTCGCGTCTTATGCGCACGGCCTGAAAGTCGACCGTCAACTCCTTGTAGCAACGTCCCCGCAGACAGTAAAGGCTCAAGGCGCCGCGATGTGCAAGTGTCACAGCGAAATTGCAACGGGCGAGCACCGCGCTATCGTCATCATTGCAATGCCGTTCGCACACGATCAAGACGTCCCTGCCTTCGAGCGCTTCGGCAACTTCATGCAGGGGCTCGCAACTCCGAGCCGGGGCGCGTCCGAAGTGATGGTCTGGCGCACACGCGTGACGCCGGGTGCCGGCCCCCCGGTGCACCGGCACGATCACGAAGAGGTCGTCGTAATCGTCTCCGGCACTGGAACATTCGCCGAATCCGACGGCGTCGTGCATGCGTTCGGCCCCGGCGATGTGCTCTTTGCGCCGGCCGGAGAGGTGCACGAGCTGCGCGCGGCGGAAGGTGTCGCCGTCGAGTGGATCGCATGCATGCCGACCGGCACGAAGACGTTCAAGCCGGACGGCACCGAACTGCCCACCCCCTGGGCTGAGTAGTTACCCGCGCTGAGTCGTCACGCGCTCAGGAGCTCGGGCGCGACCAGCAGCTGGTAGTAGCGCCCGTGCCGCGACACGAACTCTTCGCGCTGGAGCTCTTCGAGCGCGCGCGTCACGGTCTCACGCGCGCAGCCGACCATGTCGGCGATCAGCTCGTGGGTGAGCGGCAGATCGATGCGGACTCCCTCCCGGCAGACCCGGCCGTGCTCGCGTGCAAGCTCCAGTAGCTGCGCCCGCACACGATCGACGTGGCGCACGCCGGCGAGAGCCCGTGATGACTCCCTCTGGCGAAACAGCGTTTCCTCGAGCCCGCAGAACAGCCATTCGGCGACGTCGGGGATGGCGACCAGGCGGCGCCACGCGTCGTGCGGGACGGCGGTCACCCACGCATCGGTCAGCGACTGCAGCGCCTCACCCTGCGCAAGCGGCGGCACGATCGCACCGCGCGCGCAGCGAGCCACGATCATGCTGCGCATTCCCGGGCCGGAGCGGGCGCGCAGGAGCACGACACCGTCCTCGACCACAAAGATCCGTGCTGCCGGCAGCTCGGAACCGCTCCGCCGCGAGCCTGCCGGCAGCACAACGGCGGTACAGGACCGCCGTAGCTGTTCGTCGACGATCCCACGGGAGGTCAGCTCTCCGAGGAACCGGCTCGGGCGAGCCACGGCTCCTGGACGCTCCGACCGCCGTTCGATCACCGCCACCCGAGTGAACCTATGCGGGTGACGGACCTTTCGCATCGGCAGAAATGCCGAATTGCCGGTTAAGCGATGCCGTGCTCCAGGGCGTAGCGCGTGGCCGCCGTGCGCGAGCCGACACCGAGCTTCCGGTACGTGGAGCGGAGATGCGAGTGGACGGTTCGCTCGCTGATCACGAGCTCGGCGGCAACGCGTTGGTTCGACAGGCCCTGCGCCACGAGCCGCAGCACGTCGAGCTCCCGGGTCGTCAGCTCTCCGGGCGGCCGGACGGCGACGCCGGTTGCCGCCTCGAACTCCCGCCCGATCTCCTCGAGCGAGAGCGCACGACCACCGGCGAGGGCGACGGCGAGCGCATCCGGGGAGAGCGCCCCGCGCGCCGCTTCGATTGCGCGCCGGTACTCCTTGGCCAGGAACACCGGCCAGCGCGCGCCGACACTCTCGCGCAGCCGGTCCGCGGCCCCGAGCACGTGCGCGCTGAGCAGACCGGGCGGCAACGAGTCGGCCAGGCCGACCAGCGTCATCGAGCCGAGAAACCGCTCGTCGATCGCAACGCAGATCTTCAGCGCCTCGAGACCGCGGGCGCGGCTGAGCTCGAGGTCGCCGGCGTGTGTCGCCAGGCGCAGCAGACCGCCGTAGGCGAGACCGACCGACCAGCGGTCGTCGAGGCTTCGGGCAGAGGCGAGCGCCTCCTGGAACAGCTCTCCGGCCCGCTCGAAATCGGCGACCACGAAGTGGCACCAGGCAAGGAACAGGCGCTCGCCCGCCATCTCGGCCGGGCTGCCGTGCGACTCGAACAGCGCGAGCGCTTCGGAGTGATGAGCGATGCAGACGCGGTAGTCGCCGGCGAAGAACTCGACGCGCCCCAGGCACGACAGCGCAAATGCAACGGTCCGGGCATCGCCACGCCCACGGGCGACGGCGAGCGCCTCCTTCGCGAGCGAGCGTGCGGTCGCGTCCTCGCCCTGGTCGCGCGCGACGATCGCGAGCGTCCTCAGGGCCGACGAGATGCTCGCGTCATCGTCGTCGCCGGCGCGAGCAAGCGTAAGCGCCTCGGCTGCGAGCCGAGCCGTCGCGTCGTAATCCGCCTGGTGCAGTGCGAGCGTCGCTGCGCCCATGAGGGCGCGGCAGTAGACAGCGGGATCTGCCCCGAGCCGCTGGTCGAAGACGCGCCGCAACCAGCGCCGGCCCTCGCTGAGCCGGCCGCGCAGGTACCAGAGCCGCCAGATCGCCGCGGCCAGGTCGACGGCGTGCGGGTCGCCGGCGTCCACGAGACGCCCGAGCGCGGCAAGCAAGTTGTCGTAGTCAGCGTCGATCCGCTCGAGCGCCTCGACCGCCTGAGGCGATGCGAGCTGCGGGTCGAGGGTTTCGGCCAGTCCGAGGAAGAAGGCGGCATGCGCGTCGGCTCGAGCCTGCGTCTCGCCGGCTGCGGCGAGCTCTTCGGCCGCAAACTCGCGAATCGTCTCCAGCAGCTCGAAGCGCGTCGCACCGCCGGCGGACGCCCGCCGGACGAGGCTCTTGTCGACGAGCGAGTGGAGGGCGTCGAGCAGCGCCGGGTCGCCGGGCCCGGCTCCGGCGACGGCGGTCGCCGCCTCGAGCGTGCAGCCGTGCGCGAAGACGGCGAGCGCGCGAAACACCCGGCGGTCGCCTTCGTCGAGCAGCGCGTAGCTCCAGTCGATCGCCGCTCGCAGCGTGCGCTGCCTGGCCGGCGCGTCGCGACGGCCGCCGGTGAGCAGGGCGAGCGGGCTGGCCGTGCGCTCGAGGATCTCCGCCGGCGCGAGCAGCCGGGCACGCGCGGCAGCGAGCTCGATCGCGAGCGGCAGCCCGTCGAGCCGGCGGCAGATCTCGGCGACGGCATCCATGTTCTCGTCGGTGAGCTTGAAGTCGGGAGCGACCGCCCGTGCGCGCTGCGTGAGCAGCTCCATCGCGTCGGGAAGCTCGAGCGGCCTGACAGGCAGCTCATGTTCACCTGCAAGCCGCAGGCTCGACCGGCTCGTCGCCAGCACCTGCAGGTTCGGGCAGCCCGCCAGCAGCTCCGAGATGACCGGCGCGGCCTCGCTGACGTGCTCGAAGTTGTCCAGCAGCAGCAGCACGCGCCGTTCAGCCAGCGCCGACTGCACCTGATCGAGCAGCGCCCGGGCGCCTGCCTCGCGCAGGCCGATGCTGCGCGCGATCGTCGGTGCGACCTCACCGGGGTCGGCGATGCTCCCGAGCGACACGAGCACCGCGCCATCGTCGAACTCGGGCGCCAGGCCCGCGCTCGCATGCAGCGCGAGGAAGGTCTTCCCCACTCCGCCGGGGCCGGTGAGCGTGACGAGCCGTACCCGGTCGTCGCAGAGCAGGCCGCGGATCTGCGCCAGCTCGGCGGCGCGGCCGACGAGCGGTGCGGCCGGCAGCGGAAACGGCCGGCGCTCGACGCTGCTCGCCCCGACTCCGCCGTGTCGCTTCCCGGCCGTCACCCCGGAGACGGTACTCCGAAGCGGGCTAAGAGGCTCTCACAGAATGACGTTCGTCGATCCGGGTGCGATCGGCGAGTGCGAGGCAAGGACGCAGGGAGCGTCAAGAGCCGTAGCTCTTGACGCGACCGAGGACGCAGAATCGCGCCGCTGAGCGCGGCCGGGCGGCACAACGCTTATTTTGTGAGAGCCTCTAAGAGGCTCTAAGCGGGGACGAGCGCGTCGCCGACGTCGTACTCCCAGATCCGCTGCCGGGTGCCCCACGGCTGCGTCTCGGGCAGGCTGGCGTAGGCGGCGTCGCGAAGCCGCTGCTCGGGGCCGTCGGGCAGGAAGAGCTCATTGCCCGTGCCACGGGCTGTCGCCTGGAGCTCCTCGGCACGCGACATGCGGATGTGCTCGTAGCGGGCGAACGCCGCCTCCAGATCGCCGCCGGCCGCGGCGACGCACTCGCCGAGCACGTACGCGTCCTCGACCGCCTGAGCGGCGCCCTGAGCCTGAAACGGCTCCATTGCGTGGGCTGCGTCGCCAAGCAGCGTGACGCGGCCGAACGACCAGTGCTCGAGCGGCCGGCGCACGTAGACGGCGCCGCGCAGCAGGGTGCGGCAGCGGCGGATGCGCTCGCGCAGCGGCTCGTGCCAGCCATCGAGCTGGTCGATCGCTTCGTCCGCGTCGACAGTGAGCGTCCACGACTCCGTGCTCGGGTTCGCGCGCTGGACGCCGAGGTTGAGTGCGAGCAGGCGGCCGGCCGCGATCCAGTACGAGACGCCGTGCCGGTACGGCCCGAGCCAGTACCGGTTGACGCCGTCGGGATGCAGGTCGAGCGCCTCGGCGCGCGGGACTACCCCGCGGTACACGACGGTGCCCGAGAAGACCGGATCCTCCGGGCCGACGAGCTGCTGGCGCAGCAGCGAGCGGATGCCGTCGGCGACAACGGCCGCGTCGGCCGTGACGCGCTCGCCGTTCTCGATCGCGACGGTGATGCCGGCGGGCGTCTGGTCGAGCCCGGTGACGCGCGAACCGAGTTGCAGCACGCCGTCGGGCAGGGCCGCGACGAGTGCCTCGTGCAGGTCGGGACGGTAGAAGTCGAGCTGCGGCGCGCCGAAGTGCTCCTCGGCGCCGTCGCCGTGCGGTGAGTGGAGGAGCAGCGAGCCGTCGTCCCACCGCAGCAGGTCGACCGCGTCAGGGCGTCCGGCAACGGGCCGGAGAGCTTCGAGCAGCCCCAGCCGGCCGAGGAGGCGCGTCGCGTTCGGCCCGAGCTGCAACGACGCCCCGACTGCGGCCAGCTGCTCCGCCTGCTCGAGCACGGTGACGTCGACGCCGGCGCGGATCAGCGCTACCGCGGCCGTCAGCCCACCGATCCCCCCTCCGACGATTGCCACCTTCACGCCCCCGACTGTGCCGGGCAAGCCTGCGCGGGACAAGCCCGACCGTACAACCGTCACATGTCGAGGGCGGGCGCTCGGTGCCCGCCCTCGACGGATGGTGCGGTGCCGGCTACGCCGGCGTGTGGCAGATCAGCGCGAGAGCTTGCCGCTCTTGATCTGCGCGAGCTCCGCCGACCACGAGGACACCGAACCGATGTTGGCCTTCGTGATCAGCCGCGGCGCCCGGACGACAACGTTCGGGAGCGGCAGGCCCTGCTTCGTGAGCACGTCGTAGGCTGCTCCGGCGGCCTGTGCGCCCTGGCCGACGGCGTCAACCTGGACGACGGCCGAGATGTGGCCTGCGCGCAGCGCCGACAGCCCCAGGCTCGAGCCGTTGATCCCGATGAACTTGATGCTGCTACGGCCGGCGCTGCGTGCCGCCGTGTACCCACCAACTGCGCTCTCGTCGTTGTAGGCGAGCACGCCGTCGATCTTCGAGTACTTGCCGAGCAGCCCGGCCATCGCCTTGTTACCGCCCGGAATGTCGTCGCTGGCGTTGTCCCCTTCGCCCACGATCTTGAGCCCGAACTTCTGCGCCCAGAACCGGTAGCGCTGCGTGAGGTACTTGATCGCCGGCACCGGCAGGCCGATCCCGATCACGGCCACGTTCCCGTGCGGGACGAGCTTCGCCATCTGGGCCACCGAGAGGTACGCCTCCGTGTCGCGACCCTCCCAAACCTGGGCGTTATATCCAGGCGCCTTCGCGCTCTTCGTAAACGTCACGTTGAGCCCCACCACCGCGACGCCCTGCTTCTTCGCCTTCGCAAGCGACGCGCGCAACGCGTCGGGCGCGATCGGGTAGAGCACGATTGCGTTCGCCCCCTGCGCGAGCAGCTGGTTGAAGTTGCTCACCTGCTTGTCGAGGCTGAGGCCGTCGTCGAGGCCGATGTAGCGCATCTTGAGCGCGCTCGCCTCGGCAGCCACGCCGTCGCAGAAGGTCTTCGTCGTCTCGTTCCCCGCGCCGACCGGGTTCTGGCAGCCGATCGTGTACCGCTTGCCTGAGACCCGCTTCGGGACCGGGAACGCCTTCGCGTACTTGCTCTCGAAGCCGGTGTACGGCTTCACGAGCGGCGCGGCCGCAGCGGCCTGGGTCTTCGAGGTGTGCGCGCTCCCCGAGGCGGCGAGGAAGGACGCCGCCACGATCAATCCGAGCACCGCGGTGGCAAAGCCCGCAGTCTTGCGAGAGATCCGGTTCATTGCGCTCACGCTCCTAAGTTTTCGGCCCGAACTGACCAGTCGCCCGACCGTAATCCATGTTTGATCACTTGTCAACGATCGCTCCGCGAAGGCTGCGGCAGGCATCACAGCCGTCCGAAGGCGCACGAATCCACGGGCCGGCGACCCCTTCAACCCACCCTCAGGCGCGGCGGCGCTGGCGCTGCAACTGCTGGGAAAGCACGGCCAGGATCACGATCACGCCTGAGATCACCTGCTGCCAGGCAGAGGCCAGGCCGGCGAGCGAAAGGCCGTTCTGGAGCACGCCGAGGAAGAGCACGCCGACGACGGTCCCGCCCACGCCGCCGACGCCCCCGCCGAGCACGGTCCCTCCGAGCAGGACGGCGGCCGTCGCGTCGAAGATGATCGTGCCGCCTCCGGCCGGGCTGGCTGCACTGATGAACGCGTTCTGGAGCACGCCGGCGAGCGCCACCAGCCCGCCGGCGATCGCGTACGCCGCGATCAGCGTGCGGGTGACGTTGACTCCCGCCAGGCGCGCGGCTTTCGGGTTGCCGCCGGTGGCGTACACGTCCCGCCCGAAATAGGTGCGCCGGAGCACGAACACCATGACGATCAGCGTGCCGACCATGATCCACACCGTCACGGGCACGCCGAGCTTCGTGCCGAAGCCGATCGTGTCGAGCAGGGACGACGTGAGCGACGTCGTCTGGCCGTTCGAGACGAGGAAGGTGATGCCCTGGAAGAGCGACAGCGTCCCGATCGTCACGACAAGGAACGGCAGCCCCACCTTCCCGATCAGGAATCCGTTGATCGCGCCGCCGAGGATTGCGCCCACGACCACCGTCAGGACCAGCGCAAGCAGCGCCGGCATGCCGAGCTTGACGTAGAAGCCGACGAACACGAACCCCGAGAGCCCCAGCATCGAGCCGAGCGACAGGTCGAATCCTCCGGTGAGCATCACGACGGTCAGCCCGAGCGAGATCATCCAGAGGATCCCGACGCCCGTGAGCATCACCCGCATGTTCGCCGCGCTGAAGAACCGCGGCTCGATGAACGAGAACGCGACGAAGAGACAGATGAGCAGCCCGAGGACGCCGACGAACTGGTTGTTCGCCGACCAGTTCCTCAGCCGCGCTCCTCGCCGCGCCGACGGCTCCGCTTGAGCCTGTGCTTCCGCCACGCCGGTCACCGGCCCCCCATCGAGAAGTGGGCGAGATCGGCTTCGGTTGCCTCGGTCGTGTCCAGCGAGGCGACGATCTCGCCGCGGAACATGACGAGAATCCGGTCGCAGAGTGCGAGCAGCTCCTCTGTCTCGGAGGAGCTCACGAGGATGCCGATACCGCGCGCGCGCGCCTCCGCCAGGAGCCGGTAGATCTCTCGCTTCGCACCGATATCCACCCCCCGCGTCGGCTCATCGAGCAGGAGGATACGGGGAGACGAGCACATCCACTTGGCGAGGACGACCTTCTGCTGGTTACCGCCGCTGAGCGTCGCGCAGGGAACGTCGGGCGACGCGGCGACGATGCCGAACTCCTTCGCCAACATGCGAGCCTCGGTCCGCTCGCGCGTCCGGGCGGGGCTCGAAAGCCGCAGCGAGCCACTCGTCGTGGCCATCATCAGGTTCTCGGTCACCGTCATGCCAAGCACGAGGCCGGCGTTCTTGCGATCCCCCGGGACGTAGGCCAGGCCGCGTCCGATCGACTCGGAGATCTGCCCGGGCCGGAGCTCTAGGCCGTCGACCTCGACCGTACCGCCGTCCGGCCGGCGCACGCCGAAGATCGCATCGAGCAGCTCCGCCCGCCCCGACCCGGTGAGCCCCGCAAGCCCGACCGACTGGCCGGCGCCGACGGCGAGACTCGCGTCGCGCACGTGCCCCGGCACCGAGAGGTTGCGCACCCGGAGCACCGGAACCGCCTCGTCGGCCGCGCTCGCGACTCCTCCCGCAGCCGCGGCCGTGGGCACGCCGCCGACCATCCGCTCGATGATGCGCTCGGCGTCGTAGTCCGCAATCTCACCAGCCTCGACCGTCCGGCCGTCGCGCAGGATCGTGATCCGGTCTGCGAGCGCGAACAGCTCGTTCATGCGGTGCGAGACGAAGATCGTCGTGAGCCCTCGTGACTTCAACGACCGCACCAGCTCGAACAGGGACTCGACCTCTGTCTCGGTCAGCGAACTGGTCGGTTCGTCGAGCAGCAGGAGGCGCGCGTTCATCGAGATTGCCCGGGCGATCTCAACGAGCTGCTGCTGGTCCGGAGGCAGGTCGGAGACCTGATCGTCGACCGAATACTCGGCCCCGAGCAACTCCCAGGTCTCCAGCGCCCGGCGCCGTGTCGCCCGCCAGTCGATTCCGGACCACCGCCGCACCTTCCGCGGCCCGAGCAAGATGTTCTCGGCCACGGAGAGCTCGGGTACGAGCGTCGTTTCCTGGGTGACGGTCGCGATCCCGGCGGCCAGCGCACGCGCGGTGTCTCCGAGGCGGATCTCGGTCCCGTCGAACGTGATCGTCCCCGCATCCGGCGACACCTGGCCGGACAGGATGTTCAGGAGGGTCGACTTGCCCGAGCCGTTGGCACCGACGAGGCTGTGCACCTCACCGCGCCGGATCGTCAGGTCGACGCCGCGCAACGCGTGGACGCCGCCGAATCGCTTGTGCACCCCGGTCGCGGAGAGCAGCGAGTCGCTGACCGGGCTGGACAGCGTCGTCCTAGCGCTCGCCTGCGCGGGCGACGTAGAAGCAGCGAACACCGAAGTCGATCCACTCCGGCTGCGCCCAGTCGGGGTGGAGCGCACGCATCGAGAGGTCGAGCTCGGCCGCCGCGTCGTCCTCGCTGGCGCCCGCGTCGAAGAGCCGCCGAGTCTCGCTCCGCAACAGCTGGAGGTATTCGCGCGCGGCCACGATCACCTCGGCGCCGCCGAGCGGCCCGTGGCCCGGAACGACGATCTCGGGCTCGAGCTTCTCCAGCTCCTCGAGCACGGCGATCCAGCGGTCGCCGTCGACGTCGACGTCGTCCGGCGGGAACCAGGGGAAGATCGCAAAGCATTCGGACTCGACGAGGTCGCCCGTGAAGAGAACCCGGCGGTCGGGCAGGAACACCACTTGGTCGCCCGCCGTATGCGCGAGCCCCCAGCTGAGCAGTTGTGCGGCGCGACCACCGAGGTCGATCTCCGCCGACCCGTCGTAGACGAGCTCCGGCTCGACCAGCTCGACGCCCTCGAGTTGCTCGGCGACAGCGGGGCCGAACGTCTTGAAGAGCTCGAGATACGCGGCGCCCTTCTGCCTCAGCTCCTCGAGCTGCGCCCGGTTGTAGAGGGTCACGACACCCTGGTCGAACGCTTGTGCGCCGTAACCGTGCTCGGGATGAAAGTGCGTGAGCGTCAGGAAGATCTGCCGGTTGCCCGCGATCCGCTCGGCGTGCCGGCGCACGACCCGGCCGTTTCTCGGGCCCATGCCCGTGTCGACGACCAGCGTCCCCCGCGAGCCCGACACGATCCCCACGTTGGGGACGAGCGGAACCCCGCCGTCGGGGATCACGTGCACGCCGTCAGAGATCTCGATCGGGTCGCTCTCGATGACCGGCGCAGGCGCGCTCTGTGTGTTCTCGTCGGTGATTGCGATCTCCTCGTCTCGGTTCAGGCACGAACCCTATGTGATAGATGATCAGACATGGACGACCGCTACGAGCGTGGGCTCGACGCATACGCGAGTCAATTCGGGGTCGGCCGCGACGAGGTGCCGGAGTGGTTCGCGGAGCGGATGGGCGAGCGCTTCGGGACCGAGGCGATCAACACCGCCGGAGCCGCATGGGTCGACGACTGTCTCAGCCTGCGTGACCGTAGCCTGGTCGTCGTAACCGCACTCATCGCGCAGGGCGGCGTCGACGACCGGTTGCGCGGCCACGTTCGCTGGGCGGTCGAGCACGGCTCGAACCGCGAGGAGCTCGAGGCGCTCGTGACGCTCCTCGCGGTCTACGTGGGCTTCCCGCGCGCATCCGCCGGGATGGAGATCGTCCGCGACGAGCTCGCGAAGCTCGAAGCGAACGGCGGCTGACGGCACGCCGGTCACAGCTCCGGCTTGACGATCACCTTCCCGATCACGCGCCCCTCGTCCATGAGGGTGTGCGCCTCGGCAAGGCGCTCCAGGGGCAGCACCACACCGATCAACGGCGTGAACCGCCCTGCGCTGAGGTGGCCCGCGGCTTCGAACGTGTCCTTCATCGTGCCCAGCCGCGAGCCGAAGATGCGGAGCTGCTTCACGAACTGATTGGTCACGTTGAAGTGCGCGTCGTCGCCGCTCGTAGCGCCGGCGCTGACGACCGCGCCGCCCAGCGCCGCGATCTCGAGCGAACGCTCCCAGGTCGCCTGACCGATGTGCTCGAAGACGATCGACGCACCCTCTCCGTCGGTCAGCTCCTGCACCCGCTCGACGAGGTCGGGAGCGTGATGGTCGAGGACGTGGTCGGCGCGGCTTTGATCGAGCACCTCGCGCTTCTCCTCGGTGCCCGCACTCGTGATCACGGTCGCCCCTGCGAGCTTTGCGATCTCGATCGCGGCGCTCCCGAGCCCGCTCGTGCCGGCCCAGACGAACACGGTGTCGGCGGGAGACACGGCGCACTTCCCGACGAGCATCTGCCACGCCGTGATGTACGTGTTCGGAAACGCCGCGACATACTCGTCGGGGACCGAAGGGTCGACGGTCGCCGCGAAGCGCGCCGGGACGAGGAACAGCTCCGCGTAGGTTCCGTTGTAGACGCTGAACGACGAGCAGAGCTGGAAGCGCCCGCAGAGACAGTTCCGGCACCGCCCGCACTGCATGTAGGGATTGGCGGTGACCCGGTCGCCCGGACGGAACCCGTCCACCTCGGAGCCGACCTCGACGACGTCGCCACAGACGTCGATCCCGAGTATCCCGGGCAGGTCGATGTGGTACGCCGGATGGGGATGGCCGCGGCGCATCCAGATGTCGCGATGGTTGACCGAGGTCGCGCGGAGCCGGACAAGCAGGTCGCCCGGGCCGGGCGTCGGGACGGGCACCTCGTCGACCTGCAGCACCTCGGGCCCGCCGTGGGCGTGCATGCGTACGGCGCGCATGTCAGGCCAGCGAGACGACGAGTTCGATCTCGATCAGGAGCTCCGGGAGCGCCAGCCCGGTCACGCCTGCGATCGTCTGCGCGGGCGGCTCGGCACCGTTCATGGCTTCGGCCATCGCGGCACCGATCGTCTCGTACTCGTGCGGTTGCGTGGTGTAGACGGTCGCCTTGACGACGTCGTTCCAGCCGGCGCCGAGCTCGTCGAGGGCGTGCTGCAGGTTGGCCATCGCCTGGCGCGTCTGCGCACCGAGGTCTCCTTCGCCGACGATCGCGAAGTTGGTGTCGATCGCGGCCTGACCGGCGATGAAGACGAGCCGCGACCCGGTGGCGTGGACGATGTGGCTGTAGCCCACGGGCGGATGGATGGTGGTGGGGTTGACGATCTCGCGTGGCACGGAAGCCTCCTCATCGGGGGGTACGGCTTCGATTATCCATTCGCCGCTCGCTTCGCGTCGGCGGCACACCGGTCGTGATTTCTTGTGCGCGCGACCGCGCTCCGGCAGAGTGGAAGCCGATGCGGATCGCGATCATCGGCGGAGGTGTGGGCGGCTTGACTGCCGCGATCGCGCTCCTCCGGCGCGGCTTCGAGGTCGAGGTGCTCGAGCAGGCGCCGGAGATCAGCGCCGTCGGGGCGTCGTTACAGCTCGGCCCGAATGCCGTCCGGTTGCTGGACGAGATTGGCTTGCTTCCAGCGCTGCGCGGCATCGGTGTGCGTCCGGATGCGGTCGATTTCCTGCGCTGGGACGACGGCTCGCTCCTGCTCCACCAGGCCTTGGGTGAGGACGCCGAGGCCTACTTCGGCGCGCCCCAGCTCGACTTCTACCGGCCCGACCTGCATCGCACCCTGGCGGACGCTCTGCCGGACGGTGTGCTCCGGCTCGGGGTGCGAGTCGACGGCGTCGAGCAGGACGATTCGGGTGTGACGGTTGTCACAGAGCAGGGCGAGCGCATCCGCGCCGACGCGGCGGTCGCTGCCGACGGGATCCGCTCGCGCATCCGCGGGCAGCTGGTGGGCGAGGACAACCCGACCTTCTCGAACACGGTGGTGTACCGGGGCGTCGTCCCGCGCGCGGACGTCGCGCACCTGCATCCCGATCGGTTGAACCTCTACTGGCTCGGCCCGTACCGCCATGGGGTCGCGTACTGGATCGCCGGCGGCAGCCTCCTCGCCGTCAACTGCGCGGTGCAGGACGCCGAGTGGTCGCGGGAGTCGTGGACGCTCGAGGCGCCGCCGGAAGAAGCCGCCCGCGCATTCGCGGGGTGGCATCCCCCACTCCTCGAGCGGATCATGCGCGTGACGACGGCACTGCGTGGGGCGGTCTTCGTCCGGCAGCCGATCGAGCACTGGTCGTTCGGCCGGGTGACGCTGCTCGGCGATGCGGCGCATGCGATGGAGCCGTTTCAGGCGCAGGGCGCCGCGCAGGCAGTCGAGGACGCGTACGTCCTCGCAGAGTGCCTCGCCGCCGACCCTGACGCCCCGCAGGCGTTTCGGCGCTACGAGCAGATCAGGATGAGCCGGGCCGAGGAGCTCCAGGAGTCGTCGGCTGCCGCGGCGAACGTCTTCTACCTTCCCGACGGCGACGAGCAGCGCCGGCGAGACGCGCGCTACGCGACGATCCTCGAGGATCTGCCGTACGGAACGCGCCAGCCGATCTGGGAGTACGACGTCCGCGAGGCGCTGGCGAACACGGTCTGAGCGCGCGTCACCCAACTTACAGACCTTTTACCTGGATCAGGATCGACTTCTCCCGACTCGTGGGCATGTACGTCGTGTTGTCCACGAAGGGAGACACGTGAAGAAGGCACTTCTGCTCGTAACGGCGGCCGCCGCACTCGCGTTCGCGGGCACGGCCGCCGCAGCGCTGGCGCCGTGGACCTTCGATCCCGGCAATACCGGCTGTCCGTCGTCGACGTACAGCAACGGCCTGCTGCACCTCGTGAAGAACTGCCCCACGGCGACGAACGCGTCCGCCGGGGCGAAGCTCACCGGTGCGGAAGGGCAAGCGTTCTCGAGTGCGTCCTTCACCCTCGCGAACGCCGCCCAGTGCCAGGGTGGCTCACCGCGCTTTAACGTCGTGACGAGCAACGGTGCGACGAGCACCACCTACTTCCTCGGCTGCAACAACGTCACGCCGACGGTGAATGGTGACGGCACCGCGACGTACATGTTCGACGCGGCGTCGATCGCCGCGGCCGGAGGCCAGGTCCCGTTCCCGGCCGGCACGATCAAGTCCGTGGACGTCCTGATCGACGTTCAGGGAGTTGCCGACCTGAGCAACATCACGCTCAACGGCCAGGCCCAGGTGCCGGTGACGAGCACCGGTCCGACGTCGAAGCAGCAGTGCAAGCATGGCGGCTGGAAGAGCTTTACGTCGCCGGCGTTCAAGAACCAGGGCCAGTGCGTCAGCTGGTTCGTGCATCACTCGAAGACCCACCACACGAACCACGGGCACCACCACTGAGCCCAGCCTGCGTGGGGGACGCGGCGACGCTCCCCCACGCAGCTGTCCTTTACAGTGAAGGGCGATGCCCGGGTGGGGCTGGCTCCTCATTGCCGTGCTCGGGGCGACTCTGCTCGCGTACGGCAGCTTTCTCCTGTGGCTCGTCGGCCGCGGGCGGCGTGACGACGCACGCGCCCTGGCCGGCTTCGTCCCCGATTGCCTGGTGCTTGTCGGACGGCTCGCGCGCGACCCGCGCGTGCCCTACCGCCGCAAGCTCCTCTTGCTTGCTCTGATCGGATACCTCGCGCTGCCGTTCGACCTCGTCCCGGACTTCATCCCGGTTGCCGGACAGCTCGACGACGCGATCGTCGTCGCACTCGTCCTGCGACACCTGATCCGATCGGGTGGGGAGCCACTGCTGCGAGAGCTGTGGCCGGGGCCGGAACAGTCGCTCGCGCTCCTGTTGCGGCTCGCCCGGCGCTGAAGCGGTCTCAGCCTGCGTGGGCGGCGGCAAAGCCGGGGCGGATCAGACGCGGCGGCGCCTTGAGGCCGGCGTCCTTGACGGGTGGATTGATCGGCTCGACGCACGGAGGTGCGCCGAAGCTCGCGCTGCGGCGCTCGTCGGGCGCGTCGCCGTAGAGCGTCGTCCGCTGCCGCGGTTCGCGGTTGTTGTGCCGGATGAGAGCTTCGAGTTGCTCGGGTGTCATCTCCTGGCCGTGCTCCGAGCCGGCCGCGCGCGAGATCGATTCGTTCATCAGGGTGCCGCCCAGGTCGTTCACGCCTGCCCGAAGTGCGGCGGCGATGCCGGCCGCGCCGAGCTTCGGCCAGGACGCCTGCACGTTGGTGATCCACGGATGGAGTGCGATCCGGCCGACGGCGTGCATGAGCAGCGCTTCGGCAAAAGTCGGGCCGCGACGCGCGCGTCCCTTGAGGTAGATCGGCGCCTCCATCGGAACGAACGGGAGCGGGACGAATTCGGTGAAGCCGCCGCTCGCGCGTTGCTGCTCGCGCACGGCGACGAGGTGGCGCGCCCAGTTTCGCGGGCGGTCGACGTGGCCGAACATGAGCGTGTTGTTGGAGCGCAGCCCGACGCGGTGCGCGGTGTCGTGAACTTCCAGCCACTGCCGGGTCGTGATCTTGTCGGGGCAGATGATCGCCCGCACCTCATCGTCGAGCACCTCGGCCGCGGTGCCGGGGAGCGAGCTCAGCCCGGCGTCGCGCAGGCGGCGAAGGTAATCGGCGAGAGGCATGCCGAGCGTGGCTGCTCCTTGCCAGACCTCGAGCGCAGAGAAGGCGTGCACGTGGATGTCCGGGACCGCCGCCTTGATCGTGCGGACGACCGATTCGTAGTAGTCGCCCGTAGAATGCCGGGTGAATCCCGCCCTGGAGGCAGACCTCGGTGGCGCCACGTTCCCACGCCTCTTCGACGCGACGGGCGATCTCCTCGTGCGGGACGAGGTACGGCGCGCCGCGCAGGTTGGCCGCAAGCTTGCCTTTCGAGAAGGCGCAGAAGCCACAGCGGAAGTAGCAGACATTGGTGTACTGGATGTTGCGGGTGACGATGTAGCTGACCTGGTCGCCGCAGACCTCGCGGCGGAGCGCGTCCGCCGTCGCGTAGATCCGTTCTCGTTCTTCGCCGCGCGCCGCGAAAAGCCGCGCGATGGCGTGCTCGTCCAGCTCGTCGCGTGAGTCGAGCGGGAGCGCATCCCGGCGGGACGAACGGCACGGGAATCGGCTCGCCGGGCGCCCACTCGTCCTCGCGCGCCAGCCCGAGCGCGTCGGAGACGCGCAGCGTCTGCGTCAGCACACCGGGCTCGAGCCATTCGGCGTCGAGCCATTCCGGGTAGACGGGAAGCCGTGGCGCGAGATCGAAGCCCCGCGCTCGGGTGGCGTCGCGCAGACGGTCGCGGTCGGGCCAGGGTGCTTCCGGGTTGACGTGGTCGATCGTCACGGGCGAGACCCCGCCCCAGTCGTCGATCCCGGCGTCGAGCAGCCTGCCGAAGTCCTCGGTCAGGTTCGGCGGAGCCTGCAGGTGGATCTCGGGCTGGAGCAGCACGCGTGCGGCGGCGATCGTCCAGAGGTGATCCTCGATGTCCGGCTCGGGCGCGGCCGCCATCTTGGTGCCGGGCTTGGCGCGGAAGTTCTGGACGATCACCTCCTGGATGTGACCGTGCCGCTCGTGCGCGTCGCGGATCGCAACGAGCGCGTCGAGCCGCTCGGCCCGTGTCTCGCCGATCCCGATCAGGATCCCGGTTGTGAACGGCACGCGCTCCTGCCCGGCGGCCGCAAGCGTGGCGAGCCGCGCCGCGGGGTGCTTGTCGGGCGAGCCGAAATGTGGCCCGCCTCGCGTGGCGAGGCGTTCCGAGGTCGTCTCGAGCATCAGGCCCATCGACGCCGACACGGGGCGCAGCGCGCGGATGTCGTCGGCGGTGAGGACGCCGGGGTTGAGGTGAGGCAGCAAACCGGTCTCCTCAAGCACGGCAGCCGCAGCGCGCGCGAGGTACTCGAGGGTCGTCGCGCAGCCGAGCTCCGCAAGCTCCTCCCGAGCCGCCCGGTAGCGCAGCTCCGGCTTGTCGCCGAGCGTGAACAGCGCTTCCCGGCAACCGGCCGCAGCGCCCGCCCGCGCGATCTCCAACACCTCGTCGATCGTCATGTACGCCCGCTCGCCGCGCCGCGGCGGCGCAGCGAACGTGCAGTAGTGGCAGACGTCGCGGCAGAGCTTCGTCAGCGGCACGAACACCTTCGGCGAATAGGTGACGAGCCGGCTGCGCCGATCGCGAATGCTGCGCGCCGCGCTCAGCAGGTCCCCGCCGGCGCCCCCAGGATCTCCGCGACATCCACCGCGCAAGCGTACGTGCCGTCTGCTCAGCGGCGAACGCCTTCCGACTTCAAGCCGAGACGAACCTCGGACAGGCGATCGGAACTACTCGTCGTCGCGCCGGCGGGCGGCGAGCTCGCGGATCTTTCGTTCGATCAGCAGACGGGTGTCGAAACGGTAGAACTCGATCACTCGCTCTCCGAGCACGCGCATCTCGTTTGGGTTGAGCTCGCCGAGTGATTGGCCGATGTCGACAGCATCGACATGCACTCGAACCAGCGCGCTGACGATGACCGCGTTCTCCTCAGGCAGATCGAAGCGGGCAGGGTCGAGATGAAAGAGCAGCGGATCGCGTTGGTCACGAACCTGTCGCTGGCTCTTGACGTCGAGCTTCGAAAAGCGCAACAGCCGCAGTGCGGTCACCTCCTGGTGATGCTGCGCCGGTGGATCGTTCAGCACCAGCACCGGTCGGGCTTTGCCGGGAACCAGGTAGGTGAATTCAACGTCGCCGCCGCCACGAGCGCTCGCGACGATCGTCGCAGCGTCTGGGATGTTGAATGGCGCGTGATCCTCGCCTGCGAAGATCCGGAAAGGCGGCCGCGGCGCGTATGGGATGACCGCCCAGCGCACTGTTCCGGCCAGACGCCCGGAAGGGGTCGAGCTCACAGCCCGAGCAGGGCCTTGATCTGAGCAGCGTCTTCGATCGCGGTCCCGGGCGTGTCTTCGAGCCGGTGGGCTTCCAGCGTGAGCTCGCTCATCTCGAGCGGCCTCAAAGCGATTGCGGCGAGTTCTTCGTCGAGAGCGGCGAGCCGGTGGTAGTCGTCGGGGTGCAGCACAACGCTCTTCTCCTCGTCGTAGCGGGTGAACACGATTGCGTGACCGGGAGACACAGACGGAACCCGTGCGGTCGATGAATCGCGAACCTCGTTTTCGATGATTTCCGCCATGCAACTCAATCTAGCACCAGTCTCGGACGACAAAGGACTATGTTGTACGACAACGCAGTCCACGACTCTGGCCAAGTCAAAACGACAAAATCTGAGAGATGGGCGGCGCTGCGGCGAAGGGTAAGCCCGAAATCGCGATTACCAGGGTTTATGGAGGCGGCGGGAATCGAACCCGCGTCCGCGGACGCACCGGTGTGAACGTCTACAAGCATAGGTCGCCCTTGAAATTCGCCCTACGGCCGGTGTGCGACCGACCTACCGTCGAGCTAGTCCTCCTGCAGTGTCGCGCCTCCGACGAGTGACTTTTCTTTGGCGCCGAGCCTGCTCGTTGATGCCGCCATCCGGGACGCAGGCTTGCCCGGGGCGACACGCTTTCTAGTCCTGTGGACTAGGCAGCGAGTGCGAGATTGTGATCCGCACTTGCGTTTTTTTCCGGTTGTTTTAGGAGGCCGACCGGAGACCTCCGCTTGCAGCTCACCCGGAGAACCGACCACGTCGAAGCCATGGCGCCCCCGTATGTTTTCTTGTCCTCCCAGTGTATCCGTATTAAGGTGGGAGCACCTGCCCGCGACGCTGCGGCAGGCACGGCGACGCCGCCCTCCCTTCGTCCCCACGAGCCCGGAGGCAATGCGATGCGCATCCTGATCGCCGAAGACGAGACCATCATCCGGCTCGACCTGCGCGGCGCGCTCGAGCACGCCGGCTATGAGGTCTGCGAGGCCCGCGACGGCGCCGAGGCGGTCGCGCTGGCGGCCGAATGGCTGCCCGACCT
The DNA here is from genome assembly GCA_963785895.1 of uncultured Actinomycetes bacterium. Classification (GTDB taxonomy): domain Bacteria; phylum Actinomycetota; class Thermoleophilia; order Gaiellales; family Gaiellaceae; genus PALSA-600. The sequence continues at coordinate 48,499 of CAWAXB010000028.1, read as the reverse complement.
GGCGCTGCTCGACGTGAAGATGCCCGTGCTGGACGGGATCGAGGCAGCGCGCAGGATCATGGCCGGCTACCAGATCCCGGTCGTGCTGCTGACCGCGTATGGCGACGAGGACACCGTCCGGCGAGCGATCGGCGCGGGCGTCTTCGGCTACCTCGTCAAGCCGTTTCGCGAGTCGGAGATCGTGCCCGTGATCGAGACGGCCTGGGCTCGCCACGCGGACTGGCTCGACGCGCGACGCGAGCTTGCACGACACACCGCCCCAGGGTTGAGGGCGGCGTCAACGACCTTCAGCGACGAGACTTGAGCGCGCGTTCCATCTGGCGCTTCGCGTCGCGGTCGGCTACGTCACGGCGCTTGTCGCGCTGTTCCTTGCCGCGCGCAACCGCAATCTCCACCTTCACCCGGCTGTCCTTGAAATAGATCCGCGTCGGGACGAGCGTCAGGCCCTTCTCACGCACCAGGCCGTAGAGCGAATCGATCTCACGGCGGTGCAACAGCAGCTTGCGCGGCCGCATCGGCTCGTGGTTCGCGCGGTTCCCCTGGTCGTAGGTCGCGATCTCGAGGCCGTGCAGCCATGCCTCGCCGTCACGCACGTCGGCGAACGATTGCGCCATCGTCGTGCGCCCGCTGCGCAGCGACTTCACCTCGGTGCCGGTCAGCGCGATCCCGGCCTCGAACCGGTCGAGCAGCTGGTAGTCGTGCCGCGCACGGCGGTTCTCTGCGATCAGCTTCTCGGCCACGGGACGAGGGTAGCGCCCGAAGAGATTAGGGTCGGACCAGGGTGATTCCGGATAGCCAGGAGAACATGGCCCCGGCAACCTGATCTCCATGGAACACACAGCAGACATCTCACACGTCAAGCGCCTCGAGCGCAGCCGGACGGACAAGATCCTCGCCGGCGTCTCCGGCGGCCTCGGCCGCTACTTCGACCTGACCCCCGCCGTCTTCCGCCTCGGCTTCGTCGTCCTGACGTTGCTCGGCGGCGCCGGCATCCTCGTCTATATCGCCGCAGCCCTCGTCATGCCGAAGGAGGGCGACGAGCGGTCGATCGCCGAGGAGATCCTCGCGAAGCGCCGCGACCATCCCGCCCGCCTCGTCGCGCTGGGACTCGTGGCGGTCGCCATCCTCTCGCTGCTCGCCCACGCCGACACCTGGCCCTCGGCCGGTACGGCCTGGTTTCTCGCCGTCCTCGCCGGCCTGATCTTCCTCTGGACGGGACGGCGGCGCGGCATCGTGGTTGCGCTCGTCAGCCTGCTCGCCCTGACCGCCGTCATCGCCGTCGCAGCGGTGACCGCAGCATTCGCGTGGTTCGACGTCAGCCTGGGCGACGGCGTCGGCACACACACCTATGCACCGGCGAACGTCGCCGCGCTCGACGGCGGCTACCACCTGGGCATCGGAACGCTGAAGCTTGACCTGACTCAACTCCCTGCGGGGACACCCGCGACGGTCCCCGCGAGCGTCGGCATCGGCGAGCTCCGCATCGTCGTGCCCCGTGACGGAGGGGTCACCGTCGACTCGCACGTCAAAGCCGGTGGAATCGACGCGCTCGGACGGCACGACGACGGCACTGATGTCCGCCTCACCACCGGAACGGGCAACGTGCTCACCGTCGTCGCGAAGGTCGGCGCGGGCCAGATCGAGATCGTCCGCGCGCCGATGACGCAGATCCCCGAACTCCCCTTCAAGCGCAGCGAGCACGACCGCGTCGTCGCCGGGGTCTGCGCGGGCATCGCCGGCGCCCTCGGCGTGGACGCCACGCTCGTGCGGCTCGTCTTCGCGCTGCTCGCGCTCGCGGGTGGCGCGGGGATCCTCCTCTACCTCGCGCTGTGGGCCTGGACCGGCGTCCGACGACCGATCCTGGCCGTGCTGATCCTCGCGCTCGCGGCCATGGCGCTGCTCGGCGCGCTCGGAGTGTCGGAGACAGTGGTTCTCGGCGCGGGACTGCTGCTCGCCGGCGTCGTGCTGCTCGCACGCCGCGGTGCAACCCTCCGGCCGGGCGGGGCGTCGCTCTTCATCCCAGGCATTGTCCTCGCGCTCGCCGGCGCGATCGTGATGCTCGACCACCTCGGCTCGTCACGCGCGTTCCTCGCACCGGGCGCGCTCGCCGGCGCGTTCGCCCTCGTGCTCGGCCCCTGGGTCTGGCAGCTCGCCCGCGAGCGCGGCGAGCGGATCCGCCTCGCGGAGCGCAACAAGATCGCCGCACGCATCCACGACTCGGTGCTGCAGACGCTCGCGCTCGTGCAGCGCGACGCCGACGACCCGCAGCGCGTGCGCACGCTTGCGCGCCGCCAGGAGCGCGAGCTTCGACGCTGGCTGTACGGCAGCGGCTACGGCACCGCGCACACCTTCGCGGACGCGCTCGCGGAAGCGGCAGCCGACGTCGAAGAAGGGCACGCAGTCCGCGTCGAGCTCGCAACGACAGGCGACGCACCGCTCGACGAGCCGCTCACGCAGGTCGTGCTCGCGGCGCGCGAGGCGATGACGAACGCCGCGAAACATGCGGGAACAGACGAAATCGCCGTCTACGCCGAGGTCGACGACGGGGCCGCCTCGGTGTTCGTACGTGACCGCGGTGCGGGGTTCGACCGCACAGCCGTTGCCGCACACAGGCGCGGGATCGCCGAGTCGATCGAAGCGCGCATGCAGCGCGCGGGCGGATCGGCGACGATCCAGTCGTCGCCGGGGAACGGGACCGAGGTGGAGCTGACGATGCCGAGGACGATCAGATGATCCGCGTGGTGCTGGTCGACGACCATGTGCTGTTTCGCGCCGGAGTGCGCGGCGAGCTCGGCCGGGTCGTGGACATCGTCGGCGAGGCAGATAGCGTCGCCCAGGCGGTGCCGCTGATCCTGCAGCTCGATCCCGAAGTCGTGCTGCTCGACGTCCATCTCGGCGACGGCGGCGGTGAGGCCGTGATTGCCGGCGTCGCGCCGGAGCGCCCTGGCGTGAAGTTTCTGGCTCTCTCGGTATCGGACGCCGCAGAAGACGTGATCGGCGTGATCCGCGCCGGGGCACGCGGCTACGTCACCAAGACGATCTCGAGCGACGAGCTCGCCGACGCCGTCGAGCGTGTTGCCGCCGGCGATGCCGTCTTCTCACCGCGGCTCGCCGGGTTCGTGCTCGACGCGTTCCGCGGAGGCGCCCGGGTCGGTGACGACGCCGAGCTGGAGACGCTCACGGCACGCGAACGCGAGGTGCTGCAGCTGATCGCGCGCGGCTATCGCTACAAGGAGATCGCCGCGCGCCTGCACCTTCGGTGAAGACCGTCGAAGCGCACGTCTCGAGCGTGTTGCGCAAGCTGCAGCTGTCGTCGCGGCACGAGCTGACGCGCTGGGCACACGAACGCCGGCTCATCTGAGCGAAAGCGACAGGTCGACCTTCCCCTCGTTCTTCGCGATCGACTCGACCCTGACCGCGAGCTCGTCGCCGAGCCGGTACGTCTTGCCCGACACCCGGCCCGCGAGCGCGGTGCCGAGCGTGTTCAGCTCGTAGAACTCGCCGTGCAGCCGGCGTGCCGGCAGGAAGCCCTCGAAGACGGTTCCGAAGCGGACGAAGATCCCCGAGTTGATCACGCCGGTGATCTCGCCCTCCCACGGCTCCTCCCATCCGCGGTCGAGGAGCAGGCGATCGAGCAGCCACGCGAGGCAGATGTCGTCGGCGAGGTACTCGAGCTTCGCCGCTTCGCGCTCGCGCGCGGAGGCGTGCTCTGCCAGCCCGGCGAGGTCGCCAGGGGTCGGGTCGTCCGACAGCCCCAGCTCGCCTAGCAGCGCCCGGTGCACGACCAGGTCGGGGTAGCGGCGGATCGGAGAGGTGAAGTGCGCGTACGCCGCACTCGCGAGCCCCGAGTGGCCGAGGTTCTTCGGGTCGTAGCGCGCCTGTTTGAGCGAGCGGAGGACGAGCGACGGAAACGCCTCCCTCCCCCGCCCCGACTGCCCGACGTAGGCGGTTATGCCTTTCGAGATCTCGCCGGCCAGCAGCGCCGCCTGCTGCGGGGTCATCCGGTCGGGCACGGGTGGGGTCGGCACGCCGAGGTCGGTGAGCTTCGCGAGCAGATGTTCGACCGCCTGCGGATCGGGCCGCTCGTGCACCCGGTACAGCGCCTCGCGATGCCGGCTCGCCAGGAACGCGCCGACGTGCTCGTTCGCGAGGATCATCAGCTCCTCGACGAGCATGTGCGCGTGCGGCTCGCTCTCGAGCCAGGCATCAGCGACGCCGCCGTCGCCGTCGAAGCGAAACGTCACCTCGGGTGTCTCCACCTGTAGCGCGCCCCGTGCGAACCGCTTCGCGCGCAATGCACGCGCGAGCTCGTCGTTCAGCTCGAGCGCGGCCAGGATCTCGGGCGGCGCCTCGCGCCGCTCCGCCTCGCCGTAGGTGAGGCGCGCATCGGAGCGGATCACGCTGCGGTAGAACTCCGGCTCGCCCTTGGGCGGAATCTCGACTGTCACGCACAGCCGGTCCTGGTGCGGGCGCAGCGAACAGAGGTCGTCGGCAAGTGAGTGCGGCAGCATCGGCGCGACCTTCCCCGGCACATATGTCGAGAACGCACGCTCGGCCGCACCGCGATCGAGCGGCGTGCCGGCGCCGACGAAATACGACACATCGGCGATGTGGACCCAGGCCCTGATGCCGGCCGCCTCCCGGCGGAACGAGAGCGCGTCGTCGAAGTCCTTCGCCGTGTCGGGATCGATCGTGTACGTGAGCAGATCGCGCAGGTCGACCCTCCCGGCAAGGTCGGGCTCAGGCGGATCGTGCGGTTCGAAGCGCGTGCGGACCCCACGCTCGACGAGCAGGGCCTCGAGCACGTTCTCGACCCGGGTCACGGGGCCGATCACCTGCTCGACCTTCGCGCGGCCGCGGCCGGTGAGCACGACGGCGAGGTCGCCGCGGCTCACGTCACCGATGCCCTTCGACTCGAGCACGATCGGGACGCCCGGAGTGAAGAACGGCTCACCGACGATGAGCCGCCCGCGGCGCCCCACCTCGACAACCAGTCGCCTGATCTCTGTCAGATGCGGAGGAACCGGCGGATCGTGAGGCCGGAGCCGATCGCGCCCAGCGCGATCCCCATGCCGACCAGGATCAGCGCCGTCAGCGGGAACGCCAGCGCCTTCACGTCGGCGTCACCCGACAGGTGCGGCAGGATCGACGGCAGCGCCACCGTCTTGCCGATGACCAGGAAGAGGACGGCGAGGATCGAGCCGGCGAGCCCGCAGAACAGGCCCTCGAGCATGAACGGCCCGCGCACGAACCAGTTCGTCGCGCCGACGAGCTTCATCACCTCGATCTCACGCCGCCGCGAGAAGATCGAGAGCCGGATCGTGTTCGCGATCAGCAGGATCGACGCGATCAACAGCACAATCGTCGCGATTGTGAACACCGCCTCGATCACGTGCGCGACCTGGAGGATGCGGTGCGAGACCTGCTTGCCGTCGACCACCTTGAACACACCGGGCGGCTTGTGCGGCAAGACGATCGACTCGTAGAGCTTGTCGACGTCCTCGGCATGCTTCGGAGTCACCTCGAGCGAGTCGGACAGCGGGTTCGACGTGAGCCCCTTGACGAGCTCCGGGTAGCGGCGCGTCATGATCTTGAGCGCCTGCCCTTTCGACACGTAGTTGATCCCACCCGTCTTCACGTACTGGCTCTGGCCGAGCATCTTCGCCACGTTCGTCTTCTGGACAGACGACGCGTTCTCCGTGAAGTAGACCTTGACGACGAGCTCCTTCTTCACGTGGTTCGACCACGACACGGTCCACGTGCCGAGCGCGATGAAGAGGCCGAGCAGGAACATTCCGATCAGCACCGTCATCGTCGCGGCCACCGTCGTCGACAGGTTCGCCCCCAGCGACCGCCACGCCTCCGACACGAGCAGCTTGAACCGCCCGGTCAAGACTCCCGCTCCGGCGCCGGCCAAGCCGACGCCTCGCTCCTGGAGACTCCGTCGAGCCTACGTCTCACTCGTACCCTCCGCGGCGTTCGTCGCGGGCGAGCTTGCCGCCCTCGAGGGCGATCACGCGCTTGCGCATCTTGTCGACCATCTCCCGGTCGTGCGTGACCATCAGGATCGTCGTTCCGGCGCGGTTGATCCGGTAGAGCAGCTGCATGATGCCCACCGACGTGTCGGGGTCGAGGTTGCCGGTCGGCTCGTCGCAGACCAGGAGCGGTGGATGGTTGACGAACGCGCGCGCGATCGAGACGCGCTGCTGCTCGCCTCCCGACAGCTCGTCGGGCAACGAGCCCATCTTGTGCGACAGACCGACCATCGCGAGCACCTCGGGCACCTTCTTGCGAATCGACGCCGCGCTCTCGCCCTGCACCTTCAACGCGTAGGCGACGTTCTCGGCGGCGGTGCGGCGGGGCAGCAGCTTGAAGTCCTGGAACACGCACCCGATGTTGCGGCGCAGCATCGGCACCTTTGACGGCTTCAGGCGCCCGAGCTCGCGGCCGCCGATCACGATCTTGCCGCTGGTCGGCTCGAGCTCCTTCAAGAGCAGGCGGACGAGCGTGGACTTGCCAGAGCCCGACGCGCCGACGACGAAGACGAACTCGCCCTTGTCAATATGAAATGAGACGTCACTGAGCGCGACGACATCCGGGTCGTAGACCTTCATCACGCTGTCGAACACGATCATCGAGCTGGCGGCCGGCGCAAGCCGTTGCGGCTGCACAACCGGATCGTCCGCGACGAGGGCTTCCGGGAGGGCTGTCAGCTGCGATTCCTGCACAGTGCGTCCGAGAGGGGCGCGAACGAGGTTCGTCGAAACGGATGCGCCCGAGTGCGAAGGTACGACCAAGTGTAGCTCACCGCCTACACGAACCTTCCCGCGGCACGGCCGAGCAGGTATTCGCGGATGAAGGGATCGAGCTCGCCGTCGAGTACTGCCTGGGCATTCCCCATCTCATGGCCGGTGCGGGAATCCTTGACGAGCTGATAGGGGTGGAGGACATATGAACGGACGGACTCGCCGCCAAAACCGGTGTCGGCGGATCCTCCACGTTCTTTCGCCATCACCGCCTCACGTTCCTCTTCCTGACGCTCGATCAGACGCGCCTTGAGCACACGCATCGCTGTCTGCTTGTTTGCCGACTGCGAGCGCTCGTTCTGGCACTGGACGACGATTCCCGACGGCAAATGGGTGATCCGAACGGCACTATCGGTCTTGTTGACGTGCTGGCCGCCGGCCCCCTGCGCGCGGTAGGTGTCGATCTTCAGGTCGTCGTCGTTGATCTCGACGTCGGCGTCGTCGGGCAGAAGTGGTGCAACGATCACAGTTGAGAATGCTGTGTGCCGGCGATGCGCCTGGTCGAACGGGCTCTGGCGCACCAGGCGGTGCTTACCACGCTCGGCCTTCAGGATCCCGTAGGCGTTCTCCCCCACGACCGTGAACGTCGCCGACTTCAGGCCCGCCTCCTCGCCCGGGCTCGCCTCGAGCAGCTCGACCTTGAAGCCGCGGCCGGCGGCCCAGCGCTCATACATCCTGAGCATCATCTCCGCCCAGTCCTGGGCGTCGGTGCCGCCGGTTCCCGACTGCAGCGTCACGACGGCGTCGCCTGGGTCGTACTCGCCGTCGAACAGCGCAGCCTCCTGCAGACGCTCGAGCTCAGCGTGCAACGGGACAAGCGACGCGGCAATCTGATCTTCCATCTCGCCGCCGTCCATCTCTGCCAGCTCGCGCGCATCGTCGTAGTCACGCGTCAGCGTGCGATAGCCCTCGAGCCGCCGCGAGACACGCGCGTGCTCGGCAGACACCGATGCGGCCCGGCTCTGGTCGTCCCAGAAGCCCGGCGCGTTCATCTGTTCCTCGAGCCCTACGAGGCGCTGTTCGAGCGAAGCGGGGTCAAAGGTACTCACGGACCCAGTCAAGCTGGGCCCCGAGCTCGTCGAGCTGCTCTCCGAGTGATTTTCCTTCGTCCGCCATCGCGGCTTGCGATGGTAGCGATCGGGGCCCGCGCGCGGCGTCAGCCGCAGGCGCGACGTGGGCTCAGGCCCGTCAGCGTCTGGAGGCCGCGAGAGACGTTCACGTCCACACCCAGGTCGACAAGCCCGGCATGGCGCGCCTGCAGCCGCAGCGTGCCGTCGGCCGCCTGCCACAGGCAGCCTTGCGACGTGTGCCAGTACGGCGACCAGCGCACCTTGATCTGGTACCGGCCCGGCTTCGAGACGGAGAAGACCATGCGCGTCGGCCACATCCACAGGACGTTGGCGTCGCCGCTCCCGATCACGATCGGCCTCGCGTCGGGAACGAGATAGATGGTGATGTGCTCGCTGCGGAACACCGGGACAAGGCCCGATTTGCCCGAGCGGATCAGCGCCGCCTCGGCGCGCGCGCTGTAGTCGGGGGGTGCGTCCGACAGCACGACGTAGCGCACGCCGAGCCCTCGTAGCCACGTCCGATAGGCGGCGCCGGCAAGGTTCGTGTCGTACAACACCTCGTTCTGCGGGAAGTCGTTCTGCCGGTACCAGCCGCGCACGATCGGAATGCCCGCATCCGGCAGATAGGCGGCCGGCCAGTGCTCGATCGTGTCGACCGCCTCCACCCGGTAGGACGGGCTCAGGTGCTGCTCGAGGTAACGGATTGCCGGCTGCCAGTAGGCCGCATGGTGAGCGGGATCGGCGCTCGCTGCCTCCGCAGTGTGTGCGAGCGCCGAGATGTTCCAGAAACAGGCGATGGCAACGAGCGGCACCGCGAACAGCACCCGGCGCGGAGCGACCGTGGCCGCAAGGAGAGCGAGCGGGATAGCGGCGAACTTCAGCCGCTCGACGTTCGAGCCGAGGTCGCCCGGGATCACGAACGCGCCCATGGTCGCGACGAGGAAAACCGCGAACAGCCCGAGCAAGCGCCGTGCGCCGGGCACACGCGCGGTGACGGCGATCCCGAAGACGCAGAAGAGCGTCGCGGGAATCAGGTCTGCAACGCTGAACGGAAACTGTCCCTGGCCCGGAAAGAGCCGCCGGACGACGAGCTCGAACAGGATGCCGGCGGCGATCACGACGACGGTCGCCCGGCGCGGCCGTCGTTCGGCCGCCGCACCGGCGAGCACGAGCACGATCAGCAGGAACGCGAGCGGGCTTGCGAGCAGCGTCAGAAACAGAAGGATGGGAAACGACCAGCGCCGTCGCCCGTGCTGCAGCGCGAGCACCGAGAGCAGCGCGAGCGCCGCGCCGAGCGCGAACGGGAACGCCGCCGAGAGCACGAGCCCTGTCCAGAGCACGGCAAATGCCCGGCTCGAAAAGCGCGCCGACGGCCCCCACTCGCGCCACACGACCAGCGTGAACCCGAGCGCGGCGACAGTCATCGAGACGACGGCCAGCAGCTTGATCCCGAACACCGCTGCAAGCGGGTAGTAGATGAAGCTGTACGTGACGAACGAATAACGGCCCGCGTACCAGAAGTTGTTCCAGAGCGCGAAGCCGTGATGCAGCAGGAACGTGCGCTGATACGAGTGCGCCGCCAGGTCGACTCCCGGCGGCCCGAGCCACAGCAAGAGCCCTGCGAGCAGCCCGGCCACGGCGGCCGAGATTGCCGCCTCTCTGACGAGCAGCCGGCGTTCTGCGGCGCTCATGCTCTTAGCCTATTCGATCGGGAGCCAAGAGCTCGTTTCACAATTGAAGGCCTTGTCGCCGGGCGACGAGCGTCACTATGCAACGAACGCTATGCGCCGTGGCAGCGCTTGTACTTCTTACCCGAGCCGCACCAGCACGGGTCGTTGCGGCCGATGTTCTCCCGCTCCGAGTTGACCTTCGGCTTCGAGGCGACGGGCGTCGACGAGGAGCCGCCTCCGGCCAGCGCGGCGGTGGCGACCGACGACGTGCCTCCGGCGGCGAGGATCGCCTCTGTGCCGGCCAGGGACTCGTGTTCGTAGCTCATCGGCGCTCCGCTGCCGTTCTGGCTCTGCTGCAGGGCGCCGCCCGATCCGTCGTCGGCGCTCACCTCCGCGTGGAAGATCAGCGTCACGACCTCTTCCCGGATCGCGCGCGTCAGCTCGCTGAACATCGTGTGGCCCTCGTTGCGGTACTCGACGAGCGGATCCTTCTGGGCCATCCCGCGCAGGTGGATCCCCTCGCGCAGGTAGTCCATGTTCTCGAGGTGCTCGCGCCAGCGGATGTCGACGGTCTGGAGCACGATGAAGCGCTCGAGATCGCGCATCAGGCCCTCCTGGATCTTGTCGAGCTCCCCTTCGCGCTCCGCGTAGGCGTCGTTCGCGTCGTCGATGAACTCCTGCACGACCGCCTCGCGGTCGAGCCCCTTCAGCTCCTCGACGCTGACGCCCGTGCCGTAGACGCTGTCCATTGCCGCGACGAGCTCGCCGAGATCCCATTCGTCGTTGACCTCGTCCATGGTGTACTCGGCGACGACGTTCGAGATCACCTCGGGCAGCCACTCCTCGCGAATGTCCTCGCTCAGGTCCTCCCCGTGCAGAACGCGGTTGCGCTGCTCATAGATCACCTGGCGCTGGACGTTCATCACGTCGTCGTACTTGAGGACGTTCTTCCGGGCGACGAAGTTCTGCTCTTCGACCTTCTTCTGCGCGTTCTCGATCTGGCGCGAGAGGATCGACGCCTCCATCGGCTGGTCGTCGGGCAGCTTGAAGCGCTCCATGATGTTCTGGATGCGATCGCCGGCGAAGAGGCGCACCAGGTCGTCGCCGCCGGAGAGGTAGAAGCGCGTCTCGCCGGGATCGCCCTGGCGGCCCGACCGGCCGCGCAGCTGATTGTCGATGCGCCGCGCCTCGTGGCGCTCGGTGCCGAGCACGTACAGGCCGCCCAGCTCGCGAACCCGATCGTCGATCTTGATGTCGACGCCGCGACCCGCCATGTTGGTGGCGATCGTCACGGAGCCTTCCTCGCCCGCGTCCTTGATGATCTCCGCCTCGCGCGCGTGCTCCTTCGCGTTCAGCACCTTGTGCGGAACGCCTCTTCGCTTGAGCAGCTCGCTGAGGTACTCCGACGTCTCGACTGCGATCGTGCCGACCAGCACCGGTTGACCCTTTTCGTTCCGTTCCTTGATGTCGTCGACGGTGGCGTTGAACTTCGCCTCGGCCGACTTGAAGATCAGGTCGTTCTTGTCGAGGCGCTCGACCGGCACGTTGGTGGGGATCTCGACGACGCTGAGGTTGTAAATCTCGACGAACTCCTTCTCCTCGGTCTTGGCGGTGCCGGTCATGCCGCCGAGCTTCTCGTAGAGGCGGAAGTAGTTCTGCAAGGTGATCGTCGCGAGCGTCTGGTGCTCCTCCTGGATCGCCACGCCTTCCTTCGCCTCGACGGCCTGGTGCAGACCTTCGCTCCAGCGCCGGCCTTCCATGATCCGGCCGGTGAACTCGTCGACGATCTTCACCTCACCGTCCTCGACGACGTAGTCGACGTCGCGCTTGTAGAGCGCTTCCGCCTTTAGTGCCTGCATCAGGTGGTTGACGAGCTGCACGTTGCTGGCCCCGTACAGGTTGTCGATGCGGAGCGCGCGCTCGATCTTCTCGATGCCCGACTCGGTCGCGCTGACCGTCTTGTGCTTCTCGTCGTAGAGGTAGTCGAACTCCTGCGCGAGCTGCGCGTCTTCGAGCTTCGTGCCCTTCGACTGCGCGCCCGTCAGGGTCGGCGTCACCCGCGCGAAGTCGTGGTAGAGCTTGGCGGCTGCCGTCGGCTCGCCGGAGATGATCAGCGGCGTCCGTGCTTCGTCGATCAGGATCGAGTCGACCTCGTCGACGATCGCATAGGAATGTCCACGCTGCACGACCGACTCGAGCGTGATCGCCATGTTGTCGCGGAGGTAGTCGAAGCCGAACTCGGAGTTCGTGCCGTAGGTGATGTCGGCGTCGTAGGCCGCCTTGCGCTCGTCGAACGGCATCATGCTCTCGATCGCGGCGACGGTGATCCCGAGGCGGTCGAACACGCCGCGGTTCCAGTCGGCGTCGCGCTGGGCGAGGTAGTCGTTGACGGTCACCAGGTGCACGCCCTGGCCGGCCAGCGCGTTCAGGTACAGCGCGAGGCTCGCGACGAACGTCTTTCCTTCGCCGGTCTTCATCTCGGCGATGTCGCCTTCGTGCAGGACGATGCCGCCCATCATCTGGACGTCGAAGATGCGCTGGTCGGATTCGCGCAGACGCGCCTCGCGCACCGCGGCGAATGCCTCGAAGAGCAGGTCTTCGAGCTGCTCGCCGTTCTCGAGCCGCGTCCGGAACGCGACCGTCTTGGCGCGCAGGTCTTCGTCGGAGAGCTTCTGGAAGTCCGGCTCGAGCGTGGCGATGTACGACGCCTGCTCGGCCAGGCGCTTCATGCGCCGGCCCTCGCCGAAGCGAAGGGCCTTCTCGAAGGTGTCGAGGGCGGGCATAGGCGACAGGGTAGCGGCCTGCCCTTCCCTACAACGGGCTCGCGTCGACCTCCCAGAGATCGCCGTCGACCCGGCTCGCCCGCACGACGTATTCGGTCGCGTGCCCTTCGCCGATCCGCTCCAGGGCGGGCGCACGGCCCAGCGTGGCCCTGCCGTCGACGTGCAGCGACCGCCCGTCGCGCGTCACGGCGAGCTCGACCCGGTCGCCGGTCAGGCCACGCAGCTCGACGATTGCGATCCGCCGGGCCGCCACCGCCCATTCCGGGCCGCGACGGCGAACCGCATCCGCCCGGTAGGGCGGCGACAGCGCCCGTTCGACGGCATCGGCCAGCGGCTGGAGCGCGTCGTCGGGCTCGTCCTCGGACAGCACCAGCGTCCCGTCGGGCAGCGCGACGAAGTGCACCTCGTCGCCACGCAGGCCGGGCGCCTGCGCGCTGCCGACGGTGTCCCACTTCCGCGCCCGCGGGACGCCGTGGACGCCGGCTCCGCCGCGGGCGTCACCGCCGAACCCGTCGTCTCCGGGGGCCTCCCCGAGCCCCTCGCTGGGCCCGGGCGCGGCGTCGTCATGGCGCGGCTCGTCGTCCGCGAACGGCCGTGCCGGTGCGGAGCCGAGCCCCAGGTCGAGGCCGCCCGCATCCGCCAGCTGCCGGTGCAGGGGCGCCCGCCGCCGAAAGAACGTCAACGGGCCTGCCGGGCGCCGCTCAGGAGCCGTGCCCGCCGAGCGGGCCACCGTGATGAGAGACGTGGCGGCGCGGTTCGACGATCCGGCGCTCGCGGTAGCGCTTCACCTGCCGCTCGAGCTTCTCGACCAGCTGGTCGATCGCCGTCATCAGATCAGGCGACGACTCGCTCGCCCGCAGCGTCTGACCCTTCGCGAAGATCGTGCCATCGGCAACGCTCGCGTCCGCAATCGACGGATTGCGCTGCTCGGAGAGCTCGATCTCGACCTGCGTCTGCGCGGCCAGTTGCCGCTCGAGCTTCGCCAGCTTTCGCTCGGCGTACTCGCGAACCGACGGTGCGACCTCGACGTTCTTGCCCTTCACCTGAAGCCTCATCGCGCCTCCTTGGTGTGGTCGAGTCCAGCAAGTCGAGCTTAGACGATTGCCTAACGGAGGGCGCGCGCAAACGTGACCACGTCGACACGCTGTGCTCCGCCGGCGCGCAGGGCGATCGCCGCGGCCGCCACGGTGGAACCGGTGGTGTAGACGTCGTCGACCAGCAGCACCCGCTCCGGAACGTCGGTGCGGACACCGAACGCCCCACGCGCATTCGCTCGCCGTTCGCCCAGCGAGAGCGCGACCTGACGCGGCCGGCCCCGTACTCGACCGAGGAGTGGCGCGACCGGCAGCCCCCACAGCCGTGCGAGCTCTGCAGCGAGGCTCTCCGCCGGATGACGGCTCCGCTCGAGCTGGCGCACCGGGTCAGGCGGGATATACGCGATGACGTCTGCCGCCGGCGGGTCGACCCGAGCTACGACGACCTCGGCAGCGAGAGTCCCGAGATGGCGGAGACCGCGCTCCTTCCACGCCGCGACGAACGGCCGTGCCGGCCCGGCGTAGGCGACGGCTCCGACCGCGGACGTGAACCCCAGCCGCCGGCCCGCGCACTCGAGGCAGCGCTCCACCGGCCAGGCGGTCGGAGCGCCGCAGCGTGCACAACGTGGCGGTCTGATCGGCCGCAAGAGCCGCCGGCAGGACAGACAGAGCGTCTCCGACGCGGTCCCACAGGAGACGCAGCGGCGCGGGAAGAGCAGGTCGACGAACCACGCCGGTCACGCTACGGGCGAAGTCGTCACGTGTCTGTGACGCCTTCGTAACAACATGGGAACTATTCGGGCGTGTAGACCGCGCGGGGCGCCAGGCCATGCAGTTCGCGGAGACGGTTGTCGGCCTCGCGCAGCTGCTCGAAGTTGCCGATGTCGAACCAGCCCTCCTCGAATGTCCAACCGTAGACCGGCTCCCGCTGGTGCAGCCAGGCGACGAACCGCCCGGGCTGATCGGGCGGCTGCCCGCCGTCGAGATAGGTATGGATGAGTGGCACGTGCGCTCGGTGGAAGAGGTACGTCGCGGTCGCGGCGAGCGTCGACGGCGGGTCCGCCGGCTTCTCGAGGAAGTCGACGACACGATCGTCGCCGGCCAGCTCGACGATTCCGTAGTGCGTCGCAAGCTCGCGCGAGCCGACGTCACGAACGGCGAGCGCGCTCGCAACTCCCTTCGTGCGCCAGTAGCGGACGAACGAGACGAGGCTGAACTCGAACAGGTTGTCCCCTGCGATCACGAGCAGGTCGTCGTCGATCCCCACCCGGTCGATCACGAACCGCATGTCGCCGATCGCCCCGAGCCGGTCGTCGTTCGAGCGGGTGCCGTCGTCGTGGATCTGGACATCCTTGCCCTCTGCCCACTTGTGGAGCTCGGGCGCCTTCCGGGTGTTGGTGACGACGTGCACCGAGTCGACCTCGGCCACCTCGGCGATCGACTCGACGATCGCGTCGAGGATCGGGCGGCCGCCCACCGGCAAGAGCTCCTTCGCCCGCTCGTCGGTGAGCGGGCGAAGCCGGGTCGCATACCCCGCGGCGAGGACGATCGCCTTCACGCGCGTGCCACCGACCCCGCAAGCGTCTCGGTGTACGGCGCTCGATGGACGCCCGCCTCGGTGACGATCGCCGCGATCAGCCCGGCCGGCGTCACGTCGAAGGCAGGGTTGCGCGCCGGGAAGCGAGCCGTCACCTCGGCCGGGTCGCGCTCCTCGATCGGGATCTCGCCACCCGATGCGGTGTCGAGATCAACGGTCGAGCTGGGCGCGACGACGTAGAGCGGCAGCCCGTGATACCGGGCAAGCACCGCCAGCGAGTAGGTGCCGATCTTGTTTGCGGTGTCGCCGTTCGCGGCGATCCGGTCGGCACCGACGATCACGCAGTCGACGTCCCCCGCTGCCATCAGGCACGCGGCCGCGGAGTCGGCGATCACCGTGTGCGGGATCGCACCTTCCTCCAGCTCCCAGGCGGTCAGTCGCGCGCCTTGCAAGAGCGGCCGGGTCTCGTCGACCCACACGTGCTCGAGCAATCCGCGCTCCCACGCGGCGAGCAACGCACCGACCGCGCTCCCGTATCCGCCGGTCGCGAGGCCGCCGGCGTTGCAATGCGTCAGCGCACGCGTGCCGACCGAGAGCAGGCCGGCCGTGTGCGCGGCCATCGCACGGCAGCGCTCCACCTCCTCCGCGTGCAGGCGGCGCGCGTGCTCGTAGCTCGGATCGGGATGCATCTGGTCGAGCGCCCACGCGAGATTGACGGCCGTCGGCCGCGACTCGCGCAGAACCCGGTCGGCGGAGCCGGCGTCTTCGCCGTGCGCAAGCGCATGCGCATACCCGTAGGCCGCGGCGATCCCGATTGCCGGCGCGCCGCGCACGACCATCGTCCTGATCGCCTCGGCGACCTCGGCAGCCGTCCGGCAGTCGACCTCGACCTCTTCGAGAGGCAGGCGCCGCTGATCGAGGAAGACGACACGGTCGTCCTCGAGCCGGAGGATCCGCTCAGGCTCGAGCACGTGCGGCGTTCGTGAGGTGGCCGTGGAACACGGCAGCCCGAACACCGGCTACCGCGCCCACGGCGAGCGCGTCGTGGATCAGGTTCCTTCGTCCCACGAGGCGAGATACTTGGCCTGCGCGGCGGTGAGCTTGTCGATGTTGACGCCCATCGTGAGCAGCTTGAGGCGTGCAATCTCCTCGTCGATCTCGGTCGGCACCGGGTACACCTTCTTGTCGAGCGACGCAGCATGCTGCACGGCGTACTCGGTGGCCAGCGACTGGTTGGCAAAGCTCATGTCCATCACGATCGCTGGATGACCTTCCGCAGCCGAGATGTTGACGAGCCGCCCCTCGGCCAGCAGGAAGAGCAGGCGCCCGTCCTCGAGCTTGAACTCCTCGACGAAGTTGCGCGCCTCGCGTGTCTCGACCGCGAGCGAGCGGAGCGCCGGGATGTCGATCTCCACGTTGAAGTGGCCGGTGTTGCAGATGATCGCACCGTCCTTCATCACTTCGAGGTGCTCACGGGCGATCACGTGCTTGTCGCCGGTGGCGGTGCAGAAGATGTCGCCGATCTTGGCAGCCTGCTCCATCGGCATCACGTCGAAGCCGTCCATCAGGGCCTCGAGCCCGCGCATCGGGTCGACCTCGGTGACGATCACGTTCGAGCCGAGCCCGCGGGCGCGCATCGCGACGCCGCGGCCGACCCAGCCGTAGCCGGCGACGACGAAGCGCTTGCCGGCCAGCAGGACGTTGGTGGCACGGATGATCCCGTCGATCGTCGACTGGCCGGTGCCGTACCGGTTGTCGAAGAAGTGCTTTGTGCGCGCATCGTTGACGGCGATCACCGGGAACGCGAGCGCGCCGTCGGCCTCCATCGCCTTCAGGCGGATCACGCCGGTCGTCGTCTCCTCCATCCCGGCGATGATGTCGCCGAGCTGCTCGCGGCGGGCGCTGTGGAGCACGCTGATCACGTCGGCGCCGTCGTCCATCGTCAGCTGCGGCTTGTGGTCGACCGCCGCCTCGATGTGCGAGTAGTAGGTGTCGTTGTCCTCGCCCTTGATGGCGAAGGTCGCAATGTCGAACTCCTCGACGAGCGCGGCCGCGACGTCGTCCTGGGTCGAGAGCGGGTTCGACGCGCACAGCACGACATCCGCTCCGCCGGCCTTGAGTGTCCGCATCAGGTTGGCTGTCTCGGAGGTGACGTGCAGGCAGGCCGAGACGCGATAGCCGGCCAGCGGCTGCTCGCGCTCGAAGCGCTCGCGGATCGCAGTCAGCACCGGCATCTGCCGATCTGCCCACATGATCCGCCGCACCCCCTCGGGGGCGAGTGCCAGATCTTTCACGTCATATCGCTTCGTCGTAGCCATGAATCCTCTCGGTTTTGGTCGCGGGCAGTGTAGTTGTCAGGACGCTCGGGTCATGCAGCATCCGGTCATGCGGCGAGCAGCCGTTCGTGCTTGCGCTGCTCCCATTCGATCCAGGAACGTGCATCGTCGCCGGCGGCAAGCCACGCGTCGACCGCGTTGCGAAGCTCGGGTTCTCGCCGCAGCCGGCGCGCGAACGCCAGCTCGGCGAGCTCGACACCGAAGCGCCGGCGAAGCTCCTTCAGCCCCCGCAGACGGTTCAGCTCGGAGAGGCCGTAGAGCCGGTAGCCCGCAGCGGTACGACGCGGTTCAACCAGGCCCTGCTCTTCCAGGTAACGCAGCATGCGCGCCGACCAGCCGGTCTCGGCCGCGGCCGCACTGACTGTCCGGAGCTCGTGCACCGCGCAAACCTTACCACACGCATGTGAATGTCCACCGCGCACGCCCCCTCGGGGGAACAACGGGCCCTTGCCGAATCGTCGCACGGGCCGTGCAACGCGTGGGAGACGCCTCCGTGCCGATTTCGTGAACGGTGCTCGATGGCAGATCGAGCCGCCTCGGGAGGCACCGGGCGCCGAGGGTCAGGCCGCGGAGGTGCCTTCGCGGCCGTACGCGTCTTCGAGCCGCACCACGTCGTCGAGCTGCGTGGTCGAGACCTCGAGGATCGTGGTGTCCTCGATCGCGGTGACCCGGTGAACGGTGCCGGGCGCGTAGTGGAACGCAGCGCCGGGGCCGATCACCTCGGTCTTCAGCACCGAGTCCCCCACCGCTCCGAGCTCGAGCTTCGCGCGGCCCGACTGAATCAGCCACGACTCGTCCTTCTCCCGGTGGAACTGCAGCGACAGCGACTGGCCCGCCTTCACGAACAGCACCTTGCCGCAGTAGACGCCGGTCAGCGCCCAGATCAGCTCGTGGCCCCAGGGCTTGTCGACCCGCTTCACCTCGTGCGTCCAGGCGTCGAGGCTGTCGATGTTCGAGGAATCCATGCTCATCCGGGCGATGTTCTCACGCCAGCCACTCCGGATGCGCGGAGACGTGCTCGGCGGCGACCCGCAACTCCTTCGGCGTGTTGACGGTCAGCCACAGACCGGGGTGCCGGAACGCATGCAGGACTCCCTCCGCGGCGAGCTCGGGGAACGTGGTCGACTCGTGATCGCCGCGATCGGGAAAGCGTGCGATCGCCTCGTCGGAGAGGACGTAGTTGCCACAGTTGACCCAGTACGGCACCCGCGCGTCCTCGCGAAACCCGCGCACGACGTCTTCGGCATCGACGTCGACCAGGCCGAACTGCGACTTCGGCTGCGCGACCGTGAGCGTGGCAAGGCCACCCGCAGCACGATGCCGCGCGAGTAGGCCCGCGAAGTCGACGTCGACCAGCTCGTCCCCGTTCAAGGCGTACACGTCGCCGCTCTCGCGCCGCTCGCGCGCGGCGAACTTGATCCCTCCCCCACGTCCGAGGCGCTCCTGCTCCTCCGCGGCGACGATTTCCGCGCCGAGCCCCGCCAGCTCCCGTTCGAACAACGCTCCCTGGCCGGCCGCGCACGAGATGATCACACGGCCGACACCGGCGTGGACGAGCCGCGCGACCTGGTAGGCCGCCAGCGGCGTGCCCGCCACCTCGACGAGCGCCTTCGGGCGCCCGGCCGCGGCGTCGCCGAGCCGCTCGGCCTTGCCGCCGGCGAGGATGATCGCCTCCATCTCGCTCAGTCCCGCGCCGGCGAGCGTTCCGGCGACACATCCGTGAGCGACGCCGGCCGGCCGATGCCCTCGTACGCAAAGCCTGCGCGACGCGCCTGCTCCGGATCGAGCAGGTTGCGCCCGTCGATGATCAGCGGGCTCACCATCGCGGCACGCACCTCCTCGGACGCGAGCCCGCGCAGCTCGTCCCACTCGGTGACGATCACCGCGGCGTCAGCGCCGTTCACAGCGTCGAGCACGGAGCTCACGATCTCGACACCCTTCGGCAACTGGCCGCCGTCGGCGACCGGGTCCCAGGCGCGCACCTCGCACCCCTCGGCCAGCAGACGGGATGCGAGCACGATCGACGGCGCCTCGCGCATGTCGCTGGTGTTCGCCTTGAACGCGAGCCCGAGCAGTGCAACCGTCTTGCCGCGCAGCGGCCCCAGGTGGCGCTTGAGCTTGCCGATCACGCGGCGTTTCTGCAGCTCGTTCACCTCGATCACCGCCGAGAGCAACTGGAAGTGGTAGCCCGAGTTCGAGGCCAGCTGCTTCAGGGCGAGCGAATCCTTTGGGAAACAGTTGTGCGTGACGAGACCACCCGTGGTCACGAACGTGTTCGTCCCCGGCACCTCGACCGAATAGACGAACCCACTGTGAGGCTTGCGGCGAACGGAGATCACCCGCACCCAGGCGGAGTCGTCGGCGCGCCGGTATCCCGTCGGCGCGATCCGCTTTGCCTGGCGATCCAGCGATGCACGAATCGCCGGCACATCCGCTGGATCGACGAGCTCGAGGAGCCGTTCAACCTGCGACGCACCCGAGACGACAATCCAGTAGGTGTCGACCGTCGACTTCGACGTTCGGCCGATCTTGAGGCGCGCCACGATTCCGAGTTCTCCAAGCAGGCGCAGCACACCATCCGCCAGCTCTCGACTCACCGTGCCGTATTCGAGCACGACGCTCGGTCCGCCGCGAACCAGCGACCACGAGCCGTCCCCGCGCCACAGTCCGCTCAGAAACGCCCGCTTGTGGGAAGGCGGCGCATCCCAGATGAGCTCCGGAACCCGCTGCTGGTAGCAGTTCGCCCCGAGTCCGAGCACGCCGACCCACCAACCCGCGAGCAGCCGAGACGAGACGATCACAGCCATCGTGGTCGTAAGCCGACGCACGTCCACCTTCACCCCGCAATCGGCCCAGAACGACCGCACCTCCTCGACGAGGTCCGGCTCGTCGGTCGGATGGAACGACCATTGCAGCCGCCGGCGACGGCCGTCGGCAGAGCAATGCCCTTCGGCCGCATACAGCCCAACCACACGCCACAGGCGCTCGTCGATCGGCAACTCGGTCGGAATGTAGGTCCCGTTCCGCGCCGTGCCTACAGCCGCGTCCCGCAGAGGAAGCTGGAGTCGCCGTGCCTCGGCGAGCCGCAAAGCACCGTTCCGGCGAATGTCCATACGCCGTCCCGGCGACGCATCCGGGAGCGCCGCCCGCATCGTCGCTGCATCGAGCCGACCGACCGCGACAGGAGCTCGCACGATCACGTCCTCGTCGGTCGCCCCGACCAGCGGCATCCCTTCGAGCAGGCTCGCGACCGGGTGCGCGGCGGCCGCGCGTGGCGCGGCCTGCGCGATCGGCAACCAGTCGTCTTCGGTCAGGTCGCGTGCCAGGACGACTCCGCGCCGGGTGACGAACGGATGATCGGGAGTGCAGCGCAGCCTCCGCCCCATTTTCGTCTGCAGCTCGACAACCTCCCCCGGAGACTCGCGGCGGGTAACAGCCGCAACCGGCGAAAACTCGGTCTTGCCGGTAGCCGGCTCCCACGACAGCACCTCGAGCGGCAGCGGCGGCTGCCCGTCGAGCTCGTCGTAGAGATGTTTCAACGCAATCAGCGACGTCCAGCCGGCTAGTCGCATCACGACGGTCTCCTCGCCGGCCAGACAGCTCCCGCCGTAGCCGATTCCGGCGCGCAGGAAGTGCGGGCCGAGGCGCTTGTCGAGCCCGACGCCTTCGGCGACCTTGACGACGTCGGCGCCGGTCGCCTCGCACACGTTCGCGATCTCGTTGATGAACGAGATACGCGTCATCAGGAAGGCGTTCGCAGCGAGCTTGATCATCTCGGCCGAGTGGACGTCCGAGCGCACGACCGGTGCGTCGATCGCCGCATAGAGGCTCGCAACCGCATCGCCGTCCGCCGCGTCGAACGCGCCGATCGCGATCCGGTCGGGGTTCATGAAGTCGCGCACCGCGCGCCCTTCGGCGAGGAACTCGGGGTTGGACGCGTAGCCGACGTGCTCGAGCCCGCGCTGGTCGAGCCCTACGCGGATCTTCTCGCCGGTCCCAACCGGAACGGTGGACTTCATGACGAGGATCGGGCGACCGTGCAGCTCGGGCAGCTCGTCGATGACCGTCCAGACGCGCGACAGATCGGCGTCGCCGGAGTAGGTCGGCGGCGTGTCGACGCAGACGAAGAGGAACTCGCAGTCGGCAACGTCCTGAACGTCGAGCGTGTAGCTCAGGCGCTCGGCGTTCTTCGCCAGCAACTCGGGCACGCCGTCCTCGTGGAACGGGACGGCTCCGGACCGGAGCGCGGCGATCTTCTCCGGCACGACGTCGCGCACCACAACCTCGTGGCCGAGCTCGGCAAAGCACGCCCCGGTGACGAGGCCGACCCAGCCTGCTCCGAAAATCCCGACCTTGCTCATCGCGCGGCAAAACCTACTTTCCGGTTGTTAGCGGTTTTAGACCCTTGGCGATTGCCAGCATCGTCTCGTTCGAGAGATCGTCGAGCAACGTGTTGACCACCCAGTACGTCGCGCCGCCCGCGTGCAGCACGACCATGTGCAGCCTCGAGCCGGAGTAGTAGAGATCGAACTCGCGCCCGCCGAGGCTGTGCTGGAAGCTCTTGTCCTTGAGAATCGGCGCGTCGTTCCAGGCTGTCTCCTCGATCCCCCAGAAGAGCCCTCCGCCCGTGCGGAAGACCAGCCGGACAGCCTGGTTGTGCGACTCGATGTAGTAGCGCCGCACCGGCGTGTCGGTGGGCAGCGTGTCGGGGTAGGAGCTCTGCTCGAGCACCGTCGGCACCATCAGCTTGAACGGCACCTTCTTCGCGAGCGGTGCGAGCAGGCTCGTGCCGTACGAGCTGTCTGAGCGCACGACCGCCTTCTGGTGCACGGGCGCCACGGTCGTCGGCGGCGCGGGCGCGATCGTGCCGTCGAACGCCGTGCCGAGCACGGCCACGAGCATCGAGCCCGGATCGTGCGACAGGATGCCGGGTGTCCGGGGCAGCTTCGCCACCTCGGCCGGCTGCATCAGGTTCTGCAGGGCGATCGCGGCCTGCTTCGAGCGCGCCTGGGCCGGGTCGTAGTAGATCGTCGAGTGGAAGTAGTTCTGCGTCGGCGCGTCAGCCGTGAGACCACCCGGCGGGTCGAGCGTCCGGTATCCGCGCTGAGCGAGCTCGTACGAGGTGTTCGCAGCGGCGCCCTGGACACCGCTGCCGTTCAGGACCGTGACCGTCACCGAGGCCGGCGGAGGAGCTGTCACCTTCGGCTTCTTCTGCTTGTTTCCGAGCGCCGCGGCGTTCGCCGCCTTCGACGCCCCGACGTCGGGGTTCGTGAACGACTGGACCGCCTTCTGGATGTCGGACGACGACGCCTCACACGGTCCGGCGCTGCAACTGACGTTCTCGATCTTGTCCTGGAAGACGTGGCCGTTCGGAAGCCCGTACGCGAACAGCGCGTAGTTGAACACTTCCTTGCCCTGCAGCTTGTGCCCGCCTTCCGCGACCTCGATGTTGCTGGTGATCGCGTTGACGAGCGACGGCACGTTGAAGGCCGAGAAGCTCGAGCTCACCTGGTCGCGCACGGCCCGCACGAACGACTGCTGGCGCGCGACGCGCGTCAGGTCGGAGTCGGTGTGGCGGAAGCGGACGAAGTCGAGCGCCTGCTGCCCGTCGAGCCGCTGATAGCCGGGCTGCAGGTTGATGTTCGCGTAGTCGTTCGAGGCCGAGCCCGTGTTCTTGTTGTAGTAGCGGCGGTCGATGTCCATCCAGACGCCGTGCAGCTTGTCCACGACTTCCTTGAACCCGTGGAAGTTGACCGTGATCAGGTAGTTGATCGGCAGGCCGGTCAGCTTCTCGACCGTCAGCAGCGTCCCTTTGGCGTGCGAGTTGCAGATCGAGTAGGCGGAGTTGATGCGACCGGTCATGACCGGCGTCGAGGCCTCGCAGTAGATCGGCACGCTCAGGTCGCGTGGGAACGACAACATCGAGATCGTCTTCGTCAGCGGATCGGCGCGAATCAGCATCAACGTGTCCGAGAGCGACGGCCGGTTCGCCTCGACGCCGGCGCGATGGTCGTACCCGATCACAAGCGCGATCGCCGGGGCGTTTGCCTTCGGAATTCTCAGCGCCTTCTGCGCCTTGACGACGTCGGGCGTGCTCGCCTGCACGGCGGCGACCGACTGGTGGAAATAGAGGTACGCGCCGCCCGCAACGCCAAGGCCGACCGACGTCAGGGCGAGCAGCGTGAACAGAAGGATTCGACCGACGAGCCCGACACCCGTGCGCGCCGGAGGCGGCGGCTGGCGGTAGCGCGTGACGGTGCTGATCGTCCCTGGCGGGTAGACGGCTTTTCCGTCTCCGTTCGCGATGGCGCCGCGCCCGACGCCTCTCTTCAGTGTCGTCCGCATAAAACGTCTGCGGCGCCCATCGGGCGCCCGCGCCGCGAAGGATAGCCGAGGGCTAGGACAGGCTCGGGGTCAGCCAGCGCTCGGCCTCCTCGACCGAGCGCTCCTTGCGGTCCGCGTAATCGGCCACCTGATCGGGCCCGATCCGGCCGACGGCGAAGTATTTGGCCTTCGGATGCGCGAGGTAGATGCCGCTGACAGCGGCCGCCGGGATCATCGCGAAGCTCTCGGTCAGCTCCAGGCCGATCCGCTCCGCTTCGAGCAGCGCGAAGAGCTTCGGCTTCTCGCTGTGGTCGGGGCACGCGGGATACCCGAACGCGGGACGGATGCCGCGGTAGCGCTCGTGGGTCAGGTCGTCGATCGTGAGGTCTTCGTCCGGTGCGTACCACTCGCGCCTGACCTGCTGATGCAGCCACTCGGCCGACGCCTCGGCGAGGCGGTCGGCGAGCGCCTTCACGATGATCCCCCGGTAGTCGTCGAGCTCGGCGTAGTGCGCCGACGCCAGGTCTTCGGCGCCGTCGACCGTCACCGCGAACGCGCCGAGGTGATCGCCCGCCGGTGCGAAGTAGTCGGCGAGGCACTTGTTCGGCCGTGCGTCGGCATGGTCGGCCTGCTGGCGGAGGAAGCAGAACCGTGTGTCGCCCGCGACCACGTCGTCACCGTCGGAGTACGCGGGCCAGTAGCCGTGCACGCAACGCGGGTGCAGCGAGCCGTCACGGACGATTCCCTCGAGCAGCACCAGTGCGTCGTCGTACAGCTCGCGGGCGGCCGGGTTGTCGAGGATCGCCGGAAACTTGCCCTTCAGGTCCCACGCATGGAAGAAGAACTGCCAGTCGATGTACGGCACGAGCTCCTCGAGCGACGGTGTATAGATCCGCGTGCCGGTGAACGGCGGCACCGGCAGGTCGTCGAACGGCACGACCTCCCGCTTCGCGCGCGCGTCGGCCAGCGACAGCAGCGGCTTGCGCACCTTCGCCGCATGCTGCTCGCGCAGCCGCTCCTGCAGCTCGCGGTTGGTGACGTCGAGCTCGGCGCGCCTCGCAGGGTCGAGCAGCTGCGACACGACGTCGACCACACGGCTCGCGTCGAGCACGTGCACCGTCTCGTTCCCGTACGCGGGCGCGATCTTGACCGCCGTGTGCTGACGCGACGTGGTCGCGCCGCCCACGAGCAGCGGCAGCCCGATCCCGCGCCGCTCCATCTCGCGCGCGACGTCGACCATCTGATCGAGCGAGGGGGTGATCAGGCCGGACAGCCCGATGATGTCGACGTGCTCGGCTTCGGCGGTGTCGAGGATCTTGTCGGCCGGGACCATCACGCCCAGGTCGAGCACCTCGTAGTCGTTGCAGCCGAGCACGACGCCGACGATGTTCTTGCCGATGTCGTGCACGTCGCCCTTGACCGTCGCGAGCAGCACCTTGCCCTGCGCCTTCTTGATCGGGCCCTTGTCGGCCTCCATGTACGGCTGGAGATAGGCCACCGCCCGCTTCATCACGCGCGCAGACTTGACGACCTGCGGCAGGAACATGCGGCCCGAGCCGAAGAGATCGCCGACGACGCGCATCCCGTCCATCAGCGGCCCCTCGATCACGTCCAGGGGGCGCGTCGCCTGCTGCCGCGCCTCCTCGGTGTCGTCTTCGATGTGAGTCGACGATCCCGTGCACGAGCGCGTGCTCGAGCCGCTTGCCGACCGGCGCCTCGCGCCACTCCAGGTCGACCTCGCGCTTCGAGCCGGCGCCGCGGAGGCGGTCTGCGATCTCGACCATCCGCTCCGTCGCGTCGTCGCGACGGTTGAAGATCACATCCTCGATGCGCTCGAGCAGCTCGGGGTCGACGTCCTCGTAGACCGCGAGCTGGCCGGCGTTCACGATGCCCATGTCCAGCCCGGCACGGATCGCGTGGAACAGGAACACGGCGTGCATCGCCTCGCGCACGAGGTCGTTGCCGCGGAACGAGAAGCTGAGGTTCGAGATGCCGCCCGAGGTGTGTACGCCGGGACAGCGCTCCTTGATTCGCGGCAGGCTCTCGATGAACGCGCGCGCGTAGTCGTTGTGCTCCTCGATGCCGGTCGCGACCGCAAGCACGTTCGGGTCGAAGACGATGTCCTCCGGCGGGAACCCGACCTCGCGTACGAGCAGGTCGTAGGCGCGCCCGCAGATCTCGACCCGCCGCTCGACGGTCGTGGCCTGCCCTTCCTCGTCGAAGGCCATCACGACGACACCCGCGCCGTAGCGCCGCACCAGCCTGGCCTGGCGGAGGAAGTCCGCCTCACCCTCCTTGAGCGAGATCGAGTTGACGATCCCCTTTCCCTGCAGGCACTGCAGCCCGGCCTCGAGCACCGTCCACTTCGAGCTGTCGACCATGATCGGCAGGCGCGCCACCTCGGGCTCGGTCGCGACGACGTTCAGGAAGGTGCGCATCGCCTCTTCACCCTCGAGCAGGTCGGCGTCCATGTTGACGTCGAGCAGGTTCGCGCCGCCCCGCACCTGCTCGAGCGCGACGTCGACCGCACCGCCGAAGTCACCGGCCTCGACGAGCCGCCGGAAGCGGGCAGAGCCGGTGAGGTTCGTGCGTTCTCCGATCAGGACGAAACCGGTGTCCGGCCCGATCTCGAAGGTCTCGAGGCCGCTGAAGCGCGGCAGCGACGAGCGGGCCGCAGGCCGCCTCGGCGGAGTCCCGCGGACCGCGTCGACGATCGCCTTGGTGTGCTCGGGCGTCGAGCCGCAGCAGGAGCCGGCGATGTTCAGCAGCCCGTCCTCGGCAAACTCGCGCAACAGCGCCGACGTGATCTCGGGCGTCTCGTCATAGCCGCCGAAGGCATTCGGAAGGCCCGCGTTCGGATGGCATGAGGTGAGGCACGAGGCGACGCGCGACAGGTCGGCCACGTAGGGGCGCATCTCTTTCGCGCCGAGCGAGCAGTTGATGCCGACGGCGAGCGGATCGGCGTGCTCGATCGCCGTCCAGAACGCCTCGATCGTCTGCCCGGTGAGTGTCCGGCCCGACAGGTCGACGACGGTGACGCTGATCCAGAGTGGCATCTGCGGCGCGACGTCGTGCGCGGCGGCGATCGCGGCCTTCGCATTCAGCGTGTCGAAGATCGTCTCGATCAGGAGCAGGTCGACGCCCCCGTCGACGAGGCCCCGAATCTGCTCGGCGTACGCCTCGACGACCTGGTCGAAGGTATGCGTGCGGAAGCCCGGCTCGTCGACGCGCGGGCTCAGCGAGAGTGTGATGTTGAGCGGGCCGACCGAGCCAGCAACGCACCGGTCGCCGGCGACCTCGCGCGCGATCTGCGCGCCCGCGACGTTCATGTCGTAGACGGAGCCCTCGAGCGCGTAATCGGCCTGGCCGATCGACGTCGCGGTAAACGTGTTCGTCGTCGCGATGTCGGCGCCGGCCGCGAAGTACGCCTCGTGCACCGAGCGCACGGTCTCGGGCCGCGTCAGGTTGAGCAGGTCGGGGTTGTTCCGGACGTCGTGCGAATGATTCGCGAACCGCTCGCCGCGGAAGTCCGCCTCGGTCAGCCCCTGGCCCTGCAAGAGGACGCCCCAGGCGCCGTCGAGGACGAGGATGCGCTCCTCGGCTGCTCTCCGGATGTCGTCTGCGACGTTTCTCGTCATTCAAGCTCTTTAGGCGTTTGATGACCGGTCGCCAAGCTGCTTCGGCTCTCCAGGCGCTTCGTAACCCGGTCGCCAAGCTGCTGTTCAAAGCTCTCCGGTAGACGGCCTCGCGAACGAGCGGAGCTGCCTGCAGCTGAGGTGTCCCGCCTCAGAGCTCAGGAGCGGCCGGCGACTTCGAGCTGGTTCTCGGCGTGCCGGATCCGCTGCTCGACCTGCCAGCGGTCGGCGGTCGAATCGCCGCTCGTGATCGCCGCCAGCTCGGCCTGCGCCGCCTCGAGCTGCTCGCGGGCGCGGGCGTCGTCGATCTCCGCCGCGGGCACGGCGTCGTCGACGAGCGCGATCGCGCGGTCCTGCAGCACCTCGAAGAAGCCCGGCCCGG
Organism: uncultured Actinomycetes bacterium; assembly: GCA_963785895.1. Taxonomy (GTDB): domain Bacteria; phylum Actinomycetota; class Thermoleophilia; order Gaiellales; family Gaiellaceae; genus PALSA-600. The sequence continues at coordinate 20,922 of CAWAXB010000028.1, read as the reverse complement.
TCGCGAACTCGCGCACGTCCGTCGCCGACACGTGCACGCGGGTCGAGCCGGCCTTCAGCGTCGCGATCAGCGGTGCGTGCCGCGCGAGCACGCCGATCTCGCCGGCGGCGCCGGGCACGATGATCATCTCGGCGTCGCCCTCGTACGGCGGCGCCGTCCGGCGTCACGAGCGAGACCGAGAACTGCCTGCGATCGGCCATCCGGCTTCCCGCTTACGCCGCGGCGCCGGCCATCTGCTTGGCCCGCTCGACCGCATCCTCGATCGGGCCGACCATGTAGAAGGCCTGCTCGGGCAGGTCGTCGTGCTGGCCGTCCAGGATCTCCGAGAAGCCGCGGATCGTGTCCTCGAGCTTCACGTACTGGCCGGGCGTGCCGGTGAACTGCTCGGCCACGAAGTTCGGCTGCGAGAAGAAGCGCTGGATCTTGCGGGCGCGCGACACCGTCAGGCGGTCCTCGTCCGAGAGCTCCTCGATGCCGAGGATCGCGATGATGTCCTGCAGGTCCTTGTAGCGCTGCAGCACCTCCTGCACCCGCGTCGCGGTGCTGTAGTGCTCCTCGGAGACGATTCCCGGCTGGAGTGCGCGCGACGTGGAGTCGAGCGGGTCGACGGCCGGGTAGATCCCCTGCTCGACGATCGCGCGCGAGAGCGTGGTCGTCGCGTCGAGGTGCGCGAACGTGTTCGCCGGGGCCGGGTCGGTGAGGTCGTCGGCGGGCACGTAGATCGCCTGCACCGACGTGACGGCGCCCTTGGTCGTCGAGGTGATGCGCTCCTGCAGCTGCCCCATCTCGGTGGCGAGCGTCGGCTGGTAACCGACGGCGCTCGGCATGCGGCCGAGCAGCGCCGACACCTCCGAGCCCGCCTGGACGAAGCGGAAGATGTTGTCGATGAAGAGCAGCACGTCCTGGCCCTGGTCGCGGAAGTACTCCGCCATCGTCAGGCCGGACAGGCCGACGCGCAGGCGCGCTCCCGGCGGCTCGTTCATCTGGCCGTAGCAGAGCGCGACCTTGTCGAGCACGCCCGACTCCTCCATCTCGAGGAGCAGGTCGTTGCCCTCGCGCGTCCGCTCGCCGACGCCTGCGAACACCGAGACGCCCGCGTGCTGCCGGGCAATGTTGTGGATCAGCTCCTGGATCAGCACCGTCTTGCCGACGCCTGCGCCGCCGAACAGGCCGATCTTGCCGCCGCGCACGTACGGCGCGATCAGGTCGATCACCTTGATGCCCGTCTCGAAGATCTCGACCTTCGGCGTCAGCTGGTCGAACGGCGGCGGGTCACGGTGGATCGACCAGCGCTCGGCGCTCGCGGGCGGCGCTTCCTTGTCGTCCACCGGCTGGCCGAGAACGTTCCAGACGCGGCCGAGCGTCACGTCGCCGACGGGCACCGAGATCGGCGCTCCCGTGTCGGTCACGTCGGTGCCGCGGGCCAGGCCGTCGGTCGCGTCCATCGCGACGGCGCGGACGCGATCGTCGCCGAGGTGCTGCTGCACCTCTGCGATCAGCTCGCCGCCGTCGGGGCGGATGATGCTCAGTGCGGAATAGATCGCAGGCAGCTTCCCGCTCGGGAACACGGCGTCGACGACGACGCCCTTGATCTCGAGCAGCTTGCCGGTGTTCGATGCGGACTCGGTGGCGTTCGTCGACACGTCTAGAGCTCCTGGACGGGTGGAGGTGCGAGGGTTGTAGCTGCGGAGATTTCCTGCCGCCGACCGCGGAACGCGCGTCCCAGCCAGCCGGGCAGGCGCAGCCTAGCGGAAGGCGCATCGGGACCGCGCAGCCTACGGATCTCCGCCCGCCTCAACCCAGCCGACACACGGTCGACATGGTCGAGGTGTCAGACGTACGACGTGATGAGACTCGGAACCATCTGGGCACATCTTGCCCGATGCGCGGGATGCGTCTAGCCTCGAGGGGATGATCCACCTGCCCACGTCGCCTCGGGCTCGGCGGCGGCTCATCCGCATCGGCATCGCCGCAGGAGCAGCCTGCGCCATCGTCGTACTTGCGCTCCTCGTGCCGGGTCACGGCCCGGCCACGTCGAGCGCGCCGCCCGGCGAGGGGCCTGCACAGATCGCACTCCCCGCAAAGCCCACCCGCGTCACGGCGGCCGACAGGCGCGCGATCGACGCGACGCTCGACCGCTTCATCCCCGCTGCCCTGGAGCGCCGCTCGCCCGAGACGGCCTGGGCGCTCGCCGGGCCGGAGTTGCGGGCCGGCTCGAGCCTGGCCGGCTGGCGCAAGGGCTCGACGCCCGTGCCGTTCTATCCCGCTCGCGAGACGACGTTTCACCACTGGACGACGATCGACTCCGGACCCGGCAGCCTCATCTTCAACCTGCTGCTGCACCCCAAGGCGGCCTCGAAGAGCCTCGGCTCCTACGTCTTCGCCGGCCAGGTCGTCAAGCGGAACCGGCACTGGCTCGTCAACCGGATCTACACGATCGCGATCATGAACAACGGCCCGAACGCCCGCGAGGTCGGGCCGGCCGACTTCGCGGCCCCCGCGGGCGCGTCGCAGGCGCCGAGCAGCAAGGCGACGCTCGGCGGGATCGGGATCCTGCCGGTGGTCGCGATTCTGGCGCTTGTCCTGCTGATCCCGTTCTCGCTCGCCGGGATCGCGCTGTGGCGGGCCCGAAGCTGGCGGCGGGCGACGCGAGCGAGCGCCGCCGGCAGGCCGCTTCCCTCCCTCTCCGACTACCACCCGGCGCAGCCACGTTCGCCGGCCGAAAATGACCAACAACCCTAACTTTTAGGCTGCTACCGTTGTCTCAAGGACTATGTCGAGCCTGAACGGTTTCTTCGATTCGCCGCGCAATCAGCGACGCGTCCTCTACGGCAGCGCGGCGGTCCTCGTGCTTGGCATCGGCCTCTTCGTCGCGCTCGTCCTGATGCGCGGCACGGGGAACGCGTTCACCGACACATTCTCGAACAAGCCGGCTCAGCTCTACCACCCAGACAAGAAGGTGCCGGTGGCGCCCGACGAGATCAGCCTGGCGCGCAAGTTCATCGAGACCGCGGTGGCGCGCAAGAACCTCGGCGAGATCTACCCGCTCGTCCACCCCGACCTCAAGGGCGAAATGACGCTCCACCAGTGGACGACGGGCGACATCCCCGTGGTCACCTACGAGGCACGCAACGCCAAGACCGCCGCATTCGTGACCGACTACAACTACCAGACCTCAGCGCTGTTCGAGGTCGACCTCGTCGCGAAGCCGCACACCGAGACCCGGCCCGAGCTCCGCTTCTACATCGGCCTCAAGCGCGCCGGCGGGAAGCCCAACGGTCATTGGCTCGTGAGCTACTGGCAGCCGCACTGGAAGCCGCCGGTGCCTCAGGCCGTCAGCTAATCCCGCTGACCTACGCAGGTTGAGCGAAGAGCCCGTGCACGGGCCCGTCGACGGCCGATGCCGGCCTGACGACCAGGTGCGGCACCTCGACCCTGCTGTTCGCAGGGCTCGGGCTGGCGGCGACGACGACGATCATGGGAGCTGAGCTTGCGGACGATGTGCTGCCGGCCCAAGGCGTGTATGAGACCGGGCCGGCCAGGACGAGTGCGGCGACCATGGCTGCGGCCACGCCGGCAAGCACGCCGACGGCCCCGCGACGAGACGCGCGCATGCGGTTTCGAGGGATCGGGACGGCGCACCTCAGGTCTTCGAGAGCTGCGGCCCGCAGAAGCGCGGTCTGCGCGGCTACGCCGGCGGCGAAGTCCGTGCACGACTCGCAACCGTCGAGATGACGCTCGAGCAGCGCGTCTTCCATGCTCGAGAGCATGTCGTCGAGGCGCAACGAGATCCACGCGCGCGAGCGCTCACAACGTGCTGGCGTCACCGGTGACACACCCACTGGGACGACAGGTGCCCTGAAAGAGTTAGAGCTGAAACCTAAGACGTCGCTCAGAAAGCCTTGTGGGCCGGGTCGATCAACGATCCCAGCACGATCAACGAGAGGCCGAGCACAAAGAGGAGGAGCGAGATCTTCGTCGTCTCCAGGCGCTCGAATGGGCTCGCTCGCCGCACCCCCCGCGCACCCACGAGCGGGACGGTCTCACCGGTCCGCGAGACGCCGCGCAACGGCCCGCGCACACCCGTCACGAAACAGCCGAGGAGCAGCCCGGCGCCGACCACGTAGAGGCCGACGGCCACCGCATGGAACAGGCTTCGGCCCGAAGCGAGCCCGATCAGCAGCGAGACGACGACGGTACCGCCGAGAATGCCGGCGTAGGCTGCCCCGATCCGGCGAGCGCCCCGCAGGAGCACCGCTCTCCCGCGCGTGTCAGTCGGCAGCTGCGACTGCAACGCCGATCCGCCGCATCTCGTCCTCGGACATCGGCCAGTGCTCGAGCGGGAAATGGCAGGCGGAGAGATGGGTCGGATCGCCGCCGATCGGGTCGAGCGGCGGTGTGTCCACATTGCACTTCCCGTCGACGAAGCGCGGGCAGCGCGGGTGGAACGTGCACGCGACCGGCGGATTGAGCGGGCTCGGAACGTCACCCTGCAGGACGACCTGCTTGCGCGCCCGGCCCAGCGCAGGGTCGGCGATCGGGACGGCCGAGAGCAGCGCGCCCGTGTACGGATGCTTCGGGTTGCGGTAGAGCTGTTCGCGCGATCCGATCTCGACCGCCTTGCCGAGATACATCACCATCACCCGCTCGGAGATGTGCCGGACGACGTTCAGGTCGTGCGCGATAAAGATGTAGGTGAGGCCGAAGTCGCGCTGCAGGTCCTTGAGCAGGTTGAGGATCTGGGCCTGCACCGAGACGTCGAGCGCCGAGACCGGCTCGTCGCAGATGATCAGCTTCGGGTTGACGGCAAGGGCGCGCGCGATGCCGATGCGCTGCCGCTGGCCGCCCGAGAACTCGTGCGGAAAGCGGTTGTAGTGCTCCGGGTTGAGGCCCACCACCTCGAGCAGCTCCTGCACGCGGCGCTTCCGCTCGGTGTCGGTGCCCATGCGGTGCACCTCGAGCGGCTCTCCCACGATCGCCCCCACGCGCTTGCGCGGGTTGAGCGATGCGTACGGGTCCTGGAACACCATCATCATGTCGCGGCGGACGGGCCGCATCTCCGACCGGCTCAACTGGGTGATGTCGCGGCCGTCGAAGATCACCTTGCCGCCTGTCGGCTGGAGCAGCCGCATCAGGCAGCGCGCCATCGTCGACTTGCCGCAGCCGGATTCGCCCACCACCCCGAGCGTCTCGCCGGAGTTCACTGTGAAGCTGACTCCGTCGACCGCCTTGACCGAGCCGACCTCGTGCTGGAAAACGAGCCCCCGCATCACCGGGAAGTGCTTCTGCAGGTTCTCGACCACAAGCAGTTCGGTCATGCGGCGTCCTCCCTGACCATGCCGGCCTTCTTGACCGTCCAGATCCGGTCGCGGGTCTCGGGGTCGAGGTGGCAGCGGAAGCGATGATCGACGCCCGCGGGCGACAGATCCAGGTCGGGGAGCTTCACCCGGCAGATGTCCATCACGTACTCGCAGCGCGGGTTGAACGGGCACCCGGGCGGCGGGTTGAGGAGCGACGGCGGCTGGCCGGGAATCTGCTCGAGGCGCCCGCCCGGGGTCGCGAGCCGCGGCAGCGAGCCGAGCAGCCCCCAGGTGTACGGCATCTCCGGCTTCGCAAAGAGATCGTCGACGTTCGCCTGTTCCACGATCCGTCCGCCGTACATGACGATCACCTCGTTCGCGAGCTCGGCAACGACGCCGAGGTCGTGGGTGATCATGATGATCGCCATGCCGTATTCCTCCTGGAGACGCCGCATCAGCCGGAGGATCTGGGCCTGGGTCGTCACGTCGAGTGCGGTGGTCGGCTCGTCGGCGATCAGGATCTCGGGATTGTTGATCAGCGCCATCGCGATCATCACGCGCTGACGCATGCCGCCCGAGAACTGGTGCGGGTAGTCGCGCACGCGCTGTTCCGCGAACGGGATCTCGACCTCCTTGAGAATCTGCACCGCCTGCCGCCTCGCCTCTTTGCGCGTGATGTCCTGGTGCAGCAGCGCGGCCTCCTCGAGCTGCCACCCGATCGTCTTGACCGGATTCAGCGAGGTCATCGGATCCTGGAAGATCATTCCGATCTTCGCCCCGCGAATCTGCCGCAGGCGTGACTGGGAGATGCCGAGCATCTCCTCCCCGTGCAGCAGCACCGAGCCGCGAACCTCGGACAGGCGCGGGTCGAGCAGGCCCATCAGCGTCAGGAAGGTGACGCTCTTGCCGGACCCCGACTCGCCCACGACGCCGAGCGTCCGGCCCTTGTCGACCGAGAAGCTGACGCCCGCAACCGCCCGGACGGTGCCGTCGTCGGTGTGGAAGTTGGTCGCGAGATCGATGACCTCGAGTGCAGGCATCAGCTCGGCCGGATCCGCGGGTCGAGGAAGCCGTAGGTGATGTCGACCATCAGGTTGAAGACGATCACGCAGATGGTCGAGAAGACGACGATCCCGGTGATCATCGGCAGGTCGGCGTTGTTGTACGCGTTGATCACCTCATGGCCGAGCCCCGGCAGGTTGAAGATCGACTCGGTGAAGATGGCGCCGCCGAGTGCAAGACCGAGATCCATGCCGAGGATTGTGACGACCGGAAGCAGGCTGTTTCGGAGCACGTGCTGGATCATCACGCGCGCCTGAGACGCACCCTTGGCGCGCGCGGTCCGCACGTAGTCCTCGGCCATGGTTTCCATGACGCTTGCTCTGACCAGGCGCACGTAGAGCGCGGCGAACAGGATCATGAAGGTGATCCACGGCAGGATCAGGTGATAGGCCCACTGCACGGGACCGCTGCACTGCGCTCCCACCGTCCCGGTGAAGAAGTTGCAGTAGCCGGCGATCGGGGTGATGTGCAGCTGGAAGCCGACGAAGTAGGAGAGGAGCAGGCCGATCCACACCGGATGCGCCGAGATCCCGATCAACACGAAGGTCATCGAGACGCGGTCGAGGATCGACCGGGGGCGCAGCGCCGACAGGATGCCGACCGGAATGGAGAGGGCAAGCCAGAAGACCGCGCCGCCGAAGACCAGCGAGGCGGTGACGGGCGCGTCCTGGCCAATCGTGTGGTTGACGCTCTGGCGGTTCACGAAGGAGCGGCCGAGCGACTGGTGACCGACGAGGTTCCAGACGAAGCGGAGGTACTGCCGCCAGATCGGCTCGTCGAGATGCAGGAAGTGGCGGACGCGCGCCACGTCGGCGGGCGTTGCAGCCTTGCCGGCCGCGAGCGCCGCGGGGTCGGCCGGAATCACCCAGAAGATCAGGTACGTGATGATCGTGGCCACGAAGAACAGGAAGATGGCCCAGAAGATCCGCCGGATGAGAAATTGCGTCATGAAGGTGGCTTTCGCGTGAGGGTCGAGTCAACCGGCGGCGCCTGGAGAGACGCCCGAGGGCGTCTCTCCAGGTGTGCTGCCGGGGAGGTGCGTTTCGGCTAGCCGACTGACAGAGCGTTGAAGTACGGCGAACCGAAGTACGAGCTGTAGATCCAGTTCTTCACGCGCGAGCTCGTGAAGTACCGCTGCGTTATGACGATGTACGGCACAACCGGCGCGTAGTTGACCATCAGCTGCTGGTCGAGCTTCGCGTAGGCGTTCGCACGAGCGGCACCCGACAGGGCTGCTGCCGCGTCGAGGCCCTTGTTGAAGGGAGCCGCATTGAAGTACGTGTAGTTGTTGTTGTTCGCGGCCTGAACGCTACGGCCGTCGAACAGCACGTTCAAGTAGTCGTACGGGTCGAAGTAGTCGGCGCACCAACCACCGTTCGTGACGAAGTTGTACGTGGTGCCCTTGGTCTGGATCACCTGGTAGTAGTTCGTCGCCGGCGTCGGAACGTCATTGATCTTGAACCCGGCCTGCTTGAGGTTGTACTCGGCGACCTGAGCGCGGTTCGTCGAATACGGGCTCGTGGTGTGGACGACGTTCAGCGTCGGTGCAGACTCGATCGCTGCGCCGCCGATCTGCTTCGCCTTCGCAACGTCGGCACCCTTGAGCGCGTAGACGTTGAACGGCTTGTAACCGGGAACGCCCGGGACCAGGATCTGGTCGGTGCGCTTACCGGCGTACTTCCCGAGCAGGCGGACCTGCGCCGGGCGGTCGATCGCCCAGTTGACGGCCTTCCGCACTGCCACGTTGTCGAACGGAGCACGGACAGTGTTCATGCCCATGTAGTCGACGCAGGAGGTCGCACCAACGAAGAAGTGACTCTTGTTGACGCCGTAGGTCTTGCCGAGATCGGCCGCGGCGGTCGGCGGAACGCCGATGATGTCGAGGTCAGACTGGCCCGCCTTGACCTGCAGCAGCGACTGATCGGGGTCCACGTTCGGCGTGAACACGATCTGGTCGGGGTTCGCCGGGCGGTCACCCTTGTAGTACGGATTCCGCTTCAGCACGGTGTTGCGACCCGGGTCACGGCTGGCGATGTAGTACGGGCCAGCGGCCGGGTAGACGTTCAGGCCGCTCGATGAGTACGGCATGTTCGCCTTCACCGCGGTGAACCACTGCATGCTCATGATCGAGACGAAGGTTGCGTTCGGCTTCGTCAGCTTGACGGTGAGCGTGTTCCCCTTCGCGGTAACGCCCGAGATGGTCTGGGCCTTGCCGTTGAGGAACGCGTCCCCGCCCACGATCATGCCCTGCAGGCCGAGGTTGACGCCAAGCGGCGAGCCCATCTTCGGGCTGAGGATCCGCTCGAAGGACCGCTGGAACGAAGCCGCCGTCACAGCCGAGCCGTCGCTGAACTTCAGCCCCGACCGGATGTGGAACGTATACGTCTTCCCGTCCTTGGAGACGGTCGGGAATGCCGTGGCAGCCTCCGGGTACAGCTGGCTGCCTGCGGCACCCGTCTTCTCCGGGTAAGCCACGAGCTGCATCGACGTCGTGTAGAGCATCGACCAGTCGTCGGTGCGATACGCGAGCTGCGGATCGACGAAGTCGAAGTCGGATGAGCTCTGGTTCAGCTTGAGCGTGCCACCCTTGGTTGCGCCCGACTTCGACGCCTTCTGAGTCGCGGAACTGGCGACTCCGACGGTCGTCGCGGCAACGAGCAACGCTACTCCCGTAATGAGCATCAGCAGGGAGAGCATCTGCTTCTTGCGCATGTGACTCCTTCCTCTGGGAACCGGACCGCTCGGTCGAGCGGCGCCCCATGGTAACAGTGTGTTTGTGAGAATGAAACATCGGCGTGCGCGGACTAAGACTCCGCCCTTCGTGAATAGTTAGCGACCGTCCGGTACGTATTTCAGGCGGAGGTTTCTTGTGTCAACGGGCTCGTCTCCCTTCAATTAGTGAAGCTAAATCCGCGCCCTCGGATCGAACGCGTCCCGGAGCCCGTCTCCGAGCAGGTTGAAGGCCAGGGTGGTGAGCAAGATGCACAGCCCGGGCCAGACCATCAGCCACGGCTGGGTCAGGTAGTACTGCGGCGCGCTCGAGAGCAACGTCCCCCAGCTCGCCGTCGGCGCCTCGATCCCTAGCCCCAGGAACGAGAGGCCGGCCTCGACGATGATGTTCGAGGCGACGATCAGGGTCGAGTAGACGATGATCGGCGCCACGAGGTGCGGCAGCAGGTGCGAGCGCATGATCCGGAAGTCGCTGGCGCCGGTCATGCGGGCTGCCTCGACGAACTCCTTCTCGCGCAGCGAGAGCACGACGCCGCGGATGATCCGGGCCGGATAGAACCAGCCGAAGACCGAGAAGATCAGCACCAGCGTGAAGACGCCGTGTGCCAGGAACCCGAACGTGATCGAGTTCAGCTGCGGCCCGGCGACGACCCGAACGGCGATGATGAAGAGCAGGAACGGGAAGACCATCACGATCTCGATCAGGCGCGAGACGACCGTGTCGACCCAGCCGCGGAAGTAGCCGGCGAGCAGGCCCATGATCACGCCGAGCGAGACCGAGCCGATCGTCGCGAGCACCGCGACCTCGAGCGACGTCTGCGCGCCGTAGAGCAGCCGCAGGAAGAGGTCGCGGCCGAGGCTGCCGTCGGCCGCCGAGGATCAGCAGCGTGTTCGGAAAGTGCCCGCTCGCGCCCGGGTAGGGCGCGGTGTGATGTGCGTCCACGGCCCGACCGGCGTCAGCGTCTGCGGATCGACGCCGTTGGCGAAGATGTCGTTCGGGCCGTGCCCGAGCAAGTGCGCTGCGATCGGCGCGCCGACGAACGACCGCGACGAGCAGGAGGATGATGAAGCCGATGCTGGCCAGCGCAAGGCGGTCGCGCCGGAACCGGATCCAGACCAGCTCCCAGTACCCGCGCGCCTTGACGCCGTCACGACCGCCGCGTCGAGCGGATCGAACGCGGCTCCGTGGTCTCCGGCGAGGTCGAGCGTTGTCGAGGTGTCTGTGCTCACGATCGGTGCGGAACAGTAGCGGGAATCCGCTCATGTGACGATGGCGGCATCTGGACGGTTGACGTCCGGCTTGAAAGTTAGACCGCGATTTAGCCGGAGAGGGCGTCGGCGCCGGCGACGACCTCGAGGATCTCCTGCGTGATCTCCGCCTGCCGCGCACGGTTCATCGCCAGGGTCAGGCTGTCGATCAGCTCGCCGGCCGCCTTCGACGCGTTCCGCATCGCGGTCATGCGGGCGCCCTGCTCCGACGCCGCCGACTCGAGCAGCGCGCGGTAGAGCTCCGTCTCGACGTAGACCGGCAGCAGCCGCGCGAGGATCTCCTCCGGCTCGGGCTCGTAGATGAAGTCGGGCGTGCGACGATCGCCTCGTGCTCGCCGGTCTCGTCCGCTCTGCTCGAGCAGGTCGGCGGGATCGGCAGCAGCTCGCGCACGGTCACCTTCTGGACGAGCGCCGAGACGAACGCGTTGTAGACGACGACCACCTTGTCGACCTCGCCGTTCACGTACGCCTCCGAGACGGCGTGCGCCAGCGCCTGGGCGTCGCTGTAGGCGGGCCGCTCGCTGAAGCCCGTCCACGACTGCGCGACGTTCAGCCGGCGGAAGCGAAGCGTCGACGCCGCCTTCCGACCCGTGCAGAACCAGACGACCTCCTGGCCCGCGGCCTGCGCCTCGCGCATCAGCGCGAGCGAGCGGCGGATCACCTGCGCGTTGAACCCGCCGGCCAGGCCGCGGTCGGCCGTGACCGGCGACGATCGCGACCTTCTGTGACCGTTCTCGCGCCGCTCGAGCAGCGGCAGGCGCACGGCGCCCGCCGCCTGCGAGACGCCCGCCCATCAGCTCGAGCATCCGGTCGGCGTACGGCCGCATCGCCTCGATGCGCTGCTGCGACGCGGCGCAGGCGCGCGGAGGCGACGAGCTCCATCGCCTTCGTCACCTTGCGCGTGTTCGTGATCGAGCGGACGCGCCGCTTCAGGTCCTGCGTCGAGGCCAACTACGGCGGCCTGTTCCTCGGTGGTGGCAGAAGCCGGCTCTTCACCTTCTCGATCTCGGCGTTCAGCTGTCTCCGCCAGGTCGTCGGGCAGGTCGCCGCTCTCGCGGATCGCCTTGTAGATCGATGCCTTCGGCGCGCAGGTGCTCGCGCAGCTCGTCCTGGAAGCGCGGGACGTCCTCGGTCGGGATGCTCGTCGAGGTAGCCGTTGACGCCGGCATAGAGCGCGCCGACCTGCTCCTCCATCGGCCACGGCTGGTACTGCGGCTGGTTGAGCGTCGCGACCATCTTCTCGCCGCGGTTCAGCGCCGTCTGCGTCGCCTGGTCGAGCTCGGAGCCGAACTGCGCGAACGCCTCCAGCTCGCGGTACTGCGCCAGGTCGAGGCGCAGGCGGCCGGCGACCTTCTTCATCGCCTTCGTCTGCGCGGAGGTGCCGACGCGCGACACCGAGGTGCCGACGTTGACCGCCGGGCGGACGCCGGAGAAGAAGAGGTCGGACTGGAGGAAGATCTGCCCGTCGGTGATCGAGATCACGTTCGTCGGGATGTAGGCGGAGATGTCGCCGGCCTGCGTCTCGATGATCGGCAGCGCGGTCAGCGAGCCGCCGCCGAGCGCGTCGCTGAGCTTGCAGGCGCGCTCGAGCAGCCGCGAGTGCAGATAGAAGACGTCGCCCGGGAACGCCTCGCGGCCCGGCGGGCGGCGCAGCAGCAGCGAGAGCTGCCGGTACGCGTCGGCCTGCTTCGTCAGGTCGTCGTAGATGATCAGCGCGTGCTCGCCCTTGTAGAGGAAGTACTCCGCCATCGCGCAGCCGGCGAACGGCGCGAGCCACTTGATCGGCGCGGCCTCGGCGGCCGACGCGATGACGACGGTCGTGTACTCCATCGCGCCCGCGTCGCGTAGCCGCTCGACGACCTGCGCGACGGTCGACGCCTTCTGGCCGATCGCGACGTAGAAGCACTTCACGTTCTGGTCGTGCTGGTTCAGGATCGTGTCGATCGCGATCGCCGTCTTGCCGGTCGAGCGGTCGCCGATGATCAGCTCGCGCTGGCCGCGGCCGACGTTCGTCATCGAGTCGATCGCCTTGATGCCGGTCTGCAGCGGCTCCTTCACCGGCTGGCGCTGGATCACGCCCGGCGCCTTCCACTCGACCGGGCGCGTCTCGGTCGACTCGATCGGCCCCTGGCCGTCGAGCGGGTTCCCGAGCGGGTCGACGACGCGGCCGAGCAGCGCCTCGCCGACGGGCACCGACGCGACCTTGCCGGTGCGGCGGACGGGCTCGCCCTCGCTCACCTTGTCCCACTCGCCGAAGAGCGCGGCGCCGACGTTGTCCTCCTCGAGGTTGAACGCGAGGCCGACGACGCCGTGCTCGAGCTCGAGCATCTCGAGCGCGACGCAGTTCTCGAGGCCGTGGATGCGGGCGATGCCGTCGCCGACCTGCAGCACGGTGCCGACCTCGGCGAGGTTGGACTCGACGTCGAACTTCTCGATCCGCTCCTTGAGGATCGAGGTGATCTCTTCGGGGCGCAGCTTCATCTGTCGTCTCAGCTCCTTGCGTGCGTCAGGTCGTGGCGTAGTCGTTCGAGCCGGCCGCGCACGCTCGCGTCGAGCCTCATCGATCCGGCCTGGAGGACGAGTCCTCCGATCAGGTCTGGGTCAACGTCCCGTTCGGCTTGCACCTTGCGGCCCGAGGCCTGCTCGATGCTGCCGAGAATCTTCTTGAACTCCGTGTCGGACAGCTCGTGCGCGGTCGTCAGCCGGACGTCGAGGATGCGCTGCTCGGCCGCGACGAGCGCGTCGAACTCGTCGGCGACCTCGCCGAGCTCGGCGGCGCGTCCCTTCTCCGCGAGCAGCTTGACGAAGTTGACGACGGACTCGTCCGCGCCCTGCGGCGATCTGCGCGAGGACGTCCTCCTTCACCCGCGAGTCGACCTCGGGGTTCTCGAGCATGAGCCGGAGCTCGTCGACCGAGGTCACGGCTTCGCGGAGCTGGCCGAGCTGCTCCTGCACGGCCTCGAGCTTGCCGCGCTCCTGCGCCGCCTCGAAGAGCGCGCGCGCGTAGATGCGGTGCGCGATGGCTACGACCGGCTCCCTTCGAGAGCCGAGAAGTCGATCTCGGCGAGCGCCTCGTCGATCAGCCGCTGCTGGTCGGCGCCGGTGAGCGACTTGCGCGTGATCTTCTCGGCCGCGAGCAGCGAGAGCTTTCCGACCTCGTCGCGGATCTCGCCGAGCGCCTGCGCGGTCGCCTGCTCGATCTGGCGGCGCGTCTCCTCGAGCCGCCGCTGGCGGTCCTCCTCGGTCTCCTGCTTGACCCGGTCGCGCTGCGCGTCCGCGAGGCGCCGTGCCTCGCTGAGGATCTCCTCCGACTCCGACTTCGCCTGGCCGATCAGCTTGCGGTGCTCTTCGAGCAGCTTGCGCGCCTCGTCGCGTGCGTTGTCCGCCTCGGCGATCGCCTGCTGGATGCGCTCGCGCCGCGTGTCGATCATCTGCTGGATCGGCCCGAACGCGTACCGCTTCAGCACGAACAGGACCACGAGGAAGCAGACGATCGTCCAGATCATCAGGCCGGGCCTGACCTCGATCAGGGGGTTCGCGGCGAGCATCGGTCGGCCTAGACCAGGACGTACGCGAGGATCGAGCCGAGCAGGCCGTAGAACACGACCGCCTCGGTGAGGGCGAAGCCGAGCCACTGGATGCCCTGCAGCTCGCCGCGCAGCTCGGGCTGCCGGGCGACCGACTGGATCATCGAGCCGAAGATGTTGCCGATGCCGACGCCGGCGCCGAGCGCGCCGAGGCCGACGCCGAGCGCGAGGCCGATCGCCTTGCCGGCCTTCGTGACGTCGCCCGTGGTCTGGGCGAGGATGTAACCGACCATTCGTTTCCTCCTAGTGCTCCGGCTCGATCGCCGAGCCGATGTAGATGGCGGACAGGGCAGCGAAGATGAAGGCCTGGATGCCGATCGACGATGATCACCTCGAAGAGGTAGAAGATGATCCCGACCGGGACGACGACCACCGCGAGCACGACGCTCTGAAGGATGAACATCAGGCCGAGGAACGTGAGGATCAGGATGTGGCCCGCGAGCATGTTCGCGAAGAGCCTGACGCTGACAGCGAGATCAGCCGCATGAACTGGCCGAGGATCTCGAGCGGCACGATCAGCACGAGCAGCGCCTTCGGCGCCTCGGGGATCCAGCTCTTGAAGTAGCGCACCGGCCCGTTCCAGCGGATCGCCCTCGACGTGCGTGAAGACGAAGGTGAGCAGCGCGAGCGCCAGCGTCACCGAGATCGAGCTCGTCGCCGCGTAGATCCCCCACGTCGGCACGCCGTGGTAGGTCTCCCCCGTCAGCGGCAGCGGGATGAACCCGAGCAGGTTGACCATGAAGATGAAGAGCAGCAGCGTGGCGACGTACGGGAACCAGCGGCCCATCGCCTTCGTCGGCAGGCCCTGCTCGGCGATCTGCGTCTGCGCGACCTCGTAGGCGAGCTCGCCGATCGTCTCGCGGCGGCCCGGCATGCGCGCGGCCTTCGAGCGCATGAAGAAGAGGCCGAAGAGGATCGTCACGACGCTCGCGAGCATCAGGTAGACGACCGCCTTCGTGATCGACAGGTCGATCGGGCCGAGGTGGATCGGGATCCATTCGTGCTGCTCGAACTCCGTTGTCGGGTCGAACTCGCCGCGCGCGAACGCGCTCGCGGGCGCGAGCAGCGCGAACGTGGTCGCAGCGATGAGCGCGCGCCTCATCAATGCGCTGCCCCCGCCTTCGGCCCGGTGAAGTACGCGACGAGCTGCAGCCCGAGGTTCGCCGAGTACCCGGCGGCATACGTCAACGCGGCGGCCAGCCCGAGCCATTTGTCGGACACGGCGACGGCGAAAACCACCACCATCACGGCGATTGCGCGAAAGAGCATTCCGAAAGCCACGACGCCTGCGGCGGCGAGGTTACCCGTCCTGCGCCTGCAGACGCGAGAGCAACGCGCCGAACACCTCGGAGCCGACCCACAGCACGGCGCCGAGCGCCCAGCCCGAGATGCGCCAGCCGGCGATCAGGAACACCGGGAGCGCAAGCGCGATCACGAACACGCCCGCGATCGCAGGCAGCAGAGTCGGCGGAGCCGTGCGTGGTTCGGTCCAGGCGCGCATCAGGCGTTGCGGTACTTGATCACGGTGGCGGCGACGCCGACGGGGATGCCGACGACTGCGCCGAAGGCGAGACCGTAGCCCAGGCTTCCCGCCGCCCAGCCGATCAGGGTCCCGACCAGGATGCACGCTGCCGTGAACCCGATCAGGACACTGCCGGCGCCGGCGAGGGAGAACGTCGGGCGCTCGGGTGTCACCGGACCGGAATATAGCACTGCTTGTGACACGTGTTTTCCCGATTTCGACAGGCGCTAGGGTTGGGTTCGTGACACGGCCGCGCCTCGTCCTCGTGCACGGCAGCGTCACGAATGCAGCGCTTTCGTGGGGCTGGCAAGCGGGGCTCGGCCGACCAGTTCGAGCTCGTGCTGCCGAACCGGCCTGGGTTCCCGCCGAACCCGCCGGTCGAGCGGGTCGACTTCGACGCCGACGCGGTCTGGCTGGAGGGGATCGTGCGAGCCCGGCGACCACGTCGTCGGCCACTCCTATGGCGGTGTCGTGACGCTTCTTGCGGCGCCACGCCTTCCTCTCGCCTCGCTGACAGTGGTCGAGCCGCCGGCATTCGGGGTTGCGCGCGGTGATCCCGCGGTGGAGCGCTGGCTCGACGGAGCCGCTGCCTTGCCACGCGATTCCGTGCGCGCGTACCTGGAGGCGTTCCTACGCCACGTCGGAGCGCCGTTCCCGCTGCCCGACCCGCTGCCCCCTGACCTCCAGCAGGGAGCCGAGGCGTTCTATTCCGAGCGCCGTCCCGACGAAGCCGTGATTCCGCTCGAGCCTCTCCCCTATCCGGTGCTCGTCGTGACCGGCGACCACGAGCCCGCGTTCGAAGCGGTTGCCGACGTGCTGTGTGCTCGGCTCCATGGCGAGCGGCTCGTGCTTCCCGGCGCCGGCCATGCGGTGCAGCGCGCGCCCGGATTCAACGAGGCGATCAGGCGGCGTTTCGCTCCGCCTCACGGCGGCGGCGCCGGCGTGCCCGCGGGCTCGCCAGCGTGACGATCTCGAGCACGTAGACGACGTACAGCGAGAACGTGACCGCGAGCAGACCCGCCGCAACGTCGATCGCCGCGTTCCGCACGTTCCAGTCGCCGTGATGGTGAGGCGGGGCAAAGCGGGTCGCCAAGGCCGCGAGCGCTAGCGTCGCGCACCACGTCCAGAGGTAGACGACCGCGCGGCGCTGCGAGAACCCGATGCGCATGAAGCGGTGATGCAGATGGCGCGCGTCCGGCATGTAGATCGGCTGCCCGCTCTTCAGCCGCTTCGCGACCACGAATGAGGTGTCGAGAACCGGCACCGCGAGCACGAGCAACGGCAGCACGAGCGTCGCCAACGCGGCGGTCTTCAGGAGGCCCTGCACGGAGACGGTCGCGAGCGTGTAACCGAGGAGCAGCGCACCCGAGTCACCCATGAAGATCCGCGCCGGATAGAAGTTGTGGCGCAGAAAGCCGAGGCACGCCCCGCAGACGATCGCCGCAAGGACTGCGGGCGCGACGCGGCCGTAGTCGAGCTCGATCACGCAAAACGTCGCGCCCGAGATGGCGCACACACCGGCCGCGAGCCCGTCGAGCCCGTCCAGGAAGTTGACCATGTTCATCACGGCGACGATGCCGACCACGGTCACAGGGATCCCGATCCAGTGCGGCACCTGGTGCACGCCGATCACCGGGAACGTGAAGCGCTGGACGTAGACGCCGAAGCCGGTCGGGATCGCAGCTGCGAACACCTGGCCGCCGAGCTTTTGCCACCACGGCATGACGCGAAAGTCGTCGATTGCGCCGACGGTCGTCGCGACGGCTGCACCGAGCACGATTCCCTTCATCGCGCCGCTCAGCGGGAGAAACGCGACGGACGGGACGATCACGCCGAGGAACATCGCGAGCCCACCGAACCGCGGCACCGACGGCCGGTCGCGTTCACCCTCGGCACG
Organism: uncultured Actinomycetes bacterium; assembly: GCA_963785895.1. Lineage (GTDB taxonomy): Bacteria > Actinomycetota > Thermoleophilia > Gaiellales > Gaiellaceae > PALSA-600. The sequence continues at coordinate 3,555 of CAWAXB010000028.1, read as the reverse complement.
GCGATCGACGAGGCGGAGGTACCGGGCGGCGGAGCCGACGGCGGGTGTCAGCAGCAGCACGATCACGAGCGCCGCAGCCGCGCCGTAGAGGACTTCGAGGTGGTCTGTCAGCTCTGTCCAGACCATCGCGCGTTACTTCGTGCCGTAGAGCCGATCTCCCGCGTCGCCGAGACCCGGGACGATGTACCCCTTCTCGTTCAGGCCACGGTCGATCGCGGCGACCACGATCTGCACGTCCGGATGGTTGCGCTCGATGTTCTCGATTCCCTCCGGCGCAGCGATGATCGCGAGCAGCCGGACGCTCGTCGCGCCGGCGTCCTTCACGAGCTGCACGGCGTGCGCCGTCGAGTTACCGGTCGCGAGCATCGGGTCGAGCAGGATCACGTCGCGATCCGCGACGTCCGCCGGCAGCTTCACGTAGTACTCGACCGGCTGCAGCGTCTCCTCGTTGCGGTAGAGCCCGATGAACCCGACGCGCGCGCCGGAGATCAAGGTGAGCACGCCGTCGAGCATGCCGAGCCCGGCCCGCAGGATCGGACAGACGGCCACCTTCTTCCCTGAGATGCGCGGCATCGGCGTCACCTCAAGCGGCGTTTCGATGTCCACGTGCTCGATCGGGAAGTCCTTCGTCGCCTCATATGTGAGGAGCAGCGTCACTTCTTCGACGAGCTTGCGGAAATGGACGGTCGGGGTGTCCTTGTCGCGCAGGTACGAAAGCTTGTGCTGGACCAGAGGGTGCGTGACTTCGATCACCGGCATCGCGTGTGCGACTGTATCGCTCGATGCGCACGATCGGCGTTCTCGGCGGGATCACCTGGCATTCGGCCGCGGAGTACTACCGCCTGCTGAACTCGCTCGTGAACGAGCGTGCCGGCGGCATCCACGCCGCCCGCTGTGTCCTGTTCAGCGTGGATGTTGGGTCGGTCGATCCGCTCCTGCACGCGGAGCGGTGGGAGGACGCGGGGCGCCTGCTTGCTCCCGACGCACGCGCCGTGGAGGCTGCCGGGGCCGACGTCTTCGGCCTCGCGTGCAACACACTGCATGCCGCCTGGGAGACCATCGTCGCCGACGTCACGATCCCGACCATTCACATCGGCGACGCGCTCGCCGACGCTCTGGCGGGCGACCGGCGTGAGCGGGTCGCGCTGCTCGGGACGACACATACGATGCTGCTGCCGTTCATGCGCGAGCGTATCGCCGGGCGTGGTGTCGAGGTGATCACGCCGCCGGCCGAGCTGCACGCGCAAATCGACCATACGATCTTCGAGGAGTTCAGCCGCGGTGTGTTCACGGACGAGACTCGGCGCTTCTACATCGAGACGATCGGGGCGCTCGATGTCGACTCCGTCGCATTCGCGTGCACGGAAATCGGTCTGCTGCTGAAGGCGGGTGACGTCGACGTACCGGTGTACGACACGGCGCGAACACATGCTGAAGCGCTGGTCGACTACGCGCTGAACTCGGTGTAACCGCGGAAGCCTGGGTACAGCGGGCGCTTGTCGCACAGCGCGACAGCACGTGTTCGCAGCGCCTCGACGTCGGCACTCTCGGTCAGTCCGTCGGCGATGATGGATGCGACTTCGCGGAAGTCGTCTTCATCGAAGCCGCGCATCGTCGCGGCGGGCGTGCCGAGCCGCACGCCTGACGCGACCATCGGCGGACGCTCGTCGAAGGGCACCGTGTTGCGGTTCGCAGTCAGCTTGCACTCCTCGAGCCGCTCCTGGGCGGCGAGCCCAGTCCACTCGGTGTTGCGCAGGTCGAGCTGCACGAGGTGCGTGTCGGTTCCGCCGGTGAGGACGTCGTGGCCGCCCTGGATCAGCCCGTCGGCGAGCGCGTCGGCGTTCGCGCGAATGCGCCGCTGGTACTCGCGGAACGCATCCGTCATCGCGATCTGGAAGCACACGGCCTTCGCGGCAACCGCGTGCATCAACGGCCCGCCTTGCATGCCGGGGAAGTTCGCGCGATCGAGCTTCGTCGCGTGCTCTTCCTTGCACAGCACGAAGCCGGCACGCGGACCGGCGAGCGTCTTGTGGCTCGTCGACGTGACGAAATCGCTGTGGGGCACCGGGCTCGGATGGATCCCGGCGGCGACCAGACCGGAGAAGTGCGCCATGTCGCACATCAGCAGCGCCCCGACCTCGTCGGCGATCTCACGGAAGCGGTCCGCCTCGACCGTGCGCGGATAGGCCGAGCCGCCGCACACGATCAGCTTCGGCAGCACCTCTTTCGCGCGCGCGAGAACCTCGTCGTAGTCGACCTGCATCGTCTCGCGCGAGACACCGTAATGGTGGAACTCGTAGAGCTTCCCGGAGAAGTTGACCTTCAGCCCGTGGGTGAGGTGGCCACCGTGATCGAGCGACAGGCCGAGAACGCGGTCGCCCGGTGTCAGGACTGCGAAGTAGACGGCCATGTTCGCCTGCGCGCCGGCATGCGGCTGCACGTTCGCGTGCTCCGCCCCGAACAGCTCCTTCGCGCGCGAGCGGGCGAGCTCCTCGATCTCGTCGACGACCTCACAGCCGCCGTAGTAACGCTTGCCCGGATAGCCCTCGGCGTACTTGTTCGTCGGCACCGACCCGACCGCCTCGAACACCGACGGCCACGTGAAGTTCTCGGACGCAATCAGCTCGATCTGACCGCGCTGCCGGTCGAGCTCGCGGCCGAGCAGCTCGGCGATCTGCGGATCGATGTCGTTCAGACCCGCCGTGCGGAGCTCGTCGAACGTCTGCTGGGCGACAGCCACGCGGAGATCCTATGCCCGCAAGCGGCGGAGGGCTTCCGTAGCCGTGACCGCGCCCTCGCGGAGGATCCGCGGCTCGTCGGATGTGAGGTCGATCACCGTGGACGGGATTCCGGGAAGCGGTCCGAGGTCGAGCTCCGCGCCGCAGCCGTCACGAATCCTTCGAGGGACGTCTTCGAGGGTGACCGGATCCGGCCCGCCGGGATCGTTGGCGCTCGTCGCGAGCACGACGCGCTGCGTCTCGACGATGTCGTGTGTTCCACGCGGCAGCAGCGGGACTCGCACGCCGATCGGTCCGGGCCCGCCTCCCGTCAGCCATGGGAAGCGGCCTTGAGGATTCGCGACGATGAGCGTGTACGGGCCTGGGAGGAGCTTGCGAAGTTGGTCGGTGTCGAGCTCGGGCACCGCCTCGAGCAATGCGTCGATCGTCGCGGCCACGATGGCGGTCGGCTGCGTGTGTGTGCGTCCCTTCAGTTCGTACAGCGTGCGGGCGGGCTCTTCGCCGGGTGCGCTGACGAGCCCGTAGACCGTGTCCGTCGGGAGGAGCACCGGCAGGCCTGCCCCGAGCGCGGCTACGGGATCCATCGTCCCTCGACGATCCGGTCGCGGCCGGCGAGGTCACGTACGACCTGCACGTCGGCGAATCCGGCCTGCGTCAGCTCGGCGGCCACGTCCCGCGCACGCCGTTCGTGCACCTCGAGGACGAGCCAGCCGAACCGCGCCGTCCTGATCAGCCGCTGTGTCTGGCCGCGATCTACGAGCGCGTCCTCGGGTTCGTACGTGAGCTCAGGCTCGAGCATCGCGAGCTCGTCGGCGGC
>CAWAXB010000027.1:0-62724 GCA_963785895.1 uncultured Actinomycetes bacterium | reverse complement strand
GGCGCCGCACGCGAGATCCAGACGACGCTCGAGCGCGCGGGCCTGCAACCGCCGCCGAACACCGGCACCGAGGCGGTTGCACGGATGCTCGGCCTGAGGCTCAACCACCCGGCCTCGGCTGACGGCCTCGAACTGTTGCCCTTCCAGGCGGCAACACGGGCCGAGGCCGCCTGGTCGTTTGCGCAGCTCCTTCGGCTCGACCCGGGGGTCGTCGCGTACGTCCAACAGGCAGCGGACGCGTTCACGCTGCCCGCGCTGACAACGTGGCAGCGCAAGCTGCTGCAAACCGCTATCTCGTATGTCGGGTATCCGTACGTGTGGGGCGGCACCAACCCGACTGCGGAAACGCTCTTCGGCGTCCATTCGGCGGGCGGCTTCGACTGCTCGGGCTTCGTCTGGCGGGTCGTGAAGCTGACGCCGTATCCGGACGAGGGCCGGCTGGCCGGCGTCTTGCGCGGCCGGACGACCTACCAGATGAGCGGCGAGGTCCCGCACTCCGCCCTGATCCCCCAGACCAAGCTCCAGCCCGCCGACGTGATGTTCTTCGGAGCTCACGGCCGCTCGTCGAAGCCGTCCGAGGTCGACCACGCCGGTCTCTACCTCGGCAACGGCTGGTTCGTGCAGTCCAGCGACGAGGGCGTCACCCTGCTGCCGTTCAGCGGCTGGTACACGCACAACTTCGCGTGGGCACGCCGCCCGCTGCGCGAAGCCGGCCTTACGTCCTAGGCCCGACGGCGATCCTGCACCTTCGCTTCGCGGCGGCGACCGCGGCGGTGCTGGCGATCGCCGGAGGCGCGCTCCTCTGGGACGTCCGTGCCAAGGAGATGCACCAGGCGGAGAACACCGTCGCGGCGCACGCGCGCTATGTCGAGCAGAGCATCCTGCGCGACGAGCTGAAGCCGAGCGACATCGCCACGCCGGTCGGCGGCGCCGACCGCAAGCGTCTCGATTGGCTTTTCAACGCGCGTGTCCTGAACGGCGGCGGGCTGCGCGTCAAGCTCTATCGCGGCAGCGACGGGGTGGTGACCTACTCCAACCTGCACTCGCTGATCGGCACGACGACCGACGACCCGGCTGAGCTACGAGAAGTGCTGGCCGGGAGAACGGTCAAGGACGTATCGCGGCTGAACGCCGAGGGCGGGGCAGGGCCGAACGTCAAGTCGCTCGAGGTGTACGTGCCGTTGCAGCTACGCGGGCAGTCGAGGCCCCGGGCGGTGTTCGAGCTCTACCAGTCGTACGCGCCGGTCGCCTCGTCGATCCGGGCGTTCGTGATGCCGTTCGCGCTGCTCCTGCTGCTCGCGCTCGCCGGCCTCTGGATCGCACTGTTCCCGCTCGTCCAGCGCATGGTCCGGGCGATCGAACGCGACCGTGCCGCCCGGCGGTCGGCCGAGGAGGCTCTGGAGGAGACGTCCGAGCAGCTGCGACAGTCGCAGAAGCTGGAGGCGATCGGAAGGCTCGCCGGCGGCGTCGCCCACGACTTCAACAACCTGCTGCTCGCGATCAACGGCTACTCCGAATTCCTCACCGCCTCGCTCTCCGACGAACACCAGCTGAGGTACGCGCGTGAGATCCGGGCGGCCGGAGAGCGGGCGGCCGCACTGACCCAGCAGCTGCTCGCGTTCAGCCGCCGCCAGGTGCTGCAGCCGCGCGTGCTCGACCTGAACGACTCGGTGCGCGAGATCGAGTCGATGCTGAGACGCCTGATCGGCGAGCGGATCGACGTCGTGCTCGACCTCGAGCCCGGCCTGCGCACAGTCGAGGCCGACCCGAGCCAGATCGGCCAGGTGCTGCTCAATCTCGCGGTGAACGCACGTGACGCGATGGACGGCTCCGGCACGCTGACGATCCGCACGCGAAACGACGGCGACGATGCCCTGCTCGAGGTAGCCGACACCGGCGGCGGGATCGACGAGGCGACGCAGGCGCGCATCTTCGAGCCGTTCTTCACGACGAAGGCCGTGGGGCAGGGGACCGGGCTCGGGCTCTCGACCGTCTACGGCATCGTCGCCCAGAGCGGCGGCGAGATCTCGGTGAGCTCGTCACCCGGCGACGGAGCCACGTTCCGCGTGCGCCTGCCCGGGACATCGCTCGACGTCGCGCCGCTCGAGCTCGAGACCGCCTCACGCACCGGCGGCGCCGAGCGAGTGCTCGTCGTCGACGACGAGGCGATCGTCCGCAACCTGCTCGAACAGATGCTGGTCGACCTCGGCTACGACGTGACCGTCGCGCAGTCGGCGCACGAGGCGACCGCGCTCGAGGGCGGCTGGGACCTGCTCGTGGCCGATGTCGTCATGCCCGAGACCGACGGCGTCTCGCTTGCGCAGCAGCTCGATGCCCGGCACGTGCTGTTCATCTCGGGCTACGACCCCGGGTCGCTCGTCTCACCGAACGCAGCGTTCCTGCAGAAGCCGTTCAGCCACGACGACCTCGCGCAGGCGGTCCGGCGGCTACTTGACGACCCTATGCCTGCGTCAGAGCCTGGAGCAGTTCGCTCACCGGCAGCGGCGACATCGTCGAGCGGCGCATCGGCTGCGCGCCGTTGACGCGGTAGTGGTTGCGGCGGCCGACGCGCTGCCGGGCGATGTACCCGCTGTCGACGAGGTCGGCCAGGACTCGATGGGCCTGGCGCTCGGTCAGCTCGGCGTTCTCCGCGATCTCGCGGACGGTGACGTCGGCGTTGCGGGCGACCTCGATCAGCACGAAGGCATGGGAGGTCAGAAACGCCCAGTCCCGATCGGCAGCGCTCACACGCCCAGTCTAGAGGCCCGAGTCTAGGAGGCCAGCACGGCAGCGACCTTCTCGACCAGCTGCGCGGGCGTGAACGGCTTCTGCAGGAACGGCCCTTCGGCGCGCGCGTCGGTGTAGCCCGACGTGTAGAGCACGCGAATGCCCGGCCGCTCCAGCCGGACCCGTGCCGCAAGCTCGAAGGCGTCCATCTCCGGCATGACGACGTCGGTCACGAGGAGGTCGATCGCCCCGTCGCCGGCCGCGAGCTCGACCGCGGCCGACGGCGACCCCGCCTCGAGCACGAGATAGCCCGCACCCTGGAGCGCGAGCGAGATCACATCGCGCACCGCGTCCTGATCGTCCACAACGAGCACCGTCTCCGCCACATTCATCAGCATCGCGAATCTGCCTGGCCGCGGTATCCCTGAAACGGGTAGCGCGCGTCACCCTTCCCCCGTTCCTACCGTTTTCCTACTGATGGCTCGTCTTGACCGGCGGCCAGTGGGGGGAGATGTCGGGGTCGCCCAGGTCGCCGTACGGCACGCAGACGGGTGGAGCGGCCAGAAGCTGCCGGTCGGCCTGCAGGAGCTCGTCGACGCGGCGATTGAGCGGCACGGCCCCTTTCCACGCCAGCCGCACGCGGCGCCCCAGCGCGATCAGCTCGCGCGGCTGCAGGCGGGCGCGCGAGCGGACGACGAAGTAGCCGCGGCCGGGGCGCGCGACCAGGATCCCCGGGAGCCGCCGGAACGCCACGGCAGCAGGCTGCGCCTCGTCCGGAGCGGCGGCAGAAAACACCCAGACGCCGAAGCGAGGGTTGACCGGCCCCTGCACGAACGGGAGCGCACGAGCGCACGAGTCGTCGTCGACCAGCTGCAGGCGATGCAGCCGAAGCGCAAGGTAGTGGTCGAGGATGTTGGCCGGATGGCCGTAGTCGAACGAGGAGAACGACGCACCGCTCGTTCCCGTCGACCCGAACAGCACCGAGTCGCGCGGCACCTGAGCCACGGCGTGTGTCACGGCGTCGAGCCCGATGCCCCGCTGGTTGTCGAGACGGCGGTGCGCATCCCGCAGCTCGACGCCGAGCAGCACGGCAACCAGCAACCCGGCGACCACGAGGCGGAGCGGCCCCGCCCAGCTGCCGAGAGCAAGGCAGCCGGCAACGACGATCGCGAGGAACGCGGGAGTGGCGGGGATCATGTACCGGTCGAAGAAGAGTGCGGAGTCGCCGTTCGCCGGCACGAGCGAGAAGAAGAGGACGGGCGCGGCAACGGTGACCGCGCAGAACGCGAGCACGCGTCCGCGCCGGCGCCAGGCGAGCGCGACGACCCCGACCGCGGCTAGCGCGGTGAAGTAGTTGACGACACCCGACCCCGGCGCGACGAAGTGCACCGCGTCGTCCCACACGGGGCGGCCCGTGAACGTCCGCCCTCCCGACTTGCCGGAACCGACGCCGTAGCGGTCGCCGAGCACGTGCAGCGTGCGCACGTAGTACGGCAGGAACGTCACGAGCAGCGCGACCGCGCCGGGCCACGCCTCGCGCACGACACGGCGCGGCGAACGCGGCGCGTAGACGGCCGCCGCGGCAAACGCCGTCAGGGCATAGAGCGGTGCGGTCGGGTGGACGAGCACCGACAGCCCGAGCACCGCACCGGCCACGATCCACCAGCGGCGGCTGCCGCTACGCGCGGCGCGCAACGCGGCGACCGTCCCCCACATCAGCCAGGCGAACAGCATCGTGTGCGGGCGGCCGAAGGTCGCGTAGAGCACGGGAATCGGCGAGACCGCCACGAGCAGCACGACCGCCGAGGCCCCCTCGTCGCCGATCAGCTCGCGCGCGACGAGCGCGACGGCCGGGAGCGCGAGACAGGCGAAGAAGAGCGACGGCAGGCGCAGCGACTCGAGGCCGGGCCACCAGCCTTGCAGCAAGTGCTCGAGCCAGAAGTGCAGCGGCCCGCCGCCGCGTTGCGTCGAGACGATGTGGAAGATGTGGCGGAACGAGAAGTCCGACAGCCGCAGCGTCAGCTCTTCGTCGACGTTGAGCGGCGACCACCAGACCGTCTGGATCGAGGCGGCGACGACAAGGCCTGCCGCGACGAGCGTCGCGGCGACAAGCAGGCCGCTACTCTGAGACGACGCGGCGGCAAGCGCCTGCATCTCGGGCGTCTCGGGGGCCGTGCGGTAGGGATGCTCGTCGGCCACGTCGGTCTCGTGGTAGACGCTCTCCGCATTGACCTCCCAGATGTCGTGCTGCGTCCCGGCAACGAGATTGTCGACGGCGCGCATGGCGGTCAGCATCGAGTGGTCGGAGTTGTTGTAGCGATGCAAGCCGTTTCGGCCAACCTGCTGGAGGTTCTCGATCCCGTCGAGCCAGCGCCGGATCGTCGCGACCCGGCCGGCATACTCCGCGTCGTAGATCGGATACGCCTTCGGCACGCGAATCGCGAAGCCGCGTTCGACCTTCGCCCGGCTCGAGAGGCCGAGCTGCTCGAGCTCACGCGCCGCCAGGTCGACGAGCTCGTCGTCCGACATCGTCCAGAGATCGTCGCCCACAAAACAGAAGTACTCCATGCCGATGCACGCCTTGCTCGGGTCGGGGACCATCCACGGCGACCAGGAGCGGAAGTTCTGGATGCGCCCGACGCGCACGCCCGGCTCGTGGATGTAGATCCAGTTGTCGGGGAAGAGATCCTCGCCGTCGACGACCAGCGCGACAGAGATGAAGTCGCGGTAGCCGAGGCCCGCTGCCGCCTCGCACACCTCCGGGCGGCGCTGGTGGATGTGCGAGCTGCACGACCGCGCGCAGCGGGAGTGACGAGATCACCGCATCCGGAAGCGAGTACGAGATCGCCCCCCGCCTCGACCTCGACGACACGGCCGGCGACGATCTCGAGCCGCTCGACCGGAGCGTCGAGCCTGACCTCACCGCCCTCTTCCTCGATCTCGGCGGTCATCGCGTCCCACATCTGGCCCGGGCCGTAGCGCGGATAGTTGAACTCGGAGATCAGGCTCTTGACCTTGTTCCCCTCGTTGCCGAAGAACGCGGCCCGCGCGGCGGAGAAGAACGAGAGGCCCTTGATCCGCTGCGCCGCCCACTCGGCACGGATCTCGGAGGTCGGCACGCCCCACACCTTCTCGGTGTAGCTCTTGAAGAAGAGCTCGAAGAGCCGGCGGCCGAAGCGATTCGTGACCCAGTCCTCGAGCGAGTCGTCGACCTTGTTGCGACGCACCGCAGCCCGCAGATACGACACCAGGCAACGCGCAAGCTCGACCGGCCCGAGCTTCCGGATCACGTCCGGGCCGCGCAGCGGGTAGTCGAGAAACCGCTTGTTCCAGAAAATCCGAGACATGCGCGGCCGCTTGAGGAACTCGTCGCCGAGAACCTCGTGCCAGAGCGCGTCGACCTCGGCCGACTTGGTGAAGAACCGGTGCCCGCCGAGATCGAAGCGATAGCCGTCCCGCTCGACCGTCTTCGCGAGGCCGCCGACCTGCTCGTCGGCCTCGAGCACGAGCGCCTCACGGCCCGCTTTGCCGAGCAGGTAGCCGGCCGTCAGTCCGGCAGGGCCGCCGCCAAGGACAAGCGTCGTAGAAGAAGGTTCGTTCGGCATCGGATCGGCCGACCGAAGAGGACCGGGCCGGAGGCGTACCCTAGCCACTTCGACGGTAGACGAAGGCCTGTAACGGCTTGAAATAGTTGACCTTAACCGCGATTTCGTCGAGGAAGACGCGCCGTTCGAGGTGGAACGCCGGATCGCGTTCGAGCAGATCCGTCCAGGCGGTCGACCGCTGCCAGACAAGACGCGTCCACGGAGCATCCCAGGCCCGGTAATCGCGAAAGACCGGGGTGACGACGATGAACTCCTGCCCTCTCGGCACGGTCGCGAGAAGCGCAGCGAGCGTCGGGCGTGGGCGGGCGGCCTTCAGGCGATCGACGACGTCACGCCAGTCGAAGACCTGAGGGTCGGGCACGGGTCCCAGCGTGGTCGCGAAACGCAGGCCGCCGCCGAGGTAGTAGCGCAGCACCGGCACCTGCTCCGGGTGCGTCGAGATCACGAGCTCGCCGGGATGGACCAGGGGCGCCAGCTGCGCCGCGATCTCGCGCGCGTTCTCCTTGTTGTCCGAGAGGTTGTAGCCCCACCAGAGGAAGAGCACCGCGACGAGCGCGACGGCGCCGACCCTTCCGGCCCGCGCGATCGCGACCGCGGCGAGCAGCACGATCGGGCCGAGGATAACGGCGAAGTAGCGCGTCGTCCATGCCGGCGAGATCTGCGAGACGAGCCATGCGGCGAGGATCGAGGCGGCGACGATCCCGCCGAGCGCCCGCTCCGTCCGCCGCGCGACGAACAGGCCCGACGCGGCGGCGGCCAGGACGAAGACCACGTACGACGCATCCCCGCCGAGCACTGCTCCCGGCGCGAGCAACAGCTCGTGAAAGCTGGGCTTCGACGACCACGGTGCGCCGGTGTGCCGCACCTGTCCGAGCAGCGTCGGCACCCACGGGAGATAGAGCACCGCCACGGCGGCGGCGGCGACGGCGAAGAGGCGCAGCCGCTCGCGGACGAACACCGCCGTGGTCAGCGCGAGCGCGAGACAGAGGAAGAGCCCCCAGTTGTGCGCGTAGACCATCAGCGTGGTCGCGACGACGAGCACCACCACCCACGGCCTCCGCCCGCGCACGATCCCGTTCACGTACGCAAGCGCGACGAGCAGCGAGAGGAACCCCTCGAGCGCGTACATCCGCGACTCCTGGCCGTAGTAGGTCAGGAACGGGTCGAACGCCATGAGCGCCGCGCAGATGAGCGCCGTGCGCCGGTCGAAGAGGCTGCGGGCCGTCGCGTATCCAAGCGGGATGCACCCGAGAGCGAAGAGCAGCGAAAGGGCGTGAGTCGCCCGTTCGCTGTCGCCGAAGACCCGGATCCAGAGACCGAGCAGCAGGTAGTACAGCGGCGGCGAGCCGTCCTGGCGCAGCAGCTGCGGGATCGACGTCCAGTGGTGATGGGCGATCCCGACCGAGATTCCCTCGTCGATCCAGAAGCCTCCGCCCAGCTGCCTCGACCGGAGCGCGAACGACAGCGCGACGAGCGCAGCCAGGATCAGCGGGGCTGCGAGGCGGCGATCGAGGAAACGGCGGTCGGGCAGGCTTCCCGGGGCGGCCGTCACTCTGCCGGCCGCCACGACCGCCGCTCGCTCAACTCCGAGGGCGTCGGCTCGAGCGATGCGACGACTCGGCGGTTGTCGAGCGTGTAGACGACGTCGACCTTGTCGTTCCGGCGGTAGGTGCCGGCGACGCCAAGGAACAGCGACAGCCAGCGCCAGAACCCAAGCCGCCCTTCGCCCACAAGCTCACGCCGGAAGACGAGCGAACGCCCGATCTGGTCGAAGTCGACGCCGGCGCGCTGAGGCACGCCGTTGACGAAAACCTCGAACGACTCGCGTATCGCGTCGGGCAGTTCGACAATGCTCCGCTGTTCCACGAGCTATACGATGCCAGCCGGGGTGCGCCGGACCATAATTGCCACTTTCGCCACGACCGCCGTTGCTCTCGCGACGGCTGTCGGCGCATATGCCGGCAACGGCGGCTTGCTGCCCGGCGAGGCTCATTCTCCGAACGCACACCGCATCCACGATGCGTTCATCTTCGTCTCGATCTTCTGTGGCGTGATCTTCGTGCTCGTCGAAGCCGCCCTGATCGTCTTCATGGTCAAGTACCGCCGCGGCAAGCGGGCGCGGAACGCCGACGGCCTGCAGATCCACGGCCACACACGGCTGGAGATCATCTGGACCGTGGTCCCGGTGCTGATCCTGGCCCTGATCGGGAGCTTCGTCTTCTACAAGCTGCCGGGGATCACCGACGCGCCGAAGGTCGCGGCCGCCGACGAGACCACCATCACGGTCGAAGGCCATCAGTTCTACTGGCTCTTCCGCTATCCGAACGGGGCAGTCTCGATCGACCAGATGATCGCCCCGGCCGACCAGGTCGTGAACGAGGAGATCGTCGGTGACGTGTACGACGTCAATCACTCGTGGTGGGTGCCCGACCTCGGCGGCAAGTACGACGTGATCCCGGGCAAGACGAACCGCACGTGGTTCAAGGCGCCCCCCGGCACCTACGTCGCCCGCTGTGCCGAGCTCTGCGGGATCCAGCACGCCCTGATGATCGGGACGGTGAAGACGGTGCCGCGGACGCAGTACAACACCTTCATCTCGCAACGCAAGGCGAACGCAAGCGGCCCGAGCCTCGGCAAGGAGGAGTGGGTCGGCGTCTGCCAGAAGTGCCATCGCCTCGATCACACCTACATCGGCCCCGCGCTCGGCGGCAACTCGCTGCTCGGCGACCGCAAGGGCATCGAGACGCTGCTCCGGAACGGCCGAGGGAAGATGCCCGCCGTCGGCAAGACCTGGAGCGGCGCGCAGATCGACGCGTTGATCTCGTGGACAAAGCAGTACGCGAAAGCCGGAGGAAGTTAGATGGCCGTCAACGTCGAGTCCGTCCAGCCGTATCGCGCCGACTGGCGCCGCGGGAAGGTGGCGTCGTGGCTCACGACCGTCGACCACAAACGCATCGGGATCCTCTACATCGTGACGTCACTGGTGTTCTTCGCCACCGGCGGCATCCTGGCGCTGATGATTCGGACGCAGCTCGCGACGCCCAACGAGTCGCTCCTGACGAAGACCTCGTACAACGAGGTCGTGACGATGCACGGCACGACGATGATCTTCCTCGTCCTCGTCCCGATCTTCGCCGGCTTCGGCAACTACCTCGTGCCGCTGATGATCGGCGCGCGCGACATGGCGTTCCCACGCCTCAACGCGATGTCGTACTGGTTCTTCCTCCTCGGCGGAGTTGTGCTCTATCTCAGCTTCTTCGCCAAGGGCGGCTCGTCTGCAAGCGGCTGGACGGGCTACGTGCCACTCTCGACGCTGCACTCGCCGGGCAACGGCCAGGACCTCTGGATCCTCGGCGTGCACATCCTCTCGATCGGCTCGCTGGCCGGCGCGATCAACCTGATCGTGACGGTCACGAACATGCGCGCGCCCGGAATGACGTGGATGCGCATACCGCTCTTCGTCTGGTCGATGATCACCTACGCCTGGATGCTCGTGCTGGTGCTGCCGATGCTGACGGCCGGCCTGACGCTCATGCTGCTCGACCGCCAGGCGGGCACGCACTTCTTCGATCCCGCGCACGGAGGAAGCCCGATCCTCTACCAGCACGTGTTCTGGTTCTTCGGCCACCCCGAGGTCTACATCATGGTGCTACCGGCGATGGGAATCGTCTCGGAGATCATCCCGGTGTTCGCGCGCAAGCCGATCTTCGGCTACAAGGCGGTCGCGTTCTCGACCGCAGGCATCGCGTTCTTCTCGATGTTCGTGTGGGCGCATCACATGTTCGCCGTCGGGATGCCGGTCGGGCTCGACATCTTCTTCATGCTCAGCTCGATGATCATCGCCGTCCCGACCGGCGTGAAGATCTTCAACTGGCTCGCGACGCTCTGGCGCGGGAACATCTCGTTCGACACCCCGATGCTGTGGATCCTCGGGTTCATCGGCATCTTCACGATCGGCGGCCTCTCCGGGATCTACCTCGCGGCGTTCCCGATCGACTGGCAGGTCACCGACACCTACTTCGTCGTCGCGCACATCCACTACGTGCTCTTCGGCGGCTCGATGTTCGGGGTCTTCGGCGGCCTCTACTACTGGTGGCCGAAGATGTTCGGGCGGATCCTCGACGAGAGCCTCGGCAAGCTGCACTTCTGGCTGCTGATGATCGGCTTCAACCTCACGTTCATGCCGCAGCACTTCCTCGGCATGCTCGGGATGCCGCGCCGCATCTACACGTACCAGGCGCACGGGCTCTGGGAGGCCTACAACATGGCATCGTCGATCGGCTCGCTGATCATGTTGATCGGGATGCTGGTGTTCGTGGTCAACGTCGTGAAGACCACACGCAGCGGCCCGCGCGCAGGCAACGACCCGTGGGTCGCCGACACGCTCGAGTGGTACACGACCTCACCGCCACCGGCCTGGAACTTCGACAAGGTCCCGTACATCACAAGCCCGCGGCCGCTGCGTGACCTGCGCCGGCAGCTCGAAGACATGCGCGGCAACGCCTGATGGGTTGGTGGGCGCGCCTCACCGCCGCCGGCGCCGTCGCCGGTACAGGCCTGGCCGTCGTCTCGGGCGCGGCCGGTTGGGGTACCGCGCATCAGATGCTCGCCGCGCTCGCGCTGCCACCGCTGGCCGCGCTCGTGGCGATTGCCTGGGTGACGTCACGCCGGCTGCTTCCGGCGTCGCTCGCTGCGCTCGCGCTCTTCGGCCTGGCAGCGCTCCTCACCGCGCGCGACCTGCACCTCGTGTTCGCGGCGCTTGCGTTCGGCGCGACCGCCTACGTCGCGGTCGTCGCATTCCGCGGCGAGTACGAGCAAGGGCCGCTGCGTGACTACTACACACTGACCAAGCCGCGGATCATGTCGCTCCTCCTGATCACGGGCGGCGCCGGCGCGTTCGTCGGCGCCGGTGGGGTTCCCGCCTGGGGAGTCTTCGCCGCCACGATGGCCGGGCTCGCACTCGCCTGCGGCGGCGCAGCCGCGCTCAACCACTATCTCGACCGCGACATCGACAAGCTGATGGGCTCGCGCACCGAGAAGCGGCCGGTCGCATCAGGTCGGGTTCCGCCGGAGCGTGCGCTCGAGTTCGGACTCGCACTGTCGGCGTTCTCGTTCGTGTTGCTGGACGCGCTCGTCAACCTGCCGACCGCGCTGCTCGCGCTCGCGGGGAACTTCTTCTACGTGATCGTGTACACGCGCTGGCTGAAGCGCTCGACCTCGCAGAACATCGTAATCGGGGGAGCCGCCGGCGCCGTGCCGCCGCTCGTGGGCTACGCGGGCGCGACCGGGCATCTCGGCTGGGCGGCCCTCATCATGTTCGTCGTCGTCTTCGTCTGGACGCCCCCGCATTTCTGGGCGCTCGCGCTGATGATCAAGGAGCACTACGCACGCGCCGGCGTTCCGATGCTGCCCGTGCAGAAGGGCGACCGCGAAACGGCCAGGCAGATCCTCTGGTACACGCTTCTGCTCGTCGCGGTGACCGTTGCGCCGGTCGCGTTCGGGGTCTTCGGCCTCTTCTACGGGATCTCGGCGCTGGTGCTCGGGGCGGTGTTCGCCTGGTACGCATTCGAGCTACGCCGCACGATGGAACGCGTCGCGGCCGCACGCCTCTTCCACTACTCGCTGCTCTATCTTGCATTGCTCTTCGTCGCGATGGCCCTCGACCCGATCCTCTGATGACCGAACCCGATCCGGAACCCACCCCACCGCAGGCTTTCAGCGATCCCGGCGAGAACGCGCTCGAGATCGCCCGCAAGAACATGATCTGGGGCTGGTCGCTATTCGCGGTCTTCTTGCTGCTGTTCGCAGCGACGGTGGGCATCGCGTTCGTCTACCTCTGGCTCGACTGACGCTGGCTTCCGTCTGTGGACGGGATCTGGATCACTGAGCTTGCCCCTTCGGCAAAAGGCCCGCGGCTCGCCGTCAAGGATCTGTTCGACACGGCGGGAATCCGCACAACGTATGGCTCGGCGGTGTTCGCCGACCATGTGCCGTCGGAGAGTGCCGCGGCGGTGCTCCGTCTCGAGGCGGCGGGGTGGCAGAACTGCGGCAAGGCGAATCTGCACGAGTTCGCATACGGCATCACGTCGCAGAACCTGCACTACGGCACGGTCCCCAACCCGTCGTTCCCGGGCCGGACCGCAGGCGGATCGAGCGGCGGGTCGGCTGCGGCGCTCGCTACGGGCCTGGCCGACGGCGCGCTCGGGACCGACACCGGCGGGTCGATTCGCATCCCCGCGGCTTGTTGCGCGGTTACCGGGCTCAAGCCGAGCTTCGGGCTCGTGCCGATCGAAGGCGTCTTCCCGCTCGCGCCGTCGTTCGATCACGCCGGCCCGATGGCACGAGACGTAGGCGGCTGCATCGAGTTGATGCGCGCGCTCGTGCCCGGCTTCACCGTGGGCCCGCTCGGCGATGTGCGCGCCGGCGTTACGTGGGCGGACCGCTGCGAGCCGCTCGTCGCAGCGCGGCTGCTCGAAGCCGCGGCGGTGTTCGAGGCGGCGCCCGTCGACTTCCCGACCGCCGAGGCCGTGACGCCGGCGTTCATGCGCGAGGTCGGCGACGTGCATCGCACGCTCTATCCGGACAACGCCGAGCTGTACGGCGACAACATCCGCGGCAAGATCGAGCGCTGCATCGCCGTTGACGACGTCGCCTACACGGCCGCAGTCGAAGCACGGCAGCAGCTGGCCGCGCGGGCGGAGGCGGCGCTCGACGGCTTCGACCTGCTGCTTGCGCCGACGCTCGGGTTCGTCCCACCGCTCGCCGACGTGTCTGAGATCGAGGTACGCGCCGCGGTCACCCTCTTCACGTTTCCGTTCAACGCACTCGGCTGGCCTGCGCTCGCACTGCCCGCCGGCCTCGCCCAGGATGGCCTGCCCGCCTCGGTGCAGGTGATCGGGCGCCCCGGCAGCGACGCGCTGGTGCTGGCCGCCGGGCTCGCGCTCGAAGCGGCGCTCAAGCACTGAACGCTCCCTGCCGACAACTGAGGGGGAATGAAGCGCCTGATCGTCGTCCTCGCGGCGGCACTCGTGGTCCCCCCGGCAGCGGGGGCCTACGTGCTTGCCGGATCCGCGTCCTCGCAGCATGCGAATGCCGCGCCCACCGGCCTGCACGCGTTCCTGCTCAGGCCCGACGAACCGGCCCAGGCGTACTACCCCCGCACGCCGTCGTTCTCCTGGCAGCCGACCCACGGCCACGGTGGCGGCACGTACGACTTCGAGCTTGCCACGAGTCGCTCCTTCAACGACTCGGCCGTCCTGTTCACCTATTCGAAGCTCACGATCCCGGCCGTCGCGATCGATCACCAGCTGCCCTGGATGACGGGACAGCCGTTCGCTCTCTGGGCGCACGTGCGCTGGGAGTCGGCGAACGGGAAGGTCGTGACGCCGTGGAGCAAGCCGTACGGGTTCAACATGCGCTGGACGGACAACGACTACCCGCAGCAACTGCCGGCGCCCGAGGGGATGATCCGCTGGAGGCCGATCGACGGCGCCACCCGCTACGAGGTGCTCTACCCGGATCTCAGCGGTGCGACGTCGTTTCAGACGACGACGAACGTGGCTGACGAGCGCGAGTTCTTCACGTTCCGCGCCCAGCTCGGCTACACGTCGGCGATCCACTGGCGTGTGCGCGCGATCAGGTATATCGACGACACGGACCTGCTCAAGAATGGGTTGCCGCGGGCGACGTTCGGGCCGTGGAGCAAGGTATTCACGAGCGTCAACCCGCCGCAGTCGCTTGGCGTACCAAGGCCGACCGACACGGTGTCGGACACCTGGGATCGCAATGGTCAGGCAGTCTCGCCTCACGAGCTGACACCCGGATTCGCCTGGGCACCGTCGCCTCCCGTCCTCGACCCGGCGATCGGGCCGGTCGGGTCGAGTCTCTACCGCGTCTACGTCTTTACCGACAACCACTGCGTAAACGAGGTGTTCGCCGGCTCGATCGTGGGCTCGCCCGCATTCGCACCGCGGACCGTCGGCGGCCCGTTTGCGCTGCCGCAGGACACGAAGTCACTCTCCGACTGGACCTCGGCGCCGTACCTCACGAAGACGGGCGCGGAAGGGAACGCATTCGACGCGACCGGGATGCCGGTGAAGGCGAACGAGGTCCCGGGCACGAAGCTCGGAGCGAACGCTCCGACGAACGCCGCGGGCGGCGCGCTGGGCGCGGCTGACGCGAACGTCGATCTCTGGGACTCGGGGTGGCCAAGCGGTCGCTACTACTGGACGGTGATCCCGGTCGAGGTCGAGGCCTTCGGCCCGACGCCTCCGCCGAGCAAGGATGGATCGCCAGTCTCGCGCCCGATCGAATACCACGAGACGGCCGTCGCGCAGGACCAGTGCGAAGCCGGTCTGTCGATGAGCTTCGGAAAGGTCTCGCAGCCGGTCGTGACGGCTCAGTCGAACAAGCCGTGGGTCGCAGGTTTGGCCCCCGACGGACGAGTGATCGCGTCGGCGGCCAGAGTCCCGACCGTGCACGACTCCCCGCTCGTGGCCTGGGAGCCCGCCGTCGGTGCGACCACGTACGAGGTGCAACTCTCGCGCAAGTCGTATCCGTGGAAGACCGTGTGGTCGAAGGCGACGGCGGCAACCTCGGTCATCCTGCCGCTCGGGAAGGCACAGGTTGGCAACTGGTGGTACCGCGTGCGCGGAATCAACCCGGCCCTCCCGTCCGGAGCGCAGGCGATGAGCTGGTCCAGCCCGGTCCGGCTCAAGGTGAGCGGCGACCGGTACGTCGTCGTCAAGTAACGTCGCCCGCATGAGCGGAGACCTTGCATTCGCGCATTCGCTGGCCGACGCGGCCGACGCGATCACGATGAGCCGTTTCCGCGCGCTCGACCTGCACGTCGAGACAAAGCCCGACCTGACACCCGTTTCGGAGGCGGATCGAGCGGCGGAGGAGAAGATCCGCGCGCTCGTCGCCGCTTCGGGACGCGCCGAGGGGGTGCTCGGCGAGGAGCTCGGCGACGACGGCATGGATGTCCGCTGGATCGTCGACCCGATCGACGGGACAAAGTCGTACGTGCGCGGCGTGCCCGTGTGGGCGACGTTGCTCGCGCTCGAGCGCGAGGGGCTGGTGCAGGTGGCACTCGTGTCGGCGCCGGCTCTCGGCCGCCGCTGGTGGGCGATGCGCGGCGAGGGCGCGTTCGCGGGCGGCGAGCGATGCCGGGTGTCGTCGGTCGCGCGGATCGAGGATTGCTCGGTGTCGACCACGTCCGCGCGGCGGATGCCCGAAGGGTGGCGGACGATCGTCGGACGCGCCTGGTCGAACCGTGGCCTCGGAGACTTCTGGCAGCACTGCCTGGTAGCCGAAGGTGCGCTCGACGTGGGCACCGACGGGCCGTATATGCAGGTGTGGGACTACAGCGCGGTGCAACTTCTCGTCGAGGAGGCCGGCGGCCGCTGCACCACCTTCGAAGGCACGACCCCCGTGCCGGACGGCTCGTTCGTGACCACGAACGGCGTCGTCCACGACGAGGTCGTCTCACTGCTCGGCGTCTGAGCCGCGTCTGAGCAACGTCTGACGCCGGCGCTCCCGAGGATCACGTTCCTCCACGAACTCCCGCAGGCGCTGGCGTGCCCGATGAAGGTCGCTTCCCAAGGGCGCGAGGACGGCCTCCTCGTCGACGTAAGGGTCGGGTCCGTGAAGGCCGATCAGCGATCCGTAGTGACAGTAGGGCCAGTCCTCGGGCGTCTCGACAAGATTTGCTCGAGGGGCGTTGTACGCGAGGTACCGCTGGAGCTCGAGAAGATGCCCGTCCGTCTCGACGAGCCTGTCGAAGAACCGCCGCTGCCAGAAGGCGCCACGCCGCCCATGGTTCAGGTTGAACCACCGTGCATAGCGGCTGTTCAGCCGTTGGAAACCGGTGCTCAACGTGAGAGCGTCGATTCGAATGACAACGTGGTAGTGCGTGCCAACGACCGCATAGCCAAGGCAGGTCCAGCAGCTTCGCTCCAGCTCTTCGAAGAACATGTCCATGAACCGCTGACGGTGATGAAAATCGGGAAACGCCTTGACCCCGTCGACCGCCTTCGCGTTCACGTGGTAGATCCCGCCGAGCACTTCGATCCGGTAGGCGTTGCTCACCTCGACAGGATGGGATCACGACCGAAGTGGACGCAAGTGTCCTTGGCGAAGTTGGCACAGAATTGTCGCAGTTCCGCAGGCAAACGTCTGAGCTTGCTCTGAGCCGGCTCTGAGCTTGCTCAGACGCCGGGGGTCGCCCGACCGTTCTTACCCAGCCGCCGCGCGTACCGCTTCCTCGTAGACCCGGTCGGGGCCGAAGCGGTCGAGCTCCGCGCTCAGGAGATCGCTCGGCGACTGGGGCGCGCTCGTCGGCGCCGCAACGGATTCACCGTCGAGACGCACCGCGATCTCGCCTGCCGGCTCCGCAGCGGGCAGCACCGGGCGGTCGAGGCGGGCAACGAGCCAGGCCCGCAGCAGCGCCGCCTCGGCCGGCGGGCCGGAGATCTCGATCTCCTGCTCGCGGATCGACGGCCAGCGGCCTGCCAACGCCTCCCGCCACCGCCCGACCCGCGCCCAGGCCAGGTCGGAGACCGCTGTTCGGTCGAGAAGCTCCACGAGCGCGGCGAATCGAAGCTCCTGCCATTCCCCCGAGTCGACGATCAGCCGGTCGGCGATCTCGACCAGCTGCTCCAGCACCGGGTCGCCGAACGGCGGCTGGCCGCGCCAGCGGCAGAACACGGGCAGGTCGGAGATCAGGAGCGGCAACACGATCGACGCCGGCGCGAGCGAGCGGTTGCCGCGCAGCGCCAGCTCGATCACTTCGCCGCAGACGGCATGGTCACCGATCGGGAAGCACCGGATCGAGACGCGCGCGTCGAGGCCGTCGGGCTCGTCCGGCTGCGGAACGAGCAAGAGCGTCCGCGACGGATGCCGCTCCCCCATCCTCGAAAGCGTCCTTCCGCCGCGGCGCCTTTCCACTCCGGCGGGACCCACGCGAGGTGCGTCATCACGGTTGTCCGGAGATTCGGCTGAGCGCCCTGCTCAGCCGTGGCGCCGAGGAGCTGCGCCAGCTCGGCCTCGATCTCGGCGATCGACGTGTCGTGGCCCGACCACTCCGCGCCGAACGGTTCGGTGGCTAGTGCCGGCGCCATGATCGACCGTCCCGGTGCAGTAACTCATCTGCCGCAGCGGGACCCCAGGTGCCGGCGGCGTAGTTCGGAAACGACGGGCGGTCCCGCTGCCAGAACGCCGCAATTGCGTCGACGAGCGCCCACTGCTCTTCGATCTCGTCCGACCGAGTGAACAGCGTCGCGTCGCCGAGCATTGCGTCGAGGATCAGCCGCTCGTACGCGTCCGGCAGCCCCTCCCTGAACGTTCCACCGTAGAAGAAGTCCATGTGCACCGTCCGGATCGTCATCCCCTGCCCGGGCACCTTCGCACCGATCGCAAGCGACACCCCCTCGTTCGGCTGCACGTTGATCAGCAGCACATTCGGCCGCAACCCCTCCGCCGCGCCGTCCTCGAACGGCGGATGCGGAGCGCGCTTGAACTGAATCGCGATCGTCGTCTCACGCCGCGCGAGCCGCTTGCCCATCCGGACATAGAACGGCGTGTCTGCCCAGCGCCAGTTGTCGACGAAGAGCTTCGCCGCGACAAACGTGTCGGTGTTGGAGCCGGCCGCCACCCCGTCCTCCTCGCGGTAACCGGGCACCTCCTCGCCCTCGATGAAACCCGGCCCGTACTGCCCGCGCGTGACGTTCTTCGGCCCGGGTGTGTGCAGCGACTTCAGCACCTTCACCTTCTCGTTGCGCACCGAGTCGGCCGTGAAGTCGATCGGCGGCTCCATCGCAGTGATCGCGACGAGCTGCAACAGGTGGTTCTGGAAGATGTCGCGGATCGCCCCGGTCTCCTCGTAGTAGCCGGCCCGGCCCTCGATTCCGATCGACTCGGCGACCGTGATCTGGACGTGGTCGATGAACTGCCTGTTCCAGATCGGTTCGAAGATGCCGTTGGCGAACCGCAGCGCCAGCATGTTCTGCACGGTCTCCTTGCCGAGGTAATGGTCGATCCGGAAGACCTCGCTCTCGACGAAGTGCTCCTTGATCTCGGCGTTCAGCGCGCGCGCCGATGCCAGGTCGTGGCCGAACGGCTTCTCGATGATCAACCTGATCCAACCCGGCGAGGACGCCGCCCCGCGCCGCTCGGCGATCTCACGCACGAGCGTGCCGATCGCATCCGGCGGCACCGCGAAGTAGTAGACGCGATTCCCGCCTGTGCCGCGCTCGGCGTCGAGGTCGTTCAGCTTCGTGCGCAACGAGTCCTCGGCCGCTTCGTCGGCGAAGTCGAGCGTCGAGTAGCGCATGCCCGAGGCCAGGCTCTCCCACACCGCCTCGTCGAACGGATCGCGCGCGTGCTCCTGCACGGCCTGTTTCATCCGCTCGCGAAACTCGTCGTCTGTCTCCGTGGTGCGGGCCGCACCGACGATGCCGAACTTCTCGGGCAGGAGCCTGCGGTAGGCGAGCGAGTAGAGGGCCGGCAGCAGCTTCTTCGAGGTCAAATCACCTGACGCGCCGAAGATCACGAGGATGCACGGGTCGGGCCGCCGCCGCAGGCGGAGCCCCTCCGCGAGCGGGTTGTGCTCGCCGGTCACGAACCGGTCCGGCGCCTGGCCGCCTTTACCGCATGACCGCCGAACTGATTCCGCAGCGCCGCGCTCACCTTCGCCGCGAACGACTCTTCCTGGCGCGACGAGAAGCGCGAGAACAGCGCAGCGGTGATCACGGGCACCGGCACGTCCTCGGCAATCGCCTCGGCGATCGTCCAGCGGCCCTCGCCCGAGTCCTCGACGTAGCCGCGGATGTCCTCGAGGTGGGCGCCTTCCTTCTCGAAAGCGGCGTGCAGCAGTTCGAGCAGCCACGACCGCACGACCGACCCGTAGCGCCAGATGCCCGCGATCTCGTGCAGGTCGAGCGGGAACTCGGAGCGCTCCATCACCTCGAACCCCTCGGCGTACGCCTCCATCAGCCCGTACTCGATCCCGTTGTGCACCATCTTCACGAAGTGGCCGGCCCCGGATGGGCCGACGTGTGCGTAGCCGTCCTCGGGCGCAAGCGCGTGGAAGACCGGCTCGAGCCGCTTGACAGCCGCCTTGTCGCCGCCTGCCATCAGGCAGAAGCCGACCTCGAGGCCCCAGATGCCACCCGAGACGCCGACGTCGACGAACGAGATCTTGTGCTTGCGCGCCTCCTTGTAGCGACGCTGGGAATCGTGAAAGTTCGAGTTGCCGCCGTCGACGATCGTGTCGCCCGGCTCGAGGATCTTCAGCAGCTGCTGGAAGGTCTTCTCGGTGATCTCACCGGCAGGGACCATCAACCAGAGATTGCGCGGTGCATCGAGCTGCTTGGCGAGCGCACCCAGCGTCTTCGCCGTCGACGCGACCTGCGGGTCGTACGTCTTGATCTCGTGCCCGTGCTCGGTAAGCCGCTTCGTCATGCCGCTGCCCATCCGGCCGAGCCCCACCATTCCCAGCTGCATCTACCTCTCCTCCAGTCGGATGCGCGCGACACGACGGCCACGCTCCTGCAACGACGCAAAATCGCCTGCGGCCTGAGCCCGGATCAGCTTCCCGAAGCCGAACGGCTTGCCGGGGATCGCCAGCTCGTCTCCCGTGTCGTCGACGACCTGCAGGTAGAGCCCCGTCGCGGGGCCACCTTTGTGCAGCTGGCCGGTCGAGTGCAGGTAGCGGGGGCCGAAGCCGTGCGTGACGACGCAGCCGGTCGCCTCGCGCGCCTGCGCGGCCAGCGCCAGCACCCGCGCCTCGTTCGCAGGCGTCGGATCGACGAACGCCTGGATGCAGACGTAGTCGCCGTCGTTCGCCTGTGCGAAGAGCTCCGCGGGCGAGCCGTGCGGGGACACGTCGGGCTCCGAGCCCGACGCGAGCACCTCGTTCGTCTTGTCCTTCGCCGCCTGCACGTCGGGCTGGTCGAACGGGTTGATCTCGAGGATCGCGCCCGCGACTGCGGTGGCGAACTCCCAGCGGAAGAACTCCTGTCCGAGCTCGTACTCGCCACTCAGGCGCACCTCCTGGCCCTGGCGGTCGGCGCCGTCGACGGGTTCGCCGGGCGCCGGGATCAGGCCCTTGCCCTGCTTCCCGGTCGACTCCGCGAGCAGCTGCTCGGCCCAGAGTCCGAACCCGGTGGGGCTCGCCTCGATACAGATCTTGTCGCGCCCCTCACGCCAGCCTTCGCCGAGCGCCAGGCCGAGCTCGAGCCCGGGATTGCCCTCGGCCAGGCGGCACGCGTCGGCCATCTCCTGCGCCCGTTCGAGCAGGCGCGCGAGGTCGACCCCCATCAACGCCGCCGGAACCATGCCGAACGCCGACAGGGCCGAGTAGCGGCCGCCGATCGTCGGCTCGCCGTAGAAGACGGCGGCGAACTCACGCTCACGAGCCAGCTGCTCGAGTGCTGAGCCCGGGTCGGTGATGGCGACGAAGCGATCGCCCTTGCGTCCCGTCTTCTCCCAGAAGAAGTCCGTGTGCGAGCGCGTCTCGAGCGTGGAACCCGACTTCGACGCCGAGACGAACAGTGTCCGCGCCATGTCGATCCTGCCTTCCAGCTCGCGGATCGCCTGCGGATGGGTCGTGTCGAGCACGTGAAACCGCTCGGCGCCGAAGGTCCGCCTGATGACTTCCGGAGCGAGCGACGACCCACCCATGCCGAGCAACACGACGTCGTCTGCGCGCTCGAGCGCCGACTCCGCGAACTGGAGCAACAGGTCGACGTCCTCGCGTGCCCGCCAGGGCTCGTCGAGCCAGCCGAGCCACTTCCCCTCGCCCGAACCGGTCCACACGGCCGCATCGCGCGACCAGATTCGCTCGATCAGTTCCGCTCCGGCGTTCACGCGGCGGCCAGCGCGGAGCGCTTCGCGCCGATGCTCTCCGTGATCTCGGCGAAGGAGTCGGTGAACTTCTGCACCCCCTCGGCCTCGAGCACCGCGACAACGTCGTCGTAGTCGACACCAGCATCGGCGAGCTGGCCGAGTAGCGCCTCCGCCTCGTCGACTCCCTCGAGCACCGTGTCGCCGCGCACCTCACCGTGATCCTGGAACGCCTCGATCGTCTCGAGCGGCATCGTGTTGATCGTCTCCGGGCCGATCAGCTCCTCGACATAGAGCGTGTCGCGGTAGGCGGGGTTCTTGGCCGACGTCGACGCCCAGAGGCACCGCTGCTTCGTCGCACCCTTGCCTTCGAGGAAGTCCCAGCGCGGGCCGGAGAACGTCTGCAGGTAGTGCTGGTAGGCGAGCTTCGCGTTGGCGATCGCCAGCTTGCCCTGCAAGCTCTTGTGCTCGCCGAGCCGCTTGTCGGCCTCGGTGTCGACGCGGGAGACGAAGAACGAGGCGACCGAGACAACCTTCGACGGGTCGCCACCGCCTGCCACGAGCCGCTCGAGCCCTCGGATGTACGCCTCCGCGACTGCCTTGTAGCGTTCGAGCGAGAAGATCAGCGTGATGTTGATCGACGTACCGTGCGCGGTACAGTCCTCGATCGCAGGCAGCCCGGGCGCCGTCGCCGGGATCTTCACGTAGAGGTTGGCGCGATCGACCTCGGCGGCGATCCACCGCGCCTGCTCGAAGGTCTTCGTCGTGTCGTAGGCGATCGACGGCTCCACCTCCATCGAGACGTAGCCGTCGATGCCGTTCGAGGCGTCGTACGCCGGCCTCAGCACGTCGCACGCGTCGCGGATGTCCTGCAGCGCGAGCGAGAAGAAGATCTCGTGCGGGTCGTCCGTCTCGGCGAGCAACGTCTTCATGTCCTCGTCGTAGGCGTTGCCGTGCGACAACGCCTTCTGGAAGATCGTCGGGTTCGACGTGACGCCGGTAACGGCGTCCTCCGCCATCATCCTCTTCAGCCCGCCCGACTGGACGAGGTCGCGCGAGAGCGTGTCGAACCACACCGACTGCCCGCGTTCCGCGAGCTCATGCAGCCGAGATTGCGCCATCTTTCATCATCCTTTCCATCGCTGTGACCTTCTGCAGGCGCGCCACATAGCGCTCCCCGCCGTTGAAGGTCGCGTTCAGAAATGCGTCGACCAGCTCGCGTGCGAGCGACGGCCCGACGACCTCCGAGCCGAGGCAGAGCACGTTCATGTCGTCGTGCTCGACACCCTGGTGGGCGCTGTAGGTGTCATGGCAGATCGCAGCGCGGATGCCGGTGAGCTTGCATGCGGCAACCGAGGCGCCCACACCCGACCCGCAGACGAGGATGCCGCGCTCGACGTCGCCCCGCTGGATCGCCTGTCCGAGCTCGAGTGCCTGGTCGGGATAGTCGGTGCGAACTGCGTCGGTGTCCGTGCCCAGATCGAGCACCTCGTGGGCCGACAGCGCTTCGAGCACGGCGTCGCGGAGGTGGACGCCGCGATGATCGAACGCAACCGCCAGCTTCATTGCCGCTCCAGAACCGCGGCGGCGCGGGCGACCACGTTTTCGAGGCTGTAGCCGAACTCCGCGAGTACGACCTCGCCCGGCGCGGACGCGCCGAAGTGCTCGATCGAGATCGAGTCGCCGTGGTCGCCGACCCACCTCTTCCAGCCCTGTTCGACGCCCGGCTCGATCGAGAGCCGAGCCCCGACCGCCGGCGGCAGCACCGCGTCGCGGTACTCCGCCGGCTGCTCGGCGAAGAGCTCCCAGCACGGCATCGAGACGACGCGGACGGCGGTGCCGCCCGCTGCGATCTTCCGTCCGGCCTCGAGCGCGAGCCCGACCTCCGCGCCAGTCGCGATCAGGATCAGCTCGGGGGGTCCCGACTCCCACAGCGTGTACGCGCCCTGCCGCAGGCCGGAGGCCGGCGCCAGGTCGGAACGGTCGAGCGTCGGCACCTTCTGGCGCGAGAGCGAGAGCGCGACCGGCCCGTCCGCGCGCTCCAGGGCGACGCGCCACGCCTCGGCCGTCTCGTTCGCGTCGGCCGGCCGGACGAACCAGAGGAACGGGATCGCGCGCAGCGCCGCGTAGATCTCGACGGGCTGGTGCGTCGGCCCGTCCTCGCCGAGCCCGACCGAGTCGTGCGTCCACGCCCACACGACCGGCAGCCTCATCAGCGCAGAGAGACGCACCGCGGGGCGCATGTAGTCGCTGAAGATCAGGAAGGTCGAGCCATATGGCTTGACACAGCCGCCGTGCACGCAGATCCCGTTGACGATCGAGCCCATCGCGTGCTCGCGGATCCCGAACGCGATGTTGCGGCCCGCCCAGCGGTCGGAGAAGAGGCCGCCGCCCACGAACTCGGTCTTCGTCGACTCGACCAGGTCGGCGGCGCCGCCGATCATCGTCGGCACCGCGTCCTTGAACGCCTGCATCGTCTGCTTTCCGGCGTCGCGCGTCGCGATGGCCTCGCCTGCTTCGAACGAGGGAGCCTCCCACGGGCCGATCCGCCCGGCCCAGGCCGCGTCCCAGGTCTCGCGCGCCTCGGGGAACGCCTGCGACCAGTTCGAGAACAGCTGCTGCCACGCGGCCTCGGCCGCGTTACCGCGATCGACGCCGTTCATGTGCTCGTAGACCTCTTGCGGGACGTAGAAGTGCTTGTCGGGATCCCAGCCGAGCGCCCGCTTCGTCGCCGCGACCTCCTGCTCGCCGAGCGGCGCGCCGTGCGCCTTGGCGGTGTCGACGGCATGCGGCGCCCCGAAGGCGATGTGGGAGCGCACAACGATCAGCGACGGGCGCGCGTGCTCGGCCTGTGCGTTCGCAATCGCCTCGCGCACGGTGTCGAGCTCGTTCGGGTCGGCGACGTGCTGGACGTGCCAGCCGAGCGCCTCAAATCGCTTCGCGCGGTCTTCCGTGAACGAGATCGCGGTCGTGCCGTCGATCGAGATGTGGTTGTCGTCGTAGAAGTAGACGAGCTTGCCGAGGCCGTTGGTGCCGGCTATCGACCCCGCCTCGTACGAGAGGCCCTCCATCAAGTCGCCGTCGGAGCAGATCACGTAGGTGCGGTGGTCGACGATCTCGTGCCGCGGCCGGTTGAACGTCTCGGCCAGGAAACGTTCTGCGAAGCCCATGCCGACGCCGTTCGCGAACCCCTGACCCAGCGGCCCGGTCGTCACCTCGATTCCGGCCGTATGGCCGTGCTCGGGGTGGCCGGGGGTTGCCGACTGCCACTGGCGGAAGCGCTTCAGCTCTTCGAGCGAGAGGTTGTAGCCCGATAGGTGCAACGCCGAGTACTGCAACACGCAGGCGTGCCCGGCGCTGAGGATGAACCGGTCGCGGTTCGCCCAGCCGGGGTTCGCGGGATTGTGCCGCAGCACCTCCGTGTAGAGCAGGTACGCGAGCGGAGCGAGCGCCATCGCCGTCCCGGGATGGCCCGCATTCGCCTTCTGCACCGCATCCATCGACAGCGTGCGAATCGTGTCGATGGAGAGCTGTTCGATCTCCGAGTTGGCCAACGCGCCTCCTAGACGATTGGGGCTTCACTGCGAGGGTAACGGCTAGGCAACCGCTGCTGCACATCCCCGGATTGGATCAGTGCTCGCTGCGCTCCTCTGGCGTGCAGATGGATCTCGTGGCGGCCGGTACGCGGCTCGACGACACGCGCGATCGGAGCATCCGGCAGCGGGAGCCCGAGCCGCTCGAGCTCGAGCACCACCGCTCCGCGAGCGGAGCCCTCGGCCACACCCGACACCTCGAGTGGGCGGCCGAGCACGTCGGCGAGGATCTGGATCCAGCCGGGACTCGCAAGGAGGGCGCCGCCTGTCGCGACCACGGAGTCGACCTCCCCGATCGCGTCCAGCACGTCCGCGAAGCGGTAGCAGACACCCTCCAGCGCCGCCTGCACGAGATCCTCGGCCGTCGTGTCGAACGACAGGCCCGAGATCGCCCCACGCCGTGCCGCGTCCCAACCGAGCGACCGCTCGCCCCCGAAAAACGGAAGGAAGACGAGCCCGTGGCCACCCGCCGGACGATCGGCAAGCGCGGCCGCGTCGAAGCCGGCCAGGGTCCGAACGAGCCAGTCGTAGAGGTTGCCGCCGTCGGAGAGCGCACCGCCCTCGCAGAAGCGGCGCCCGTCGACGCGATAGAGAAAGAGACCGTCCTTCGGCTCGGCGTGCGGCGCTTCGTAGACGACGCGCAGCGCGCCCGACGTCCCGACCATCACCGCTGCCCGGCCGCGGCGGGCGCAGCCGGCGCCGACGTTCGAGCAGGCCCCGTCGCCGATCGCCGGCCGGACGCCGAGGACGGGCTCGTCCGAGATCGGCGCCAGCCGCGACGCGTCGATCCCGAGCGCGTCGAGCGTCTCGTCGTCCCAGGCGAGGCGGTTCGGGTCGAAGAGGCCCGTGCCGCTCGCGGTCGAGACCGACGTGCGCGCGTCGCCGGTGAGCTTCAGCAGCAGGTAGTCGCCGAAAGAGAGGAAGCGCGCCGGGCGAATGCCCTCGGCAGCGAGGCGCAGGATCTTGGCGGGCCAGTACGCCGGATGGAGAAAGCAACCGGTCCGGCGGTGGTAGCCGGCAGCGTCCAGCGCCGGCGGCTCGCCGCCCCGCAGGTCGCGCCAGGTGAGAACCGGCGTGAGCGGCCGGTCCCGCTCGTCGACGGCGACCAACGAGTGCCAGAAGCACGAGACGGCAACCGAGTCGCAGTCCCCGACGTGGTCGAGCACCGCACGGCAGGTCGCGACGAGCTCGTCGGCGTCGAACCCGTCGTAGGCGACGTGGGCGTCGCCTGGCTCGGCCCGGCCGTGCTCGTCGAACGCGACCGCACGAATCGACGACGAGCCGATGTCGAGCGCCGCCACACGGGTCACAGCGCCACCTCGTCGGGCTCGAGCGGCAACTCGACGCGGAACCGCGTGCCGACTCCGGCCTCGGAGTCAACCGAGATCCGGCCGCCGTGTGCCTCCGCGATCGCCCGCGAGATCACGAGGCCCAGGCCCGTGCCCGGAATCGCCTGCTCGGTCGCCGTCGACGAGCGGAAGAAGCGCTGGAAGAGCCGCGACTGCTCGCCCGCGGGGATCCCGACGCCGGTGTCCTCCACCTCGATCACCGCCGATCGCTCGTCGGTGAAGGTTCGCACCGTCACGCGCCCGCCACGAGGTGTGAACTTCAAGGCGTTCGAGATGAGGTTGCCGACGAGCTGCGCGAGCCGTTCGGAGTCTCCGGTGACCGGCGGCACGGGTTGCAGCTCCGCCTGCAGCTCGAGGTCGCGCGATCGCGCGAGCGGCGCCACCGATTCGACCGCCTCGCCGACGACCGCGACGACGTCCATCGTGGCGAAGTGCAGCTGCAGCCCGTTGGCGTCGAGCCGGGCGACGAAGAGTAGGTCGCCGACGAGCCGCTGCAATCGCTCGGAGCTGCGGTAGACGATCGCCAGGAACCGCTTCTGCTCGGCAGTCGTCTCACCAGCCTCGCCTTCGCGGATCATCTCGAGGAAGCCCATCATCGAGGTGAGCGGCGTTCGAAGCTCGTGCGAGACGGTTGCGACGAACTCGTCCTTCAGCCGGTCGAGCTCACGCTGCTGCGACACGTCTCGCAATGTCCAGACCCGACCCAGGAATCGGCCGTTGTCGTCGCGCACGGGGGCCGTGAATCCCTGGTAGACCCGCCCGGTGGGTACGTCCTCGAACTCGTCGAACGTCGACTCGTCGGAGCCCTCGCGCAGCCGCTCCATCGCGGCGCGGTAGGCGTCGGGGTCGGCGATGCGATCCTCGATCGAAAGCAACCGGTCGACGACATGCCCTTCGAACGACATGCCGACCGCTCGGCTCATCGACACCATCGGGCGATTCGCAAGCTGCACCTCCCCGTTCGCGTCCGACAGGAGGATGCCGTCGATCGTGGAGTCGAGCACCGCCTGGAGTACGCCCGCGAGCCGTTCGAGGTCGCTGTTTTGGGTGGCGAGCGACCCTCGATGCTCCGCGAGCGAGCGGGACATCTCGTTGAAGGTGACCGCCAGCTTTCGCACCTCCCCGGCGCCTTCCTCGGGGACCTCGACTCCGAGCTCGCCTTCGGCGACGCTCTCGGTCGCCCGTGAGATCCGGCGCAGCGGGATGATCAGGGTGCGAAGGAAGTAGGCGACGATCCCGAGGAAGACGAGCGCGGTCAGCGCGATGCGGGCAAAGCCGAAAAGGATGCCGCGGTGCTCGACCTTGGCCACCAGCGCGCGATCGGCCGCCGCCGACCGTTCGTGTCTGGAGACGATCGCGGCGAGGGCGCGGCGAAGCGCGTCGACTCGTCGCTTGCCCTCGCCTGTCGCGAGCCTGATTCGTGCGCTTCCTGGATTCAGCCTCACCTGTTCGACGATCGGCTCCGACCAGCGTGTGAGATACGCGCGCCAGAGTGTGTCGATGTGCTTCGTGGCCGGGCCCGGCTCCGCGGCGATCAGGGCGGCCGACTGCGTCGGGAGCTCCTTCTGCGCGGCTCGGTATGGCTCCAGGAACCGCGGGTCGCGGGTAATCACGTAGCCGCGCACTCCGGTCTCGAGATCGAGCACGAGTGTCTCGAGCCGGAACGCCGCCACCACGATCGCCTCGGAGCGCTGCTCGGTGCGCGTGTGGTCGCGAATCGAGTTGAACGTACCCACGACGACGACGAACTCGCCAACCAGGAGGGCGAGCACGCCGCCGGCGAGCAGGAGGATCTGAGCCAGGAGTTTGATGCGCACGGACAGATAGTTTCAGTACATGGCGGTCGTCATCGCATCCTCCCTCCGCAAGGAGTTCTCCGGAGAGCCGTTGTTCGACGGCGTTTCCTTCAAAATAGAGCGGCGTGACCGGCTCGCACTGGCCGGCCCGAACGGCGCCGGAAAGACCACGCTGCTGCGCGCGCTGGCCGGCGAGGTGTCGCTCGAGAGCGGAGAGCTGGCGTGGGAGAAGGGAACCCGCATCGCCCTGCACGACCAGCGCCCGCCCACGCAGAGCGGCCGTCCGCTGCGCGATTACGTCCTGGCCGGCGCCGCCGACCTCGCCGCCGTCGAGGAGGAGCTACGCGCGCTCGAGCGCGGCATGGCCACGGGCGACCACGGCGAGGCGACGCTCCGTCGCTACTCGGAGGCGCAGGCGCGGCTCGAGCACGCCGGTGGCTACGACTGGCGCGACCGTGCTGCCTCGGTCGTACGCGGCCTGGGCTTCACCGACGCCGACCTGGCTCGGCCGCTCCGCACATTCTCGGGCGGTGAGCTGACGCGTGCCTCGCTTGCACGCGCGCTCGCCTCGCAACCCGACCTGCTGATGCTCGACGAGCCGACGAACCACCTCGACATCGAGTCGCTCGAGTGGCTCGAAGAGATGCTGCGGACGATCGATGCGGCCGTGATCCTCGTCGCGCACGACCGCTGGTTCCTGGAAGCGGTGACGACCGCGGTGCTCGAGCTGGACAGCGGCCGCTCGACGTACTTCCCGGGCGCGTGGCACGTCTGGCGGCGCGAGCAGGCGGCGCGCGACCTCCATCAGGCGAAGACCGCGGCGAAGCAGGCGGAGCAGATCGCTCGGCTGGAGCGGTTCGTCGAGCGGTTCCGCGCGAAGGCATCGAAGGCACGGCAGGCGCAGATGAAGATGAAGCAGATCAAGAAGCTCGAGGCTGTCCGGGTTCAGGCGGTCGACCGGGGCCGGCGCACGCTCGGCTTCGAGTTCTTGAAGCCGCCGCGGTCGGGCCGCGACGTGCTGGTCGTCGAGGGGCTGCAACTGCGCGCCGGTGACAAGGATCTGTTGAGCGGCGCCACCTTCGCGATCGAGCGAGGAGAGCATGTCGCGCTCGTCGGCCCGAACGGGTCGGGAAAGACGACCCTGCTCGAGACCGTGCTCGGCCGGCGTGAGCCTGTCGCCGGGAAGATCCGGATCGGGCACGGCGTCGAGGCGACGTACTTCTCTCAGCACGAGGCTGAGCTCGACGAGCGCGGCTCGGTGCTCGACGCGGCGATGTCCGGGACCGGGCTCAAGCGTCCGGAGGCGCAGAAGCTGCTCGGGCGGTTCCTCTTCTCGGGCTGGGACGAGCACGAGAAGCCGGTCGTCGCGCTCTCGGGCGGCGAGCGGCGCCGGCTTGCACTCGCGATTGTCGTCGCCTCGGGCGCCAACTTCCTCGTCCTCGACGAGCCGACCAACCACCTCGACCTCGAGTCGCGCGAATCGCTGGAAGCGGCGCTCGAGGCCTTTCCCGGCACCGTGCTGCTCGTCTCGCACGACCGGGCGCTGCTCGACGCCGTGGCCGACCGGCTGCTGGCGATCGAGGACGGGAAGATCGTCTCGTACCCGGGCGGCTGGGCCGACTACGAGCACGCGCAGCGAACCGAGGCTCTGCCGGCGCCTGTCCCGCCACCGCCCAAGCCGAAGCGCGAAAAGGCCCGTCCGGCCAAGGCGAAGCCGAGCGCGCTCGAGGTCGTGGAAGCAGAAGTGGCACGCGCCGAGTCCCAGGTGGCGGAGCTCGAGGTCAAGCTCGCGGCCGACTGGGGCGACGTGGCCTTGCTCGATGCGCACAAGGCTGCGCGCGACGACCTCGCGCGGCTGTTGAAACGCTGGGAGTCGCTCTTCGAAGAGGTGTCAGACACCAAGCGTGTCTGACACCTGGCGAATCGACGACTCCGTGATCGGGTCGAGGACGAGGATTGCCTCGTCGGCGCCTGCTTCAGCCAGCGCCGCCAGCTCGCTCTCGAGCTGAGTCACCGGCAGGTGGGGCGCATCCGGAATGCGCCTCCGCTCGCCGGCGCCACCATCGACCTGCACGAGCAGGCAAACGCTTCGCTTCACCTCGAGCGGATCGCGCCCGGCCCGCTCGCAGGCCTCGTCGAGCTGCGCGTTCAGCGCCGGAAAGCCCTCGGCCCGGTTGCCGAAGTCGTCGAACCACGTGTTCCACCAGTCCACGTGCGGCAGCGTCGCCGCGAGCAGGCGCCGGCCGGCGCCGCCAACCATCAGCGGCGTGCGGCGCGCCGGCGGTGGCAACAGCACGGCATCGTCGAGCGTCGCGTACGTCCCGTCGACCGTCACGCGCTCTCCCGCGAGCAGCCGGCGCACGGCATCGAACGCCTCCTCGAATCGCGAGACGCGGTGGTCGAACGGGATTCCGAAGGCGCGGAACTCCTCCTCGTTCCATCCCGCACCGAGTGCGACACGCAACCGTCCTCCGCTCAGCTCGTCGACCGCGGCGGCCGCCCGGGCGAGCAGGCCGGGCGGGCGGAAGGCGGTGCAGGCGACGAGCGGGCCGAGCTCGACGCGTTCGGTGACTGCGGCGAGTCCGGCCAGCGCCGTCCAGCAGTCCCAGGGCCCGCGTTCGGGACGTCCGTCGCCCCGGTAGAGAAGGTGATCTCCGAGCCAGATCGAGTCGAAGCCGGTCTCCTCGGCTGCGCGGGCCATCGACGCCAGCTCGGGCCAGCGCACCTCGCGCTCGACCTCGGGGAGCTGGACGCCGATCCTCACGCCCAGAAAGCTTCGAACGCGGGCGGGTCGGACGGGATCGCCGTGATGTGCCGCCAGACGCCTCCGGCGTGGTCGATCAGGAGCACCTGGTCGATGTCGAGCTCGCGGCCGAGCCGTTTTCCCTGCGCCCGGTAGACCGCGACCGCGTGCTCGTCGCCGGCGAGCAGCCAGCGCAACGTGCTCAGGTACGTCCCTCCCGTCAGCCGCCGTGTCTCGCGGAACAGTTCGAAGATGCGGGGACGTCCCCGTAGGCCTGCGCGACCGGGACGGTGCCGTTGACGATCCAGACGGCATCTTCGGCGATCACCTCGAAGAGCGCGCGCGGGTCGCCGCCACGGAATGCGTCGAAGACGCGGCGGATGCCCTCTTCAGCGTTCAAGCGGCGCCAGCGTCAGGCCGTAGTCCGAGAGCTGCGAGTGGTAGAGCTCGGCCAGCTCGCGGTGCCCCGACCAGACAATCGCCTGCCCGGTCGAATCGATCTTCGTCGCAAGAGCCATTCCACGGTCGTAGTCGACGCCGGGAATCGTCTGCGCGAGCGCGAACGCGACGCCTTCGAAGGTGTTGTGGTTGTCGTTCAGCACGATCACGCGCCACGCCCCGCCGGTGCCCGATCCGCCTCTGCGCCGGGTACGTTCCCTCGGTGGTGTGAGAGTCGAGCTCACGACGGGTCGAGGGTAGCGATCACGGCTTCGGCGATCACCTTCAGCGGGCGGCCGGAGACTTGGCTCGCCTTCCGCAGCCGCGTGAATGCGTCGGTCTCGGAGAGGCCCTCCTTCGCCATCAACAGTCCCTTTGCGCGCTCGATCGCCTTGCGAGCGGCGAGCGCGTCGGCGAGCGACTCGGCCTCGTCGCGGACGGCCGCGAGCTCCTCGTAGCGCGCCCGCGCGGTCGCGATCGCAGGCACGAGATCCTGCTCGCGAAAGGGCTTGACGAGGTAGCCGAAGACTCCCGCCTCGACCGCGCGCGCCACGAGCTCCTCCTGGCCGTAGGCGGTCAGCATCACGATCGGGATGGGACGCTCGGCGAGGATCGTCTTCGCCGCCTCGATGCCGTCGAGCCTGGGCATGCGCACGTCCAGCACGGCAAGGTCGGGCGCGTGCTCGCGCGCGAGCGCCACGGCCTCGTCGCCGTCGCGCGCCTCCGCCACCACCTCGTGACCGGCGCGCTCCAGGAGGTCGCGCAGGTCGAGCCGGATGATCGTCTCGTCTTCCGCGATCAGGATCCTCATGACGCATAGACTCGCACGATGCTGAAGATCAACGACGAGGCGGTCGACGCTCTGAAGGAGCTCGGCCCGCTCCGCATCCGCGGGATCGAAGACGGTGAGGAAGTCGAGCTGGAGATCGAGGAGGCGTCGGAGCCGTCGGACGGCGACCAGGTTGTCGAACGAGACGGCGTCCGCATCTTCCTCGATCCCGGCGCCGCGGACGCCCTGGACGACCAGGTGATCGGCGTCCACGCGCACGGCGACCACTTCCACTTCACGTTCGACGACCAGTCGGCCTAGGCGGGCGGCACTCCACAGGCCGGGAAGATCACCTCGGCGCGGGTCGCCGCCGCTCGGCGCGCAGGTCGAGCGTTCCCCTCAGCTCGTCGCGCACGAGCGCGCGAACGATCGAGAGTCCGGTGCCGGTCGCGATGTTCTCCGGCAGGCCGCGTCCGTCGTCGGAGATTGCGAGCACGACCTCACCGTCCTGCCGCCGTAGCTCGACCCGCACGTGCTCGCCGCCGTGCTCGAGCGCGTTCTGGAGCAGCTCCGCGAACACCAGCGCGAGCGCCGTTGCCCGCGCGCCCGAGAGCGACACCGGCTCGAGCGACGCAGCCACCTCCTTGCCCCCCGCCGACGCCCTGCACGAGCATCGCGCGCAGCCGGTCGAACAGATCGGCCAGCTCGACGTCCTCCTCCCGGCGTTCCGTCAGCAGCTCGTGCACCGCGGCGATCGCGAGGATCCGGTTGACGGAGTGCTCGAGCGCCTCGCGCGGGTCGATCGAGATCGGCCGAGCGCGCCTGCAGCCTGAGTAGCGAGGCCACCGTCTGCAGGTTGTTCTTCACCCTGTGGTGGATCTCTTGCGCGAGCACGCCGCGCATCACCGCGCGCCCATGTTCGAGCGCGACCGCCGCGTGCGTCGCGATCGACGCCAGCAGCTCGCCGTCGTCCTCGCTGAACGGCGAATCCCGGTCGGCGACGAGCTCGCCGATCTGCCGGCCGCGCCAGCGGAGCGGCTGCCGGATCGCGTGCGCGCCGGCGCGGCCCTCGGGCCAGGCGATCTGCCCGTCGTCGAGCACCAGCGCGGCGCCCGTCGCGCCCAGCGCATCCATCGTGGTGGAGACGATCGCCTCGAGCGACTCCTCCAGGTAGAGCGAGTTCGAGACAGCCTCCGAGATCCGGGCGAGCGCCTCGAGCTCGCCGACGCGACGCTGCGCCTCGGCATAGAGCTTCGCGTGCTCGATCGACTGAGCCACCTGGGCGGCGATTGCCAGCAGCAGCTCGACCTCGTCCTCCGAGAACGACCGCGGCACCCGGGTGCGTACGTTGAGCGCACCCTCCAGCGAGCCGTGCCGCGTGAGGATCGGTACCGCGAGGATCGACTCGTACTCGTCCTCGGGCAGGTTCGGGAAGTTCTTGAAGCGCGGGTCGAGATGCGCCTGCGCCTCGACCATCACCGGCGCGCCGGCCGCAGCGGCCGATCCGGTGATCCCTTCGCCCCGGCGCATGCGCGGTCGCCGCGTCAGCTCGTCGATGGGTGCCGTGCGTCGCCCGCAGCACAAGCTCGTCGGCGGTCGCGTCGTAGAGGTAGACGAAGCAGGCGTCCGCCTCGAGTGCGCTCGCGACATTCGTCGCAACCTGCGACAGAACCTCCTGCAGGTCGAGTGTCGAGTTGACGGCCTCGATTGTCTCGGTCAGCAGCTTCAGATGCCTGTCGCGCGCCTCCATCCGATCGGAAGCGTACGCTCGCGCCGTGTCCACTTCGCAGTGGCTCCTGATGTTCCACATCACCGGCGCCTTCCTGTTCATCGGCGGCTCCGTGACCGCCGCGGTGCTGAACACGCTGGCGCTCCGCGCCGCGCTGCCCAGCGAGACCGCGCTGCACCTCCGCCTGATCCGCTGGACGCTGCCGCTGATCGGGATCGGGATGGCGCTGACGCTCGTCCTCGGGCTCTGGCTGGTACACACCGACCACTACGCCTACGGCAGCTTCTGGGTGATCGCGGCCGTCGTGCTCTGGGTCGTCTCGAGCGCGCTCGGCGGCGTCGGGGGCCGCCACCAGGAGAAGGCACGCAAGCTGGCCGAGCGCCTCGCAGCAGCCGGCGACTCGTCGAGCGACGAGTTGCGCACCCTCCTTCGCGATCCGAAGGGCAACGCGATGTCGTGGCTCGCCGGCCTGGCCGCGCTGCTGATCCTGGTCGACATGATCTGGAAGCCGGGCGCATGATCGCGGCGATCCGGCCTCATGCCTGGGATGTGCCGCTGTTCCTGCACGTGCTCGGAGCGATGGTGCTCGTCGGCGCCGTCCTCGCCGTGGTCGTGCTGGCCCTGGCCGCGTGGCGGCAGCCCGAGCTGACGGTGCTCGCCCGTTCGAGCTTCTGGACGCTTCTCGTCGCAGCCGTCCCGGCGTACGTCGTGATGCGAGGCGCCGCCCAGTGGATCTACTCCAAAGAAGGCTTCTCGGGCATCGAACGACCCGACGTGGCTCGGCATCGGCTTCCTGGCGGGCGACCTCGGCCTCCTGCTCCTGCTCGTGACCACCGGCGCCGCCTTCTGGTGGATGCGCAGCGGCAAGGCGATCGCGGGCCGGCTCGTTGCGGGCCTCTCCTGCGTCTACCTCGCCTTGCTGACCGTCGCCTGGCTCGCGATGTCCGGGAAGTGGAGCTAACAGAAGTTTTACGGCAAGGGAGGGAGAATCCTCGCAAAGGGGGAATAGGTTCAGCGTCATGAGCGCCCTCGCAGTCGACCTTCGCCGCACCGCCGGCTTCCTCGTGGCAGATGCCCGAGGCCGCGTCGTCGGCACCGTCGAATGCCCCATGTACGGCACCTCGCCCGAAACGCCGGACGCACTCTCGGTCCGCTCGGGCTGGCTCGCACGCCGCCGCCGCATCGTCCCGGCCGAGTCGATCGAGCAGATCGACGACGGCTCGAAGGTGATCGGCCTGCGCGTCGACCGCGAGTCGATCCGTACGTTCCTCTAGTAGGGCCGTACGTCGACGCGCCCAGGTGTCTGACACCGCACTTGTGTCAGACACCATTCGCCTGCCGCGGGCCCCGAAAAGGGTGTCAGACACAAAAGCGGTGTCTGACACCCAAGGCGGGCCATCCGCTCGGTTAGAGCACTCCTAGGTAGCGGTCGAGCTCCCACTGGGAGAGCTGGATCCGGTACTCGTCCCACTCGGCACGCTTCAGCTTCACGTACGCGTCGAAGATGTGGTCTCCGAGCGCTTTGCGCATCAGCTCCGAGCCGGACAGCTCGTCAATCGCTTCGCCCAGGTTCTCCGGTAGCGAGACGATCCCCTGCTCACGCCGCTCCTCCGGCGTCAGGTGGTAGAGGTTCGTCTCCATCGGCGCGGGCAGCTCGTAGCCCTGCTCGATCCCCTCCAGCCCCGCGTGCAGCAGCGTGGCGAACGTCAGGTACGGGTTGCAGGCGGGGTCCGGGCAGCGAATCTCGGCGCGAGTCGCCTGCTCCGAGCCGGGCTTGTAGAGCGGGATCCGGATCAACGCCGAGCGGTTCCGCTGCGACCACGCGACGTACACCGGCGCCTCATAGCCCGGGACGAGCCGCTTGTACGAGTTGACCCACTGGGCGAAGATCGGCGTCAGCTCGCGGGCGTGACGAAGCAGCCCGGCGATGAACTGCTTACCCACCGGCGACAGGCTGTACTCGTCGTCGCCGTCGAAGAACTGGTTGCGGCCGTCGGTGAAGAGCGACATGTGGGTGTGCATTCCGGAGCCGTTCTCGCCGAAGAGCGGCTTCGGCATGAACGTCGCGTACACCCCGTTCTTGGCCGCAACCTCCTTGACGACCAGGCGGTAGGTCACCGTCTGGTCGGCCATGTCGAGCGCCGACGCGTAGCGCATGTCGATCTCGTGCTGCGACGGGGCGACCTCGTGGTGGTGGTACTCGATCGCGATCCCCATGGCCTCGAGCGCCTGGATCGTCTCGTTACGCAGCTCGGTCGCCGCGTCGAGCGCCGTCATCGCGAAGTAACCGCCCTCGTCGAGCGTCTCCGTCGACTTGTTGTCGCGGAAGAGAAAGTACTCGAGCTCCGGCCCGATGTTGAACGTGTCGAAGCCCATCGACTCCATCCGTGCAAGGGCGCGCCGCATCACGTAGCGGGGATCGCCGTCGTAGGGCTCGCCGCTCGGCTTGACGATGTCGCAGATCATCCGGCCGACCTTCGCCTCGCCCGGCCGCGTCGGCATCAGGCGGAACGTGCCCGGGTCGGGGATCGCGATCATGTCCGACTCCTCGATCGCGTTGAAGCCCGTGATCGACGAGCCGTCGAAGCCCATCCCGTCGTTCAAGGCGCCCTCGATCTCGGACGGTGTGATCGCGAAGCTCTTCAGGTGGCCTTCGATGTCGGTGAACCAGAAGAGGACGTACTGCACCCCCTCGGCCTGCATCTGCCTGATCACGTCCTTGCGTGCGGCCGGGTCGGACGTCGCTCGGTCCCTGCTCTCGATCATCGCCATCGTTCGCTCCTCTCCTGGAAAAGAAAAAGAGGCCCCAGGTGCGACGCAGAGAGCATTCTCTGCACTGCACCTGAGGCCTCATCGCCTCAAAGCTCAAGCAAGCCTAGCAGGAGACCCGGTTTGCAACTCCGGTGACGTCCATCAACCCGACCGCTTCAGCTTGCCGTGCTGCTTTGCGTACCGCTCGCCGGCTCTGAACACGAGGAGGCCGATCGGGATCGAGAGCGCCCCGATCACGAGCAGCGG
Source organism: uncultured Actinomycetes bacterium (assembly GCA_963785895.1). Classification (GTDB taxonomy): domain Bacteria; phylum Actinomycetota; class Thermoleophilia; order Gaiellales; family Gaiellaceae; genus PALSA-600. Next base: position 26,113 of record CAWAXB010000027.1, on the reverse strand, counting down.
CCAGACGTCGGCCCAGGCGAGCCCGGCGCCCGCGAGGATCTGGCGCCGGTTGCCGCGGAGCGCGTAGGTGGCCGGCGAGATCTTCGCGATCCACTGCATCCAGCCCGGCAGCACGCTGACCGGGTAGTAGACGCCCGAGACGACCAGCATCAGCCCCTGCGCGACGAACCCCAGCTGCGTCCCCTTCTCGGGCGAGATCAGCGGCAGCACCGCCGTCATCATCCCGACGCCGATGAACGAGATCGACGCGATCGCGAGCAATGCCACCGCGGCCGGGTAGTTCGCGTGTGGCAGGTGGAGCCCGATGAACGCCACGACCGCGACGAAGATCAACGCGGCCCGGACGAGCCCGTAGATCACCGCGTAGATGCCCATCCCGATCAGGTGCACTGGCCGGGACACCGGCGCCATGAACGTGTACTCGATCGTCCCCTCCCAGCGCTCCCAGGCAACCGTCTCGGTGACGATCTCGAAGATGATCCCGAGGAACGCCCAGATCACGCCGCCGACGAGCAGCTTCGTCGCCAGCTCGTTGCGGGCCGCGGGCGACAGATCGACGCCACGCGAGATGAACACGATCGTGAGCGTATTGGCGACCGTCCAGAGCAGGAACGCGAGATCCCAGAGCAGGTAGCGCTTGGTCAGGTACAGGTTGCGCTCGACGACCCCGTAGAGCCCGATCAGCTCGTCGCGGAGCACACGCCTGCGCGTGAACGTCAGGTCGGGTGTGGTCATGCGAGCACCTCCCTGTCTTCGTCGTCTTCTGTTTGCTCGTCCTCGTACGTCCGGCCGGTGGCCGCGAAGAACGCCTCTTCGAGCGTCTCGACCCCGAAGCGGCGCTTCACGTCCTCGACCGGCTCGAGGAAGAGCAGCCCGCCGCGATCGAGCAGGCCGATCCGGTCGGCGAGCTCCTCGGCCTCGTTCATGTCGTGCGTGCAGAGCAGAATCGTCGCGTCGTGTTGCTTCCGCACCTCGCGGATGAACGTCTGCACCTCCTGCTTCGACCTCGGGTCGAGACCCGTCGTCGGCTCGTCGAGCAGCAGCAGCACCGGTGAGGTGAGCAGGGCGCGCGCGAGTGCGACCTTCTGCTGCATGCCGCGCGACAGGTTCTCCATCGCCTCGCCACGGCGCGACGGCGGAAAGCCCACCCGCTCGAGGATCTCGGGAATCTTCGCGTGCGTCTCGCGCGGCCCCATGCCGTAGAACCGCGCCGCATAGGCGAGATTCTCGGCCGCACTCATCTTCTTGAAGAAGCTTGCCTCGACCGACACGCGGTTGACGAGCCGCCGCACCGCACGGGCGTCCTTGAAGACGTCGTGGCCGAAGATCCGCGCCTCGCCGCCGTCCGGCAGCAGCAGCGTCGAGAGCAGGCGGACGAGCGTCGACTTGCCCGAGCCGTTCTGGCCGAGGATCGCGACGCACTCGCCGCGCTCCATGGTGAACGAGACGCTGTTCAGCGCGATGCGCCGGCGCCGGTGCAGACCCTTGCGGCGCGTGAAGACCTTCTCGAGGTCACGTACGGAAACTGCTTGCGGTTCAGGAGCTGAGCTCATGATGACGCTCGTTGCTGGGGTGCGATCGGCGAGTGTGAGGCAAGGACGCAGGAAGGGTCAAGAGCGGTGGCTCTTGGCCCTTTCGAGGACGCAGCATCGCGCCGCCGAGCGCGGCCCGGCGACACAGCCTTCATTGTGAGTTCAGTTCCAAACACACCATGCTCCTTGGGATCGTGAAGAGGAAGACCGAACGAAGACGCAGCTCTGCCGCTAGAAGCGGCGAGCCGGAACGTCTGCGTTGGTGATCCCGAACATGGGGGAGCCACGATAGGCGAAGGAGGCGCGAGATGCAAGGCCGGCGGATCAGCGAGACTGGTCCCGTGGGCCACCCGCACGACCACTCGCACGGAGCGGGCGCAGACACGAGGATCCGGCCGCTCGTCGTCGCGCTGGCGCTGATCGCCGCCTTCATGGTGGCGGAGGTCGCGCTCGCGCTCGTCGCCCACTCGCTGGCGCTGCTCTCCGACGCGGCGCACATGCTCGTCGACGCCGGGGCGCTCGGCGTCAGCGTCTGGGCGGCTCGTCTTTCACGGCGCCCGCCCGAAGGCCGGATGACATTCGGGCTGCGCCGGGCCGAGACGCTCGCCGCCCAGGCGAACGGGATCCTGCTCGGGCTGCTCGGCCTGGCGATCGCGATCGAGTCCGTGCGGCGGCTGGGGGCGCCGGCACACGTGCACGGGCCGCTCGTCGTCGCAACGGCATGTGCGGGCGCGGTCGTCAACATCCTCGCCCTCTGGCAGGTGGCGCGCGCGAACCGGCGCAGCCTGAACGTCGAGGGCAGCTTCCAGCACCTGCTGACCGACCTCTACGCATTTGCCGGCACGGCAGTCGCAGGCGTCGTGATCTGGACAACCGGCTTCGACCGCGCCGACCCGATCGCCTCGCTCGCCGTCTCGCTCCTGATGCTGCGCGCCGCCTGGCCGCTCCTGCGGACCAGCGGGCGCGTCCTCCTGGAAGGCGCGCCGGAAGGGCTGACGCCCGGCGAGGTGCTCACGACCCTGGCGGCGCAGCCCGGCGTCACCGACGTGCACGACCTGCACGTCTGGGAGATCGCAACGGGCTTCCCCGCGCTGTCGGCACACGTGCTGGTCGGCCGCGACGAGGACTGCCACCAGATCCGGCGCGAGCTGGAGGAGCTCCTGCACGAGCGGTTCGGCGTCGAGCACACGACGCTGCAGGTCGACCACACCTCCGACCGGCTGCTCGCGATTCGCCCACTCCGGGACAACCCTCTAGACTGAAGACAGATGCACGCCGCACCGATGGTCGCCACGCAAATGCAGATTGCGCTTCAGGCGAACGTCGTCGTGCTCCGCGGCAAGTTCGACGTTCGCTAGTCGGCGCTTTCGTTCTCCCCGCCGCCGCCGACTAGCTGAATCTCACTCGCGGGACTCTCCACTCGAAGGGAGCTCTCGGCCATGGCCGATGCGTTGACGAACTCGAACGATCCGACACCGTTGTGGTGCACCTGCGACAAGCCGCTGCCGGTGCACATCGCAGAGCGGAAGGGCGCCGCCCGCAGCGTTTGCGCTCGCTGCGAGCGGCCCCTCCGTCTGCAGCTGCGACTGACCCGGTGAGAGCCGGGCGGACACCGCCCGCGCCGGGCGTCACCGAATCTGAAACGAGACCGTTACCTCCGCGGTGACGTCCTGCGTCCCCGGCACGACCGGGGTCGAACCGGCAGCCTTTGCGACCGCAGCGCCCTGGAAGACGGGCTGTGGGTTGCCGCCGTTCTCGGTCACGGCACTCACCGGCCCGACGGCGAAGCCACCCGCGCCGGCGAGCGCCTCCGCCTTCGCGCGCGCGTCGGCCATCGCCTTCTGCAATGCCTGGCGGTAGAGCGCGTCGCGATCCGACAGGTCGAGCGACGGTCCCTCGACCGTGTTCGCGCCTGCGCGTACGGCCGCGTCGATCAGGGCTCCCGCACCCGCGATCTTCGCCTTTGCCGAAACGGTGTTCTGCGCGATGTAACCGGTGACGACGTTCCGGTCGTTGGTCTGCGGCTCGAGCGACACCTGCTGCGTCTGCAGCTCGTCGCCGCCGGCTCGTTTCAGCGCCGCGATCACCGCGGCCATCCTCGCCCCGTTCTCGGAGAGCGCGGCCGCCGCCGTCGTGGCGCTCGTGCGGACGCCCGCCGAGACCGTCGCGACGTCGGGCACCGCGGCGACGGAGCCGTCGCCGATCGTGGTCACCGTCCCCGGCGCTGAAACATCGCCACGGGCCGCTTCGGGCCGGCCGGCGCCGGCCAGGGCAACGGCCAGGAGCAGCGCAATGGCTGCGGCGGAGATGAAGAAGAGTCGTCTCATGACCTGCATACGCCGCCGACCTGGTTTGCTGTCACACGTGCGCTACCAATTCGTCGACTGCCGCTGGTCGCTGGCCGACCCGACGCTGGGGCGGCGCCTCTACCTCGAGGGTCACATTCCGGGGGCGTCGTTTCTCGACGTCGAGACCGACCTCTCCGGGCCGCCAGGAACGAGCGGCCGCCACCCCCTGCCGCCGGCCGAGGCGTTCGCGGCCGCGGCGTCACGGGCCGGGATCGGCGCCGGCACCTTCGTGGTCGCCTACGGCACGTTAGGCGGCGCCGAGCGCCTGTGGTGGCTGCTCCGCCACTTCGGCCATGACGACTGCGCGGTGCTCGACCTCGAGGCGTGGCGCGGCCCGCTGCGCGGCGGCGAGGAGCAGGTGGAGCCCGCTCGCTTCGAGGCCCGGGAGCGGCGCGACGACACGATCTCGCGCGCCGGCCTGGCAGCCGGGCTCGGCGACCTGGTGGTCGTCGATGCACGCCTGCCCGGCCGCTGGCGCGGCGAGCCAAACGAGGTCGACCGCGTGCCCGGACGCATCCCCGGCGCACTGAGCGCTCCGTGGAACGAGCCGCTGCCCGCGCTGCCCGCCGGCGAGCTCGCCGCCTACTGCGGCTCGGGGGTCACGGCCTGCGTTGTGCTCCACGCCCTCCAGCTGGCCGGTCGCCCCGGCCTGCTCTATCCCGGTTCGTGGTCGGACTGGGAGCAGCATCCGGAGCTGCCGGTCGAGCGCGGGGATCAGGCGGCGTAGGCCGTGCTCGTGCCGCGCTGGCTCGTGTAGGGCGCCAGGTAGCGCTCCCAACGGGTCGGGATCTTCGGTGTTGCCAGACGGATGAAGAGCACCGGCGCCGGTGGGCGCGGGCGGTCGGGCAGCACCATCTGGATCTCGTGCGGCAAACGGTCGCCCTTACGCAGGTTGCAGGGTGCGCACGACGTGACGACGTTCTCCCAGCTCGAGTCGCCGCCGCGCGAGCGCGGAATCACATGGTCGAGCGTCAGGCGGCCGCCGGAGGTGCCGCAGTAGACACAGCGCCAGTTGTCGCGGGCAAAGAGGGCGCGGCGCGAGATCTTCCGCTGCACGAGCCGCGGCACGCGCACGTAGTGGACGAGCCGGATGACGTGGGGCCATCGATAGGTGTCGCTGGCCGAGCGAAGTGGACGGTCGAGCTCCTCGATCACCTCCGCCTTGCCCTTGTAGACGAGCACGTGAGCGCGGCGCAGCGAGCACACATTGAGCGGCTCGTAACTCGCATTGAGAACGAGAACCTGCTGCACCCTGGGGAGAAATGTACCTCTATGGGAGGAGAACCTGCGGTTCCCTCCCATGACCCACCTCTCCCTCCGCTGCTGGTGGTCACGGAAGTCGGCGTGGCCTCCCGCCGGACGGCAGGTTTCCCTCCCGACGATCAGCGGCCCATGGCGCGCTCGACTGCCTCCTGCTCCTCCGGTGACAGCGGAACGGAGGCGCGGCCCCGCTCCAGCTCCTTCATGTAGATCCGCGCGTAGTCGCGGCCCTGGATCGCCGTCACGACGAGGCCGGTACGGGTCGAGTCGAGCAGAGCGACCGATGCCGACTGGTGGCCGCCGGTGTCCTCGTAGGCGTCGTAGCGGACGATCGACGTGTTCGTGACAGCGCCGTCGACGCGGCGGTCGACCCGCGCGAGACCGGCCGCCACCTCGTCGACCGACCCGTGCAGGTCGTCGACCCGCCCCTGGAGCGAGACGGCGAAGTCGACGAGATCCTTGCGCCCTCCGCCCAGCAACAGGCGCTGGGCATCGCGTACGCGCTTCACCTTCATCCACGCCCACCAGGCGACCCCGAGCCCGATCGCCCCGACCGCGACTCCCGCGATCGCGACGGCCAGCGCGTCTGTGGCGGTTACTTGCACTCGCCGAGGTTACCGAGCCCGAGCGGCTCTCAGATCGTGAAGAAGACCGAGAAGGAGGCTTTGTTGTTGCCCGGATTCTTCTCACCCGGAACCGTGGCGACATCGACACCCACGGTGACCTTGTTCCCGATGTACGGCGACAGCGCCAGGCCGGAGAAGGTGACCGTCTTCGTCTGGCCCGGGTTGATCAGGTCGAGGGTCTTGTTCGCGACGAGGGCCTTCCCACCCGACGACTTCTGGATCGTCAGGGTCACCTTGATCGACACCTCCTGCGAGCCGCCGGAGTCCGTGATCCCGACGACGAAGGCCGTGTCGGTCGACGCGATTACCGTGTTGTCGCCCGACGTCGACAGTGTCTTGTTGCCCGGGAGTGCCTTCACATCGGCGATGTTCGTCCCGTGGACGCCGGTCACCGTGCCGCCGGCGGACGTGCCGCGCAGGCGCGTAAGGAGCGCGCCCATCGAGCGCTCCGTGACGAGGTCACGGTTCGCGACGAAGTGCGACTCGGGTGGCTGGACGCCGCTCACACCCTCTTGCTTCAGCTGCTGGACGGCCGGCGCAAGGAAGAGGTCGTCCCAGACGACATCGCTCGCGAGCAGCCGGTCGGCCTGTTCGGCCAGCAGGCTGGACTCGTTGTCGGCCTTCGAGGTCGGGTTGTTCGTGAAGGTGTCGGCGAGACCCTGCACGCCGCTGACGCGCAACTGGAGCGCCTCGATCAACTGCTGGTGTTCGGCACGCAGATGCCCGGGCACCGAGATCTTCTGTGCGGCGGCGACGTTCTGCCGCTCCTGATCGGCGATCCCCTGCAGCTTCGATGCGATCTCGGCCGCCTTGGCGCCGGGTGTGATCAGCGCGCTGGCGACGGCCGCGCCGTCATCCGCCGAGCCGCGCGCGATCGTCCCAACCTTGCCGACGTAACTGGAGTACCTGCTGTGCTTCGAGGTCGAGGCGCACGACTGCAACAGCAATCCGAAGGCGACAAGGACCGCGACCACGATTGCGATCAGCGCCAGCAGGCGCAAGATCGGCGTCAACCCGCGGGGCGGCCCGGCCGGCCTGCGGATGCCGCCGCCGCGGTCACCGCCACGGCCGCCGCGGCCGGGCAGGCGCACACGCGAGCCCTGAGCCTCGGCGGTGCGCGGCTCGTCCTCGAAGAAATCGAACTGGATGTCGTCGTCGCGCGGATCCATACCGGGTCGAATCTACCGCCTCGTTCGGCCTGCATTCCCAGGTTCCTCGGAAAACAAGGAAATCTGCTGGTCGCAACGTACAACGGCAGGGTGGCCTCCGCGGCGCTTGCGCACGATCTCTTTCTCGGCCGGTACCGGCCGATCAGGCCCCTCGGCTCCGGCGGAATGGGCCATGTTTGGCTTGCGCGCGACGAACGGACCGGCCTCGATGTCTCGCTGAAGATCATCGCGCGCGAGGGAAAGTCGGGCCATCGCGCCGAGCGCGAGGCCCGTGCAGCGTCGTCGCTGCGACACGAACGCTGCCAGCGCATCCTCGCCCTGGCCCACGACCCCTCACACGTCTACATCGCCTACGAGTACATCCCGGGGCGCACGCTGCGCGAGGCGCTGCGCAGCGGCGAGATCGACGACCGGGCTGCGCTCGAGGTTGCCGCCCAGATCGCCGACGCACTCGCACACGCCCACAGGCGCGGGATCGTGCACCGTGACGTCAAGCCTTCGAACGTGTTGCTTGCGGAGAGCGAGGGCATCGACGTGCGCCTGCTCGACTTCGGGCTCGCACAGATGGCGGAGTTCGACACGCTAACCGCACTCGGTGACGTGCCCGGCACGCTCGCCTACATCTCGCCCGAGCGGCTGCAGGGCCTGACCGCGACGCCCGCCGCAGACGTCTGGGGCCTCGGGGTCTTGCTCTGGGAGGCGCTCGCAGGGGAGCATCCATTCTGGGGCCAGGACCTCGTCGACACCTCACACCGCATCCAGCAGGGCGCTCCGTCCCTCGAGTCGCTGCGCCCCGACCTGCCGAAGCACGTGCTCGAGACCGTCTCGGCCGCACTGGTCGTGAACCCGCAACGCCGGCCGTCGGCCGAACGGCTCGCACACGAGCTGCGCTCGCTGCCGAGACGGCGCAAGGGCAAAGGCTCGAAGCCGGCCGCGCCCGCACGTCCGAACCTCGCGCTCGCCGGCGAACGGCTGCTTCCCGGCGCGCTCGCGGGAGTCACATCCGGCTGGGTCGCGACACAGCTTCCCTTCTACCCGGCCTCCTGGCCGCTCGCGCTCGCCGCCACGGGAGCCGCGCTGGGCTTCGCCGCACCGCGCGCAGGGCTGATCTTCGCGCTCGCCGTGACGTTCTTCCCGCTCGCCAACGTCTCGCTCGGGCTTGCGATCGTCTACGCGGTGCTCGCAGCCGGCTGGACGGCTCTCACCTGGAAGGACGCCCGTGCGGGCCTGCTGCTGGCCGCCGGCCCGCTGCTGGCGCCGCTGGCCGCGCTCGCCCTGCTGCCGGTGGCGGCCCAGATCGCGCGCGGCCGCATGCGCCGCGCGCGCCACCGTCGCCGCCGCCGTCCTCCTGGCAGCCCTGGTGGCCGGGTTGCGGCACATGGCCCTGCCGTTCGACGGATCGCCGCCGCCGCTCGGCCTCGGCATCGCCGGCTCGGCGCGCCCCACTGCTGTTGCCGGCGCCCTCTGGTCGCAGCTCACCGCTCATCCCACGCTCGTGGCCGAGGCGCTCATCCTCGCCGTCGCGGCGGCGGCGCTTCCCTCGCTGCGCCACAAGGGGCCGTGGGCCGCCGCCGGCTTCGCGGCGGCGTTGCTCGCTGCCACCGCATTTGCCGCGCCGGCGGCAGCCGTGCTGCCGCTCGTCGGCGCCGCCTGGCTGACCGCGGCCGCGCTGGCGCTCGAACCACGTATCTGACGCCGTAGACTTCCCGTTTCCGGGAAGAGAGCCCGGTCCACCTTATGCCTGTCCTCCGCAGCATCGAATCGAAGCTCGAGTCGCTCTTCGAGGGCGTCTTCGGCCGCGCGTTCCGTACCAACGTGCAGCCGGTCGAGCTGGCGCGCAAGCTCGTCAAGGAGATGGACGACCACAAGAACGTCTCCGTCTCGCGTGTCTACGTTCCGAACGAGTACACCGTCTATCTCTCCCCGGCCGACCGCGAGCAGTTCGCGAGCTACGAGAGGCAACTCACCGACGAGCTCTCCGAGTATCTCGCCGAGCACGCCCGCCGCGAGGGCTACGCCCTCCTCTCGACGCCGCGCGTGGAGCTCGCGACCGACGCCGACCTCGACCTCGGGGTGTTCGGGATCGCGACCAGGATGGTGCAGAAGAAGGGCGGCGCCAAGCGGCCGCACGAGCCCGCGGGCGACGCGATGCCGGGCGCGACGATGATCTACACCCCCGAGGCGCCCGCCCCCCAGCCCACCGAGGCTGCTTCGCCGGTCGAGCTGGGCGTGCAGAAGGAGGTGGCGGTGCTGAGCTGGGACGGGCAGCGGCACGAGATCGCCTCGGGACGCGCGGTGCTGGGCCGGTCGAAGGACGCCGACCTGCAGGTGTCCGACCCGAACGTCTCGCGCCGGCATGCCGAGCTGCGCGAGGAGGGCGGCACCTACTGGCTCGTCGACCTCGACTCGACCAACGGCATCGAGGTGCGCGGCAAGCGCGTGAAGCGGCTCAAGCTCGAGGACGGATCGCGTTTCACGCTGGGCTCGACCGAGATCGCGTTCTCGCGGGAGCTGCGGTGAGCGCAGCGCTTGCCTCGACCCAGGTCGAGACGACGCTCCTGGCCCTCAAGCTCGCGTTCCTCGTCCTTCTCTACCTCTTCATCTGGCGGATCGTCCGCTCGGCCGGCCGCGACCTGCGGCTGCCGCAGGAGTCGATGATCCTAGGCCCGCAGCAGGTGGCGGCCCTGATGCCGAGGCCCGTCGCGCAGGAGCAGGGACGCCTGGTGGTGCTCGAGAGTCCGGCGCTCACGGAGAGCGATGTGTACGCGCTCTCGACCAGCCCGCTGACCGTCGGCCGCGGATCGAACAACGACGTGCCGATCGGGGCCGACGAGTACGCGTCGTCGCGCCACGCCCGCTTCGAGCCGCGCCGCGACGGTGTCTGGGTCGAGGACATCGGCTCGACCAACGGCACGTTCGTCAACGGCATCCGGCTGACGCGCGAGCGCAAGCTCACTCCCGGCGACGTGATCCGGATCGGCGAGACCGACCTGAGGTTCGAGCCATGAAGGTTGGAGCCAGCCACGCGCGGACCGATCCGGGGCGGAAGCGGCGGCACAACGAGGACTCGTACGTGTGCGCACCGCCGCTCTTCGCGATCGCCGACGGCATGGGCGGGGCCCGCGCCGGCGAGGTCGCGTCGGCGCTTGCGGCCGGCGCGCTGCAGGAGTCGGGCGCGAACGGCGGCGGGACGGCCCGCGTGATCGAGCTGATCCAGGAGGCCAACCGCCGCGTACACCACCGCGCATCGACCGACTCCGAGACCTCCGGGATGGGCACCACGATCACCGTTGCGCTCGTCGAGCAGGACGGGAGCATCACCTTCGGCCACGTCGGCGACTCGCGGGCCTACGTGCTCCGCGACGGCCACCTCGAGCAGCTGACCGACGACCACTCGCTCGTCGCCGAGCTCGTGCGGCGTGGCGAGCTGTCGCCGCAGGCGGCCGAGGTGCATCCGCAGCGCTCGGTGATCACGCGGGCGCTCGGCACGGATCCCGACGTCGACGTCGACGCCTTCTCGGTCACCCCGCAGGCCGGCGATCTCTTTCTCATCTGCTCGGACGGGCTCTCCGACATGCTCGACTCACCGACGATCGAGGAGATCCTGCGCCGGAATCGAGACGATCTCGACACGATGTCGCGCGCGCTCGTGCAGGCGGCGAACCGTGCGGGCGGCGACGACAACATCACGGCGATCCTCTTCGAGATGATCGAAGGCGCCCAACCTCGTCCGGAGCCGGATCAGCCGACGCGTGAGCGCGCGACCGCCGCGCATGACGACGAAGACACGCTCCACCCCGAAGACAACGTCGCGATCCCCGCCGAGGACCTGTTCCCGTCCGGCGACACGATGGTCGTGCCGGCCGTCGCGGCCGCGTCCCGAGCCATTGCCGGAACCGGAGGCAAGCGTGGGCAGGCGGCTGCTGGCGCTGACCGTGATCGCGGCGCTGATCGTGATCATCATCGTGCTCGTCTGGCAGGGGCTCGCGCGCTGACCGGCCTCCAGCCCCGCAACCGGGAGCTGCTCTACCTCGGTGTCGTCGGCGGGCTCACCGGGGTCGGGTTCGCGTCGGTCTACATCGCACGGCAGTCGCTCGTCAGCTGGGGCTCACTCAGCTATGCGCTCTTCTTCCTCGCGCTCTACCTCGCCGCTCACGTCGTCGCGCGGAGAGTCGTACCGTTCGCCGATCCGTATCTCCTGCCGATGGCCGGGCTTCTGACCGCGATCGGCGTGACGGAGATCTACCGCCTCGGGCCCGGCGACGCCTTCAAGCAGGGCCTCTGGATCGTGATCGGGGTCGCGCTCTTCTCCGTCACGCTCCTCGGGCTGCGCCGCGACTACCGCGTGCTCGAGCAGTACAAGTACCTGTTCGGAATCGGCGCGATCGTGCTGCTCTTCCTGCCGCGCCTGCCGGGGATCGGCACGACCGTCAACGGCGCGCGGCTCTGGATCCATGCCGGCCCGCTCACGTTCCAGCCGGGCGAGCTGGCCAAGATCTTCCTGATCGTCTTCCTCGCCGCGTATCTGCGCGAGAAGCGTGAGGTGCTGGCTCAGGCACGCCTGAAAGACGCCGGGCCACTGCTCGTGATCTGGGGCGCCTGCATGCTCGTGCTCGTCTCGTCGAACGACCTCGGCTCCGGCCTTCTCTACTTCGGGATCTTCCTTGCGATGCTCTACGTCGCCACCGCGCGCCTCTCGTTCGTGCTCGTCGGCTTCGGGCTGTTTCTCGCCGGGGGGTTCGCCGCCTACGAGAAGATCGGGCACGTCCACGAACGCGTGATCATCTGGTTGCAGCCGTGGACGACGCAGAAGGTCTACTGCCCGTCCTCCGGCGGCCTCGCGCTCCGCCAGGACTGTCAGAGCTACCAGCTCGTCAAGTCGCTCTATTCGATCGCGAGCGGCGGCTTTCCGGGCGCCGGGCTCGGCAAGGGGACGTTCACAAGCTCCGACGGCGTGCAGCTGATCCCCTATCTCAACACCGACTTCATCTACTCGGCGCTCGCGCAGGAGCTCGGCCTGATCGGCGCGGCGGCGCTCCTGCTCGTGTTCATGCTCTTCGTCGCGCGCGGCATGAAGATCGCACTGCAGGCCGACGACGGATTCTCCAAGCTGCTCGCGGCCGGCCTCACGTTCGGCTTCGCGCTGCAGACGTTCATCATCGTCGGCGGAGTGCTCCGGATCATCCCGCTGACCGGGATCACGCTGCCGTTTGTCTCCTACGGCGGCTCGTCGGTGGTCGCGAACTTCGCCCTGCTGGCCGGGCTGCTCCTCGTCTCGAACCGGGCGAACTCGTGAACAGGCAGATCTCGCGCGTCGCGCTCTTCTCGCTGCTGCTGCTCGCGGCGCTGATCGTGGCGACCACCTACTGGCAGGTATGGGCCGCCCCGGGCCTGGCCGCGCGGCAGGACAACGCGATCCAGCGGGTCGCGGACTTCCAGATCAAGCGCGGGCTGATCTACGCCTCCGACGGCAAGACCGTGCTCGCCGCCAACAGGGCGGCCAAGAAGGCGGGCCAGAAGCTCTTCTTCCGCCGCTATCCGACGAAAGGCTTCGCCTCGCAGGTGATCGGCTACTCGACACAGGGCCGTTCACGGGCCGGGATCGAACGGCAGGAGAACGCATATCTGACCGCGTCGAACGCGAACCTCGGGACGATCTGGAGCAAGCTGACCGACAAGCTGAAGGGCACCACGATCACCGGCAACAACCTCGTGCTGAACCTGAACGTCAAGGCGCAGAAGATCGCCGAGAGCGCGCTGGCCGGAAACTGCGGCTCGGCAGTGGTGATCAACCCGAAGACCGGGGCGGTCGAGGTGATGGCGTCGTCGCCGTCGTACGACCCGAACAAGATCGAGTCGCCGAACGGCTACGCGAGCATCCTCCACTCGCCGAGCGCCTGCCCGGGCTCGTCGTCCGCCCTGCTCAACCGCTCGACCCAGGGGCTGTTCGTACCGGGCTCGACCTTCAAGACCGTGACCGCGGCAGCTGCGCTCGACTCGGGCAAGTTCAACCAGGACTCTCGCTTCGACGACCCCGGCTACTGCACGGAGTACGGCAAGCAGGTCTCGAACGCTCTCAACCCCGACCAGACGGCGGAGAGCTACGGCAACGTCGACTTCCTCGCCGCATACGAGCACTCGATCAACGCCGTCTTCTGCAACATCGGCAAATCGCTCGGAGCGAAGACCGTGCTCGACGAGGCGAAGAAGTTCGGCTTCTACACGAAGCCGCCGATCGAGCTGCCGTCGAACGAGGTTGCGCCCAGCGGGCTCTACAACCTCTCCAAGCATGCGCTCTACGACAACCCGAAGATCGTCGACCCGGGCCGGCTCGCGTTCGGCCAGGAGCACCTGTTGACGACGCCGCTGCAGATGGCGCTCGTAGCGGCCGGCGTCGCGAACAAGGGGACGATCATGACCCCGCACCTGGTCAAGAAGGTGACCGCGCCCGACGGCAGTACGGTCGTCAAGATCAAGCCGCAGACGTGGCGGAAGGCGATGAAGCCCTCGACGGCCGCAATCCTCAACCAGTTCATGCAGGCGGTCGTCACCGGCGGGACCGGGCGTTCGGCCGCGATCCCCGGTGTCGCGGTGGCCGGCAAGACGGGCACCGCCGAAACCGGCGAGATCACGTCTACACCGCGTGGTTCATCTTCTTCGCCCCTGCCGACAACCCCACCGTGGCCGGCGCCGTCGTGCTGGAGCACCAGGTGAACGGCTTCGGCGGCTCCGTGGCGGCTCCGATCGCCAGGCAGCTGATGGAGGCACTTCTCCCGTGGCGTCGAACAAGTAGCCGAATCCGAATGGCCTCATCCGACACCCTGATCAACCGCACGTTCGACAAGCGCTACGTGATCAAGCGCAAGCTCGGCTCGGGCGGGATGGCCGACGTCTATCTGGCGGAAGACCAGGAGCTCGGACGCCGCGTCGCCCTGAAGCTGCTCGACGACCGGCATGCCTCCGACGAGCAGTTCGTCGAGCGGTTCCGCCGGGAGGCGCAGAGCGCCGCCGGCCTGAACCATCCGAACATCGTCTCGATCTTCGACCGGGGGCGCGCGGAAGGGACGTACTACATCGCGATGGAGTATCTGGACGGGCGCACGCTCAAGGAGCTGATCGTCCGCAACGGGCCGACGCCGATTCCGATCGCGATCGACTACGCCCGCCAGATCCTCGGCGCGCTCTCGTTCGCGCACCGGGGCGGGATCGTCCATCGCGACATCAAGCCGCACAACATCATCGTCGGCGGCGACGGCCGGCTGAAGGTGACCGACTTCGGGATCGCGCGCTCTGGCACCTCGCAGATGACCGAGGCAGGCTCGATCGTGGGCACGGCGCAGTACCTCTCGCCCGAGCAGGCGCGCGGCGCCCCCGTCGACCCGCGCTCGGATCTCTACTCGCTCGGGATCGTCCTCTACGAGATGCTCACGGGCGAGGTGCCGTTCAGCGGCGACACGCCGGTCGAGATCGCGATGAAGCACCTCTCTCAGGTGCCGGTTCCGCCGTCGGAGCTGCGCGCCGACGTGCCGCACGACCTCGACGCGGTCGTGCTGCGCGCGCTCGCCAAGGATCCCGACCAGCGCTACGGCTCGGCGGAGGAGATGGACGCCGACCTCGCCCGTGTCGCGCGTGGCGTCGCAGTCTCGCGCGAGACCGAGGACGCGATGACACAGGTGCTCTCGGGCGCCGGGGTCGCGGCCGCGCAGACGATGATCGCGCCTACCCGTGCGGTCGCTCCGCCGGCCCCGCCCACCTACCGCGCACCGACGCCGTACTACGACTACGACGAGCCGCCGCGCGGCCGTTCGGTCTGGCCCTGGCTGCTCGCGCTCGGGCTGATCATCGCCGCGGCCGCCGCGGGCTGGTTCCTCTACATGAAGGTGCAGGACCAGTTGAATTCGAGCAAACCGATCGCGGTGCCCGACGTGATGCTGATGCAACGCAGCCTGGCGGTGCGCAAGATCGACGAGGCGGGCCTGAAGGCCCTCGTCCAGACGGCGCCGAGCGAGACGGTGAACAAGGGCCAGGTCTCGGCGCAGAACCCGCCCGGTGGCGGGACGATCGGCAAGGGCTCGACCGTGGTGCTGACCGTCTCGACGGGGCTGCCGCAGGTCACGGTGCCGACTGTCGTCGGCCAGAGCGTGACCGACGCGGTCGCCGCGCTGGCGCAGCTCGGCCTGAATCCGAAGATCACCCGGATCTTCTCGAGCGAGCAGCCCGACATCGTGACCGCGCAGCAGCCTGCAGCGGGCGACCGGGTGACCAAGAGCACCGTCATCCACATCAACGTCTCGAAGGGCGCCAAGCCCGTTCCGGTGCCCGACGTGACCGGCCAGCCGTACGCGAACGCCAAGTCGTACCTGAACGGCCAGGGCTTCGTCGTCAGCCACGTCGAGGTTCAGTCCGACACGGCGGCCGCCGGAGTCGTCGTGCTCGAGGATCCGCCGCAGGGCACCCTCGTCTCGAAGGGCTCGACGATCACGCTCTCGGTATCGAAGGGCCCGGCGACGACGCAGATCCCCGACGTGCGGACGCAGAACCAGGCCGACGCGACCTCGGGTCCTCGAGGGCGCGGGCCTGAACGTGGCGGTGGTCTACACCCAGGTCAACGACCCGAGCCAGGACGGCGTCGTAATCTCCCAAAATCCCGCGCCGGGCGCCGACGCCAAGTCGGGCGAAGTCGTGACGATCGACGTCGGTCAGCTGTCGGGGTCGCCGGGGGGCGGCGGGAACGGCGCGACCACGACCACCTCGACACCGTGACCCGAGCAGCCGCGACCGAGCAGCCGCGACCCGCCGGATCGCGGTCATCCTCGGTGGCCGCTCGAGCGAGAACGCCGTTTCGCTGGCCTCCGCCGCGAGCGTGATCGAGGCGCTCGAACAGGGCGGCAACGAGGTCGTCCGGGTGCAGATCGACCGCTCCGGGACCTGGGCGCTCGGCTCGAGTGCAGGTAACAGACTGGTACCAGCTCCGCCCGGCTCCGAGCTCGAGCGTCTGCCGGGAAGGGAGATCGCTATCGCGCTCTCCGATGTGGACGTCGTGTTTCCCGTCCTGCACGGGCCGTTCGGCGAGGACGGCACCGTGCAAGGGCTGCTCGAGCTCGCGGGCGTGCCGTACGTGGGCGCGGGCGTGCTCGGCTCCGCACTCTGCATGGACAAGGACGTCTTCAAGTCGGTGCTGCGCGACCACGGCATCCCCGTGACCGAGAACATCACGCTGCGCGCCGGCGACGAGCCCCGCAACCCGTTCGGCTACCCCTGCTTCGTCAAGCCCGCACGGCTCGGATCGAGCGTCGGGATCACGAAGGCGCACGACGAGGAAGAGCTGCGCGCAGGGGTCGCGCTCGCGTTCACCCACGACGAGAAGGTGCTCGTCGAGCGTCTGGTCGAAGGGGTCGAAGTCGAAGTGGGCATACTCGGCAACCTGCGGCCGGTCGCGTCGCTGCCCGGCGAGATCGTCGTCACCGAAAACGAGTGGTACGACTACGAGGCGAAGTACGACGCCGGCGAGATGGACCTCGTCGTGCCGGCGCGCATCACCGCAGAGCAGGTCGCGCGCGCACAGGAGCTCGCGGTGCGTGCGTTCGTCGCCACCGACTGCGAGGGCATGGCGCGCGCCGATCTCTTCGTGCGGCGCGACGGCGAGGTGCTCGTCAACGAGCTGAACACGATCCCCGGCTTCACCTCGACAAGCGTCTACGCCCGGCTCTTCGAGGAGTCGGGCATCCCGTACGCAGAGCTGCTCGACCGCCTGGCCGACCTCGCGGTGGAGCGGCACGGACGGCGCAGCGGACTCCGGTACTAGCTCGTTGCCTTGACCTCGTTGATCCGTGCGTCCCGGTAGCCATCGCCAAGCCGCGTGATCCAGATCTCGTAGTAGCGGTACGTGCCGGAACCGATCGTGAAGGTCGTACCGTTGTCGACGGTCTGAGCTGACGCGACAGTGTTCGGGAAGTCCGTCGGCCCACCACCCGCCTTGATCTCGCGCCGAAGCCGGGGGTCTGGGTGTCGATCGTGATCGAGTGCACCCGGACGCTCTTGCCGGCGTCGAACACGAGACCCACCCCTTGCTTACCGAGGCTCGGGGCATCGTTGTAGCGTTCCGTGTTCCAGAAGGTTGCGACGTTTCCGTCAGTGGCCCTCCCGACGATCGAATCGTGCTCGCCGTTCGTCCCGAACGGGTCGTAGGCGCCGACGCCGACAGCTTCAGCGCGGCTCCCGAGCCCGAGCTGCCGCCGCCGCCCGACGAGCGGAGGTGCCAGTGAGGGATGCCGTGAATGATCGAGAACGCGACGATCGCGGCGATCGCCAGCACGGCCACGGCGACGAGCACGATCGGCCAGGGTGAGATGCCGCGCCGTCGCGAGCGTGCCGGCCACGCACCCGGCGGCGCAGAGCTCGAATGCGCAGAGCCGGCCGGGGGCGGCAGGATCTGGGTGCCTTCGGCCTCCGCCAGACACGCCTCCAGCTCGTGGCAGAAATCGGCCATCGACGTGAAGCGATCGGCCGGATCTTTCGCCATCGCGCATTGGATGGCCGCTTCGAGCCGCGGCGAGACGTCGGGCCGCCGCTCGCGGACCGGCGGCGGCGGCTCGTTGATGTGGCGCATCGCCACCGCAACGAAGTTCTCGCCCGGGAACGGCACCTCGTTCGTCAAGAGCTCGTACATGACGACGCCGAGCGAGTAGACGTCCGTGTGCGCGTCGACGGTCTGTCCCTGCGCCTGCTCGGGCGCGATGTAGTCCGATGTGCCGAGCACGGTGCCGGTCTGCGTCATCCCGTGCTTGACGTCGAGCGAGCGCGCGATCCCGAAGTCCGTCACCTTGGCCTCGCCGTTGCCGTTCAGCAGGACGTTCTGCGGCTTCACGTCGCGGTGCACGAGCCCCTGTTCGTGGGCGAAGCCGAGCCCGCGCGCGACCTGGATGCCGAGCTCGAGGGCGGTTGCCACCGGGAGGGGGCCGCTGCGCTGCACCAGCTGCTTGAGGTTCTCTCCGTCGACGAACTCGAAGACGATGAACTGCC
Organism: uncultured Actinomycetes bacterium; assembly: GCA_963785895.1. Classification (GTDB taxonomy): domain Bacteria; phylum Actinomycetota; class Thermoleophilia; order Gaiellales; family Gaiellaceae; genus PALSA-600. The sequence continues at coordinate 8,156 of CAWAXB010000027.1, read as the reverse complement.
GGTCGCCATGCTCGCCGCGGTCGATCACGGTGACGATGTTCGGATGCGAAAGGGCGGCGACGGCGCGCGCCTCGCGCCGGAAACGCTCGACGTAGCCGTCATCGCCCGCGTACTGCTGGTGCAGCACCTTCAGCGCGACGGTGCGAGCGAGCAGGCGGTCGTGCGCCCTGTAGACGCTCGACATGCCTCCGGTGCCGACGAGCTCCTGGAGCTCGTAGCGGTCGGACAGAGTCTCACCCACCATCACGGTGAGCCTACCCCTGAGACGTAAGCCTTAAAGCGCAGCTTCGAGGGCGGATTCCCAGACGTGGAGCGCCTCGTCGAGCTCCGCGTCCGAGATCACGAGCGGCACGAGCACCCTGATGCAGTTCGACCGCACGCCGGCCTTCAGCAGCAGCAGACCCCGCTCGAGCGCCGCGTCGACCACACGGGAGGCCGCTTCCGGGTCAGGCTGGTTGTCGTCTCCGGAGACCAGCTCGATCGCGAGCATGGCGCCGAGGCCGCGCACGTCCCCGATCTGCGGCCACCGCTCCTGCCACGCGAGCATCCGCGTGCGCATCGTCTCGCCGATCGCGGCCGAGCGCTCGACGAGCCCCTCGTCCTCGATCACGTCGAGCACCGCCAGTGCCGCGGCCTGCGCGACCGGGTTGCCGACGAAGGTGCCGCCGACACCGCCGCCCACCGGCGCGTCCATGATCTCGGCTTTGCCGAGCACGCCCGAGAGCGGGATGCCCATCGCAATCGACTTGGCGACCGTGATCAGATCCGGCTCGACGCCGAAATGCTCGATTGCGAAGAACTTGCCGGTGCGCGCGAAACCCGACTGCACCTCGTCGCAGATCAGCACGATCCCGTGCTCGTCGCAGATCGAGCGCAGGCCACGCAGGAACTCGGCCGAGGCCGGGATGAACCCGCCCTCTCCCTGCACCGGCTCGAACACGATCGCCGCAACGTCTTCGGCCGCGACGTGCGTGAAGAAGGCGCGACGCGAGCGTGGCGAGCGCCTCCTCGGCGGTGGGGCCGCGGAATGCGTTCGGGAAAGGCACGCGGTACACCCCGGGCGCAAAGGGCCCGAAGCCGGCCTTGTACGGCTGCGTCTTCGAGGTGAGCGCAAGCGCGAGGAGCGTGCGCCCGTGGAACGCGCCCTCGAAACCGATCACGGCCTGGCGGCCGGTATAGGCGCGCGCGAACTTGACCGCGTTCTCGACCGCCTCGGCGCCAGAGTTGAAGAACGCCGCCTTCGCAGGACCGGTGAAGGGCGCCAGTGCGAGCAACCGTTCGGAGAGCGTCGCGTAGACCTCGTACGGGACGACCGTGAAGTCGGTGTGCGAGAACCGCTCGAGCTGCTCCTGCGCGGCGGCGACGACGTGCGGATGCGAATGCCCGACGTTCAGGCAGCCGACGCCGCCCGCGAAGTCGATGAAGACGTTGCCGTCGACGTCGGTGATCGTCGCGCCACGCGCGGTATCGCGCGACCACCGGGAACGTGATCGCGAGCGGCGAGGCGACGCTTGCCGCCAGACGATCGAGCGACCGCCCGCGAGCGGGGGCCCGGAATCTCGGTCTGCAGGGCGATTGTGCGCGTCGCGGCCATCACCAACGAGCCTAGCGCACCGCCCGCCCCTGCTGCATAGATGAATACTCATCTCTCATCGAGGCGGGAGCCACGGCTCTGACAGAATCGGCACGTGGTCCTCTCCGACCGAACGATCAAACGGCTCCTCGACGAGGAGCGCATCGGCATCGACCCCTACGACGCCGTCGCTCCTGCAGCCGTCGAGCGTCGACGTGCGCGTCGACCGCTACTTCCGCGTCTTCCACAACGCCCGCTACCCGTTCATCGACGTCAAGGAGCCGCAGGAGGAGTTGACCGAGGAGGTCGAGATCAGCGACGACCGGCCCGTTCATCCTGCACCCGGGAGAGTTCGTGCTCGGCTCGACGCTCGAGCGGGTGACGCTGCCCGACGACCTCGTCGCGCGGCTCGAAGGGAAGAGCTCGCTCGGCCGGCTCGGCCTGCTGATCCACTCGACGGCCGGGTTCATCGATCCCGGCTGGGACGGTCACGTGACGCTCGAGCTGTCGAACGTCGCCAACCTGCCGATCACGATCTACTACGGGATGAAGATCGGGCAGATCTGCTTCATGCAGCTGACCGAGCCGACCTCGACGCCCGTACGGCACGTCGTCGCTCGGCTCGAAGTACCAGGGCCAGCGCGGCCCGACGCCCAGCCGCTACTGGCAGAACTTCGCCGAGAAGTCGACGGAGTGAGAGTCCTCGTCACGGGTGCGACGGGGTTCGTCGGGCCGAAGATCGTGGCGGCGCTCCGTGACCGCGGGCTGGACGTTCGCGTCCTCGCCCGCCGGCCCGAGCGTGCGACGGGCCTCGACGCCGAGGTCGTCCGCGGCGACGTCACGGATCCGGCGAGCCTCGTCGCAGCAGTCGCAGGCTGCACGCACGTGATCCACCTGGTCGCGATCATCCGAGGCCGGGCCGCCGACTTCGAGCGCGTGATGACGGAAGGCACCCGCAACGTCGTCGCCGCGGCACAGGCCGCAGGCGTGACGCGCTTCGTGCTGATGAGCGCGCTGGGAGACGAGCGCGCACGGACGCCGTTCCCTATTACCGGGCCAAGTGGCACGAGGAGCAGGCGGTGATCGGCTCGGGCCTCGAGTACACGATCTTCCGGCCCAGCTTCGTCTTCGGGCGCGGCGGTGCGCTGCCGACGTTCGTCCGGCAGGTCAAGCTCTCGCCGCGTCGTCACGGTGATCGGCGACGGCAGGCAGCGCTCGCAGCCGATCGCGGTCGAAGACGTCGCGTCGACCTTTGCACTCGCCGTCGACGATCCACGCGCCGCGAACCGCACGTTCGAGCTCGGCGGGCCCGACATCGTCGACTGGAACGAGCTCTACCTGACGATCGCCCGCGTCCTCGGCAAGCGCCGCCGGCTCGTCCATGTCCCCTTCGCAGTCGCGCGGGCTGGAGCGCTGGCGACCGAGCGCCTGCCCGGCGCGCCGCTCACCGCCGACCAGGTGACGATGCTCCAGGGCGCCGACAACGTCGTCACGAGCTCCGACGCCGTCGACACGTTCGACCTCCCGCTGATCCCGCTCGACGAGCAGATCCGCAACGCGGTCTGAGCCGGGTCCGACCACCTAAAAAGAAGAGGGGCCCCGCAGGGCCCCTCATTCCGGTTACCAGCTTGGACTTCGTAGAGGCGTTTCCGGCCGGTAAGGCGGCGCGTCACGCGAGTCCCCCACGCTGGCTAGGCGATTCCCCGTCAGGTCCCGGGGACACACCTCTACGAGCTGGTACCTCCACTGCCCGTACTCGAAGTCTCCAACGCCGGACCACCTCCTTTCCGCGGTTAGCTCAAATCTAGCGCATGGGTCAGGACGGATGCCGGCCTTCGGCCGCCTTCCGCACCCAGCAACCGGCGATGTGGTCGTTGACGACCCCGCACGCCTGCATCGCCGCGTAGACCGTTGTCGGACCGACGAAGCGGAAGCCCGGCTTTCCGCAAGGCCTTGGCGAGCGCGGCCGACTCGGGCGTCGAGGCCTGCCAGTCGGCCTGGGTGCGCGGCGGCCGGTGCCCGGCAGGCCGGTGCGCCCAGAAGAGCTCGTGCAGCGGGCGCCGAGCCCCGCAGCGCCACGGTCGCCGCGGCATTGGCGATCGCCGCCTCGATCTTGCCGCGGTGCCGCACGATCGAGGCGTCGCCGAGCAGCCGCTCGACGTCGCGCTTCCCGAACGCGGCCACCCGATCGGGGTCGAAGCCCTCGAACGCGGCACGGAAGCTCTCGCGCTTGCGCAGGATCGTCAGCCACGAGAGACCCGACTGGAAGCCCTCGAGGCAGAGCCGTTCGTAGATGCCGCGCTCGTCCGTGACGGGGCGGCCCCACTCTTCGTCGTGGTAGGCGTTGTAGAGCGGGTCGGTCGTCTCCCAGCAGCGGATCGGCGGCGTCAGCTTTCGACGACCTCCACCTTGACGATGCCGTCCTCGACGCGTGACGGGATAGGTCTCGACCGGCAGGTACGCCGGCAGCGACAGGGCGCGGCCGCTGTGCAGGTCGAACGCCGAGCCGTGGCGCGGGCAGATCACCCGGCACGTCTCCTCGATCCCATTCGCCCTCGCAGAGCGGCCCGTCGTCGTGCGAGCAGCGGTCCTCGATCGCCAGCAGCTCGCCGTTGCAGTTGTAGACGCCGACCGTCGTCCAGCCGAGCGTCGACGATCTTCACGGAGCCGGGGCCGAACTCGTCGAACGGCGCGACGTCGATCTTGGCGCATCAGCCGAGCGCAGGTCGTCGGCCGAGGCCCTGCCACTCCTCCGGCAGCGGGGTGCCCTTGGCCTTGTGCAGCGCGACCTTGAGCACGCCGAGGCCGAGGATCGCGCACTTGAGGCGGACCGGCGTCAGCGGGATGCCGATCTCCTCGAGCAGCTCGTCCTTCGGCATCGCGGCGACGTCGGTGGCGGTGCGGCCCTGGACGAGCTCGGTCAGCATCGACGTCGCCGCCTGCGAGATCGCGCAGCCGCGGCCCTCGAACCCGACCGCGTCGATCGTCTCGCCGTCCGCCGCGAACTTGACCGAGATCGTCACCTCGTCGCCGCAGAGCGGGTTCTGACCCTCCGCCTGCGCGTCGGCGCCCTCGATCAGCCCGTGCCCGCGGGGACTTGTAGTGGTCGAGGATCACTTCCCGATACATCTGCTCGAGCTCGCTCATACGAGCGACCCCGAACGTCTCCTTACCTTGGCAGGCCGGCGACAGCGGTCGACTCCTCCGGGATCGTGTAGAGGTAGAAGCTCGCGCGCGTCGTCGCCGCGACGCCGAGCCGGGTCATCAGCGGCTGCGTGCAGTGGTGGCCGGCGCGCACCGCGACGCCCTCCCAGTTGAGGATCTGCGCGACGTCGTGCGGGTGGACGCTCCTCGAGCTCGAAGCTGACGATGCCGGTGCGCCGGTCGGCCGGCGGGCCGAAGATGCGGAGGCCCGGGATCTCGGCGAGCTGCTCCATCGCGTACACGACGAGCTCGTGCTCGTGCCGCTCGATCGCCTCGAGCCCGACCTCGTTGATGTAGTCGATCGCGACCCGAAGCCGTACGCCTCGGCGATCGCCGGCGTGCCGGCCTCGAACTTGTAGGGCAGCTCGTTCCAGCTCGTGCGGTCGAGCGCGACGGAGCGGATCATCTCGCCGCCGAGGTTGAACGGCTGCATCTCCTCGAGCAGCTCGCGCCGGCCCCAGAGCGCGCCGACGCCGGTCGGGCCGCAGACCTTGTGCGACGAGAACGCGAGGAAGTCGCAGCCGAGCGCCTGCACGTCGATCGGCCGGTGCGGCGCGGCCTGCGCCGCGTCGACGACCATGATCGCGCCCTGCTCGTGCGCCCACGCCGCGAGCTTCTCGACCGGGTTGATCGTGCCGAGCGTGTTCGAGACGAGGTTGTTGGCGACGACCTTGATGTTGCCGCGCGTCGCGATCTCGTCGAGCGCGTCGAGCTGCAGCTCGCCGAGGTCGTCGATCGGGATGTGCGCGAACTCGCGCCGGTCGCTTCGCGATGAACTGCCAGGGGACGAAGTTCGCGTGGTGCTCGAGCTCGGTGACACGACGACGTCGCCGGGGCCGAGGTTCGTCGAGCCCCCAGGCGTACGCGACGAGGTTGAGCGCCTCGGTCGCGCTGCGCGTGAAGATCACCTCGCGGTTCGACGGCGCGTTGATGAACGCGCGCACCTTCTCGCGGGCGCCCTCGTAGCCCGCGGTCGCGCGCTCGGCGAGCGTGTAGACGCCGCGGTGCACGTTGGCGTACGAATGCTCGTAGAACTCGCGCATCGCGTCGAGCACCTGGCGCGGCTTCTGGGTCGACGACGCCGAGTCGAGGTAGGCGACCGGCTTGCCGTTGGCGAGCTCGCTCGAAGACGGCGAAATCGGCGCGCAGCTTCTGCACGTCGAGCTTCGGACTGCCGTCACTGCCATGGCCCTACTGTACCGGCGCCCGACCGCGAGCCGTCCGAGGCGGCCGTCGCGGTATCGTGGCCGCCGATGAGTAGCGAATACATCTTCACCATGTACCGGGTCGACAAGTTCTACGGCGCCGAGCGCCAGGTGCTGGCGAACATCTCGCTCTCGTTCCTGCCGGGCGCGAAGATCGGCGTGCTCGGGCCGAACGGCTCCGGCAAGTCGACGCTGCTGCGGATCATGGCCGGCAAGGAAGAGACCGTCGTCCGGCGACTGCCGAGCTCGCCCCGAACGCGACCGTCGGCCTGCTCGAGCAGGAGCCCGAGCTCGACCCCGCGAAGACGGTGCGCGAGAACGTCGAGGACGGCGTGCGCGAGGTGCGCGACCTGCTCGACCGCTTCAACGCGATCTCCGCCGCAGTTCGCCGAGCCCGACGCCGACTTCGACGCGCTGCTCGCCGAGCAGGCGACGGTGCAGGACCAGATCGACCGCCGCGGCGCGTGGGAGCTCGAGTCGCAGCTCGACCACGCGATGGACGCGCTGCGGCTGCCGGAGGGCGACCGCGACGTCGACGACGCTCTCGGGCGGTGAGCGCCGCCGCGTCGCGCTCTGCCGCCTGCTGCTCTCCGCGCCCGACCTGCTGCTGCTCGACGAGCCGACGAACCACCTCGACGCCGAGTCCGTGCTACTGGCTCGAGCGCTTCCTCGCCGACTACAAGGGCACGGTCGTCGCCGTCACGCACGACCGGTACTTCCTCGACAACGTCGCCGGCTGGATCCTCGAGCTCGACCGCGGCCGCGGCATTCCGTACCAGGGCAACTACTCGGGCTGGCTCGAGCAGAAGCAGGCGCGGCTCGCCGTCGAGGAGAAGCAGTCGTCGGCGCGCCAGCGCACGCTGCAGCGCGAGCTCGAATGGGTGCGGCTGGCGCCGAAGGCGCGGCACGCGAAGTCGAAGGCGCGCCTCGGCGCGTACGAGCAGCTGCTCGCGGACGAGGACAACGTGAAGCTCGACAAGGTCGAGATCCACATCCCGCCCGGCCCGCGTCTCGGCGACGTCGTGATCGACGCGAAGGGCGTCTCGAAGGGCTTCGGCGACCGCCTGCTCTTCGAGGACCTCGAGCTTCTCGCTGCCGCCCGCCGGCATCGTCGGCGTGATCGGCCCGAACGGCGCCGGCAAGACGACGCTCTTCCGGATGATCGCCGGCGAGGAGAAGCCCGACAGCGGCGAGCTGCGGATCGGCGACACGGTGCAGCTCGCCTACGTCGACCAGTCGCGCGCCGACCTCGACCCGAAGAGCACCGTCTGGAAGGAGATCTCCGGCGGCCAGGACATCGTGCTGCTCGGCAAGCGGGAGATCAACTCGCGCCAGTACACGTCGTGGTTCAACTTCCGCGGCGGCGACCAGCAGAAGCCGGTCGGCCAGCTCTCGGGCGGCGAGCGCAACCGCGTGCACCTCGCGAAGATGCTGAAGAGCGGCGGCAACGTGCTGCTGCTCGACGAGCCGACGAACGACCTCGACGTCGACACGCTGCGCGCGCTCGAGGACGCGCTGCTCGACTTCGCCGGCTGCGCCGTCGTGATCACCCATGATCGCTGGTTCCTCGACCGCGTCGCGACGCACATCCTCGCGTTCGAGGGCGACTCGCAGGTGACGTGGTTCGAGGGCGACTGGGCCGAGTACGCCGACTGGGTCAGGGAGACCCGCGGCCCCGACGCGCTCGAGCCGCACCGCATCAAGTACAAGCCGCTCGTGCGCGCGTAAGACCGCGACCTCCTGGCTTCCGGCTACGCCGGTAAGCAGGTTGCTACCGGTTCAGACACGTCGCTCGGCAATGGGAGCGTAGCGGCCGGAGCCGGGCTTGCCCGGCGGGAGGCTGACCATGTAGCCGCCACCGGGGAGGTCGAGGGAAGGGAGGGCCTTCGAAGGCTGACGGCCGGTTTCCCTCCCAACTAAACCTGCGGAATGCGGGCTTCGAGCGCGGCGCCCAGCACTTCGCGCACGGGCTCCAGCTCGATGCGGTCGAGCACGTCCTGGAAGAAGCCGCGCACGACCAGGCGTTCGGCCTGGGCGCGGCTCAGGCCGCGGGCCATCAGGTAGAAGAGCTCGTCGCGGTTCACCTTGCCCAGGGTGGCGCCGTGCGTGCAGCGCACGTCGTCGGCCATGATCTCGAGGCCCGGAATCGAATCGGCGTGCGCCTGGTCGGAGAG
>CAWAXB010000026.1:0-100859 GCA_963785895.1 uncultured Actinomycetes bacterium | reverse complement strand
ATCCGCAGCAATGTGAGCGATGGAAAGCTCGCCCCGGGATTTCTCCACAGCTTCCGGAGCGCGACCCTCCGCCGGGAGTTGTTCGCCCTCCCGGTGAAACGTATGCGCCCGCCCCGCGGATCGAAATATCGCGAAACCGCAGGAAGCCGGTGGCCAGCGCGCGACACTGGTACCAAACCCCGGCGCCATGCGGCGCCACCACCGTGGGCCCGACGACGGCCCCGATGATCACGGTCAGGACAAAAGGAATCTCGTCCCGTGATCGTTTCCCGCGCCGTGCTTCACCGTGCCGTAGCGACGATGTGGATCCGCCGGTTCTTCTGCCAGCAGGATTCGGTATGGCTCCACAGACCGGTTTCTCTTTGCCGTAGCTGAGCACCGATAGCTGCCCGTCGGGAATTCCCACCTGCACCAGGTAGTCCTTGGCGGCTTTGGCGCGCGCGTCGCCCAGCGCCAGGTTGTACTCGGCGGACCCGCGCTCGTCGGCGTGCCCTTCGATCGTCAGCTTGTAGTCGGGGTAGTTGCGCAGAATATCGCGGAGCTCGGTGGAGTCGGCCTGGAGCGTTTTCACGGCATCGGCCCGAAGCTCGTGCCGGTTGTAATCGAAGTAGGCGTCTTCGATTCGCGCTAGAAGCTCCTCGATCTGTTTGCGGGTAGCCGCATCGGGCATCCGCGAGGGCGCGGTCGTCGCCACCGGAGTCCGCTCCTGCGCGGGAGCCGGAGTATTCCGCGGAGTAACCGCCGCGGCGGGCGGTTGGGTCGTCTCATTACGGCGCGGCGGAACCACCGCCGCGGTCTTCTTCTTTGCGCATCCCGGACCCAACAGTCCGGCAAGCACAGCGCAGAGCGTGAACGTCTCGAAGATTCGCATAGGAAAAATATTTCTCCTCTTCCTCCGATTATGCTTCTTTCGAGGCGGCAATCAAATACTGTCTTCACGGGATTCCAATTGGTGAAACTACCCGAACGTCCCGCGTAAATAAACAAAACCGCCGGTCGGGAGTTGCCCGAGCCGGCGGTTTTGAGTTCATCGTTTCCGTGAACTAGTCGCCGAAGCTGCCGACTTCTTCCCGCTCTTCGACCGGCTTGGCGGCGGGCTTCGGAGCCGGGCGGGACCGGCGCGCGGGAGCGATGCTGCCGATGCTCACCAGGGGACCGGGCTGCTCTTTCAGCACATGCTCGCGGTACAGCTTCATCATGCGCTCGTTCTCGGCGTGCCTCCTTCATCTTGGCGTCGCGGGCGCGGATCTTCTCTTCGCGCGCGGTCTTGGCGATGCCCGAGGTCGATCCAGATCGTGCTGCACTTCGTTGGTCACGATGCTCTTCGCGCAGCATCATGGCGTGCTCGCTGCTGTTGCAGCGGCACGCTCTTGCCGCCGGCGAAGATTTCGTGCCGGCCGTGCTCCTCGTACCACTTGGTGAGCGTCGCCGTCATGTGCATCTTCTCGATGATGTTGCGCCAGCCCACGCCGGTGTTGTACGCGCAGAAGCAGATCTCGCCTTCCTGCGTGGCGTACGGGATGATGCACTGCTCGGTGCGGCGGAAATCGTAGTTGAACAGATCCTGGAACCACATTCCGGCGATGAACAGGAAGTTCCAGCGATCCCGGCGCCGCTTCTCGATGTCGTCCATCGTGCGGTCCTTGCCGACCTTGCCGTAGTTCTTGCCGGTGGCGCCGAAGGTCTTGTCGAACTTCTTCATCATGTCGCTCAGCTTGAAGTGCGTGGGCGTCTGGAAGGGATCGTAGTTGCGCGCCAGCGCCAGCGCCATGCCGATGACCGACAGCCACTTGCCGCGCGCCGCATCGTTGATGCGGGCCACGTCCTTGGCCAGCCGGTCCGCATTCAGGAACGCGGTCACCGGGACCCTGTTCCTTGGTTTCCTTGTCCACCATCACGGCCATGCCGACGCCGCAGTTCGGGTGGCAGCCGCAGCTCAACTGGCCCCAGTCCGCCTGCGGACCGTGGATCAGATCGCTCCAATCGCTGAACGTGGACATGAAGGAAATCGGGAACCAGTCGCGCGCCGGTTCGCCCAGGCCGGTCTGATTCTTCACGTCGTGCGCCAGGTGGCGACAGCGTGTAGCGCTGCGCGGCGCGGCGCTCGTCCGTGACGGCTTCGTCGCGGCCGGTGAAGGATACCGGCTGGAACGAGAGGAACGGAATGCGCTTCGGATTATCCAGCGCGAACTGCACGATGCGGCCGACCTGCTCGTTGTTGATCCCGTTGATGATCGTGATCACCGGGATGATATCGACGCCGTTGGTGTACAGGTTCTCGATGGCCCGCAGCTTCACGTCGAACAGGTTGCCGACCTCGCGGTGCGAGTTGGCGGCATTGCCGATGCCGTCGAACTGCAGGTACGCGTAGCGCAGGCCGGCATCGGCCGCCTGCTTGCAGAACTCGGGGCTCTTGGCGAACTCGATCCCGTTGGTGGCCGCCTGCACGCTGGTGTAGCCGACTTCGCGGGCGTAGCGCACCGCATCCAGGAAGAACGGCGAGATGGTCGGCTCGCCGCCGGAGAACTGCACGCTCATCTGGCGCTTCGGCTTGATCGTGATCGCGTTGTCCAGCAGCGTCTTGATGTCTTCCCAGGTCAGTTCATGGACGAACCCGACCTGGTTGGCGTCCATGAAGCACGGATCGCACATCATGTTGCAGCGGTTGGTCAGATCGACCGTCAGGACCGAGCCGCGGCCGTGGGTGATGGTGCTGGAGCCGTGCTTGTGCAGCTTCTCATCGTTGTGCGCGCGGATGTCGCGGCCCGGGAAGACCTCTTCCAGGTGCTTGAAGAACGCGGTGTCGATGGCCATCACGTCTTCGAAATGGCCGTGGATCGGGCAATCCTTCACCATCAGGATCTTGCCGTCGCGCTCGATGACCTGCGCCTTGATCTCGCCGGGTTTGTCGGTGTAGAGGACTTCGAGCGGCGTCTTGCCGTCCAGAATCTGCTGGCGGATCTCCGGGATGCAGCGCGGGCACAGCGAATCCGTCTCGCGCGGCCAGCCCAGCGGCGGCTTGGTCTTTTCCCACGACTTCAGAAGCGGCTTGTCGCTCCACTTCGGCGTGAAGCCCGGGGTTCTGTCCGATCTGATTGAACTTATCGAACACGAACCAGGCCGCGCCGGCGGCGTAGGTCAGCGCTTTCTCCGCGTATTTAATCGGCTTATGCATCTCGTTCGAACTCCTCCAGGTGACGCGTCTTATCCCGCAAAGGGTCCAGCAAAACTACGCACACACAGAGCTATCAACATATGAGTACAGGTGCGCTTAAACCAAGTATAGGGAAGGCCTGGTTTGGCCTCCATCGATTGTAATTAAACTGTCGCGCGGAAAGAGCACCTTGTCGCCGGGCTCGACCGCCGTGACGTCCGGGCCGATCGCCGCCACGATGCCGCTGCGGCACTGCGCCGCCTCGTTCGCCGGAACGATCAGGCCACTCGGGAGCTCGGACTCGTCGAGGGTCTCGACGACGATGTTGTCGTCGAGCGGTTCGAGCGTCGCCTCGGTCATCGGATGCCCTTCCAGCATGCGTCCACGATACTCGCTGGATGCGCGTCGGCCACCATGACGTTCCCGTCTCGAACCGGGAGAAGATCTTCTTCCCGGAGCCCGGCCTGACGAAGGGCGACCTCGTCGACTACTACCTGGCGTCGCCAAGCTCGCGCTCCCCCAGCTCCGCCGCCGCCCGTTCCACATGAAGCGGTTCCCGAACGGCGTCGACGGCGGACTTCTTCCACCAGAAGCGTGTCCCCGCAAACCATCCCGACTATGTCGACGAGGTGCCCGTCAGCTTCCCGAGCGGCCACTCGACGGTCTTCGCGATCGTCGACAACGCGGCCGCGCTCGCCTGGGTCGCGAACCTCGGCTGCATCGAGCTGCACACCTGGCATTCGCGCGTGCCCGAGATCGAGCGCCCGGACTACCTCCTGATCGACCTCGACCCGACGACCGACGGCCAGTGGCCGTTCGTGCGCGAGATCGCGCTCGTCGTACGCGAGGTGCTCGACGAGCTCGGCCTGCGCTCGTATCCGAAGACGTCGGGCGCGACAGGCCTGCACATCCTGGCGCCGATCCGCCCCGAGCTGCCGTTCCCGCGAGGTGCGGCGGTTCGCGAAAGCACTGGCCGAGGAGGTCGAGCGGCGGGTCGGCGACCAGCGGGTCGCGACCACGACGTGGCGCGTCGCCGACCGCGTCGGCGTCTTCGTCGACTTCGGCCAGAACGCGCGCGACCGGACGATCGCGTCCGCCTACTCGGTCCGCCCCACTGCCGGACGCGCGCGTGTCGGCGCCGCTCCGCTGGGACGAGGTCGCCGCTGTCGAGCCGGAGGCGTTCACGCTGCGGACGATGGCTGAGCGGATCCGCGCAGCCGGCGACCCGATCCAGGGCATGTGGCGAAGCCCGCCCTCGCTTCGCGCCGCGGTTCGAGCGGCTTGGGCTCGATCCCGCACTCGGATCCGTAAGCGTCCTAACGTCGCTCATCGAGCTCATCGACGCCTGACGCGTGCCGTGCGTGCGCGCCGATGCGCTGCTCGCCCTGGTCGCGCTGCGTCGCTCGCCGCGCTCGTCGCCGCCGGCGCAGCGCAGCCTCTCGCTTCGTCCGCTACGGGATCCAGGACGACGCCTGGCTCGAGTACGGCCCCGGCACGCTCGCCTCACGCCTCGACCAGCTCGATCGGCTCGGCGCGTCGGTCGTGCGCGTGACGATCGACTGGAACCAGGTCGAGCCGCGCAAGGGCGTCGACGACTGGAGCCTCTACGACGACGTACTCAACGGCCTGCACAAGCACGGCATCGCCCCACTGCGTCACGCTCTACGGCACGCCTCGACTGGGCGAACGGCGGCAAGCCTCCGACCTGGGCGCCGACGAGCAAGTGGACCTTCGCCGGATTTGCCCGCCGCGCGGCGACGCGCTACCCGTTCGTGCGGATGTGGGCGATCTGGAACGAGCCGAACCAGCGCCGCTGGCTGCAGCCGACCTCACCGAGGGTCTACGTCCAGCAGCTGCTCAACCCGGCCTACGCCGCGATTCACAGCGCGATCCGGAACGCGCAGGTCGCGCGGCGGCGTCACCGCCCCGCGCGGCTCGACCGGCGGTGTCTCACCGGTCGACTGGATCGCGGGCATGCGCGCGGGCGCACGCCAAGCTCGACGCCTACGCGCACAACCCCTATCCCCTCCGCCGTGGCGAGACGCCGTCGAGCGGCGGCTGCGACCACTGCACGACGATCACGATGTCGACGCTGAACCGGTTGCTGACGGAGGTCGGCAGAGCGTTCGGCACGCGCACGCAGGATCTGGCTGACCGAGTACGGCTACCAGACGAACCCGCCCGACCGGCTGCTCGGCGTCTCCTACGCCGACCAGGCGCGCTTCGTCAACCAGGCCGCGCTTCGCGTCTACCAGGCTCCCGCGCGTCGACCTCCTGATCCACTACCTCCTCCGCGACGAGCCCGAGGTGGCGCGCTGGCAGAGCGGAGCTCGAGACCGCCCCGGGCGTACGCAAGCCCGCCTACCAGGCGCTCCGGTTCCCGCTCGCGCAGTCGTCGCGGCACGGGCTCACGACCGTGCTCTGGGGCCAGGTCCGCCCGGGCAGCGGCGCGCGCACCTACCGGCTGCAGCAGTTCCGCGGCGGCCGCTGGTACTCGGTCGGCGCCACCGCCCGCACGACCGCCCGCGGCTTCTTCTCGCGCACCGTCCGGGCATCGACCGGTGCGCGGCTGCGGATCTGGTCGCCGGCCGACCGCGCGTACAGCGCGATCCTGACGGTCAGCTGAAGCAGCTCTTCGATGCCGGGCGCGTTCGGGTCGCGCGGCGCCCGCAGCTCACGCCAGGTGCAGTCGGCGGGATCCTTGTCGTCGCGCCAGCGCACGAACTTCGTGCCGTGCCGGAAGCGATTGCCCTGCACCTTGTCGTAGCGCACCTCGACGACCAGCCCGGGCCGCACGGCCGTCTCCTCGAGCTCGCCGCTCCCCCAGCGGTTCGGCTCCGAGAAACGCACGTCGGACGATTCGTCGAGCAGCGGCGCGACACGCGCCGCCACCTCCGTCGCGCGAGCCGCGCACCGACCGCGCACGAGCCGACGTAGTCGAGGCCGCCGTCGGCGCGGTACAGGCCGAGCAGCAGCGTCGCGATCGCGCTCGTGTCGCCTTTCCGCCGTACGCCGACGACCACACAGTCGGCGGTCCGGTGCTCCTTGACCTTCACCACTGCCTCGCGCGAGCCGGGCAGGTAGGCCGAGTCCGAGGCGCTTCGCGATCACGCCGTCGAGCCCGAGCGCCTCGAACCGGTCGAGCCACGACCGCGCGTCCGCCGAGGTCGCGCGTCGCCGGTGAGAGGCGGAAGCCGTCAAGTGCCTCGATCCGCACGCGGCGCTCGCTGAGCGGCAGCTGCCAGACGGGCTCGCCGTCCCAGAGCAGCACATCGAAGACCACATAGTCGGCCGGGATCTCGGCCGAGAGCTTGCGGATACGCGATTCGGCCGGATGCAGGCGGTCTGCATCGCATCGAAGTCGAGCGCGCCGTCCCGCGCGATCACGATCTCGCCGTCGAGCGCAGAGCGCGGCGGCACAGCTCGCCGAGCACGCGAAGCTCCGGGAAGTAGCGAAGCAGCGGCCGGTCCTTGCGCGACCACAACGCGAGCTCGCCGCCGACGTTCTCGAGCAGCCCGCGGAAGCCGTCCCACTTCGGCTCGTACTGCCAGCCGTCGCCCTCGGGGAGCTCGCGGACGAGCTCGGCCTCCATGGGCGGGAACGGAATCTCGGCGGCAGGCATCGCACGACCCATGATCTACATTTCGAGCATGAGGCGCGTTGCCGTCACAGGCATTCGGGGCGGTGACACCGCTCGGGCTCGACGTTCCCTCGACCTGGCGCGCCGCGCTCGCGGGCGAGAGCGGGATCGACTGGATCTCGACCTTCGACACCGACGGCCTTCCCGTGCGGGTCGCCGCCGAGGTGAAGGGCTTCGACCCGACCCAGGTCGTGTCGGCGAAAGAGGCGCGGAAGCTCGAGCGGAACGTGCTGCTCGGCGTCGCCGCGGGACGCGAGGCGCTGACCGACGCGGGCCTGAACGGCTTCGACCCGGCACGCGTCGGGATCATCTTCGGCTCGGCGATCGGCGGCGTTCCCGGCCTGCTCGAGCAGGCGGAGGTGCTCCGCGACGCGCGGGCCGGACCGGGTCTCGCCGAGCTTCCTGCCGAACGTGCTCGTCGACTCGGTGTCGGGGCAGCTCGCGATCTCGCTCGGGATCAAAGGGCCGAACTACGCCGTCGTCTCGGCCTGCGCGACCGGCTCGCACGCGATCGGCGAGGCCGCCGAGATGATCAAGCGCGGCGCGGCCGACGCGGTGCTCGCAGGCGGCACCGAGTCGTGCATCGTGCCCGCTGATCCTCGCCGGCTTCACCGCCATGCGCGGGCTCGCCGCCGAGGACGAGCACCCGCCGCACGCCTCGCGGCCGTTCGACGCGACGCGCGCCGGCTTCGTGATGGCCGAGGGCGCCGGGCGCGCTGCTGCTCGAGGACTGGGAGCAGCGCGGAGCGCGCGCGGCGCCGACGATCTACTGCCGAGGTGCTCGGCTACGGCGCCTCGAACGACGCGCACCACCTCGCCCAGCCCGAGCCCGAGGCGACCGGAGTCGCCTCGATGATGCGCGCCGCGCTCGAGCGCGCGGGCGTCGAGCCGCGAGCGCGTCGGCTACATCAACGCGCACGGCACCTCGACGCCGCTCGGCGACACCGCCGAGACGAAGGCGATCAAGGACGTCTTCGGCGACCACGCCTACGAGCTCGCCGTCTCGTCGACGAAGTCGATGATGGGCCACACGTTCGGCGCCGCGGGCGCGATCGAGGCGATCATGTGCGTGCTCGCGCTGCGCGACGGCGTGCTGCCGCCGACGATCAACTACCGCGAGCCCGACCCGGAATGCGACCTCGACTACGTCCCGAACGAGGCGCGGCAGGCACGCGTCGAGGTCGCCCTCTCGAACGCGATGGGCCTCGGCGGCCACAACGGCTGCGTCCTGCTCGGCCGCGCCGACGTCAGTTCACGCCTGGCGTGGCGTCAGCGACAGCGCGGGCGTCAGCTCGTCGATCGAGCCGAGCACGACGTCGGCGCAGCGCGAGCGCCTCGTCGTCGGGCGGGAAGTGCGGATTCGGGACGGCGACGACGCGCATGCCGGCCGCCTTCGCCGAGCGGATGCCGTTGTGCGAGTCCTCGACCGCGGCGCAGCGCGCCGGCTCGACGCCCAGCCGGCGCGCGGCCTCCAGGTAGACGTCGGGCGCCGGCTTGCCGCGCGCGACCTCCTCCGACGAGACGACCACCTGGACGACGCCGTCGAGCCCCGCCGCGCGCAGGACGACCTCGATCAGCTCCGGGTTCGACGACGACGCGATCGCGAGCGGCCACCGCGCGGCGACTCCGGCGCACCGCCTCGACGGCACCCGGGATCAGCGGCGGCGCCGTCGCCGTAGCGGGCGAGCATCCGCTCGACGATCGTCGGCGTTGATCTGCCGCCGGCGTGCCCGGCACGCCGAGCTCGTCGGCCATGTAGCGCCGACCACTCGGGCGAGCTCATGCCCATCATCGCCCGCGTCGCCTCGGCGGTGTACGGCCGCCGACCTCGCGGATGTATTGCGGCGCGAACGTCGTCCCACACCTGCTCGGAGTCGACGATCACGCCGTCGAGGTCGAAGACGACGGCGTCGATCACAGCGCCCGGTACCCGCGATGCGACGTACGACGAGCGACGTCGGCGGCGGTGCCTTCCTCGACCGGCCGCAGCTCGCCGACGAAGAGCGTGTGGTCGCCGGTGCGCGATCTCGTCGACCGTCCGCGCGGTCAGCCAGCCGGCGGCGCCGGCCAGCAGGCGCGGATCGTCCTCGCGCACGTCGATCCCGTTCCAGAGCGCGATCGGCGGCACGCTGCGCGCGAAGTGCTGCGCGAGCTGCTCCTGCTCGCCCGAGAGGATCGAGGCCGCCCACGCGCCGGCGTCGCGCAGCAACTCGTGCAGCGACGCGCTCTAGCGCGATCGAGATCCCGATCAGAGCGCGGCTCGAGCGAGAGCGAGACGAGCGACGAGACCGTCAGCCCCGCACGGCGCCCGTCGACCTCGGCGACGACGACCGAGACTCCCGCCGGCCACTGCCGGAAGAGCGAACGCTGCTCGGCCCCGATCTCTTGCACGGGGCCGAGCCTAGTGGACACGTTGCGCGAGGTCGGTCAGTTGGCGCGGCACTGCTTGTCGCCGAGCTGGGTGATCGCGTCGTTCGCGAGCGCGTCGGCGGCCTTGTCGTACGGGCCGGGCGCGTCGCCCTGCCACATCACGTCCGGCGTGACGCCGGGCCCCTCGACGGTGGCGCGATACTTCGTGCCGGCGCCTGCCTTGTGCGAGCCGTGCGGGTTGAACGAGTAACAGAAGACACCGTCGTTCGTGTGCGTCAGGAAGCTGTTCTCGCGCTTCCACCCCTGGCCGTACGCCGAGTCGAGCGTGTCGACGTAGATGTTCCGCCCGAACGTGTCGAGCGGCAGGCCCGCGGGCGTGGCCCGGTACCCGAAGACCGGACTGCCGTTGTACGTGTAGGTGCCGTACAGGTGATTCCACTGGTGCCAGGCCCAGTCGGTGGCGATCGTCAACACCGGCAGGTCGCCCGTCCAGTGCGAGAGCCGCAGCTCCCAGACGGACTGCGCCGGGGTCGGGGCAACCCCGTAGTTCCCCAACATCCGCTGCCATTTCTGCAGAGCCCAGAATGACCCGTCGGGCGCGGTGCACGCGGTCACCTTCCACGCGAGGGCGGGCCCCGTGTAGGGCTTGCAGCTCCCGCCGAACGAGTTCCAGAACTTGACCTTCTTGTACTTCCCGTAGCCGCCCGAATAGTCGAGGCTGAACTTCACCTGGGCGCGTGCGCGCGTCGGCGCGATGGCGTTCACCGCGCCCCAGGCCAGCACGTGCTGCGCCTTGCCGTCGGCGCGGTAGGCGACCATGGCCTCGCCCTTCGCGTTGACGGAGAGGCTGATTGCCGAGGCGTTGCGGATGATCAGCTGTGAGGCGTTCGCCGTCGAGGCGAACGCGGCCGCAGCAAGGACGAGTGCACCTAGGAGGAGAGCGTGCCGCAAGATTGCCCCTTTACCGGTCTCGTTGGATTGAGCTAGGCCAACCGGCCCTGATACGTTCCGCGACTTGACTCGCCGCGAACTGGCCGGAAGTCTAGCCGCGATCTACTGGTGGCCAGTGCGGCCCTCTGCCGCTATGCGGGGTTCGGCGACGTGGCGACCTTCGTCGTTGCGGCCGTGGCACTGGCCGCCCTGGCCCGGCTGGTCGGCAGCGCAACCGAGCAACTCGGCGCCCGGCTGGGCTCCGGCGGCGCCGGTGTCGTCCAGTCGGCGCTCGGCAACCTGCCCGAGCTGTTCATCGCGCTGTTTGCGCTTCACGCAGGGCTCGTCGGCGTTGTTCAGGCGGCGCTCGTCGGGTCGATCCTGGCGAACAGCGTCCTCGTGCTCGGGATCGCGTTCATCGTGGGCGGCGTGCGGCACGGGGTTCAGCGGTTCAGCAGCGACCGCGCCCGGCTCATCTCCACGTTGACCCTGCTCGCGGCGGCGACGATGGCGATGCCGTCGCTCGCCCACGCGTTCCACAGTCCGGCGGAACCACATGCTCATGCGCTGTCGCTGGTCTGCGCCGGCGTCCTCCTGGCCGTCTTCCTGTTCACGCTGCCGTCGTTCCTGCGAAGCGCCCCGGGCGAGGAGCAGGAGCCCGCGCGCTGGTCGCCGCTGCTCACGACGCTGGTGCTGCTCGGGGCTGGCGTCGGCGCCGCGTTCACGTCGGACTGGTTTGTCGGCGCGCTGCTCCCGGCAATCCACACCCTGCACATGAGCGAGGAGTTCGCGGGACTGGTGATCGTCGCGATCGCCGGCAACGCCGTCGAGAACGTGGTCGGAGTCCAGCTCGCCGCACGCAACCGGCAGGACTTCGCCATCTCCGTGATCGTCAACTCGTCACTGCAGGTGGCGCTGGCCCTCACGCCCGTGCTCGTCTTCGTCTCGCTGCTCTTCGCGACGCATCTGACGCTCGTCTTCCCCACGCTGCTCGCGCTGGTGCTCGTGATCGCCGCGATTCTCGGAGCGTTCGTCGTCAACGACGGCGAATCGACCTGGCAGGAAGGCGTCGTGCTGGTGGGGTTCTATGTCGTGATCGCGGCGAGCTTCTGGTGGGGTACCTGACCCGAGCGCTACGCCGCGATCGCCGCCACCGTGGCCGCGGTCAGCTCGACCAGGTCGGCCGGCTTCAACTCGATCTGCAAGCCGCGCCGGCCGGCGCTGACGAGGATCGTCTCCCACTCGAGGGCGCTCTCGTCGAGCGTCGTCGGCAGTTGCTTCCGCTGGCCAAGCGGGCTGATGCCGCCGGCGACGTAGCCGGTCACGCGTTCCGCTTGCGCGCGGCCGGCGAGCTCGGCGCGCTTGCCCGCCGCCCGCAGATCGAGTTGCCGGTTCGCAGGGACGATGAACACGCGCAGATCGCCGGCGACGGAGGCGACGAGCGTCTTGAAGAGCTGCGCGGCCGGCCGGCCGAGCGCCTCGGCGACGGCCGCGGCGTAGTCGCCGTCGCCGAACTCGACCCCGCTGTAGGAGTGCAGGCGAAATTCGATCCCGGCCCGCTTCGCCGCCTCGACGGCAGGGGTCAACCGCCGAGCTCCTCCGCCAGCAGCGCCATCGCGTAGACCCGCCACGCAAGGTCGGAGTCGGTGGCGAGGAAGAGCGCGCCCTCGCGCGCGACCGGGAGGTCGCGTACGCGCGCGACCACCTCGTCGAGCCCCTGCCTGAGCTGAGCGCCCCGCTCGTCGGAGTAGAGGTCGGTTGCCAGGGCCTTGACGGCACGGTCGTCGACCCCAAGCTCGCGATGCGGGTCTCCACCGGCGGCGGCGAGCAACAATGCACGGCGGCGCGCGCTGTTCAGCTCATCGGGCGGGATCTCGATCACCTGCCCGGCCAGATACGCGAGCACGGGCAGCGGATCGCCGAGCTCACCGGCATCGACCTGCTGAAGAAGGCTGTCAAGGGCATCCATGCGGCTAGCATCATTGTCATGGACGAAGTCCTCGCGAAGGCAGAAGAGTGGCGCGCCTCGGGTGAGCAGGTTGCGCTTGCCACCGTTGTCGCAACGCGCCGCAGCGCCCCGCGTCCGCTTGGCTCGAAGCTCGCAGTGACCGCGGCCGGGCGAATGTTCGGCTCGGTCTCGGGCGGTTGCGTCGAGGCGGACGTGGCAGAGCGGGCGCGCGCGGTCCTCGCCGGAGACAACGACCCCTCGGTCGTCACCTATGGCATCGCCGACGACGAGGCCTGGAACGTCGGCCTGCCGTGCGGAGGCGAGATCGACGTGTTCGTGGAGCCGTTCGCCGGCGCGCCGCCGATCGAACGTGGAACGAGCTACGTGGTCGTCGCAGGCGAAGGGCTCGGCGAGCGCTGGCATGAAGAGGCGTTCACGCGCACCGAACTGCAAGACGAGGACAGCCGCAAGGTCTTTGCCGAAGCGGTGGCTCCCCCGCCGAAGCTCATCGCCGTCGGCGCCGGGGATATCGCCGAAGCGCTCTGCGCGATCGCCGGGCCACTCGGCTGGCGGACGGTCGTCGTCGACCCGCGCGCGGGTCTCGCCACCCGGGAGCGCGTGCCGAGCGCCGACGAGTTGATCGTCGCGTGGCCCGACGAGATCGAAGTCGACGCGGACACCGCGGTCATCTCGCTGGTCCATGAGGATCGGCTCGACATTCCCGCGCTCCGTGCTGGGGTCGAGGGCGGCGCCTTCTACGTCGGCGGGCTCGGTTCGAAGCGCGCGCAGGCGAAGCGGCGCGAACAACTTGGCGACGTGATCGCCGACCAGGTGCACGGGCCCGTCGGGCTCGATCTCGGTGGCGAGACGCCCGCCGAGATGGCGCTCGAGATCGTCGCCGAGATCATGGCGACGAGAAAGAACGGCGAGGCACGCGTCGACGCCCCGCCAGGTGCCGCCTCCTAGAGGATCGGTTGAGCCTTTAGCATCGTGCGTGGCAGTCGAGGTCGCGACACGTCGTCGCGACGCAACACAAACATGGTTCCGCCGGGCAAATCTGACGACAACGCATGCTTCCGAGCCACGGATGAAAGCCCCGAGGGCACGGGAACCACGCGCGCCGAATTCATGCAGCGGCTGGCCGGCAGTGGGGCAGCGCTCCTCTTCGGCGGCGGACTCACCGCTTCACGGCTGATCGGCCCCGACGGAGCGTTCGCGCGAGCCACCGCGGCGAAACCCGACGGCCTCCACCACTTCCACTCCCGCCCCGACCTCGTAGCCGCCGATCGTCTCGGTGCTGCACGCGGGCGAGACGGGTGCTGGCTACGTCTTCATCGCGCCGTCGTCGGGGCCCGGCGCCCGCGGCCCGATGATCTTCGACAACCGTGGCGACATCGTCTGGTTCCACCCGACGAAGCCGCGAATCGCAACCAACTTCCGGACTGCCCTCTACCGCGGACGTCCTGTGCTGACCTGGTGGGAAGGCACCACCTCTGCGGGTCTCGGAGTCGGATCGCACGTGATCTTCGACTCGTCCTACAAGCAGATCGCCAACTTCCCGGCCGGTGGCGGACGCCAGTCCGACCTGCACGAGTTCCAGATCACCCCGCACGGGACCGCGCTCGTCTCGAGCTACGAGACCCGGTACATGGATCTACGCGCCTACGGCGGCAGCCAGAACGGCGAAGTCGTGGGCGGCGTCTTCCAGGAGATCGAGATTCCGAGCGCGAAGGTGCTGTTCGAGTGGCGCAGCCTCGACCACGTCACCCTCGACGAATCGCACCAGCGCCCGGGCGCGAACTTCTTCGACTACTTCCACATCAACTCGATCGACATCGACGGCGACGGCAACTACCTCGTCTCGGCCCGGAGCACCTGGGCGGTCTACAAGATCGCGCGCAAGACGGGCAAGGTGATCTGGCGGCTCGGCGGCAAGAAGAGCGACTTCTCGATGGGCAGGGGCACGGTCTTCGCCTGGCAGCACGACGCCCGCCACCACGCGGGTGGCAAGGAGATCACGATCTTCGACGACGGCGGGGCGCCTACCGTCGAGCCGCAGTCGCGCATCCTCGTGATCGCGCTCGACCTGAAGCGCATGCAGGCGACGCTCGCCCGCACGTACACGCATCACCCCGGGAGGTTGCAGGCTCACTTCATGGGCAACGCGCAGGTCCTGCCGAACGGCAACGTGATCGCCGGCTGGGGCAGCGAGCCGTACGTCACCGAATGGAATCACGACGGCGCGATCGAGTTCGACGCCAAGCTGCCGAGCGGCGGCCAGAACTACCGTGCCTTCCGCTTCCCGTGGGTCGGGCATCCGAGCAAGCCGCCGCGAATCGGCGCAGACGGAAAGGGCCGCGCACGGCGTGTCTATGCGAGCTGGAACGGCGCGACCGAGGTCGTCGCATGGCGGCTCGATTCGGGCAAGACGACCGGCGCCCTCACGCCAGGCGCCACGGTTCCGAAGAAAGGCTTCGAGACCGAGCTCGCGCAGCCGCCGACGGGAGCACGGTACGCCGCCGCCGTCGCGCTCGACAAGCACGGCAAGCCGCTCAAGACGTCAGCGACGCTGCCGATTTAGCTGAGTGTCAGATCGGCAGCCGCGACGACCGTCGCGTAGGCGCTGCCGAGCGCAGCGATGAACGCGGCGTGCACCTGCCGCGCCGGGACCGTCTCACCGCCGAACGCAAGCTCCCGGGTCGTGCAGGCGTCGTGAACGACGGTCGTCTTGAAGCCGAGGTCGCTGGCGGCGCGCGCAGTCGCGTCGACGCACATGCTCGTCATCATCCCGCAGATGACGACGTGGTCGACGCCGAGCCCGCGCAGGGCTTCCTCGAGCGGCGTCTCGAGGAAGCTGTTCGGGTGTGTTTTCTGAATCACCGTCTCGCCGGGGAACGGCGCGACCGTCTCGTGGATCTCGACGCCGGCCGTCCCGGGTCGCATGAACGTCGCCTCCGGGCCGTCCCAGACGTGCTGGATGTTCAGCACCGGCTCGTCGCGCGCCCGGAACGCCTCTTGCAGCCGCCGAGCATTCGCCGCCGCGGTGTCCGGCTCGTGGAGCGGATGAGCGCCGCCCGCGAAGTAGTCGTTCTGGATGTCGACGACGACAAGTGCTCGGGTCACGGCTGGCTCCTTCTGGTCGACGAGCGGACGAGCGGCGGGGGTGGGATTTGAACCCACGGACGAGTTGCCCCGTCAGCGGTTTTCAAGACCGCCCCGTTCGGCCGCTCCGGCACCCCGCCGCGACCGCTAACGCTACTGGGCGGGAGACTTCTCGGCGCCGAGACGCGCTGGTGCGCCGAACTCGGTCAGGGCCTCTGGCACCGCGATCGAGCCGTCGGCGTCCTGGAAGTTCTCGAGCACCGCGATCAGCGCCCGCGCCGTCACCGCCGTGCCGTTCAGCGTGTGCACGTGCTCGAGCTTGCCGTCGTGGCGGAAACGGATGTCGAGCCGGCGCGCCTGGTAGGCCGTCGTGTTCGACGTCGACGTGATCTCGCGGTAGCGCGACTGCCCAGGGAACCACGCCTCGATGTCGTACTTCTTCGCGGCCGAGGATCCGAGGTCGCCCGCGGCGATGTTCAGCACGCGGTAGGGCAGCCCGAGCTCCTGCACGAGCTCTTCCTCGATCGCGAGCAGGCGCTCGTGCTCGTCCCGCGAGCGCTCCGGCTCGCAGTAGACGAACATCTCCACCTTGTCGAACTGATGTACGCGGAACATGCCGCGCGTGTCCTTGCCTGCCGCCCCCGCCTCGCGGCGAAAGCACGTCGAGAGCGCGACGTAGCGGAGCGGCAGCCCGTCGAGCTCCTCGCCACCGTGGAAGGCGGCCAGCGGCACCTCGGAGGTCCCCACGAGATAGAGGTCGTCCTCGGGCACCGCGTAGAAGTCGCCCTTGTCGGAGGGGAAGAACCCGGTGCCGTACATCGCCTCCTCGCGCACGAGCACGGGCGGCAGCACCGGCACGTGCCCCTTCTGCACGATCCGCGCGAGCGCCCAGCGGTAGAGGGCGATCTCGAGCAGGGCCAGGTCGCCGACGCGATAGACGAACCGCGAGCCGGACACCTTCGCCCCGCGCTCCACATCGATCCAGCCGTGCGCCGCCGAGAGGTCGAGATGGTCGCGCGGCTCGAACTCGAAGACCGGCGGCTCGCCGACCAGCTTGACCGTGACCGCATCCTCTTCCGCGGCTCCGTCGGGCGTGTCCTCCGCCGGTGGGTTCGGCACACGGTCGAGCAGGCCCTGGACGCGCTGCCAGGCGGTCGCGAGCTCCGCCTCGAGCGGCTGCAGCTGCTCCTTGATCGCCGTCAGCTCCTCGAGCTGCTCCGGCGTCGGCTTGCCCTTCAGCTTCGTCCGCGCGCGCAGCTCGTCGACTTGCTGCTGCACCGTCCGCCACCCCTCGTCGGCGGCGAGCAGCTCGTCGAAGACCGCGGCTGCGCCCTTGCGCTCGAGTGCGGCGCGGAACGCGCCAGGATCGTTGCGGGCGGCTTTGAGGTCGATCATGGTTGCGAGTGTAGATCGAGCAGTGCATCGATCACCTGCGCGACTCCCTCGTGCTCCGCCGAGGGACAGACCCAGTCCGCAACCGCCTTCACCCGCTCGTGCGCGTTGTCGACCGCGACGCCGTACCCGGCCCAGGCCACGAGCTCGACGTCGTTCTCGCCGTCGCCAAACGCGATCGTCTCCTCGCGCGTGAAACCCATGTGCGCTGCGAGGAAGTCGAGACCGGAGCCCTTCGTGACTCCGGGCGCGGCGAACTCGAGGAAGTAGGACATCGATTTGGAGATGTACATGCGGTCGCCGAAGTGCGCCTTCATTCGGGCCTCGACGCCCGAGAGCGCGTCCGGATCGCCGACACACACCAGCTTGGTCGGCGGCTCCGGCAGCCAGGCGAGCAGCTCGCCGACCGGGTGGATCTCGACCTGCTGAAAATCCGCGTAGCGCCGCGAAGCGGGCGTCACCTCCGACACGTACAGCTCGTCGCCGACGTAGACGTTCGGGCCATAGCCCTCCTCCTGGACGGCCGCGATCGCCTCCCGCGCCAGCTCGAGCGGAATCGGCACATGCCGCAGCCAGCCGCCGTCCCCGTCGGTGACGACCGCACCCTGGTACCCGATCAGCGGGCCGTGCAGCCGAGCCGGCTCGAGCGCGCGGCGGGCCGCCTGCACCATGCGCCCGGTGACGACGACGATGTGCAACCCGGCGTCGCGGGCCCGGCTCAGCGTGCGCAGCGTTCGCTCGTGCAGCCGGCCGTCCTCCCACACGAGGGTGCGGTCGAAGTCGGTCGCGACCACACAAACGTCGCGCGGAAAGTCTGCCGGAAGGTCGATCAGCCGTTCGGGTTGCCGCCGGTCGCCTTCACGACGTAGGCGGTGACGTCGGCGATCTGCTTGTCCTTCAGCTGCCCCTTGAACGACGGCATCGCTCCGGCGCCCTTGGTGACGCGGTCGACCGCCAGCGAGAGCGGCGGCTTCGCCTGGTCGAGGTTCGGGCCGACCGTCCCGTGCGCGCCCGCGTCGGCAAGCGTGTGGCAGCCCGTGCAGCCGGCGCTCGCGAAGACCTGCTTGCCGGCCACCGGGTCGCCGCCCTTGTACTGAGCCGGCACGGACACGGTCTGCGCCTGAGCCACGGTGCCCACGATCTTGGTCGGGGTCGGCGTGACGAGCTTCTCCCCCGGCTTGGAGGTGTCGCAGCCAGCCGCGAAGAGGAGCAGCGGCAGGACGAAGACGAGGGGGGCGAAGCGGCGCACGAGCGCGCATTCTATAGAGCCACCGGACGTTGAGTCGCGATTAAGCAGCCGCCATGACGTCGAGCGAGCGGCCTACAATCCTTCGCATGAAACGCAGATCCTACGGCCGCGACGCCGGCCTCACGTTCCGGATGATCCTGACCACGGGCATGCTCGGCCTGCTCTACGTCATCTTCGCGGTCGTCCTCTTCAACGCCCTGAATGTCGGGCTCGTCCCGATGCTGATCATCGTGATCGGGATCGCGTTCTTCCAGTACTACACCTCCGACAAGCTTGCGCTGCGAGCCGCCGGAGCGAAGATCGTCACGCGCGAAGAAGCTCCGGCGCTGCACGACATGGTCGAGCGGCTCTGCGCGATGGCCGACCTGCCGAAGCCGAAGGTCGCGATGATGGACACGCCCGTGCCGAACGCGTTTGCGACCGGCCGATCGCCGAAGCACGCCGCGATCTGCGTCACGACCGGCCTGTGGGAGCGGCTCGAGCCAAAGGAGGTCGAGGGCGTCCTCGCCCACGAGCTCTCGCATGTCGCGAACCGCGACGTACTGATCATGACGTTCGCCAGCTTCTTCGCGATGCTCGCCGCGATGCTTACCCGCTTCGGGCTCTACGCCGGTATGTGGGGCGGCGGCAACAGCCGCAGCAATAACAACAACGGCCCGCCGATCTGGCTGATCGTCTTCGCCGTCTCGACGATCACCTACCTCGTCAGCTTCGTCCTGATCCGCACGATCTCGCGCTACCGCGAGTACGCCGCCGACAGGGGTTCTGCGCTGATCACGGGTTCGCCCGAGTACCTGATGAGCGCGTTGCAGAAGATCTCGTCGCAGATGACGCTGATCCCCAACCGCGACCTGCGCCAGGTCGAGGGGATGAACGCCTTCTTCATCGTCCCGGCCAAGGTGAAGTCCGCCACCGCCGAGCTCTTCATGGACCATCCGCCGCTCGAGAAGCGCATCGCCGCGCTCGCCGAGATCGCGCGCGAGATGGGCCGCCCCGTCGCCTGAGCGTGGGTGTTCGTGACGTCCTGTTCGGCCGCAAGAAGCTGTCCGAGCCCTCCGAGGATCGCCTCTTCGCGCTGACGACCGCCGCGGTGACGCTCGACATCGAGTTCGGGCTGAAGAGCGCAGGGGCGGCCGCGATCGCCTTCAAGCCGCAGTCATCCGGCGAGTTCAGAAGCGCGTTCGACGAGATCGACAAGCTCACCGATGCCGTCGCGCAGTCATGCGGCTCCCAGATCGAGCGGCAGAGCGACAAGTACGGCTACGACTGGATCGTCGTGCACGACCCCGACCTCGAGGATCTGGTCGGCGCGGCGCACACGCTCGCAGCCGAGCTGACCGCGCAGGGCTTCGGCGCGCAACTGCTTGCAGCGATGTTCAAGTTCTCGGGCGGAACCAACCCCGTCTACTGGATCTACGGGTTCAAGCGCGGCGCGTTCTGGCCGTTTGTCCCGGCCGGCAGCGAGCAGCGCGACAACCCGACGGAGCTGGAGCTGAAGGCGAAGCTCGAAAAGGAGCTGCCGATCGAACCCGACCTGACCCGCTGGCTCGCGCTCTTCGACGCCCCGGTCTAGGGCGCACGCCGCCGGCTACTCGTCCGGCCCGACGCGGACGAGCATCTTGCCGATGTTGTCGCCGTGGAACAGGCCGGCGAACGCCGCCGGCACGTTCTCGATCCCGTCGAGGATCGTCTCGCGGTGGACGAGGCTGCCGTCACGGACCCACGCTCCAACCTCGTCGACGAAATCGCGGAAGCGGTCCCCATGGTCGGTGACGATGAAGCCCTGGATGCGCAGCCGCTTCGAGACGACGAACCCCAGGTTGCGCGGGCCCGGCTCGGGACGCTCGTCGTTGTAGCGCGAGATCGCGCCGCAGGCGATCACCCGGCCGAACGGACGAAGCGCCGTGAGCGCCGCCTCCAGCTGCTCGCCGCCGACGTTGTCGAAATACAGGTCGATTCCGCCGGCCAGCGCGTCCTTTGCGGACGTCTCGCGGTAGTTGAACGCGTCGACGCCCAGCGACCGGAGCCATTCGACCTTCTCCGTGGAGCCCGCGCTGCCGATCACGTTCAGGCCCTTCAGCTTCGCGATCTGGGCCGCGATGCTCCCGACCGCGCCGGCGGCTCCCGAGACGTAGAGCGTCTCCCCTTCCTTCGCCTCGCCGATCAGCATCAGGCCGACCCAGGCCGTGAAGCCGGTGATCCCGAGCACACCGAGCGCGGTCGACGGCGGTGCGAACGAGGGGTCGAGCTTGCGGAGGCTCGATCCGGCGGCAATGCCCGACTCTCGCCAGCCGAGCTGCGAGCTGACCCAGTCTCCTTCGGCAAGTCCGTCGTAGCGCGAGGCCACGACGCGGCCGACCGCGCCGCCGTCGATCGCGTCGCCGACCTCGAACGGAGCGACGTACGTGCGGATGCCCGTCATGCGCCCGCGCATGTACGGGTCGACCGAGACGAAGACGTTGCGCACCAGCACCTCGCCGTCGCCGGGCTCGGCATCGACGCTCTCACGCAACTCGAAGTCGGACTCCTTCGGCTCACCCTGAGGGCGCGCCGCGAACGCGACCTCTCTGCTCACGGCTTCTTGGCCTCGGCCTCGTCGCCGCCGGCCAGCTCCTTCGGCGGCGCGTCGCCCGTACCGATCTCGGCCTTCAGCTTCGACGAGCTCGTCGTCGACCTGGCCGCTCTGCGAGATCTGCGCCAGCTGCCGGTCGATGTCGTCGCCCGTCGAGGTGTAGTCCTCGAGCGCGCCGGACGTCGTCAGCTCGTCGATCGCGTTCGCGCGCGCCTGCATCTGCTCGGTCTTGTCCTTGGCACGCTGGATCGCGAGGCCGACGTCCGCCATGTTCTCGCCGATCCCGGTCGCCGCCTCGCCGATCTTCACCTGCGCCTCGGCGGCGGAGTACTGTGCCTTGATCACTTCCTTCTGGGTCCGGAACGACTCGACCTTCGACGAGAGCGTCTTCTCACCCTCGATGAGCTTCTGCTGCTGCGCTTCGAGCTGCTGGCCCTGTTCCATGATCCCGTCGAGCTGCCCCTGCACGGCGGCCTTGCGCGTCAACGCTTCGCGCGCCAGATCTTCGCGGTTCGCCTTGAGCGCCTCGCGGGCCTGGCCGTCGAGCTTGTCGACCTGCTGCTGCATCGTCGTGTACTGCAGCTCGAGCCGCTTCTTCGCCGTCGTCACGTCGGCGATGCCGCGTTTGACGTTCTGGAGCTGCCGGAGCTGCTCTTCGTAGGAATAGTCGAGTGTTTCGTTCGGGTTCTCGGCTGCGGTCCAGCAGCTTCGAGAACTTCGCTTTCACGATCAGGCTGGCGCGTCCCATCAGGCCGGGCATCGGGTCTGTCTCCTCACGGTCGGGTGCGGCTGCGTACGGTTCGGCTCCACCCCGCTAGCCTAACGCGGTGCTGATCGCACGGAGCATGGATTCTCGCTGGCTCTCGAACGCCTACCTGGTGGCCGACGAGCCCGGCGGCACGGCGGTCTTCGTCGACTCGGGCGCCCCGATGGATCCGCTCCTGCGGACGCGCCGAACAGTGGCAGGTGACACCGACTCACGTTCTCCGCACGCATGCGCACGCGGATCATGTGGCCCACGAGGCGGAGCTCGGTGTGCCCGTCTCCCTCGGTTCGCTCGAGACGGGCGATCTCTGGGATCGAGGCGATCCCGACGCCGGGCCACTCCGACGACATGATCTGCTTCGTGATCGACGGCGCACGCGGTCTTCTCGGGCGACACGCTGTTCCTGGACGCGGTCGGCGGCGGCGACTTCGAGCAGATCAAGGCGGCGGTGATGGACGTCTACATGGCGATGCCGCACGACCGGCGCGTCCTGCCCGGCCACACCGAGGAGACGACGATCGGGCGCGAGTGGGAGAAGAACCCGTTCATCCGTGTCTGGCGCGGCGCCGAGCCTGAAGGCGCCGAGCGCGTGCGCGTCGAACGGACGCGACGCGACGCTCGTCGTCTGGTCGCCGGACTACGACGGCAAGGGCAAGGCATGGGTGCGGTTCGACGACGGCACCGACGCGATCGTCGGCGGCTCCCGGGTGGAGCGCGTGTACTAGGTGGACATCCTCGACCCGCGCATCGAGGACTACGTCGAGCGGCTCACATCGCCGCACGAGCCGCTGCTCGCCGAGCTCTCGGCGGAGACGCAGGCATCGTTGAGCTCCCCGCAGATGCTGACCGGGCCGGTTGCCGGGCGCCTGCTCGAGCTGCTCGTCTGGACCGGGCGCCCGCAGCGGGTGCTCGAGATCGGCACGTACAGCGGTCACTCGGCGCTCTCGATGGCTGCCGCCCTGCCCGGCGGCGGGCGCATCGACGCCTGCGAGCTCGACCCGGAGCGCGCGGCGTTTGCCCAGAGCTGGTTCGACCGCTCGCCGCATGGCTCGAAGATCACGCTTCATCTCGGCCCGGCGCTCGAGACGATCGGACGGCTCGACGGCGACGTTCGACTTCGTCTTCATCGACGCCGACAAGGGTGGCTATGTCGACTACTACGAAGCTGTGCTGCCGCGTCTGTCCGAGCGCGGCCTGATCGTCGCCGACAACACGCTTGCGAGCGGCGAGGTGATCGACGGCACACCGGAGATCGCGCGCTTCAACGAGCACGTGGCCGCCGACCCGCGCAGTGTCCAGGTGCTGCTCAGCGTGCGCGACGGGATGACGCTGATCCGGCACGCGTAACGTGGATCACGCACCCGGCGCAATTGTCCAATGCCCTGCATGCCGTGCTGCCGCTGCCTGGCGCTCGTCGTAACTGATCCATCCGACGAACGGCGAAGCAAACGACGCGGCGGCACGTGGATCGCTTCGAGAGGTCGTACGTATGGACCTTCGAGCAAGCCGCCGCCGGAAGCCGAGTGCGCTTAGTTGCGACACCGGTCGTCCAACCCGACAGGCCGGCTAAAGAAAACCCCGGGATGGATGCGCCATAGTCGGGTGATGGAAGTCGGTTTGCTCTCGGGTAAGCCCGAGGTCTCTTCGATTGAGGAGATCTACCGTGTTCGGCTGGGTCAGTTCCGTCGTGTCGCGCGTGCCATTCTTGGTGACTC
This sequence comes from uncultured Actinomycetes bacterium, assembly GCA_963785895.1. GTDB lineage: Bacteria > Actinomycetota > Thermoleophilia > Gaiellales > Gaiellaceae > PALSA-600. The sequence goes on along the minus strand of CAWAXB010000026.1, from coordinate 78,020 downwards.
GGAGGCGGCGCAGGATGCGGTTCAGGACGGGTTTGTGCGTGCTATTCGGGATCGCGCGTCCTTTCGCGGTGACGCACCGCTCGAGGCATGGATCTGGGGTTGCGTGATGAACGCGGTGCGGACGAGCGCACGCCGACTTAGACCCCCGTTCGAGCTGCTGTCGTCTTGTGAGCATCCCTCACACCCTGGTCGCGGGTCAGACGCCGACGAGGACTTGCGGCAGCTGATTCGAGAGTTACCGGAGCGACAACGGCTGGCTCTGTTTCTCCGGTACTTCGCCGACCTCGACTACGGAAGCATCGCCGCGATCCTCGATGTAGCGCCCGGCACCATCGCCGCGTCCCTGCACTCAGCGCACGTGGCGATTCGTGAGGCACTTGAGGAGGTTGCCCGATGAACGAGAAGCGCAAAGAAGTTGCGGCGACGCTCGAGCGCCTCTATCCGCCCGTGATTGGTGGGCCGGGGTGGGAGGATGTGCTCGAACGGCTCGAAGCCGAGAGCGCTTCACACGCGGCGGCCGGGCTCGTACCGGCCGGAGATCGGCATCGCCGGTTCGTCCGCCGGCCTCTGATCGCTCCACTCGCGGCAACCGTTCTCGCAACCGTCGTGGTCGTGGCGGCGCCGGCGCTCGCGTTCAGCCCGAAAGTGCGCGACCTCGTAGGACTGACGGGTTCATCGAATCCTACGTTCGTCGCAAGGGTGACGGGTGTGGCTGTTCACGGCCCGAATCGGCCGGGCACCCTGGTCACCGTCACGTTCACGGTCGGCGAGCAGGGCAAGGCGCCGGGTACCGGGATTCCGCAAGGATCGGCCTTTCTCGTGCTCGTGACCCGCACAAGCCAATTGGCTCCGGCGTACGGCAAGCACGGTCACTATCGCGCGACGACCCGCCTTGGACCAGGCGGGCTCACAGGCATCCAGATCGGTGGCTTCATGCCCGCAAAAGGGCCAAAGGTGCTCAACGAGGGATTCTGGATTCCGACCATCATCGACATCCCGAACTAACCCGCCCAGGTCGGTTGCGACGATGGGGCCACGCGCCAAGAGACGACTTGCATGGCTGGTGGGAATCGGTGTCTGCGTGATCGTTATCGGCGGGGTGATCTACCACCTCTCCGACTCCGCCGGCCATCCGCATCCGTCCAACCAGCAGGAAACCATCGGGACGATGAACCTCGGAATCCCCTACGGCGCAAGCCCGACACACGTGCTGCGTCGGCTCGGGGAGCCGACCAAGAAGCACGCGGGCTGCTGGGTCTACGGCGCACGCGCTGGGACCGTCCACGGCATATTCGCCGGGAAATGGATCGATGCTGTGAAATTCTGCTTCGTCGAAGGCGTCGCCTCCGATATCCGCGACCACGAAGTCCCGCACATCGTCCACGGCCCATGCGGCTGTCGCAACGTCCGAGCTCCCGCTGCGTGGATCATGCCGCCGTATCTCGCGCCCGGCGTCATTAGCTCGCCCTAGCTCGACCCTGTCCGAATCGGACAGTAGGGTGCCGCCGTGCGCCTGATCGTCGCCCGCTGTGAGGTCACCTACTCCGGCCGCCTGAACGCCTTCCTGCCCGAGTCGACGCGGCTGCTGATGCTGAAGGACGACGGCTCAGTGCTGATCCACGCGGACTCTGGTGGATTTAAACCTTTGAATTGGATGACCCCGCCGACAGTGATCGAGGACACGGGTGATCTCGTCGTCGTCCGCAAGCGGGCCGGGCGCAGCGAAGACCGGCTCGAGATCAGGCTCGTCGAGGTGCTCTCCGACGTTCGCCACGACATGGGCGAGGCGGCAGCGCTCGAGAAGGACGGCGTCGAGCGCGACCTGCAGCTGCTGCTCGCCGCCGACCCGACGCACGTCGCCGGCGGCCTGCGGCTCGTCAAGCGCGAATGGCCGACGGATGTCGGCCCGGTCGACCTGATGTGCCGCGACGAGGACGATGGCTGGGTGGCCGTCGAGATCAAGCGGGTCGGAACGATCGACGCGGTCGAGCAACTGACGCGCTACCTCGACTGCATTCGCGCTCGACCCGTCGCGCGCGGAGTGCCGCGGGATCCTCGCCGCGCAGCAGCTGAAACCGCAGGCGATCGCGCTGGCAGACAGCCGCGGCATCGCGTGCGCCACGATCGACCTGGCAGTCCTGCGCGGCGAGCGCGAGCCCGAGCTGACGCTCTTCGCCCTCTGACGAGAAGGTGCCTGGAGGTCGACGCCTGTCAGTCAGGCACCTTCACGCGAGGCAGCCAGGCAGCGTGAGGTCCTCACGGAATGACGGCGGCCTTGAGCAGGTCGCGCGGCGGGTCGGCGAACAACGCCGGCAACTGCCCGAGCGGCACCTGATGCGTCACGAGCTTCTGCCATGGATACGCCCCGCTCCCGAGGAAGCCGAGGGCTGCGCGCACGGTGGCCGGCGTGTGGTGGAACGAGCCGCGAATCGTCAGCTCCTCGTAGTGCAGCCGGTACGCGTCGATCGCCGGCCGCGCGTCGCGTGGCAGGCCGCCGAACATGACGACCGTCCCGCCCGATCGCACGAGCTCCCCGGCGTCGAACCAGGCCTGGTCGGTGCCGGCCGCCTCGATCACGACGTCCGCTCCGCGCCCGTCACCGGGCTCGGCGCCGAATTCGGAGATGAACGGCCGCCGCTCATCGCGCCCGCCGACGATCACCGGCCAGCCGCCCGCATCGGCCACGCACGCGGAAAGCATCAGGCCGATCGGCCCGGCGCCGAGAATCGCGACCGTGTCACCGGGATGAATCTCGGCGCGCTCAACGCCACGGAGGCAGCACGCGAGCGGCTCGATCATCGCGGCGACCTCAGGGGCGATCCCGGCCGGCACCTCGTGCAGGTTGACCGCCGCGATCCGCTCCGGGACCACGAGCCAGTCGGCGTAGGCGCCAGCGAGAAACACCAGGTCGAGGCACTGCTCTCCACGCGCGCAGCCGGCGCACACGCCGCAGGGCGCGGAGTTCGCCGCCACCACGCGCCGCCCGTCGACGAGGCCGCAGAACTCGTGCCCGAACGGCGCCGGCGACGTCTGGGCGAGCAGCGGATGACCGCGCCGGAACGTCTTCAGGTCGGTGCCGTCGGTGAGCGCAACCTCGATCTGCACGAGCACGTCACCCGGCCCAGGCTCGGGCTTCGGAATCTCCTCGACGCGGAGATCACCGGGCGCGTACAGGCGCGCCGCCTTCACGGCGTGAAAACCACCTTCAGCGCCTCGCCGCTGCGGTAGAGCTCGACGCCTTCGGCGAAGCGCTCGAACGGCAAGGTCGACGACCGGCGGCAGGACGAGCGACGGCAGTAGCTCGACCGCGGCGTGGAAGTAGGCCGGGCGTGCCGAGCGCGAGCCGACGACGGTGAGCTCCTTGCGGTAGATCGCGTCGAGCGAGACCGGCACGGCGCGTCAGGGGCCGCGAACACGAGCAGCGTCCCACCGGGCTCGAGCCGCTGCACGGCCTCGCCGAGACCGCCGTGAGCGGTCACCACGGCGGCCGCGACGGGCCCGACGTCGACCTCCGCGCCCGAGCTCGCGCGCTCCGGCCAGGCGCTCGTCACGCAGGTCGGCGGCCGCAACCTCGTGGCCGCGCAAGGTCAGCACCTGGATCCAGAGCCTGCCGATCGCACCGCAGCCGACAACCAGCACACGGCCGCCGGCGGGAACCTGCTCGGCCGCGCGCAGGACGCACGCGACCGGCTCGACCCAAACGCCATCGAGTTCGCCGACCGAATCGGGCAGAGGCAAGCAATGAGTCGCGTGCAGGCGCTCTGCAAATCCGCCCGGGCTCAGCCGCAGCTCGCGAAACGCGTCGCATGTCGACTCGTGCCCGGCGCGACAGCGCTCGCAGGCGCCGCACGGCACGCGGTGCATCACCGTGACCCGCGCCCCGCTCTCGAGGACGCCCTCCACCTCGTGACCGAGCACCGTGCCGGCGGGCGCGCGGCCAGCTTCTCGACGTCGGAGCCGCAGAGCCCGCACACCAGGACCCGTACGAGCTCGCCGGGGCCTGACGGCTCAGGCTGCTCGGCAAGCTCAGGCAGCCCAGCCACGTCGAGGACGACCGCGCGCACCGCCGTATCGTAGGCGGCGCGCGCGGTCCCTCATCCGTCTACTGGTGCAGGTTGACGGCGAACGACACGAGCCTGCGCGTCGAGATGCCGCCGAGCACCGACTCGCCCGACTTGCGGGCGCGAACGAACACGGCCAGCAACTGCTGCCGCGAGCTGGCCGGGAAGGCCGAACCGCGGTGCATCGTCATCGTCGCCCAGCCATCTGCCCCGGTGGCCGTCTCGGGCGGGATCGAGAACTGCTCGAACGGAATCGCCGTCACGTAGACGAGCGCACCGGTGACCGAGTGTCCTCCGCACGCCGAGACGTGGAACTTGACCGTCAGGTCGGTCGTCGACCGGCCGATCGGCGACGGCGATATCTGCTGACCGTCGACGACGAGACGGGCGGGCAGCGACACGCTGGTCACTGCGAGCGGCCCGGTCACGGCCACCGGACAGCCGTTCACCGTGGTGGGCGGCGGAGCGGTCTTCGCCTTGACCACGGCGGTCTGTGCCGAGGTCGCCTGCGCACTGCCGTCGGCATTCTTCGCTGTCACGCGTACACGAAGGGTGTTGTCGACGTCCCCACGCCTGACGAGATACGTCGAGGTGTCGGCGCCGCCGACGTTCGCACAGCCGGTGCCGTTCTTGTCGCAACGACGCCACTGGAACGAGTATTTGATCGGCGCGGTCCCGTTCCACGAGCCCGAGTCCGCGGTGAGCGTCGAGCCTTCCTCGGCGGTTCCCGCGATCGTGGGCGGTGACTGGTTGGTCGGCGCGGCGTCACTGGCCGCCGTCGAAAGACCGGCAACCGTAAGCACGGTGACTGCTCCTGCCGCAAGCAGGGCAAGCAGCGAAGTCGTTCGTTTCATTAGATCCCCCTTGGAGTTACAGCGCCTGTAGGGGAACAACTCCCGAGCGGCCGATTCGGGTGCGGCACACGACCGGCTCCTTCGCCGCACCGGCGCTACACTTTGGGCCGCACGGGGCTATAGCTCAGCTGGGAGAGCGCCTGGATCGCACCCAGGAGGTCGGCGGTTCGAGCCCGCCTAGCTCCACCATTTGCTCCTTACTCAAACCACGGGGCCCGCAAGGGCCTCGTCGGTTTTTCGCGGCTCTGGGTCGAACCGCGTGAGCTGCCGGTGATGGACGCTGAAGAGCCTGCCACTATTGGCTTGGTGTCGGAGACTGCGATCGTGGCTGAGGTACCCGAGGTCGAGGCTGCGCCGTACCTGACGCACCGGAGGGGCGCCGCTGCCGGCGCGGCGGGGATGCCGGCGCACGTGACGCTTCTGTATCCGTTCACGGATAGCGATCAGCTCCCGGCCGGCCGCATCCACGAGCTGAGGGACGTGTTCGAGTCACTCCCGGTGTTCGAGGTCGAGTTCGGTGAGACCGCATGGTTCGAGAACCTCGATCGGGCTGTGCTCTGGCTCAAGCCGGTGCCGTCGGAGCCCTTCGTCGCGATCACCGAGGCGCTGGAGCGCGAGTTCCCCGAGCACCCGGCCTACGCGGGGCGCTTCGATTCCGTCATTCCTCATCTCACAGTGGCTACGGGAGACAACCGGGCCGGACTCCTGCAGGTCGAACGAGATGTCCAGAGACATCTACCGATCGTCGCCCGCATCCAGGCCGCACAGCTCTACGAGCATCGGTCTGAGGGATGGCGTCTTCGCGACACGTTCGCGCTCCGCCAGCTCGGTCGCCGGAGCTGAAGCCGCGGGCATGAGCAACGTTGCGAGATACTCGATCTGCGTGATGACGGAGGCAAGATGACGAGGAGTGCGGAGCTGCGAGCACTCGCCCAGCGGGTGGCGGACGCGCTCCCGGCCGAGATCGCGGAGGAGGTCGTGTTGACGGGCAGCGTCTCGCGTAGCGTCGCGGACACTGTCTCGGATATCGAGATGCTCGTTGTCACCCGCGAGCGGCTCGAGCTCGAAGAATGCTTCGAGCTCGCGCGCGGCGCGGGTCTCGAGCGGCTCGACAGCTGGGGCGTCCAGGGAACCGAAGTCTCCCGGGTGTTCGGCTACTGCGAATCGGTCCCGATCGAGTTGACTTGGTGGCCGCGCGAGCTCGCGGAAGCATCCGTCTCCGCCCTCTTCGATGTCGGGCACTCGTCGTCAGCTGAGGCACTCGTCAGCGGTGTATCCCTCCGAACGATCGGGCTGCTCGAAGGGTGGCAAGACCGCCTTCGCATCTACCCGGAAGCTCTCGCAGCGGAGCGGATCGAGGATGCAGCGCTGACCTGGGGCGGCTTCCATCCCACGGGATTTCTCACCCTCGCACGCCCGGGCGACCGGCTTGCGCTCGTCGAACGACTGTACGACGACGCGCTCCGCGTCCTCCGAATCGTCTACGCACTGAATCTCGTATGGCAGCCGACGAACAAGCGCCTCGCAGCGCGGCTCGACGCACTCGCGCTCAAGCCGGAGCGACTGGCGGAACGGATCGACGAAGCGCTCACCGAACCGGAGCCGCTGCGTGCGATGCTCGTGATGAGCGAGCTCCAAGAAGACACCGTCGCGCTCGCCCCGAGTGGACCTAACGTCGTCCGAGCCAGGCATTGGCTGCACGAGGTGACCGAGGTGCTCCGCACGGCATCCAGCTGTCCCTGAGCTGACAGGTCGGCGGTGCGCCAGCGTTCAGCAGTGACGGCTGATCGATCGCGACGTTAGACTCGTGATCGTGGCGATTCCGGCTTAGTTGATCGATCTCGGCGCTTTTTAGACCTGCCGCGCAGACGAGGCGGGGACGCGCGTTGACGCGTCCTTCGCCGCTGCGTGCGCGTAGATCAACTCGTGAGGAGAGAAAAATGGTCAATGAAGCACGGCTGGAGCGCGTCGCTTCGGGGTTGGCTCCGGTCACCCCGGGATGGTTCGTGGTCAACACGGGAGAGGCCGCCTGGGTCACCAACGATGACTGGTGCGGCGGCGTCTGCATCTTCGAGTCGGACAAGTTTGTCCTGCGCGGCCGACCCGATCTGACGGAGTACGTCAAGCCGCACGCCGGGTTCACGATCCGGGTCGTGCCGCCGGGACGGCCGTCCGACCTTTACCACGCCGAGTCGGTGCAGGAGGACTTCCTGATCCTCAGCGGCGAGTGCATCCTCATCATCGAGGAAGAGGAACGCCACCTGCGCACATGGGACTTCGTGCACTGCCCACCAATGACCGCACACACCTTCGTCGCAACCGACGACTATCCCTGTGTGATCCTGGCGACGGGTAACCGGCGGGACGATCTGGAGCGCGTCTATCCACGCTCCGAGGTCGCCCTTCGCCACAGCGCAGGGTCAGAGGTCACAACGGCTGATCCCGAGCGGCACGGGCGATGGGAGGTTCGGCGCCCGGGCCGCTGGACGAACTTCCCTGGGCCAGAAACTTCTAGTACCAACCGGTGCCGGTGCTGCGGTGTCCACGGCCGTCGCCGCAGCACCGGCACCGTGGGATCCGGCGGTACTCGCATGGGCCCCTCTTCTCGCCGTCTCCCGCTCACGATGTCAGGTCCAACATCGTAGTCGTACCCTCAGCCAGGACCCCCCTTGGGTCCAGTTGCGAAACCGACTCACGAGGTGAGAGGATCGCCGCGGGAGTTCATCCGACTGGGACGGAGGAACCAAAATGACGTGGGTTCAGATTCAGAAGGCCCAAGAGGCATCCTGGGACGACTACGCGAGCGTCGCCAAGGCAGTTGGGGTCGACGACAATCCGCCGGCGGGACTGATCGTTCACGCTGCGGGCGAGGAAAACGGCAAATGGCGCTCGGTCGACGTCTGGGAATCGGAAGCTGCCTATCAGCGGTTCCGTGAGGACCGGCTCATGCCTGCGGTGCGAGAGGTGATGGGCGAGGCCGCCATCGCCGCCGGCCCTCCCCCGCAGGAGTCCTTCGAGGTCAAGCACCTGGTCAAGCCGTAACGGGTCTCGCATCGAGCGGCTGAGCGAAAACCTCGGTCAGCGAACCACCACGGTGAGCCGCCACGGCGCGCCCGCGCGAACAGGAACGTCCAGCTCGCACGAGAATTGCTCGGCGACGACGGCGGCGAGGTCGGCCGGGCTGCGGAGGAGCGCCCCGGTGGCAAGGACGTGCCGCGCCACCTCTCCGCGTGTCTTCTTCGCCATGTGCGAGACGACACGACGAACGCCGTTCCGCTCTTCGACGACGGCGACGTGCACCCAGCCTGCGGTGACCACGGCGCCCGGCCGCCAGGCGGCGACGTAGGTCGACGAGCGGCAGTCGAGAATCACCCGCCCGGCCGCGGCCTGGTCGAGCGGCTCCCGCAACGCGTCCCGCCAGTGCGCGGCGTCGAGCTCGCGCCTGTACGCAGGTACACGGTCAGCAGCGCGAAGCGCACCGAACTGCGCCGAAACGATCACGATCTCCCGCGCAGCTCGCGCCGGCAGGTTCGGGATGTCGAGGGCGGCGTAGAGCACCCCGGTATAGAGGCGGCCTGCCGGAGTGGCGTGCGCCGTCCGGAGGGCATCGTCGAGGAGCGCCTCGCGCAAAGGCGTCAGGGTCGGGAACGAGAGCGTTGCGAGGTCGAGTGGCCGGCCCCGGGCAGGCGCATGCTTCGTCTCGCTCGGCGGCAGCAGGACGAGCGGTTTGCGCGGCGCAGGCACGGCTCGCCATCCTGCCGGAGAGCCAACCCTCACCGGTCGTGTATGGTTACCCTTACATGACGGTGAGGATCGAGCGCCCCTCCGAAGATCATGCTTGCCTCGTGCTGCGCGGGGTCAGCCCGTGCGACCTCCGGAAGAACGCGCTCTGCGAGTGCGAGCGCCAGCTCGGCGCGCAGGCCTGGCACCTGACGGATGAGCAGATCACACCGTGCATGCGGAGCCTCGGCGGCAGAGTGCTGCTGTACGAGGGCCGCTTCGAAGCCAGCCGCAGTTAGTTAGAAAGCGCCCGCGACGAGCTCGTACGAGCGGCGCCGCGCTTCGTGCTCGTACGTGATCGTCACGAGCATCGCCTCGTCCGCCGCGTAGGCAGCCACTACTTCCTCGATTCCTGAGCGGACAGTTGCCGGCGATCCGACGACGGCGCGGCGCCCGGCCGGCGGCTCGTTGTGCTCGAAGAACGCGAGCGCTGTCTCGACCGGCGGCACGGCGATCAGGCGCCCTTGCCGAAGGAGCGTCATCGCCATCCGCGAGCTCGCCGCGAGGCGCTGCGCCTCCCCGTCGGTCTCGGCGCAGACGACCGATAGGCAGACGCCCACGAAAGGGCGCTCACGCCGCCGGGACGGCATGAACCGCTGCCGATAGAGCTGCGCGATCTCGGCGCCGGCCGGGTTGATGAAGTCGGCAAACACGTACGGCAGACCGAGCTCGCCCGCCCAGATCGCGCTCTGCGGCGAGGAGCCGAGCAGCCACACCTCGGGCCGCTCCGGCCCGCCCGGCAGCGCCGCAAGACGGGCGAGCGGATGGCCGGCGGGGAAGTCGTCCTCGAGGTACGCAAGCAGCTCGGCAAGCTGCTCGGGAAAGTCGTCGGGCGACGCCTGCCGGCGGTCGCGCTGCAACGCGAACATCGTCTCGCGGTCGCTGCCGGGTGCCCGGCCGAGGCCCAGGTCGATCCGCCCCGGATGCAGTGCAGCGAGCATGCTGAAGACCTCGGCCACCTTCAGGGGGCTGTAATGCGGAAGCATCACGCCCCCACTCCCGACCTTGATCCGGGAGGTCGCAGCAGCGACAGCGGCGATCAGGATCTCCGGCGCGGCGCTCGCGAGCATCGGCGTGCCGTGATGCTCCGCGATCCAGTAGCGCTCGTAGCCGAGCGCCTCGACGTGCCGGGCGAGGTCGATCGAGTTGGCGAGCGCATCCGCGCCCACCGACCCTTCGGAGATCGGCGACTGGTCGAGGACGCTGAGCGGAAAGATCACGCCCGCATAGTGCCCGCGGGCCGAGAGCTCGCAGATACCTCTGCGACAGAGGTCTAGATGCCCACCGTCACCCACACCGGCTCCGACGACGGGATCGACCTCGCCGTCGAGTGCGGCGAGGTCTACGGGCTGCTGGGCCCGAACGGGGCCGGCGCGCTCCTCATCCTCGACGAGCCGACGATCGGCCCCGACCCGGCTGGCGCGCTGACGCGGACGTCAGCCGCGGCGCACGTCGATCACGAGGCCGATCACAAATGCGAGCGCGAGCGCCACACCCATGGTGGGCGCGATCCAGCCGGCATCCGTCGCAGAGACCGATGCGATCACGGCGCCGACGACGATGACAAGGCCGATCGCGAATGCGATCTTCCAGTCGTCCCCGATGATGAAGTCGTACCAAAACTGTCCGAACCCCTTGACGAACTTCATGAGGCTCCCTCGACGACCTTCGGAGTCGCGAGCGACGCAGCCTCACGGTCACGGCCTGCGAGCGCCGGCATCACCTTGATCAGGAGCCGCGTGAGCAGGAGCCAGCCGGCCAGCAGCCCGAGCAGCGACCAGTCGTCGCCCGGCCAGGCAAGGCTGCGGCCGCCGCTCTGGAAGACGCCGAGCCCTTCGACGACCCAGAAGGTGCCGAAGGACGCCAGCATCAGGCCGACGCCGTACTTCAAGGTGTTCTCCGGCACGCGTGTCAGCGGACGGTGTACGACCGCGCCCACGCCGAGCACGACCGCCCCGGCTGCCGCCGCAGCCCCCGCCGCGAGGGGCACGTTGTGCGCGTTGAGCCCGAAGGTGATGACGATGAACACGACTTCGACTCCCTCGAGGAACACACCCTTGAAGGAGATGACGAACGAGAACCAGTCGAGCCCGAGACGCTGCTCGTCGCCTGCGCGCCGGGCGGCCTCCTCCTGCTCGCGGAACTCCTCTGCTTCGTCGTGCAATCCCTTCAGACCCGACGAGCGCAGGATCACCTTGCGCAACCACTGGAGCCCGAAAACGAGCAGCAACGCTCCGATGCCGAGCTGGAGCGCCGAACGCGGCAGCCAGTTGACGAGCGCGTAGCCGGCAACGGCGGTGAAGCCGGCGAGCGCCACAAGCGCAAGCGCGGTGCCCGCGAGCGCGGAGCGCCAGCTGCGCGTCATCCCCATCGCAAGGACGATCGTCAGCGCCTCGACGAACTCGACGAACGACGCCGTGAATGTTGCCGTCAGCAAGCCCCATGTTGCGCTCGACCCCATCGCAGCGGAGAGTAGTCCCTTCCAGGCCCACGGGCTGCACGCGTGACTAGGATGGATGGGTGACCGTGACGGCGCAGGAGCTGAGAAACAGGCGCCTGTTCGTGGCCGGCGAATGGGTCGAGACCGGTGAGTGGGCCGACGTCTCGTCGCCCTACTCCGGCGACGTGATCGGGCGCGTCGCGATCGGTGGAGCCGAGCACGCGCACGCTGCGGTCGACGCCGCCGAACGGGCGATGCAGACGCCGATCCCGCAGCACGAGCGCGTCGAGATCCTGACGCGAATCGCGGAGGCGCTCGCAGGCCGGCAAGACGAGGCGGCACGCCTGATCAGCGACGAGGCCGGCAAGCCGATGAAGGCTGCACGGGGCGAGGCGAACCGCGCCGTTCAGACCTACCTGGCCGCGGCCGCGGCAGCTCGATCGCTGAGCGGCGAGACGATCCCGCTCGCGGCGGCGCCGAGCGGCGCCGGCAAGCTCGGCCTCACGATCCGCGTCCCGATCGGCATCGTCGGCGCGATCTCACCGTTCAACTTCCCGCTCAACCTCGTCGCTCACAAGCTTGCGCCGGCGCTCGCCGCGGGCTGTGCCGTCGTGCTCAAGCCGGCGATGAAGACGCCGCTCTCGGCGTTCCTGCTTGCCGAGCTCTCGGCGGAAGCCGGGCTGCCCGCAGGCTGGCTGAACGTGGTCTGCGGCCCGTCGGCCGCGATCGGCGACGTGCTGGTCGCCGACGATCGGGTGAAGGCGATCACATTCACCGGCTCCGGGCCTGTCGGCTGGGCGCTTCGGCAGCGCGCGCCGCGCAAGCACGTCGCGCTGGAGCTCGGCAACTCGACACCGCTGATCGTCGCGGCCGACGCCGACCTCGACGCCGCCAGCTCTGCCGCGGCGAGTGGTGCGTTCTCGTACGCGGGCCAGTCCTGTATCTCCGTACAGCGGATCTTCGTCCAGCGCGCGGTCTACGACGACTTTGTCGGGCGCTTCGTCGCCAAGGTCGACAAGCTCGTCGTCGGTGACCCCGCCGACGAGGCGACGGACGTCGGGCCCGTGATCGACGAGGGCAACCGCGACCGCCTGCTCGAGTGGATCGCCGCCTCGGGCGGCGAGGTGCTGACGGGCGGCACGCTCACCGACGACGGGCTGATCCGGCCGACGGTGGTCGCTTCGCCGGAGACCGCCTCGGAGCTGTCGTGCGACGAGGCCTTCGGGCCGGTCTGCGCCGTACAGCCGTACGACACCGAAGAAGAAGCGTTCGAGCAGGCGAACTCGACGTCCTTCGGGCTCCAGGCGGGCATCTTCACCGGCGACATCCACCTTGCCCTGCGCGCCGCCCGCCGGCTTGAGTTCGCGGGCGTCACGATCAACGAGTCGCCCACATGGCGCGTCGACCACATGCCCTATGGCGGGATCAAGGACTCGGGCAACACCCGCGAAGGCCCGCTCTACGCGATGCGCGAGTTCACGGAAGAGCGCCTCGTCGTGCTCGACCTCGGCGACTGAGCGACGCCCTCCGCCTCGCGTTTAGCGCCTCTTGACGAAGAGCGCGACCGACCGTAGGTCGCGCTGTGAGATCCGGGGCCTGACCGGCATGATCGCCGCGAAGCTCTCGACGTCGGCGGTGCTGAGCAGCAGCGACCCCAGGTCGCCACCAGGCGCGCTCGTCGGATGGCCGGTCAACGTGTGGCAGCCGGAGCACGAGGCGGCGAAGACCCTCCGCCCGCGGGTGAGCTCGTTGTGAGAGGAGCCGCAGCCGGCCAGCACGGCGACGAGCACGAGGGTCAATGCGGCACGCAACACGGATTCTCGGAATCCTAGGACGGTGTCCGTACATCACACGCCGCACCTCCCCGCGTTCAGACCGCGTTCAGGTCGGCGACGGCATCGTGGCCAGGGATGCTGACACCGGCCAGACGCCGCCGGCGGCGTCGCCGTCCAGCACGGCACCGCGTGAAGATCGTTGTGGTCGTTGCGGGGCTCGCCGTCCTCGGAATCGGCGTCGCCGCGCTCAGCGGCGGCGGAAACACACCCTCCGCCACGAGCACCGACGTACGAGCCACGACCGCGGCGGCAGGCCCGACACCGCACGCCCGCCCTGCCGCGCGGACGCTGCCGGTGCACCTGGTGGAGCGACTGACCGGGTCGTTGCCGGCGCCGCTCCAGGACCCGTCGTCTGCAACGGTCTCGCGCGCCCGCGTCCTGCTGCTCGGCGGCCTGACGGCGGCAGACACCTCGAGCGACGGCGTGCTCTCAGCCGGCCGCTCGACGGCACGGACGCTTGCTCCTCTCCCGTCGCCGCGTCACGACACTGCAGCCGCAGCGATCGGCAGCGTCGCCTACGTCTTCGGCGGCGGCAACGGCGTCGCGCAGCTCAACGAGATCCTGCGCGTCGACCCGGCGAGCGGAGGTGGCACCCTGGTCGGGCGGCTGCCCGCCGCGAGCTCCGACTCGACCGCGGCCACAATCGGCCGCACGGCGTACATCGTCGGCGGCTACACCGGGACACGCTGGCTCGACACGATCGTCGCATGGCGACCCGGGTCGCGAGCGCGCGTCGTGGCGCACCTGCCACAGGCGCTGCGGTACGCAGCGGTCACCTCCGTCGCAGGGCAACTCGTGATCGCCGGCGGTTCGCTCGAGAACGGCACGGCGAGCAGCGCGGTGCTGGCCTACACACCCGCGACCGGAACGCTGACCCGCCTCGGCCGCCTGCCCGCCCCGACCACCCATGCGGCCGCCGCGACGATCGGCGGCATCGCCTACGTGATCGGAGGGCGCGGGGCAACGGTCGGAACGCCGACCGCGCGGATCATGGCGGTCGATCCGGCGAAGAGACGAGTGCGGCCGGCAGGCAGCCTGCGGACGGCGCGGTCGGATCTCGCAGCCGCGGCGCTCGGCTCCCGCATCCTCGTCGCAGGCGGCCGCTCGGCCTCGGGAACGGTGTCGACCCTGAGCGAGCTCGTGCCCGTGCGCGCGCTCGCCGCCGCCGCGACAGGCCGGCGTCCCTGAACGTCTATGCGCACGATGGTGCCGGCATGCTCGCCGCCGCCGTGAGGCACGCGCTGCCGCGCATCTACGTCCCGAACAGCAACAGCAACACGGTCGACGTGATCGACCCGGCGACGCGGCGCGTGGTCGACCGCTTTGCCGTCGGCGGGCTACCCCAGCACGTCGTCCCTGCGTGGAATCTGAAGACGCTCTACGTCACCAACGACACCGGCAACAGCCTGACGCCGATCGACCCGCGCACCGGCAAGCCCGGAAAGCAGATTCCGGTGGAGGATCCGTACAACATGTACTTCACGCCGAACGGCCGCTACGCGATCGTGGTCGCCGAGCGGCTGCACCGGCTCGACTTCCGGGACGCACACACGTTCAAGCTCCACCACTCGCTCTCCGTCCCGTGCGCGGGGATCGACCACATCGACTTCTCGGCCGACGGGTCGTATCTCCTCGCGAGCTGCGAATTCTCCGGCCAGATGGTGAAGGTCGACGTGCGGCGCGAGCGCATCGCCGGCGTCCTCGACCTCCCCGACGGCGCGGCCGGGATGCCGCAGGACGTGAAGCTCTCAGCCGATGGCCGGATCTTCTACGTCGCCGACATGCACGCGAACGGGCTCTGGGAGATCGACGGCGCACGGTTGAAGATCGTGCACTTCCTGCCCCACAGGCGCCGGCGTCCACGGGCTCTACCCGAGCCGGGACGCCAAGTTCCTCTACGCGTCGAACCGCGGCGAGGGATCCGTCTCGGTGATCAGCTTCCGGACGCGGAAGGTCGTTGCAAAGTGGCGGATCCCCGGCGGCGGAAGCCCCGACATGGGCGGCGTCTCGGCCGACGGAAAGGTGCTCTGGCTGAGCGGCCGCTACAACGGCGTCGTGTATGCGATCTCGACCGCGAACGGCAAGCTGCTCGCGAAGATCCCGGTGGGGAGCGGCCCGCACGGACTCTGCGTCTGGCCGCAGCCCGGCCGCTACTCGCTCGGACACACAGGGATCCTTCGTTAAGAGGCTCTCACAGAATGACGTTCGTCGATCCGGGTGCGATCGGCGAGTGCGAGGCAAGGACGCAGGGAGCGTCAATAGCGGTGGCTATTGGCGCGACCGAGGACGCAGCATCGCGCCGCCGAGCGCGGCCGGGCGACACAACGCTTATTTTGTGAGAGCCTCTAACGGCGAAGACCGTAACCAGCAGGTTACGCCGCCGGTAGGCGGACGACGAAGCTACCCCCGGCACCCGGCTGCGCCTCGACGTCGCCTTCGGCGGCGCGTGCGAGGCGACGGGCGAGCGCGAGGCCCAACCCGGCCCCTCCGTCCGAGGCGCCGCCCGCACGTCCGCGTACAGCAGGCTCGAAGATCGTCTCCTCCTCGCCTTCGGCGACGCCCTGCCCGTCGTCGCGGACGTGGAAGACGACCGACGAGCCGGTCTTCGCGATCGTCAACTGCACGCTGCTGCGGCCGTAGCGGCAGGCGTTCTCGACCACCGGGTGCAGGATCCGCTCGACCAGGTCGCCGTCGACACCCACGCGGACGCGTTCAACCGGATCGGCGAGCTCGAGCGAGACGCCGCGCACGGCCGCGTCGTCCCGGCAGCTCGCAAGCACGACGTCGGCGACCTCGGCCGCGTTCGCAACGCCCTGTGGCTCGGCCGTCTGCCGCGCTGCCGTCACCAACGTCTCGACGATCCGCGCGATCTGCTCCGCATTGCGGCCGACGACCTCGAGCGCGGCGCGATACTCGTCGCTCGTGCGATCGCGACGCAGCGCGACCTCCGCCTCGGCCATCAGCTTCGCAAGCGGCGTCCGGAGCTCATGCGACATCTCGGCGGAGAAACGACGTTCGTGCCGGAGGCTCGCGGCAAGCCGGTCGAGCAAGCCATCGAGGGTCGCCGCGAGCCGCGTCAGCTCGTCATGCGGCTCGCCCAGGCCGAAACGCCGATCGAGATCGCGCTCACTCCACGCCGCGGCCTGCTCGGTCATCTGCGCGACCGGCCGGAGCGCCGAGCGGAGCAGCCACCATACCGCGAAGCCGACAATCGTCAGCAGGACGACGAACAGCGCGATCGATGCAGTCAGCGCCGTACGGCGCGTCTGCTCGTACGGCGCCAGCGAGATGTCGGTGACCAGCGTGCCGATGCGCTGTCCTTCGTTGACGATCGGCACGGCGTAGAGCCGGTCGTCGCTCTGCGGTGCGTCGCGGAACTGGGCCGGGCCGCCCACCAGCGAACGCACGGTCGCCGCCGTCGACGCGCTGGCGTGGGGCCGCTCGACAGCCTGCGATCCGCGGAAGATCCAGATCCGGCTGTTGCCGAGCGCATCGTCAGATGTCTCGGAGATCCGAATCTGGCCGTTCGCAACCTGGATCAGGCTGAGCTCCGCGGCCGCACGATCGCGCAGGAACGCATTCGCATCGCGCGAGGTCGCGTGCGCGAACAGGACATTGAAGACGAGCGTCGCCGCCCCGAGAGCGGCGACCAGTGCAAGGAGAACGATCAGGAGCAGCCTGCTGCGAACGTCGCGGAGCGGCCGGACGTGCCTCATTCGAGGACGTAGCCGACGCCGTGAACCGTTGTGATGCGCGGAGCGCCGGGAAGTGAGTTGAGCTTCTTGCGGAGACGCAGGATGTAGGCGTCGAGCGTGTTGTCGCGTACAAGCGCTCCGTGCGGCCAGCCCGTGCGGACCAGGTCGCGCCGGCGAACCGTCGCGCCGCGCTCGGCCACGAGCTTCGCGAGCAGGCGAAATTCGGTCGGCGTCAACGGAAGCTTCACCCCATCCGCAGACAGCGAATGCGAGACCGGGTCGAGCCGCAGGCCACCAGCCTCGATCACCGGAGCGATTCCGGCCCGGCGCAGGAGTGCGTGCAGACGGGCGACGAGCTCGGCGAACGCGAAGGGCTTCGTCACGTAGTCATCGCCACCTGCGTTGAATCCCGTCACACGATCGGTGAGCGCATCGCGCGCCGTCAGGAACAGGATCGGCAACTGCATCCCCTGCGCGCGCAGCGCCTGGCACACGTCGCGCCCGTCGGCATCGGGCAAGCCGATGTCGACGATCAGCAGGTCGGGCGCCGCCGGCCCGATGCGGTCGAGCAACTCGGTTCCGCTCCCCACACCGGTCGTCTCGAAGCCCTCCTCGCGAAGCCCGCGCAACACCACTCCGCGCAGGTCCAGATCGTCTTCGACCACCATTACCTTCGGGCCGCGGTCCACCGTTCGGAGGGTAGCGCCGCCAACCGTTTATCGTGCATCCGTGCGCCTCCTACTCGCGCTGCATCTCGTGCTGGCTCCGTTCGCGCCACGGCCGGCGATCGTCGCCAAGCCGATCCCGTTCGGCGCCGAGCGGCGCGTCGAGACCGCGCAGTACGCGCAGCGCCACTACGGGCTGAACACGTGGCGGCTGCAAGGTCCGAACGTGATCGTCGAGCACTACACGGCCTCGACGACGTTCTCGTCGGCGTGGAACACGTTTGCCAGCAATAGGCCCGACGGCGAGCTCGGCGAGAAGCCCGGCACCTGCGCCCACTTCGTGGTCGACCGCGACGGGACGATCTACCAGCTCGTCCCGCTCTCAACGATCTGCCGCCACACGGTCGGCCTCAACTGGACGGCGATCGGGATCGAGCACGTCGGCACGAGCGACGCGGCGATCCTCGACAACCCGCGCCAACTCCGAGCCTCTCTGCGGCTAACGCTCTGGCTGATGACCCGCTACCGCATCTCGCTGCCGAACGTGATCGGCCATTCGGAGAGTCTCACCAGCGCCTACCACCGCGAGCGGTACGCCCCGTGGCGCTGCCAGACGCACGCCGACTGGCAGCACGCCGACATGGTCGCT
Organism: uncultured Actinomycetes bacterium; assembly: GCA_963785895.1. Taxonomy (GTDB): domain Bacteria; phylum Actinomycetota; class Thermoleophilia; order Gaiellales; family Gaiellaceae; genus PALSA-600. The sequence goes on along the minus strand of CAWAXB010000026.1, from coordinate 60,041 downwards.
TACCGGCGCGACCTGCTCGCGCTGGCCCGCGCCGTCCGCATCACCCTGCTGCGGACGGGCGGGCCGGTCGCGACACGCTGCTAGAAGGTGTCAGACCACCGGGGGCGTTCTTACGAGAACGTCGCGAGCTCTTCGAGCAGGCGGTCGACCTCGGCCTCGGTGTTGTAGTGGATCACCCCGGCGCGGAGCGACTGCTCCGGCAGGCGATCGGCGAGCGCCACGCAGTACCAGCTTCCGGCCGCCCAGATGCCGACTCCGCGTTCCCCGAGCGTTCGCGCGACGACATCGGCGGGACGCCCTCGACGTTGAACAGGAAGGTCGGAACGCGGCCCTCCATCCCCGGCACGCCGTACAGCGTCACGTTGCCGGGCAGGTTCGCGACGAAGCGCTCGCCGAGCGTCGCGCTCGTAGTCGCGCAGCGGCTCGAGCCCGCCGAGCGAATCGAGGTAGGCGATCGTCGCGCTGAAGCCTGCGAGCAGCTCGTACGGCAACGTGCCCGTCTCGAAGCGGCGGCCGACCGGCGTCGAGTCGGACGGGCGCGCCTTGTAGGGCCGCCACGACTCGGCCAGCTCCTGCCGGACGTAGCCCATACCGAGATGCGGCCCGCAGAACTTGTACGGAGAGCAGAGCAGCACGTCGCAGCCGAGGTCATGGACGTCGATCGGCTCGTGCGCCGCATAGTGCACCGCGTCGACCCACGAGATCGCTCCGGCCTCGCGCGCGAGCGAGCAGATGCGCTTTGCGTCGGCGACCGACCCCGTCGCGTTCGACGCGACTGCGAACGCAACCACGCGCGTGCGCTCGTTGAGCTGCCGCTCGAGGTCGTCGTAGTCGACCGTCAAGTCGTCGGTTGCCGCAACCACGCGCACGACCATTCCCTTGTCGGCCGCGGCTCCACCCATGGCGCGACGCCACCGTCGTGGTCGAGCTGCGTCGTCAGGATCTCGTCGCCCTCGCGCAAGTCCCGCGCCGCGGCACGCGTGAGATCGCGAAGTCGAGTGTGGTCATGTTCATGCCGAATGAGATCTCGCCGGGCGCTGCAGCCGAGGAACCGCCCGGCGTCCTCCTTCGCGCGCGCGAGGATCGCCTCGACGGCGCGGCCGGTCGCGTACGGCGCGCCGAGGTTCGCGGACGCCTCGCGCAACGCGTTTGCGATCGCCTGCCCGACCTCGTCCGGCACCTGCGTGCCGCCGGGCGCGTCGAAGAAGGCGAAGCCGGACTGCAGCGACGAAAAGCGCTCGCGCACAGCGTCGATCGAGAACGTTCCGTGGTCGTCATACGTCCTCCCCGTTCGAGGATGCGGCTCGAGACCGCGAAGTCGATGTTCCCGCCGGAGACGATGCAGACGATCTTCCGCGCCCCATCGACCCGGCCTGAGATTGCGGCGGCCGTCGCCAGCGCCCCTGCTCCTTCGGCGATCACCCGTACGCGCTCGGCGATCAGCCGCACGGCTGCGGCCGTCTCGTCGATCGGGATCGCAAACGCGCCGTCGAGCAGCCCCGAACGTGCTCCCAGACACTCGGGATCAGCGCCCGGCTGCCCGAGCCGTCGACGAACGACGGAACATACTCGACCTCGGTCGGCACGCCGCCGGCGGCGAGTGTGGCCGTGACCGGCGCTCCGGTCGCAGGCTCGACCGCGTAGACCTTCACCTCGGGCCGCCGCTGCTTGACGGCGCTGGCGATGCCCGTCAGCAGGCCGCCGCCGCCGTACGGCACGACGACCGCGTCGAAATCGGGTAGCTGCTCGAGCAGCTCGAGCCCGATCGTCCCGTTGCCGGCCATCACACGCGGGTTGTCGACCGGGTGCACGAACATACCGCCGACTCCGGCGTAGCGGCCGTCGACGAGCACCTGCCACCACTCGTCGTAGGGCACCTTGATCACCTTGCCGCCGTAGCGCGCGATCGCGGCGAGCTTGGCCTCGGGCGCATGCTCGGGCACGACGATCGTCGCCGGGACGCCGCGCAGGCGCGCGGCGAACGCGACGCCCTGAGCCATGTTGCCGGCGCTCGCGGTGAGCACGCCGTCACGCAGATCGTGCGTCGGACGCCTGCAGCACCGCGTTGCCGGCGCCGCGGATCTTGAACGAGTTGACAGGCTGCAGCGTCTCGAGCTTGAGGTAGATCTCGGCGTCGGCGTCGACGTCCAGCCGCACGAGCGGCGTGCGCACCGCCACGCCCGCGATCACGTCGCGGGCGCGCTCGATCTCCGCCAGCTCGATCACAGCGACACGACCGAGCCGGCGTTCTCGGCCTCGGCACGCGCCAGCACGTGCTCGGCCGCGGCAAGGTCCTCGACCGCGAGACCGAGCGACTTGAAGACGGTGAGCTCGTCCTCGGAGCGCCGGCCCTCGGCAGCGCCGATCAGCACCTCGCCGAGCTCGCCACGGATCGCCTCGGGCGCCGATCGCGCCCTCACGGAAGGGGAACAGGTAGTCGCCGGCCTCGTTGATCGTCGATTCGCGCCGGTCGACGAAGAGCGCCCCTTCGACCATCGTCGCCGTGTCGAGCTCGCGCGTCGTCGGGATGCTCGAGCCGATCGCGTTGACGTGCGCGCCCGGCTTCAGCCACGCTCGCGCGAGCACCGGCTCCGCGGCCGACGTCGCGGTGACGACGACGTCGGCGTCGCGCACCGCCTCCTCGGCCGTCGCAGCCTCCTCGACCCCGTCGAGCTCGCGGCGGCGCGACCCGGCGTGCGGCTCCACACGACGACACGGTCGAAGTCACGCACGGCACGCATCGCATCGAGGTGCGCCGCCGCCTGGATGCCGGCACCGAGGATTGCGAGCGTTCGCGCACCCTCCCGCGCGAGCACACGGGTGGCCACGCCTGACACCGCAGCGGTGCGCACCGCGGTGATCGCGCCGGCGTTCATGATCGCGCGCGTCTCACCGGTCACGCCGTCGAAGAGCGCCACGAATCCCTGATGCGGATCGAGGCCACGGGCCGAGTTCTCGGGAAAGATCGCAACCGCCTTCAGCGCGTACAGCGGCGAGGGGGTAGAGCGATGGGCTGGCATCAGGCCTAGCAGGCTCGACTCGCCCGGCGGCCGCACGACGAAGCGCAGCGGGTTGTGCAGCTCGCCGCGCGCGAGCGACGCGAGCGCGGCCGCCATCACCTCGATGCACTCGTCCATCGGCAGGAGCCGCCGGACATCGTGCTCGTCAAGGATCCGCACGTTCATGAGAAGAACTCCCCGATCCCCTGGTGCTCCTGCTCGGAGAGCTCGAGATCGCGGGCAGCCAGCACCGGCGCCAGCTGCTCGGGGCGGTTGGGGCCGCAGACGGCCCCGGTGACGTGCTCGTGGAAGAGCACCCACGCGAATGCGAGCGTCGACATCTCGACACCCCGCGCCGCCGCGAGCGCCTCGAGGCGCTCGAGCCCGTCGAAGACCGCGTCGTCGACCAGGCGCTCGTACGGTCCCGGGCGCAGAGTCATCCGCGAACCCGGCGGGAACGCCTCGCCGCGGCGGTACTTGCCCGTGAGCCAGCCGCCGGACAGCGGGCCGAACGGCACATAGGCGATCCCGTGCTCGCCGCAGAGCGGCAGCACCTCCTGCTCGTCGCCGCGGTCGAGCAGCGAGAACGAGTTCTGCACGAGGGCGGGCTGCGCGAGCGCCAGCGCCCCACGGAGCCCGGCGGCGTCGTAGTTGCTCAGGCCCCAGGCCCCGATCAGCCCGTCCGTCCGCAGCTGCTCGAAGGTCGCGACCGTGTCGGCGAGCGGAGTCGCCGGATCCGGCTCGTGTGCAAGGTAGAGGTCGACGCGATCGACCCCGAGCCGCGCGAGGCTGCCCTCGATCTGCCGGCGGATCCGGTCGGGTGCGAGCCCGGTGTCGCCCGGCTCGCCGGTCGTGGAGTGGAAGACCTCGTCGTCAGGGTGAGGCCGTCGGGCTGCCGCGCCGCGCGCCAGCGCCCGATGAACTCCTCGCTGCGGCCGCCGCCGTAGCCGTCCGCGGTGTCGAACCAGTGGATGCCTGCGGCCCAGGCAGCGTCCATGATCGCGAACGCGGTCTCCTCGTCGGTTCCCTGCCCGAAGAACTCCGGCGAGGAGCCGATGCCGCCGAAGTTCCCGCAGCCGAGGCTCAGATCCACTACGGCAGGTTCATTTCCGTGAGCGTGTTCCGCACGTCCCACAGCTCGGGGAAGTACGTCTTGTGGATCATGCGGCCCATCACCTCGACGGGCGTGCCCTGCGTCCCGATCACGCCGGCTCCGATCACGCGCTGCACGACCTTCAGGTGCACGACGCGCCAGATGATCACCCGCTCGTCCCACTCGATCAGCAGCTCGGCGAGCTGGTAGAGCTCGTCGAACTCACGGCCGCGTGTGTAGACCTCGACAAGCGAGAGCCCAGCCGCTTCGCGCGCGGCATGGAAGGCTGCGCCGAGCGGCGGCGTCACCCGCCGCAGCTCGCGGAAACCGGGCGAGTCGAAGCCGCTGCCGTGGCCGAGCACCTTACGGATCTCGGTGTACTCCCACGGCGACATGCGCTCGAGCATCTCGAGCGCGTCCCGCACCAGCACCATGCAGTAGTTGGCTCGCCGCACCAGGCGATTCGCGGCCGGAATGTCACCGGCCGTGACGAGCCGGGTCGCCTCCTCGATCTCGTGCCAGGCGAGCTTCAGCCACAGCTCCGACGACTGGTGCACTGTCTGGAAGAGCAGCTCGTCACGGTGCACCCACTCAGCCGGCGTCTTCTGCAGCGCCAGCAGCTCCTCGGTACGCAGGTAGCGCTCGTAGTCCGTCGGTGCCTCGCCCGGCAGGATCGGTCCGGTAAGAGCAGGACCGTCTTCCGCTCCGGGCGCGGCCGAGCCGTGCCCTGCGCTCTTTGGCGGCTCCGTCGAGCCTACGCCGCTCTCCGTCACGGCCTCGCCTCGGTGCCGTCGAAGATGCGCATCGGGAGGTCGGCCAGCGGCACGCCGCCGTCGGCGGTGACGAGCCACGTGTCCTGCATGTAGAGGCACGCCTGGCCGTCCTCTGAGATCACGTGCGGGTGCATCGACAACACCATGCCGGTCCGCAGCACCGTGTCGACGCCCTCACCGACCTTGGGGAACTCGATCATCGTCATCCCGATCGAGTGGCCGGTGACGTGGCCGAGCGCCCAGCCGCGATCGATGAACCCCTTCGAGACGGCGCGATGGGCGTCGTGCGCCGTCGCACCGTCTCGGAGCACCCCACGCGCGGCCTCGTAGTACTCCTCGTACGCCTCGAGCATGCGCTTGGTCTCGTCGCTCGGCTCGCCTGGACAGATCGCGCGTGACACCTCGACCCAGTGCCCGCCCGGGCCGGCGATCTCGAGCGACGGCAGCATCATGTCGGTCGCACGCACCGGGCGGTTGCCCGCGATCTTGAACTCCGGCAACGCCGCGCCGTTCTCACCGACCAGCACCATGTCCATCGTCAGGCGGCCGCAGCCCTGCGAGACGAAGTACTGCTCGCACGGCGCGAGGATCTCGCGCTCGGACTTGCCCACCTCGAACGCCTCGACGAACCGCCAGAAGCCTTCGGTGTTGATCCGCACGCTCTCGCGCACGGACTCGAGCTCGAAGTCGCTCTTCACGGCGCGGGCATGGTCGAACCCAAGATCCCACGGCACGATCTCGGCGGCGCCGTCGAGCGCGCGGAAATCGCGAACGGTCATCACATAGTCGAGCCCGTACACCCCGACGCGCTTGCCGCGGACGCGGTCGGCGAGCCACTCGCCGGGAAGGTCGACGAACTCCTGCTGCTCGATCCAGGTCGTGCCGTGCTCGCCGACGTACCGCGCCTCGCGCGGGAAGACGATCGTGGGATCGCCCTCGAGCGGCAGCAGCACGTAGGCGTACCGGTGGACGATCACGAACCCCGACATCCAGGTGACCGCACCCTCGAAGCCCGAGTACTCGCTGCCCGAGACGATCACCGCGTCGAGCCCGTCACGCGCCATCGCCTCTCGCACACGGGCGTAGCGCCGGTCGACCTCCTCCTGCGGCACGGCGTCCCTGCCGCTCCCGATCACGCTTGTTTCCACGACGCCTCCATTCCCTTGATGAGTGCCCAGATCGTGGCGTGCTCAGGCGTCTCGACGCCGAACCGCCGGCCGAACTCCACGATCCCGCCGTTGAGGTAGTCGACCTCGGTCTGCCGGCGCGCCTCGACGTCCTGGAGCATCGAGGCCTTGTGGTCGTAGGCGACCTCGGGCCGGGCCGCGTAGTCGATCAGCTCCTCGGGGTCGGAGTCGAGTTCGATTCCCTGGGCCGCGGCGACCGCCTTGCCTTCGTCGACGAGCTTCGTGATCAGAGCGCGCAGCGGCGGTTGCTCGCACAGCCGGCCGTGCGTCAGCCCGGTGAGCGCGCCCAGCGGGTTGGTCGATGCGTTGAAGATCACCTTCCGCCACTGCGGGCCACGCGCATCGCGAACCGCCTTGGACGACATGCCGCCGCGCGTGCACGCGTCGGCCAGCAGTTCGACCTGCTCGAACGGAGCGGGCTTGTCGTCGTAGAGGCCGAACGTCGTGTCGCCCTTCACGTCCCACTGGACGACTCCCGGCTCCACGATCTTTCCGGCGGGGAACGTCGTGCCCCGGATGACGCGCTCGACGTGCCGTGCGAGCACCTCTTCGTTGCCGATCCCGTTCTGCACCGTCGCCAGGCTGCCGTTCGCGAAGGCGTGCGCAGTTGCGGCGACCGCGGCCTCGGTGTGCATCGCCTTCGTCGCGACGATGCCGAAGTCGCACTGGGGCAGCTCGGACGCATCGCTGGTCGCGCGCAGGTGGCCGACGACCTCGCCGGCGCCCGTCAAGCGCAGCCCGTTGCGGTTGATCGCGTCGACGTGCTCCCGCGCCAGGTCGTAGGCCCACACCTCGACATCGTCGAGCGTGGCGAGATTCGCCGCGAACAGCGAACCGACCGCGCCGCAACCCACAACACACACTTTCATTCCCAGGATGCCTCCCTTGCTTTGATCAATCGGTACATCGTCTCGTGCAACGGTACGGGCACGCCCACACGCTGTGCCGCGCTGACCAGCGCGCCCGTGATCGTGTCGACCTCGGTTGGGCGCCGGGCCTCGACGTCCTCGAGCATCGACGGGTAGTGAGCGCTGCCCCGCTGCGTCGCGAGCACGTTCATCTCCCACGGATCTTCGGCCAGCGTAACTCCGACCGCCGCGGCGACGGCCTTGCCTTCGTCCATCAGTTGCCGGACGAGATAGCCGAGATCGCGCGGATCGCCGAGTGCCGCAAAATGCGGGTCGTGCGGAAGCCCGGTGAGCGCGGCAACCGTGTTGACGGTGGCATTGAAGATCAACTTCGACCACTGCGACGGGCGGAGGTCGTCGAACGCCTCCGCCTTCAGGCCCGACGACGCGATCAGGTCGGCGACGGCGTGGGCATCGGCGGGCGTCGTGCCCCGTGCGGGGCCGATCCAGGTCGCGGTGTCGAGCACGTACTCGACGTGCGTGTCGCCGTGCCGCGTGCCGCTCATGAAGGTAACGCTCGTCAACAGCTTCCAGTTGCCGAAACGCGCGGCGACCTCGTCGGCGCCGATCCCGTTCTGCACGGTCATCACGGTCGCGGCCGGCCAGTGGCCCGCGAGGAGCTGCATCAGCGGTTCGAGGTCGGTGCCCTTGCAGGCGACGATCACCAAGTCGGGCGGAGCGAGCTTCGCCGGGTCGGTCGCCGCGTCGAGCCGCGCGGTGAACTCGGAGCGTCCACTCACCCGCAGCCCCTGCTGGCGCAACGCACGCGCGTGCTCCTCGCGCCGCGTGAGCGCCGAGACCTCGGCAACGCGGGCCAGATGACCGGCGAAGAGGCTGCCGATCGCGCCGGCGCCGGCGACGCATACGCGGTTCATGAGCGGCCTCTCGGCCATAGTCGAACTTCACGCCCGCCGGTGAGGCCCGACGGCCGAACGATCAGGACAAGTGCCATCAGCGCTCCTTCGACGACGACGCGTGTGCCCGCCGGCAGGTCGTAGTGCAGGCCAAAGAGCGACGCGCCGTTCTCGGCGATCGCGAGGTACGAGTCGAGCGCGCTCACCGCGAGCGCCCCAACCACTGCACCCCAGAGGCTCGTCGCTCCGCCGATCACCAGCATCGCGAGCGTGATGAAGGTCAGGTCCAGATAGACGCTGTTCGTGCTCACCGGCAGGAGGTGCACGTACAGGCCGCCGGCGACGCCGGCCAGGATGCCCGAGAGGGTGAACGAAATCAGTCGCTGCCGGTAGATCGAGACGCCGGCGGCGCGCGCCGCCGCCGGATCTTCGCGCGTTGCGCGCAACAGCCTGCCGAAGCGACTCCGCCCGTAGGCGAATGCGATCACGATCACGATCAGCGTGCCGACCGACGCCTGCAGCAAGCCGGTGGTCTCCGGAACCGACGAGAACGCGTTCAGCCCCGGCCCGATTCGCTCCTCGTACTGCAGCATGTTGTGCGTGATCTCGAGCACGCCGAAGGTGGCGATGCCGGCCGCGAGGCCCGAGAGCCGCATCAGCGGAAACGCGACGATGAGCGCGCACACGCCGGCTATGACGCCGGCCAGGACGATCGAGGCGAGGTTGCCGGTCGTCCAGTGCCGCATGAAATGGGCGAGGTTGGGCATGATCGCGGGCTTCTGACCGGTCGGCACCGAGAGGACGCCGGCCGTCCACGCACCGATCGCGACAAAGCTGATGTGGCCGAACGAGAGCACGCCCGAATTGCCGATGAACGTGTAGAGCGCCACGACGATCGCGACGCTCACGAGAGCATCGGTGAAGTAGGCCTGCGTCGAGAGCGACACGACGGTGCCGAACAGCGCCGCCACGACGACGAGCAGCGCCGGCGCCGCGAGCTCCTGGAGTGCGAGGAGAGCTCGTTTCATGATGACGCTCGTTGATGGGGTGCGATCGGCGAGTGCGAGGCAAGGACGCAGGAAGGGTCAAGAGCGGTGGCTCTTGGCACTTCCGAGGACGCAGCATCGCGCCGCTGAGCGCAGCCCAGCGACATAGCCTTCATCGTGAAACGAGCTCTCAACGCTCGTTTCATACGCGCTCCACGGTGTGAGAGCGGTCGAAGAGGCCGCCCGGCCGGACGAGCAGCACGACGATCACGGCGGCGAACAGGAACGTCGGCAGGTACTGGCTCTGGTTCGTGGGCAGCGCACCGCCGAGAATCCCGCTCGCGAAGCCGATCGCGAAGCCGCCAAGCGTTGCCGGAACCGGCCGGTTCATCCCGCCGAGCACGACTCCGGCCAGGACGATGATCGTGTCGCGGAACGCAAAGTCAGGTGTCACCAGCGGGGTCTGAACGGTGAGCATGACCGCCACGACAGCCGCCAGCGCACCCGAGATCAGGACGGCTGTCCCGATCACACGATTGGCCCGCACGCCGAGCAGTCGCGCTGTCTGGAAGTCCATCGCAGACGCTCGCATGTAGAGGCCGACCGTCGTGCGCTCGAGCAACAGCTTCAGCGCGATCAGGCAGGCCGCGGCGACGACGATCGCGACGATCGTGATCTTGCGGATGTCGACGCCCGAGATCGTGACCGGCCGGTTGAGCGTTCCGAACGACGAGGCGATCTTCCCGAGCGGGCCGAACCAGAGAAGCGCGATGCTCTCCAGGAGAAACGCCACCGCGAATGTCGCCACGAGCATGATCGCCGGCGACTGCGTGCGCAGCGGACGGAAGACGAGCCGGTCCATCAGCACCGAGAGCACGAGCACGACGACGAAGCAGAGCACGATCGCGGCCCAGATCGGCCATCCCCACTGCGAGGCCAGCGCCAGCGCGAACGCGCCCGCCATCACGAGCTGGCCGTAGGCGAAGTTGACGAGCCGCAGGACACCGAAGACAAGCCCGATCCCCACCGCCATCAGCGCGTAGATCGCGCCTAGCGCGGTCGCATCGGTCAGCGTCTGCCAGTCGATATTCAGGACGGCCAGCATCATGAGAAGTAGGCCGCCACGAGCGTCTCGGTGTCGTTGGCGTCCTTCGGAGCGAGCGTCACACGCAACTCGCCGTTCGTGAGCACGTGCGAGCGGTTCGCGAGCGCGACGGTCCGCTGCGCGCGCTGCTCGACGAGCAGCACCGCGAGCCCGCGCTCACGGATCGCCGTGAGCGCCGCGAAGACGACGTCGACGATCGCCGGCGCGAGGCCGAGCGACGGTTCGTCGAGCAGCAGCACGTCCGGCTCGGCGACGAGCGCGCGCGCGATCGCAAGCTGCTGCTGCTGGCCTCCCGAGAGCACGCCCGCCTGGCGCCGCTTGAACTCCTCGACGATCGGGAAGAGGTCGTAGACGCGGCGCAGCACAGCGCCCGCCCCGCCGCGGGCGCGGCGGGCGGCGAAGCCGAGCCTCAGGTTCTCCTCGACGGAGAGCTCGGCGAAGATCCGCCTGCCCTCGGGGACGAGCGCGATCCCCGCCCGTGCGACGTCTTCGGGATGCCGGCCGTGCAGTGACGTCCCCGCCAGGCTACGTGGCCGCCCGCGACCGGTGCGGCACCCATGATCGCGTGGAGCGTCGACGACTTGCCGGCGCCGTTCGCGCCGATCAGTCCGACGATCTCGCCCGGCTCGACCGTGAACGAGAGATTGCGCACGGCCTCGACTGCGCCGTAGCGAACGGAGAGGTTCTCGACGCGCAGCGTCACGCTCCCGCCTCCTGCTGCACGGCGCTCTCACCCAGGTACGCGGCCGCGACATCCAGGTTCGCGCGAATCTCGGCGGGCGTCCCCTCGGTCAGCGTCATTCCCTCGTCGAGCACGTGGATGCGCTCGGAGATCTCCATGATCAACGCCATGTTGTGGTCGATCAGCAACACGCCGGCGCCGTGGTCGTCGCGCACCGAGCGGACGACTGCGGCGAAGTCGGGGACCTCGGACTCGGGCAGGCCGGCGGCCGGCTCGTCCATCAACACGAAGCTGGGCTCCAGCGCAAGCGCCCGGGCGACGCCGAGACGGCGCTCGTCACCGTGCGCGAGCGCAGCAGCAGGCATCTCGGCGTAACGCGCCAGCCCGAGCACCTGGAGCAACTCGTCGGCACGGGCGGCCGCGCGGCGGGGCCCTGCGCCGACGCCGAGTGCCGCCACCTCGATGTTCTCACGCACCGACAGGTCCCGGAACAGGTGACTGTGCTGGAACGTGCGGGCGAGCCCGTGCCGGGCCCGCCGGTTCGGCGTCCAGCGGGTGATGTTGCGGCCGCCGAGCAGAATCGCGCCCTCGTCCGGACGGTCGAACCCACTCAGGATGTTGACGAGCGTCGACTTGCCGGCGCCGTTCGGGCCGATCAGTCCGACGACCTCGCCACGGTTCAACTCGAGGGTGACCCCACCGAGTGCCTGTACGCCGTCGAAAGACCGCGATACAGAGGAGGCCCGAAGCGTTTCGGGCCCCCTCTGCGATTCGCGATCGGCTTGTGCTTCAGCCGCCAAATCGTCCCAATTAGATCTTCGGGACGACCTTGGCGGTGACGGTGCCGACGAGGTGCGCCTTGTTGTCCTGGATCTTGATGACGCGGTACTGACGGCCGAACACCGTGTGGTACGTCTTCGAGAAGCTGACGAGGCCCGAGATGGTCGGAACCTTCTTGAACTTCTCCATCTGTGCTGCCAGCGCAGCTCCCTTCGTCGAGCCGCCGGCCCGCTTGATCGCGCTCACGACGCCGTCGATCGCGGCCGGGCCGGTGACGAAGCCGCCGGTGCCTGCCTTGACCTGCTTCGCGAGCTTGTTCACGGCCGGGTTCGGGTCGTCCCCGAAGACGGAGGCGAACGTGACGAAGTAGTAGTTCGTCACCGGCGGGCTCTTCGGCAGCCAGTACGTGCCGTCACCGGCCCACGAGTTGAGCACCGGCGTGTTGTTGCCGAGGCTGCGCAGTCCCGAGATCAGCGTCGAGAGGGCGCCGAATGCTCCGGCGGTTCCCGTGACGATGACGTCGGCCTTCTTGCTGTTCAGGCGGCTGACGGCGTTCTGGACGTTGTTGCCGCCCAGCGACTGATAGCTCTCCTGGTCGACGATCTTGCCGCCGAGCTGCTGGAAGCGCACGCCGAACGCCTTGACGACGTTCTTGAAGTAGACGATCACCGTGTCGGTGGCGAGCGACGCGGTGCGCCAGCCCTTTGCCCACGCGTACTGGGCCATCGCCGAGCCCTCATCCTGCGCGACGTTGCCGAAGCTGAAGGCAAGTTTGCCCTTCGGGCCGAAGCGCTTCGGCCCCATCTGATCGGTGCCGATGCACGGGGCCACTGCAAGCACGCCACGGTTGATTGCCTCCTGCACGACCGGTGCAGCGAGATCGACGTCGCAGGTCACGAAGATGACGTTCGCTCCCTGGCCGAGCAGCTTGAGGGCGCAGGCCTTCGCAACCGACGGCTTGTTGCCCTGGGTGTCGCAGGTGTTGATCTGGATCTTGCGGCCGTTGACGCCACCCCGTGCGTTGATCTGATTCACGCGCAGCTTGGCTGCCGCGAGTGCGGGGTTGTCGAACGGCGCCATCGCACCCTTGCTGTCGAACGCCCAGCCGATCAGGATCGGCTTCTGCGCGGCGTGCGAGTCCGTCCGTGCGGCTGCCACAGCGACCGCAACGAGAGCCGCTGCTGCGACAGTCAAAAGGACTGCCACGCGGAACCTCGCTCCTCTCATCTTTGCTCCTTCGTTAGGGGGCCGCCGCGACGCGACGGACTGGGGGTTAGGGGGAAATCGTTCCACGCATCGTCGAACGACGAGCGGGCGCGTGCCAGGAACTCGGCAGGATCGAGCTTCCAGTACGAGTCGTCATACGCACTGCCGAACGTACCGTCGTCGGAAAAGACCTCGATGTCAAAGAGGCCGCCCCAGCCTGCGTCGTCGAGCGCACGCAGGAGGGCCGGGACACCGGCGCTCCCGCCGCCCGGCAGCTCCCGGTCGGCCCAGCCGCGGGTCGGGTCGCGGCGGTCGCAGATGTGTACGCCGGCGAAGCGGTCGACGTGCGAGGCGATGTCGTCGAAGACCGTCTCGGTGTTCCAGAGATGCCAGACGTCGAACTGCAAGGCAAGCGCCGGCGAGCCTCCGGCGTCAGCGATCAGCTCGAGCGCCGAGGGAACGTCGAAGACGATCGACCACTCCTCGCCGCCATCGAGCTGGTACGGCTCGATCGCGATCCTCAGCCCGAGCAACTCGGCCTCAGCGCCGAGCTGGCGCAGGCCGTCGACGACGATCGAACGGGCCTCGTCGGCATCGCGGCCCTGGCCGGAGCCGGTGAGACAGACGAGCCCCGACGGCGCAAAGGGCGCCAACCGGTGCAGCGACCGCAGATACGCGTCGATCCGCTCGGCCGGGTCATCGGGCCCGCCCAGCAGCGGCAACGGCAGGATCGACGGCACCGCCGGCACCGCGGAGGCGGAGGCGAGCGGCGAGCGCTCGAAGGCGGCGAGCGCGGCGTCGTCCGGCCCTTCCCCGAGCTTCAGCTCCCAGATCCCGATTCCATCCAGGCCCGCAACGACGTAGGCTTGTAGATCGTCCTCGAAGGACGCGTGCAGCGTCGAGATCTGTGACACCGAGACACGCGGATTCGGAGAGGCCACAGGCCCAATCCTCGCACACAATTTGACATCTGATCAAGAGAGTGGGAGCGTCTCCGTACGAATGTCGCGCGTACGGGGAGCTGAGGCGGGCCACATCCGCCATCGGACGATGGCCGAATACGCGCTCGAAGAGCTGCGCGAGGCCATCATCATGGGCGAATTCAAGCCCGGAACGCCGCTGCGGCTGGACGAGCTGGCGCGGTCCCTGGGCATGAGCATCTCGCCGATTCGCGAGGCTGTTCGGCAGCTCGAAGCGCTCGGCCTGGCCAAGCACGTACCGCACCAAGGCGCCCGCGTACTCGATTTCGACATCGACGAGCTGCGCGACCTCTTCGCCGTCCGGCTGACGATCGAGTCGATCGCGGTGCGGCGGGCGGCCGAGCGGTTCACCGACGAGGACGCAGAGACGGCCACCGCCCACCTGCGCCGGCTGGACGAGACCCGCGGCGCGCGCGACGCGCGCACCCCGATGCGCGCCCACACAGACTTCCACTTCTCCCTCTACGAGGCCGCCCACTCCTCGTGGTTGCTCGGACTGATCCGCCCCGCGTGGGCCCGCTCGGAGCGGTATCGCCCCGCCCTCTTCAGCCCGGCCGGCGACCTGCAGGAACGGCATCGCCAGATGGACGAGCGCCTGCTCGCCGCCTGCGTCGCGCGCGATCCCGATGCGGCCGCGCAGACGCTGTACGAGCATCTCGAGCTCGCGAGCCTGTTCTTCGAGACCGAGCTCGGCGGCAAAGGCATCTTCAGTCGCGACTGAGTTGGGAGGGAAACCTGCGGCGCTTCCGGTGTCTGGTGCGCGGAATGAAGGTTGCCTACGCGCTCGACACCACGATGCCGCGCACTCGAAACCTGGCTGCCGTGCCTTCGACCCCAGGCAGACGAACCGCGTTAGCTTGTGTCGATGTCGAACAGCCGCCTCGTCTACTCGACCGGTGACGGCGACCAGCGGCGTCGTGGCAAGAAGCCTGCCGCGCCACCGCGCGGGCCGGAGCTGCCGCGTGACGGGGTCGTCCGCATCTTCCGGGACAAGGGCCGCCGGGGCGGCAAGGCGGTCACCGTCGTTCGCGGGCTGCCCGCCGGCGCCGTGGCGGCTGTTGCCGCCGACCTGAAGCGATTCTGCGGCTCGGGAGGGTCGGCGAAGGACGGCGCCGTCGAGATCCAGGGCGACCACCGCGAGAAGGTAGCCCTGCGCCTCGCGGCGCAGGGCTACACCGTCAAGCTCGCCGGTGGATAGAAGCTCTTATTAGAGGCCTCTTAGCTCTTGTCCTCCTGGTCGCGCACGAGCTCCAGCGTCGCGCAGTGGAGACCCGCGATCGCGAAGTTGTGACTCTCCGAGAAGTCGACCTGGACGACCTCGATGTCGTTGCGCTCGAGCTCCTTGACGACGGTCGGCGAGCCGGCGTTCATCACGACCTTGCCCGGCGCCAGTGTGACCGCGTTGCAGGCGAGATCCCAGTACTCCTCGGGCGGCACCTCGATCACCTTCCAGTCGTTCCGCATCAGATAGCGGACGAAGCCGTAGTTGACGTGCTGCGGCGCGAGCACCGCGACGTGATGGTCGGGGACCATCAGGAACATGTCGGCATGCGAGGTGCCCCAGTTGCCCTCGTTCGTCGTCTCGACCCAGCCGGCGCTGTGCGTCGTGATCATCTCGATCCCGAGCCCGTTGAGGATGAACTCGATCTGACGCAGCCCTTCCTCGTTCGCGACCACCGACTCGTTGAAGACGAACGTCTTCGAGTCGAGCCAGCGCCCGGCGCCGGGCTCGCCGACGCCCATGCCGTGGATCGTCAGGTAGATCGGCACCTGGAGCGCGGTCAGCACCTTCGACCAGATGACCTCACGTCCGCGCTGCCACGAGCCGAGCCCCATGCGGTGGACGATCGCCCCGCCGCCGACCACCAGCCCACCGCCCGCCAGCGTGACGAGGTTCTTCAGGTAGCCGTACGCGCCGATTGCGGGCACCGGAGCCTCGATGTAGTTGACCCGCACGCCGTGGCTGGCCAGCACGTCGTAGTACTCGTCGAACTGCGCTTGCAGGCGGCCGAGGTCGGCATTGCCGGCGCGTGACGAGTAGTAGTACTGCCACTCCTTCGCGTACTCGTCGCGGATCTCGTTCTCCGTCGGCCGCGAGACGAGCACCTCGCGCAGCGTTCCGATCCCTTCGGCGCCCCACGGGCGGCCCCAGATCTGCTCGACCTCGTCGGCGAAATCGATCTCGTGCAGCATCCAGTTCTTGAGCGGCTTGCCCGACTCGAACCACGGAAGCGTCTCGAGCACCGCCTCCTCGTCGTGCCCCTCGGCCGGCCGGGGCGAGGAGTACGTCAGGTCGACGGTCGCGCCGTCTGCGGTCCTGACCCGGAACGGGACGGACTCCCGCGTTGTGCTGTCGTTCGACGTCGTTGCCAACTCATGTCTCCTTTTTCTTGGGATCGCGTTTGAGACGACCCACGACTCGCCTGGCGAGCGGTGGCTCGAGCAGTTGTGCGGCGACCAGGGCGCCCGAACCGCCACCCAGGCCCGGGCCGGGATGGGTCGAGGCGCCGACGTGCCAGACGCCGTCGACCGGCGTGCGATGACCCGGCTGCGAGGCGAGCGGGCGCCAGAGGAAGTTCTGGTCGAGCGCCAGCGAGCCTCCGTACGGATCGCCGTGCACGAGGTTGACGTTCGCCGCCTGCAAGTCTGCTGGGGACAGGACGGTGCGGGCCACGATCGACGACTCGAAGTTCGGGCTGTGCCGGGCGATCCGCGACTGGATGCGGTCGGCGTAGCGCTCGCGCAGCGTCTCCGTCCACGTCCCGTCGCCCACATCGAGCTCGCCCGCGGCGTCCCCTTTGACGCGCCACGGAAGCTCCTGCAGCTGCACCCAGAGGATCCCCTTGCCCTCCGGCGCGCGCGACGGATCGATCGTCAACGGCTGGCCGGCGACGATCGTCGCCTCGGCCGGGAGCAGCCCCCGCTCCGCCTCGTTGACCGCGCGCGAGACGCCGTCGAGCCCGGGCGTCAGGTGCACGATCGCCGTCTGCCCCAGGCGCTCGTCCCCGTCCCAGCGCACCGGCTCCGACAGCGCGAAGTGAATCTGCATCTCCGACCGGCCGTAACGGAAACGCTCGGCCCTGGCCGGAGTGCCGTCGAGCAGCGAGCCATAAAGCTGCGTGGGCGTCACGTTGCACACGACGGCCTTGGCCGCCGAGACGGCCTCACCCGTCGAGGTGCGGACGCCGCCGGTGAAGACGCGCTCGACGTCCACCCCGGTCTCGCACGTCCCACCCTGCTCGCGGATCAGCGCGACGAGGGCGTCGGCGAGCCTCTGGCCACCGCCGCGCGGGATCGGCATGCCGCCCTCCTGCACCGCGACCGCGATCACCTGCGCCATGTAGCCGGACGCGGCCGCGTCGGGACCGAGGCCGGTGTGCAGCACCCACGGCGCGAGCAGCCCGTGCGCCCGCTCGGAGACGAAGGCCGTCTCGAGCCAGTCGCGGGCCGAGATCAGCAGCTTGCCCATGAACTCGGCGGCGCCCTGCCGGCCGAGCCGCCGGACGGCCTTCAGCCCGAGCGCAGCGCCGTGGCGCGACCAGAGCTCCGTGCCGAGGACGCCGAAGGCGAGATCCGCGTTGGGGAAGAACTCACCGAGCAGCGCGTTCCAGGCGTCGCCGTCACCGGCGTGATGGCGGTCGAGCTCGGATGCGTTCGCCTCGGCGGTGCGGAGCAGGAACGCGCTCTCGCCGTCGGGGTAGAGCGTCCCGGTCGGCAGCTCGGTGTTCAGATACTCGAGCCCGTGGCGCGCGAGGTCGTCCGCGAGCTGCGCGTGGGCGGGGCCGCCCACCCAGAGCGGGTGCCACGCGCTGAAGACATCGTGCTTGAACCCCGGCGCCGTGATCTCGGCCGTCTTGATCGCGCCGCCGAACCAGTCGTTCCGCTCGAGCACGCAGACACGCCACCCGGCCTTGGCGAGCAGCGCCCCGCAGGCGAGGCCGTTGACGCCCGAGCCGACAACGACGGCGTCGTACTCAGCCAATGATCGCCTTGAACTCCTCGTCGGTGACCAGGGCGTGCTTCGAGATCCCGAGCTGCTTGACCGCGGCGAGCACCTCTGCGCGGCGCTCCTCGGGGACGTCGAGGCCGAGCTCGTCGGCCTTGATGCGAATCGAGTCGAGCCCGCTCTTCTTGCCGAGCACGATCGACCGCTCGGTCGCGACGAGCTCCGACGAATACGGCTCGATCGAGGGCGGATCGTGGAACTGGCTCGCAACGGCGCCCGACTCCCGCCGGTAGAGCGTGCTGCCGGTGAGCGGCTTCCACGGCTCGAGCTCGTAGCCCGACAGCTCCTGTACCCGTTCCGACACCGCACGAACGCGATCCAGCTTCAGGTTCGTCTCGACGCCGTAGAGCGCGCGCAGCGACAGGGCCACCTCGCCGAGGTTCGCGTTGCCGGCGCGCTCGCCCATGCCGTTGATCGTGCCGTGCACCCAGCGTGCGCCCGCGCGTACTGCTGCGGCCGCACTCGCAGTGGCGACGCCGAAGTCGTTGTGCCCGTGGAAGTGAACCGGTACGCCGGGACCGACCAGCTCGACCGTATGCGCGACCAGCTCGCCGACCGCTTCCGGCGACGCGATGCCGAGCGTGTCGACGACGACCACCTCGCGCGCGCCTGCCTCGACGGCCGCCGAATAGACCTGGTCATAGAAGTCGCGCTGTGCACGCGTCGAGTCGACACCGAAGAACGCTGCGTGGATGTTGTGCTCCGCGGCGAAGCGCATGGCGCTCTTGATCCGGCCGAGCATCTTCTCGCGGGAGACACCGATCGCATCGAGCTTGAAATCCGAGATGGGCGACTCGATCACCGAGAAGGCGACGCCGAGCTCGGCAAGCGCCTCGAGATCTGCCGGCACGGCGCGCGAGAATCCCCACACCTCTGCCTTCAGGCCGGCCGCCGCGACCTTGGCGACTGCGTCCCAGTCGTCCTGGGAGACCCGCGGGAAGCCCGCCTCGATCCGCTCGACCCCGAGGCCGTCGATCAGACGCGCGATCTCGACCTTCACGTCCGGGTCGAGCACCACCCCGACGGTCTGTTCCCCGTCGCGCAGCGTCGTGTCGTAGAGCCCCACGCTCCCGCCGAGCGCAAAGTCGTCGTTCAGAGCGCCGGTCCAGATCAACTCGTCGTTCACGTCGACACTGTTCATTTCAACACCACCCCATCGGGAAAGCCCGAGAGCTTCTGTGCGCCCTCGTGCGTGATCAGGAAATTGTCCTCGACACGGAGGCCTCCGCCTCCGTCCCAGTAGCAGCCCGGCTCGATCGCGAGCACCATGCCCTCGGCGATCTCTCCGCCGCCGGCCTGGTGCGCGTAGGGCGGTTCGTGAGCACGCGCGCCGACGCCGTGCGCGATCGGATGCGTCGGCTGGCCGTGATAGCCCATCGCGTCGATTCCCGCGCGCACCAGCCGGTCCAGGTCGGCAAGGCTCGCACCCGGACGGCAATGGTCGACCGCCTGCCGGTAGACGTCCAGCAGTTGCTGCTCGAGCTCGCGGTAGTCGGAGCGCAGCTCACCCGTGCAGACGAGCTTCGTGTGGTCGGCCCAGTAGCCGTCGGCGCAGACCCAGATCTCGAAGAGTGTCGGCTGGTCGTCTTGCACGAGCCGGTCGCCGGTGGCGGTGAACGTGCGGATGCCCTCACCCGCCCAGACGAGCGAGAAGCCGAGCGCAAGGTCGACCTTGCCCTGCCAGCCGGTTCCTTCGCCGTGGACGTAGCCGAGCCAGATCGCGGCCGCCTGGCTTTCCTTCATGCCGGGCCGGATCTCTGCCCGGACATGCTCCATCGCCGCGGCCGCGATGTCGTTCGCCAGCTGCACGCGCTCCACCTCTTGCGGCGTCTTCAGCGAGCGTGCCTGCGCCAGGAGCGGCGTCGCGTCGACCGCATCCGGCCACGCGTCGAACCAGGCCTTGGTGAACGTCGTCGGCTCACCGACCATGCGGTCGCTCGCCTGCGTGCCGAGAGAAAGCTCGAGCCCGACCTTGCCGAACTCGCGTGACGCGGCGAGCGCCGCCTCGAGCGTGCGCGCCGGAACCGGGCGCGGGTCATTCGGGTCGTAGCCGCGTACGAAGCGCACGTCGCCCGTCCACGCGGACCGCTCCGCGTCGTCGGCCGACGCCTCGAGGCAGAGCAGCACGGGCTCGGCGTCGCGCGGGAAGACGCAGGCGTCGTATCCCTTCATCCCCCAGAAGTTGCTGAGGTAGAGAACGTTGTCGGGCGCGCGGACGACGAGTGCGTCGAGGTCGTGCTCGGCCATCAGCGCACGGACGCGGTCGAGCTTCGCGTCGTCGCGGGCCCAAGCCGCCACCTACACGTCCTCGCCCCACGGCCGCACACGCGGCAGCGGCGGCGTTCCGTGCCCCTCCTGCCAGGAGATGACCGGGCTGCGCAGCACGCCGATCCGCTCGATCTCTGCTTCGATCACGTCGCCCGGCTTGAGATAGAGGCGCGCGCGCTCCTCGGGCGACTTGAAGCCCGCGACACCAGACACCGTTCCCGTCGAGAGCACGTCACCGGCGGAGTAGCCGAGCGCCGAGAAGTTGGAGAGGATCTCCGGAATCGTCACGCTCATCCGGCCGGAGTGAGACTCCTGCCGCTTCTCGCCGTTGACCCGCAGCTCCATCGCGAGGTCGTGTGGGTCGGGAATCTCGTCGGGCGTGACGATCCACGGCCCGAGCGGGCAGAACGTGTCGATCGCCTTGCAGAAGCTGAAGACGCCGGAGTTCATCTCGCCGCGCTGGATGTCGCGCGCGGTGATGTCGTTGAAGATCACGTAGCCGCCGATGTAGTCGGCCGCCTCCTCGGGCGAAAACCACTTGCCGGCCTTCTTGAGCACAACCGCCAGCTCGAGCTCGTAGTCGAGCTCGTTGGTCAGATGCTCCGGGTAGATGACCGGCTCGTCGGGGCCGACGATCGCGTCGACGTTCTGGAAGAAGTTGATCCACGGCGCGATCGCGTGCGACCAGTCGACGTTCTTCGACTCTTCCTCGTGCTCGCGGAAGTTTCCGGCGGTGTGGAAGAACTTCGTCGGCTTGATCGGTGCCCGAAGCTTCACGCCGGCGAGTGGCACGCGCTCGGACGTGTCGTCGGCGCCGCCGCGCTCGAAGTACTCGCGCATCGTCGGCACGTCGAGGCGCACGACCTCCTCACCGTCGATCCGCCCGACCCGACCGTCGTCGTACGTAATCAGCTTCATGCGCAGATCCTCTGCGCGACCAGCGCATAGGTGTGCGCCATCTTCACGAGCCCGTCGATCTCGAGGTTCTCGCCGAGCTCCACGTCCATCAGCCCGGTCGAGGTGCCGTAGTTGACCGTCGGGATCCCGTAGCGCGTCATTGCCGACGCGTCGCTGAACCAGCGCGTCACGTCACGGCCGGGCGCTTCGCCGAAGACCTCCTCGTGCGAAGCGTCGATCGCGCCGACGAGCTCGTGATCCTCGGCGATCTCTGCTCCCGGCGCCGTCACGTAGACCTCGCCCTCGATGCCGTAGTCGGGGAACCGCTCCGCAAGCGAGCGGACGAAGTCGAGCACCTCGCGCCGCGCCACGCCCATCGGTTTCGTGGGCGGTACGCGAACGTCGAGGAAGAGGTCGGTGTGGTGCGGCGTGCGCGAGACGCGCCAGCCGAAGCCGCCGTCGACGGCGCCGACGTTGACGATCGCCTGAGCGCCGCGATACGAGTTCGCGGGATCCTGCTCCCAGGTGGGGATCCACTCGAGCACGGCGCTCGTCACCTCGTGCATGCGCAGGATCGAGTTCTGGTCGCGCTTGCCCTCGCTGAACGCCGTGTGGATGAAGTTTCCGTGCACGCGAATCCGCAGCCAGAGCGCGCCGAAGTGGCCGAGCACGACCTTGCCTTCGGTCGGCTCGCCGAGCAGGCACATGTCGGCGACGCCGCCGTGCGAGACGAGATACCGGGTGCCTGCCGCGTAGCCGCGGTACTCGGCTCCCGTCGCCTCGCCGTACTGCGTCTTCTCGATCTCGCCGCTGACGGCGGCAATCAGCACGTCGCCGCGCAGCTTCACGCCGGCGTCCTGCAGTGCGTGCACCGCCTCGACGTAACACGAGAGCGCACCCTTCATGTTCGAGATGCCGAGACCGTAGAGCCGCCCGTCGCGCACGAACGCGTGCGGCTGGAAGCCGGGCACGTCCTTCAGCCACGGCTCGCGGCCCGAGTACGACGTGTCCATGTGGCCGTTGAACATCAGCGACTTGCCGCCGCCGGAGCCGGTCCAGATGCCGAGCACGTTCGCCCGGCCGTCCTCGACCTGCTGCCACTGCGCGTGCAGGCCGAGCTCGTCGAAGAGCTCGACCATCCGCTCCGCCATCGCCTGTTCGCTGCCCGTGAAGCTGTGGACGTCGATCAGCGAGCTCGCCGTCGCGACAAGCCGGTCACGGTCGATCGCGAGCGAGGTCATCCGCGGACGTGCGGCAAGACCTTCTCGCCGAAGAGCCGGATCTGCTCGAGGCGATCTTCGCCCCACAGCTCGAGCATGATGTGCGTGCAGCCGGCGTCCTTGTACTCCTCGATCGCGGCAATGCAGTCCTCAGGCGTTCCGGCGATCGGCTTGCACTTGTCGAGGATCGCGTCGGTGACCTTCGCCTTCGCGGCCAGGCGCCCACCCTGCTCCATCGCCTCGGCGACGGGGCGGATCTCGTCCTGTTCGAGGCCGGCCAGGTCGAGCAGCGTGTCCGCCGAGCCCTGGATGTTCTGGACCTTGTTGGCCAGGTACATCCCGGCGATCTCGCGCGCGCCGTCGCGACCCTTGTCGCGATCGGTCGCATGGATCGAGGAGACGACCGTGCAGCCGATGTCGATGTCCGACTTGACGTTGCTCGACCGTGTAGCGCACGAAGGCCGGAGTCGTGATCGACGGTGTCAGGCAGCCGTCGCCGATCTCACCCGCGAGCGCCTGCATCTTCGGCGCGGTCGCGGCGACGTAGACCGGTGGGACGCCGCGCACGCGTGTGCGCGCCCTCCTGCAGCGCCGGCACGTTCGCATTCCACGTCGAGCCGGTGTACTCGAACGCTTCGCCACCGAGCACGCCGCGGACGATCTCGACCGCGTCGCGCATTGGCCCAAGCGTCTTCGACGTCTGCATCGACGCGTTGTTCAAGAAGATCTTCGAGGTTCCGAATCCGATGATGAAGCGATCGGTTCCGGCCGCCTCCTGCACGACACGGGCATCCATCGCGACCTGCACCGGATGGCGCGTGAACGGCGAGATGATTCCCCAGCCGACCGTCAGCCGCTTCGTCTCGCGTGCCATCAAGCGCCGAGACGACGGTCGACGAGCGCGCTTCCATGCCGTGCTTGCGCCACCACGGATACGCCTCGGCGAGCCAGATCGTGTCCATGCCTGCCTCGTCCATGGCCCGCGCCGAGGCGAGCATCACGTCGAGCGGCTCCATCGTCAGCTGCATCACGCCGACGCGAAATGGGACAGCCACTGCTCAGTTCCCGCCGGTCGACCGGGCGAGAGCGGCCTGCACCTTCGCGCCGCCGCAGGGCCTGATCTCTCGTCGAGGCTTGACGTGCTGCACCTGCTGGTTGACGATCGGCTGCAGCACGCGCTGGCCCATCGACCCGACCGGGCCGGCGAGCTTGACCTCTGCCGCCCACTTCATCGCGGTGCCACCGTCCGCATCGCTCAGCTCGAACGACGTCTCCATGTTCAGCATCGCTCCGACACCCTTGCCCTTGATCTGGAGCTTTGCGAACTCGGGCGCGCGCTCCTCGGTCTTCGTTCATGTCGATCTGCATCTTCAGGCCGCCGAGCCCGAGCGGAATCTTCACGTTCGCCGTCCACCGCTCCGCGTCGTGGACGTCGAAGCTCTGGACGCCGGGCATCGTCTTCGCCATCGACGCGGGGTCGTTCAGCACGCTGCCAGACCGCCGCGCGAGGAGCTGCGAATGTGCGCTCGCCGGAGACGTTCACGCGTCCACCACGGTGACGTGACCGCCGGCCTCGGCCGGATGCTCCAGCAGCTCCCAGACCTTGTGGTACGGGTTGTGGCTGTCTGCGACGATCGCGTCGCCGTGCCCGCGCAGCGCATCCTGAACTGCCGCGCAGATCGCGTGGATGCCGGCGCCGCCGCCCTCGCCCATCCCCTTCGTGCCGAGCGGGGTGAAGGGCGACGGGCTCTCGATGTCCGCCGTCTTGAGTGGCGGCATGTCGAGCGCATGCGGCACGTGGTAGTCGTAGAAGTTCGGTGTCAGCAAATTCCCGTCCTCGTCGTAGGCATAGATCTCCCAGGTGGCCGCCCCGATCGCGAGTGCGGTCGCACCCATCACCTGGCCCTCCACGATCCGCGGATTGATCCGCTTGCCGCAGTCGTCCACGGCTGCGTAGTCGACGATGTCGTAGTAGCCGGTCTCGGGGTCGATCTCGATCACGGCGACGTGGATCTGCGTCGCGTAGGTCAAGCGTGAGGTTGCCGAAGTTACGCTCGAGGTCCGGGCACCTGGAACGGCGGCTTGTAGACGTAGCGGCAGTTCAGCGTCACGTCTTCGAGATCGGCCGGCAGGCCCGCGTTGTTCGCGTTGATGATCGCGCCGCACGCCATGAACGGCAGCGCCGCCTCCGGGTTGTCCTTGATGCGGACGCTCCCCTCGGCGAGCTCGAGCGCTTCGATCGGCGCGCCGAGGACGACCGAGCCGAGCCGCTTGATCTGCGCGGCGAGCATGTCGGCCGCGCCCTTGACCGCGCCGAGGCCCGGTGACCGCGAACTGGCTGGCGTAGGTGCCCGAGAAGCCGGCGTACGAGTTCCAGTAGCTGTCGTGGCCGGCGCGCACGTGCACGTCGTCGACCGAGCAGCCGAGGATGTCGGAGACGACCTGCGACGTCGGTCGTCTCGTGCCCCTGGCCCTGCGGCACGGTGCCGAGAGTGACCACGACCTCGCCGAAGATGTCGAGCTTGACGGTCGCCACCTCGTTGTTGCCGGAGAACTGCAGGTCGGGGTTGATCAGCTGCGACTGGCCGAAGTTGTTCGTGCCCGAGTCGAGCGTCGAGCCGATGCCGAGGCCGAGCAGCTTGCCGCGCGCCTTCGCGTCGGCGCGCCGCGCGTCGATGTTCGCGTAGTCGACGAGCTCGAGCCCGATGTCGAGCATCCGCGCGTAGTCGCCGGAGTCGTAGACGCAGCCGTTCGGCGTCTCGTACGGCATCTCGTCGCTGCGGATGTAGTTGCGCTTGCGCACCTCGACCGGATCGAGCTCGAGCTCGTGCGCGACGATGTCGATCACCCGCTCGGTGAACCAGAGGTGCTGCATGCGCGAGTAGCCGCGGTTCGGCGAGCACGGCGCCTTGTTCGTCGCCACCTGCTTGAAGTCGACGTGGATGTTGCGCCAGCGGTACATGCCCGGCGCGACCTGCGACCAGATGATGCAGCCGAGCGGCTCGTAGCGCAGCCAGGCGCCCGCGTCGTCCAGCGCCTTCGTGCGGAAGCCGAGCAGCGTCCCGTCGCTCTTGACGGCGACCTCGGTGTCGAGGAACCAGCGCTCGTTGGCGTGCGACATCGACATGTGGAAGTCGGTGCGCCACTCGGTCCACTGCACCGGCCGCCGCAGCTTCCGCGCGAGCAGGCAGCAGACGACGAGCTGCGGATGCGTCGTGATCTTGTTGCCGAAGCCGCCGCCGATGTCCTGCGTGACGAAGCGCAGCTTGTCGAGCCCGCAGCGCAGCGCCGGGCCCATCATGATCGCGGCGAAGCCGGGGAACTGGTTGTTGCAGTGGATCGTCCACTGCCCGGTGCCGCGGTTGTACTCGGCGAGCGCGCCGTCGGTCTCGAGCGGCGTCGAGTTGAAGCGGTGGAAGTGCAGCTCGTCGATCTTGACGACCTTGTCGGCCTCGGCGAACGCCGCATCGAGGTCGCCCCACTCGAAGCCGCCCTCCCACATCACGTTCGTCGCCGACCTCCTCGTGCAGCACCGGCGCGTCGCCCTCGGCCGTCGCGGGCGTCGACGATCGGCGCGATCGGCTCGTACTCGATCTCGACCAGCTCGGAGGCGTCGCGTGCGAGCTCGCGCGTCTCCGCGACGACCGCGACGACCGACTCGCCGACGAAGCGCACCTTGCCGACGGCCAGCGCGTAGTCCTGCATGTTCGACGCCGGTGCCTTCGCGAGCTGGAAGAACGGATCGGTGAGCGACGCCACCTCCTCGCCGGTGAGCGTCCCGTAGACGCCCGGCAGCGCCTCCGCCTTCGAGACGTCGATCGAGATGATGTGAGCGTGCGCGTAGGGCGAGCGCACGAAGTGGATGTAGCCCATGCCGTGGCGCTTGACGTCGTCGACGAAGACGCCCTCGCCCTGGACGAGCCGCCGGTCCTCCTTGCGCGGGACGTTCTGGCCCTTCGAGTCTCCTCGCGGCGCCTCGGTCTCGACCCGCTCGGGCGCGATCGTCGTCGAGGTCACTGTCCGGACGCCTCCTTGCACGGCCTTGAAGATGTTCCAGTAGCCGGTGCAGCGGCAGATGTTGCCCTGGATCGCCTTCTTGATCTCGTCCTCGGACGGCTGCGGGTTGGAGCGCAGGAGCGCGGTCGCGCTCATCAGCATCCCCGGCGTGCAGTAGCCGCACTGGAGGGCGTGGTTGGCGCTGAACGCCGTCTGCAGCCTGTTCAGCTCCTCGCCGTCGGCGAGGCCCTCGACCGTCTCGATCGACGAGCCGTCGGCCTGGACGGCGAGCATCATGCAGCTCTTCACGAGTTTCCCGTCGACGATCACGGAGCAGGCGCCGCAGTTGCCGGTGTCGCAGCCGATGTGGCTGCCGGTGAGGTCGAGGTCGTCGCGGATGAAGTGGATCAGGAGCTTCCGCGCTTCGACCTCGCGCTCGTAGGTCGTGCCGTTGATCGTGACCGTGATCGACCGCGACGTCGAGACGGCCGGCGCGCTTGCTTCCACCGGGGTCAACCTCTCGTCTTCTCGGATGCCTGAGCGACGGCGCGAACGGCGAGCACCTCGGCGAGGTGCGTGCGGTACTCGCTCGAGGCGTGTACGTCGGAGGGCGGGTCGAAATCTGCCGCCTGGACGGCGGCGCGCACGGCGTCCGGCGTCGGCCGAAGCAGGGCCGAGCATGACCGGAACCGCGTCGACGCAGCCGAGCGCGACCTTGACGCCGCCGTTGATCGACGCCGCGGCGCTGGCGATGCACGTGCCCTCGATGCCGAGCGTGACCGCGGCGAACCCGTCGGAGCGGCCGGCGGGGACACGGATCTTCGTCAGCAGCTCGCCGGTTCCGACGGCGGTCATGTAGACGCCGAGGAAGAATTCGTGCGCGGCGACCGTCCGCTCGCCCGCCGCGCCGTGGATCACCATCTCGGCGCCGAGCGCCGCCAGCAGGGGCGGCAGATGGTTCGTCGGGTCGCTGGTGCAGATGTTGCCGCCGATCGTGCCGCGGTTTCGCACCTGCACGTCGGCGATCTGGGCGCAGACCTCGCCGAGGATCGGGCGGGCGCGCGCCTCGCTCGACGCCATGATCTCGGTGTAGGTCGTCATCGCGCCGATCTCGAGCGTCCCGTCGCCGGCGAGCTCGATCCCGCGCAGCTCCTCGATCAGCGCACAGGTCGACGAGCGCGTCGGGCGAGCCGGCGCGCGCCTTCATCACGTTGACGAGGGTCTGGCCGCCGGCCAGCGCGCGGGCGCCGTCGTCGTCGGCGAGCAGTCGGATCGCCTCGGCGAGCGATTCGGGCCTTGCGTATCCGACTTCCCGCAGCAGCATTGGAGCGATCTTATAAAATCTTGCAGGCCGGCGTGCAAGTCCGATCCGGGCCTCACGCGGAAGGCGCTCGCGCCGGTGAGCGCCTGGCCGACGACGAGGGTGTGCACCTCGTGCGTGCCCTCGTAGGTGAGCACCGACTCGAGGTTGTTCATGTGGCGGATCACCGGGTACTCGAGCGTGATCCCGTTGCCGCCGAGGATCGTCCGCGCCGAGCGCGCGACCTCGAGCGCGCCGCGGACGTTGCCCATCTTGCCCAGGCTCACGTGCTGGGGCCGCAGCGTGCCGGCGTCCTTCATCCGGCCGATGTGCAGCGCGACGAGCGTCGCGCGGTTCAGCTCGAGCGCCATCTCGGCGAGCTTCGCCTGGGTGAGCTGGTAGGCCGCGATCGGCTTGCCGAACATCATCCGCTGCTTCGCGTACTCGAGCGCCGACTCGAAGCAGGCGCGGCCGGCGCCGACGGCGCCCCAGACGATCCCGTAGCGCGCCTCGTCGAGGCACGAGAGCGGGCCGCGCAGCGAGGCGATCTCGGGGAAGCGGCTCGCCTCCGGCACCCGCACGTCCTTCAGCACGAGCTCCGAGGTGACCGACGCGCGCAGCGACAGCTTGTGCTTCATCTCGGGCGCCTCGAAGCCCGGCATGCCCGGCTCGACGAGGAAGCCGTTGATCGCCCCCTCCTCGGTGCGCGCCCAGACGACGGCGACGTCGGCGATCGAGCCGTTCGTGATCCACATCTTCGTGCCGTTCAGGATCCAGTCGGAGCCGTCGCGGCGCGCGTGCGTGCGCATCGAGCCCGGGTCGGAGCCGGCGTCCGGCTCGGTCAGCCCGAAGCAGCCGATCGCCTCGCCGGTGTGCATCGGCGGCAGCCAGCGCTCCTTCTGCTCCTCCGAGCCCCAGCGCCAGATCGCGAACATCGCGAGCGAGCCCTGCACCGAGACGAGGCTCGCGGAGACCCGAGTCGCCGGCCTCGAGCTCCAGGCACGTCAGCCCGTAGGCGACCGCGCTCGCGCCCGGGCAGCCCGTAGCCCTCGAGGTGCATGCCGAAGAGGCCGAGCCGCCCGAGCTCCCGGGCGAGCTCGCGCGGCAGGATCCCCTGCTCGAACCACTCGCCGACCTCGGGCAGGACGCGGTCCTGGACGAACTGCCGCACGGTGGCGCGGATCGCCTTCTCCTCGTCGTCGAGCAGCGCGTCGATCGCGAGGAAGTCGAGCGGCTCGAGGGTGGTTTCGTTGGCTGTGACGTTCACGGCTCTCCTTCGTCGGAATCGCTAGCGACCAAGATAGGCCTTCCGCAGCTCCTCGTTCTCGCGCAGGTCGGCCGCGGCGCCCTCGAGCACGAGGCGGCCCGTCGAGAGCACGTAGCCGCGGTCGGCGATCGAGAGCGAGACGTTGGCGTTCTGCTCGACGATCAGCATCGCGACGCCGGACTCGTGCACCTGCTTGATGATCTCGAAGTTGCGCTCGACGAGGATCGGCGCCAGGCCCATCGACGGCTCGTCCATCAGCAGGAGCTTCGGCCGCGACATCAGCGCGCGCCCCATCGCGACCATCTGCTGCTCGCCGCCCGAGAGCGTGCCGGCGAGCTGGGCGCGGCGCTCGTGGAGCAGCGGGAAGAGCTCGTAGACGCGGTCGAAGTCCTCGCTCGCGCCGCCGCCGCGCAGGTACGCGCCGAGCTCGAGGTTCTCGAGCACGGTCATCGGCGCGAAGAGGCGCCGGTTCTCGGGCACGATCGCGAGGCCGCGGCCGATGCGGTAGCTCGTCGGGCGCCTGGTCACGTCCTCGCCCTCGACGCGCACGGCTCCGTTGCGTGGCCGGACGATGCCGAGGATCGTCTTCAGGGTCGTCGACTTGCCCGAGGCGTTGCCCCCGAGCAGGCAGACGAGCTCGCCGGGCTGGATCGAGAGCGAGAGGCCCTGGAGGATGTGGATCTGGCCGTAGTAGGTGTCGACGGCGTCGAGCTCGAGCAGGGGCGGCGCGCTCATTTCGTCGACGCCGTCCGCAGGCCGAGGTACGCCTCGACGACGCTCCTGTCGGTGGCGACGGACTCGAACGAGCCTTCCGCGATCTTGATGCCGTGGTCGAGCGCGACGACGCGGTCGGAGATGCCCTCGACGACGTGCATGTCGTGCTCGATCACGAGGATCGTGTAGCCGCCGTCGCTGCGCAGCTTCGCGATCAGCTCGGTGATCTCGTGCGTCTCGGCCGGGTTCATGCCCGCGGCCGGCTCGTCGAGCAGCAGGATGCGCGGGTTCGTCGCGGTCGCGCGCGCGATCTCGAGGCGCCGCCGGTTCGCGTACGAGAGCGAGTACGCGGGCTGGTCCCAGCGGTAGCCCATCAGCCGGTCGCCGAAGAACGCGAGGCGCTCCTCGCGCGAGCCGCTCGATCTCGCGCTCCTCGCGGCGCATGCCCGGTGTCCGCAGCATCGAGCGGAAGGCGCCGGCGTGCGTGTGGCCGTACGCGGCGGCCATCACGTTCTCCTTCACCGACATGTTCAGGAACAGGCGCAGCGTCTGGAACGTACGGGAGACGCCGCGCCGGCTGATCTGGTGCGGCTGCAGCCCGACGATCGACCGGCCGTCGAGCCTGATGTCGCCGGCCGCGGGCCGGTAGATCCCCGTGATCAGGTTGAAGAGGGTCGTCTTGCCGGCGCCGTTCGGGCCGATCACGCTGACGATCTCGCCCCGGTCGACGTGCAGGTCGAGCTCGGAGACGACCTGCAGGCCGCCGAACGAGAGCGAGACGCCCTGCAGCTCGAGCAGCTTGCACCGGCCACTAGACGATCTCCACGCGGCGCTCGCCGAGCAGGCCGTTCGGACGCAGGATCATCAGCGAGATCAGGATCAGGCCGAGCACGATGTACCGCATCGGCTCGGGGTTCGCGAGCATCACGTTCTCCCAGACGAACGCCGCGAGGTAGAGCGTCGGCACGAGCAGCACCAGTCGCGGCAGGCCGTGCAGGAGGGTGAGCAGGAGCGCCAGGCCGATCAGGCCGATGTACGTCGTCGGCGGCACCCACGACGCCAGGTGCGCCGGCACGACGACCCAGTGCGCGGCCGCGCCGCCGAAGCCGCCGGCGTGCTCGCCGGCGACCCACGCGCGGTCGTACGCGCCGCGCGATCGCGTGCACGACGAAGCCGAGTACGACCGTCGCGGCGACGACGACGCCGAGCGTGCGGGAGCGGCGGAACGCGAAGACGACGCCGCCGACGAGCGCGAGGTAGAAGAGGACGCGCGCCTTGCCCGGGTCGCGCAGCAGCTCGAGCAACGGCCCGATGATCAGCGCGCCGAGGACGACGCCGGCCTGGCTGCCCGAGCCGCCGAGGATCACCATCGTGTAGACGATGATCAGCAGCACGAAGTAGAACGTGAGCGGGAAGACGCTCGCGTTCAGGGCCGCGAAGACCGTCCCGGTGAGCGCCGCGACTCCGGCGCCGAACGAGAAGCTCATCAGCTTCAGCCAGTTGACGGGCATCCCCATCGCCTCGGCGGCGAGCGGGTCCTCCCGCAGCGAGCGCCACGCGCGGCCGGTACGCGAGTGGTTGACGAGCCGAAGCGCGACGTAGACGACCGTGAAGACGGCGAGCGCGACGTAGAAGTACGAGACCGCGAACACTCCCTGGTGCTGCACGATCAGCTCGTGGCCGAACAGGTTGAACGGGTCGACGTCGAGGATCCCGTTGGGGCCACCCGTCAGGTTGTGGCCGAAGACGTTGTCCGCGTTCGTCGTCAGCGTCTGGAAGAGCTGCAGGAAGAAGAGCGTCACGATCGCGAGGTAGTCGCCCGTCAACCGTCGTGACGGCAGGCCGAGCAGGAGCCCCACCAGCGCGCCGATCAGCACCGTCGCCGGCACCGCGACGAGCGTCGGCAGGTGCAGGCCGAACTGGTTCGAGGCGAGGAACGCGTAGGTGTACGCGCCGACGCCGTAGAGGGCGACGTACCCGAGGTCGAGCAGGCCGCCCCAGCCGACGACGATGTTCAGGCCGAGCGCGAGCAGCATGTAGAGCACCGTGTCGAAGGCGACGCGGCGCACGTAGCCGCTCGACTCGACGACCGGCAGCAGCGAGAAGACGGCGACGAACAGGATCAGCCAGGCCCACCACGACACGCGCGCGCAGGCGGTCCTCGAGCTTGCCGAGCGGCCCGCCGCGGAGCAGCCGCCGCTCGCCGTGCCGCGCGACCCACTCGTCCTCGACCGACCGCGGGGCCCTCGGCCGGCGTCTGCGAGGAGTGCGGGTCGGCGTCGCGAGGGTCGAGTCGCTCATACCTTGCGGATGTCCGCGCGTCCGAGCAGGCCCTGCGGCCTGAAGATCATGAACGCGATCAGGATCGAGAAGACGACGAGATCCGACCACTTGGTCGAGATGTAGCCCTGCGTGTACGCCTCCGCGAAGCCGAGGATCAGCCCGCCGGCCATCGCACCGGGGATCGAGCCGATCCCGCCGATCACCGCTGCGGTGAAGCCCTTGAGCCCTGCGACGAAGCCGATCGACACGTTGGTCGGCACGCGCAGCCCGAACATCACGCCGGCCGCGCCGGCGAGCGCCGAGCCGAGCACGAAGGTGAACACGATCACCTTGTCGATGTCGATGCCCATCATCGCCGCCGCCTCGCGATCGAACGACGTCGCCCGCATCGCCTTCCCGGTGCGCGTCCGGTTGACGAGGAACCAGAGCATCACCATCAGCGCGAACGCGGCGACGATCGTGACGATCCGCAGCAGCGGCACGTGCACGCTGCCGACGTCGATGCCGCGCAGGTAGAGCGCGCCGCTCGCGAGCGAGAACGTGTCGTAGTTGCGCGGCTGCGCGCCGAACAGCAGCTGCATCGAGTTCGCGAGGAAGAACGAGACGCCGAGGGCGCTGATCAGCGGCGCGATCCGCGGCGCGTCGCGCAACGGCCGGTAGGCGAAGCGCTCGATCACGACTCCGAGCGTGGCGCAGCCCGCCATGGCGGCCAGCGTCACGAGCACGAGCAGCGCCCAGATCGGGACGATCGGGTCGGCCGTCCCGCCGAGCAGCTGCAGCACCCCGAACCCGATGAACGAGCCGACCATGAACACGTCGCCGTGCGCGAAGTTGAGCAGCTTCAGCACCCCGTAGACCAGCGTGTAGCCCAGGGCGATCAGCGCGTAGACGCTCCCGAGCGTCAGCGCGTCGACGGTGAGCTGGATGAAGGTGTCCACGGCCGAGGGGATTATCCGGAAAGCGCGGGGGCGGCTCGGTGAACCGAGCCGCCCCCTTCGTGCCGTTCTGCCTCGCCGACTAGCCGACGAGCTTGTACGAGCCGTTCGACTGGATCTGGAAGATGTAGAACTTCGCGTTCAGCGGATCGTTGGACGTGGGCGAGAAGCGCGAACTTCCCGCCGAGGATCCACTTGTTGATCTTGACCTTCTTGACCTGCTTGACGACGTCGTGCCTCGACTTGATCACGCCGTGGCCGGCGACGCACGCCTGCTTGACGGCGTTCAGCATCACCTGCGTTGCGGCGTAGGCGGGCGGGCCGAACGAGCCGACCTGCTTGCCGCGGTTGGCCTTCTTCCAGCCGGCGATGATCCCCTTGTCGGCCGGGATGGCGGTGATGTCCGGGGCGAAGTTCGAGACGAACGACCCCGGCACCTTGAACGCCGCGGCGTTGTTCGAGCCGTCCGAGCCGAACACCTTCGCCTTCTTGCCCTGCTCGATCAGCTGCTGGGCGAACGTCTGCGCGTCACCCGGCTTCTGCGTCGGGAAGAACACGACGTCCGCGTCGCCCGGCACCTTCGTCACGTACGCCGAGTAGTCGGTGGTCGTGTTCGGCGCCGACAGCCGCGTCACCGTGACGCCGCCCTTCTTCAGGACGGCCTGCGCCGCGTTGGCGAGGCCGACGGAGTACGGCTCCTGGAAGTCGACGATCGCGACGCTCTTGGCCTTCAGCTTGTCGATCATGTACTGCGCGTCCGTCGGGCCCTGGATGTAGTCGCCGGGGACGACCCGGAAGAACGACGGCGTGCCCGTGTACGACGGCTTCTCCGACGGGTCGCGCTTGGTCAGCGACGTCTTCGTCGCCGACGGCGTGATCTGGGCGATGCCCGCCTGCTGGTAGGTCTTCGCCGACGCCACCGCTCCGCCCGACGTGGCCGGGCCGATCACGCCGACGACGCTCTTGTCGCCGACGTACTTCTGGGCCAGCGTCTGGGCGACGGCGGCGCCCTGCTCGACCGGCGTGTCGCCGAGGACGAGCTCGACCTTCAGCCCGAGCGGCTTCGCCAGCGTGTTCACGGCGTACCTCGCCCAGCTCGCCTGCTCCTCGCCCAGGAAGCCGGCGCCGCCGGTGAGCGGGGTGACGATCGCGATCTTGAGCGTGCCGCTACAGCTGACGGCCTGCGACGACGACGCGACCTCGGGGTCGCGGTCGCCGTGCTCGCCGCGACGGATGCCGCGACCAGCGCGAGCGTCAGTCCGATGATCTTCTTCATGCAGTTACTCCTCCTTGGGGACGGCGTACGACTGCGTCCGCCTGGGGAGCGGGCCGCAAGAACGAGAACGAGTCTCGCGTCGAGATCTGGGGGTGTCAACGGATCTGATCAAATTCATCCTTCAACCATCATCCGCCCTAGTGCCGATTGGACGTCGGGAGGCTCACTTTGTTTGACACCGGACACACCGGACCTGCACGAGGCTCGAAGCGATGAGATACGCGATCCACGCCGACGAGAGCCTCGACGGCAGGCTCTTCGACGCCGCTTCCGGCTGCGAGCTCTTCTCCCAGCGGCTGCTTCGGCTCGGCGCAGGCGCCGAGCCGCGAAGGAACGCGGACGCGGACGAGGTGCTCTACGTCGTGACAGGATCGGCACGCGCGACGATCGACGGCGCCGAGCACGACCTTCGGCCCGGGACCGCCGTCTTCGTCGCCCGCGGCACGGGCTGGTCGGCCGACGGCGACGCCGCGGCGGTCTCGGTGCTCGTGCACGAGCCGGAGGCCGCCTCGCGTGCGCACGCGGTGCTCGACCTCGCCGCCGCCGGGCGCGAGCGCGACCGCGGGCAGGCAGTTCATCCTCGGCGCGACGCCGCGAGCGGCTGCGCCTCGGTGACGCAGTTCATCGGCCTGATCCCGCCGGGCCGCGCCCCCGACCACTTCCACACCTACGACGAGGTGCTGTACGTGCTCGAGGGCGAGGGCCTGGTCGAGATCGGCGGCGAGCAGGCCCCGCTTCGCCCCGGCTCGTGCGTCCACCTACCGGCGCGGCTCGTCCACTGCCTGGCGAACACCGGCGACTCGGAGCTGCGCGTGCTCGGCGTCTTCCGCCCCGCGGGCTCGCCGGCCGAGGCCTATTACCCAGACGGCACCCTCGCCGTCGTCCCGACGGAGGAGTGAGCATGCCGAGGATCGAACGGACCGCAACGACGACGTGGGAGGGGAATCTCGCCCGCGGGAAGGGCAGCATCGACGCCGCGAGCGGGGCGTTTCCCGCGCTGGCGTTCTCGCTGGCCACGCGTGTCGCCAGCGTCGAGGGCAAGACGAGCCCGGAGGAGCTGCTCGCCGCCGCCCACGCGGGGTGCTTCACGATGTCGCTCGCCGGCGAGTTGACGAAGGCGGAGACGCCGCCAGGCCGGCTCGACGTCTCGTGCACGATCGTGATGGACGAGGTGGAGGGTCAGGGGCACCAGATCGTCGGCTCGCAGGTGACGGTGACCGCGACGGTCGACGGCGCCGACGCCGCCGCCCTCGACGCGGCGATCGAGCGGGCCGACGCCGAGTGCCCCTTCTCCGCTCTGCTGAAGCGAGCGGGCGCCGAGGTGACGATCGGCCGCGCTTAGCGATGGCACGGGAGTCCTCGGGCGTGTTCTCGTCAATGTGGTCGCCCGGTGTCGCACCCGAGGGCAAATCGCAACCCGGTTCGTCGCAGATCCACCTGAATGCCTCGGTGAAATGTGGCATTCGCGACAACGCCATCCGCACCCGGCGATACGCTGGCTTTCACATGGCGACTAGTGCCAAAGAGTTGCCCGTGCGGCTCGAATCCGTATTCAAGATCGGCGGCGTACCGACCTACACGTTCGTTGAGCCATCCGAGTATGCGCGACTTAAGGTCGCTCTTCGAACCCCTGGGCGCGGCGTCGTTGTCGAAGGCCCGTCGGGAATCGGAAAGTCAACGGCGGTCACGCGGGCGCTGACTGAGCTAGGGAACTCGACAGGAGTACAGTCGTTGTCGGCTCGAAACCCTGTCGACGTCGGCTACATCGAGCTTCTTGCCGAAACCGAAGACTTTGGGGTCGTCGTTGTCGACGACTTCCACGTTCTTGAAGATCGCATCCGCGGCGCGATCGCCGACCTGTTGAAGCGGTTGGCAGATTTGGAGTCCGAGCGGAGCAAGTTGATTGTGGTGGGGATTAACCGCGCGGGTGAGTCGCTGATCGAACACGCGCCCGATCTGGCGAACCGCATCGACACCGTTAAGTTCGAGATCGAACCGGACAATCAAGTTCGGAAGCTGATAGAGGCAGGCGAAGCCGCGTTGAACGTCAGTATCGAGGCGACTGAAAAGATCGTCGAGGGCGCGCAAGGAAGCTTCTACCTCGCCCAACTGTTGTGCCAGGCGCTGTGCACCGAAGAGGATGTGACTGAAGCACCAGCCGACCGGCGCATACTGAAGGTGCCGTACAGCACCGTGAAGCGGAAAGTGATGGAGCGCCAAGAATTGCGATTCGGCAAGCCGATTATGGGCTTTGTCCGCGGTCCTCACTTTCGCCCTAGCGGTCGCGCGA
The DNA here is from genome assembly GCA_963785895.1 of uncultured Actinomycetes bacterium. Lineage (GTDB taxonomy): Bacteria > Actinomycetota > Thermoleophilia > Gaiellales > Gaiellaceae > PALSA-600. The sequence goes on along the minus strand of CAWAXB010000026.1, from coordinate 24,036 downwards.
ACTACCTCCACATCCTCAGTTGGCTGAAGGACGCTGATACGTGGGCGATCTCGCTCCCCGAAGAGATGGTGCAGCACTCGAACGAAAAAGCCTCTGCTAGTCAGGTGGTTGAGGGTGGCTAGCCAAGCTCACCGCAACCGAGGACATCGCTCGGCTCATCCACTTCGACCCGGCCACGAAAGTGCTGTCGGTCGAAGATCCACAGCTCGTCTTCTATCCCCGGAACCTCGACTGGCCCGACTTCGTTCGCCGAACAGGTTTCACGCGCGTGGACGTGCCGAGGAAACGACTTCGCGCTGTTGTTTGCAGGCGAGGACAGGCCCTTGCCGAACGCCTCTACGATCATCTCGCCGAGCTGGGTTACAGCGTTTTCTACGACTTCGCCGAGCAGCACCGCATCCTTGCTGAGGATCTTGAGCAGTACCTCGGTCCTATCTACGCGTCGAAGGCGTTGTACGTGATCGCGATCCTCGGTCGTCAGTACGGTCAGCGCAGGTGGACGCTGTTCGAATCTGAGCAGTTCAAGGAAAAGTTCGGCGAGCGTCGCGTGATCCCAATTTGGGAGGGCGGCGCGCGTCCATCTGCGTTCGATCCAACCGGAGGCGTAGGGGGCGCGATCTTCGACTCGAACGGCGATCTCGACGAGCAGGCGCGACACATCGCGGATCTGTGCGGACGGAAGCTCGAGGACGCGCCGGGCGGTGCGAATGCGCAGACCAAGCTGCCCGTCTGATTCGCGCCGGAAAAAAGGCAGACCGCTGGGGGCGCGCCGGGACGCTTCCGCGTGGCCTGGGTGCGATCGAACAAGCAGCGGGCGCACCCTGACGCCCCTCTAGGCCGACGACGCGCGTGCGCCTGGCTCGCGGAGATCCGCGCGGATCTCCGCGCCGTGCTCGTCGAGCTCCGGCGGCCGTCGACGGGTCCCGCCGGAGTCTCCGACAGCTCGGCGGGAAAGCTGACGGTGCGGACGCCGTCGGTGTCGTCGACCGCATCGAGTCCGAGGCTCGCCGCGAGCGAGAATGCCTCGTCGATCGTCTGCACGGGCCGGCCGGAACGCCCGCGTGAAGCAGTAGGTCGCGCCACTCGGCACGGGTCGTGCCCCCAGGTGTTCCTCGAGCAGCGGCCGTAGCTCCTCCCGGTTCGCGATCTCGGCCTCGTTGGACGAGAAACGCGGGTCGTCTGCCAGCTCGGGTGCGCCGATCGCCTCGGCGAGCCGCGCGAACTGTCGCGTCGTTGCCGGCGCGACCATCAGTTCGCCGTCTTCGGCCCGATACGTCGCGAACGGCTCGATGCTGGGTGAACGTTGCCGAGGCGGCCCGGGACCTGCCGCTCGGCGAGCCAGCCGGTCGACTGGTTCGCGAGCATCGCGAGGTTCGCGTGCAGGAGATCGACGGTCACGCGCTGGCCGCGGCCGCTCCCGCTCGCGTGCGTACAGCGCGGCCGAGCACGCCGATCGTCGCGTAGAGCGCGGTGACGATGTCGACGATCGCGACGCCCGCCTTCGACGGGCGTGCCGGGCGGCCCCGTGATGCTCATCAGGCCGCCGACCGCCTGGACGAGCGGGTCGTAGCCGGGCAGGTCGCGGCCGCGCACGCTCGCCGAAGCCGCTGATCTCGCAGTAGACGACCCTGGGTTGACGGCCGACGACCGCCTCGTAGCCGAGCCCGAAGCGCTCGAGCGTGCCTGGCTTGAAGTTGGCGACGACGACGTCGGCGCGCTCGCAGAGCGCTGCGCGCGAGCTCGAGGTCCGGCGCGCGCTTGAGGTCGAGGACGATCGAGCGCTTGTTGCGGTTCGCCGCGTGGTGGTAGGACGAGCGACCCTCGCATCGACGGGCGGCATCCAGTGTGCGAGTGTCGTCGCCGCTGCGGCGACTCGACCTTGATCACCTCGGCGCCGAGGTCGCCGAGCGTCATTGCCGACGAGCGGCCCGGCGAGCACGCGCGAGAGGTCGACGACGAAGATGCCGTCGAGCGAACGCGGGGACTCCATGGCCTAAGTGTTACCGGGTGCCGCGGCGCGAGCGTGCGCGCCGCGTGGTTCCGCGCTCCGGCGGTCGGGCGGGTGTCTACTCACCACCATTCCGCCCCGACCTTGAAGTGGGCTCGGCCGGCGCGCGGGACGACTCGGCTCGCTTCTTCGTGTCGGGGCGACCGCCGTTTCCCGACGTCCGGCCTGGAGGACGACTCGCGCGTCTCGAGGATCTCGCTCTCGGCCCAGAGCGTGTCGCCCGCGAACACCGGATTCGGCAGCGTCACGTCCGTCCAGGCGAGGTTCGCGGTCGCGTCTCCTCGTGTCCGGGACGGTCGAGCCCCGTGACGAGCGCCTAGGGGTGAACGTGGCCTGTCGACGAGCGGCCGCCCGAAGCGCGTGCGTTGCGCGTACGGCTCGTTGAAGTGGATCTGGTTCGCGTCCGAGCCGGCTGCGGAAGACGTCGCCGACCTCGCCGTCCTCGTAGAACCGGCCGCGCCACTCCTTCGCTGCTCCCATGCGGGGAGCCTAGGGTCGACGCTGCCGTCAGCGGGTGGCCGCCACGACCACGAGCACGACCACGATCGCGAGCACGACGAGCGCGAGCCAGATCGCCTGTCGCGCCTTCGCGCTCGGTGGCGCCGGCTCGGGCGTGTACGGGTCGAGCTCGCTCGGCGGCAGCACGTGGTCGGCGTCGTCGCCCTCGACGACGATCGAGTCGTCGCGCTCGTCGACCTCCGGCTGGACGAGGTCGCCGCGCGGCGGGTCGTGCTGGGGACGCGGTCGCCTGGTTCCACTTGTCGGCGTCTGTCCGGCCGGCCGGGAAGGGAAACGCCCTCTCCGGCCAGCGCGTGTCGGCTACTGGCCCATCTTCGCGCTCGCAACGCACCGGGCGAGGATCGCGGAGAAGACGCTCCTTACGAGGAGAAGCACACTGCAATTCGATCTGGATCGGGTTCGGCATCCGCGCGAACGGGACAAACAGCCACACTGGGTCGGTCAGCACACGGGACGCGAGGAGGAGACGGTGGCGAAGGGCAAGCGGCAGAAGCGCCAGAGCATGCGGGACCTGCCGGCGAACCCGGACGTGCTCCGGCTGCTCGAGCTGGTCGATCCGGAGCTGGAGGCGAAGCCCGAGCTCCCCGCCCGCACGGACGCGGACGAGGACGACGAGCCGGGCGACGACCGGCCGGAGGACGAGGCCGGCTAGACCGGGCGCCCGACCGAGCGCGCCAGGTACTTCCACGCCGTCGCGAGGTGCCGCGCCGAGCGCTCCCTGCTTCTGCAGCGTCTCCTCGTCCGGGCCCGCGATCGCGTCCGGCCCGGCGAGCAGGGCGATCTGGCAGGCGCGCTCGAGGTGGGTGGCGGCCGCGACCGCCTCGCCGACGTCGGTGCCGACGGTCGTGATCCCGTGCCGCGGCATCAGGACGGCGAGCCGGTCGCCGAGCGTGTCGGCGAGCGCCTGACCGACCTCGGGTGTGCGGACGAGGTCGCCCGTCAGGTCGAAGCGCGAGATGTCGGGCGGGACGAAGTGGCTGCCCTCGTGCGACAGCGCCGGCAGCGGCCGGCCGGTCGCCGCGAACGCGATCGAGTGGAGCGGGTGCGTGTGGACGACCGCATTGACCTCGGGCCGCCGGGCCATGATCTCGGTGTGGATCGGATACTCGATGTGGCGGCCCGCCGATCCTTCGAGGACCCGACCGTCCCAGCCGAGCAGGATCACGTCCTCCTCGGTCACCTCGTCGAAGCCGAGGTTCGAGCCCTTCAGCCAGAGGCCGCGGCCGTCGAGGTCGCGGATCGAGACGTGGCCCCAAACCATGTCGGCCTGGCCCGCCGCCTCGAGCACGCGGCAGGCGGTGACGATCAGCTGCTGCGGCGTCATGCCTGCTGCAGCTCCGCCGCGAGCAGATGGCCCCACTTGCGGCGGGTCTCGGCCTTCGTCTCGGCGTCGGGCCCGATCGGCTGCGGGAAGCGGTCCTTCCACTCCCACGGCTTGCACGCGTCGATCAGCAGGCGGGAGTTGTAGCGCTTGTCGTCCGGGTGGATGCGCCGGGTCGAGCGGGCCGACGTCATGCGCGCTGACGATGTCGAAGGAGCGCTCGGGGTCGGAGCGGGTCAGGATCGCCCACATCACGTCGTCGAGGTCGGTGACGTCGACGTCCTCGTCGACGACCGCGACGAGGCGGCCCATGTAGTTCGCCGCGTTGCACGACGCCAGCGCGTGCAGCGCCTGCCGCGCGTGGCCCGCGTAGCGCTGCTCGATCGAGACGACGTTGAAGAGGCGTGTGCCGCCGACGGCGAAGCAGTTGACGTCGACGATCCCGGGGATGCCGGTGCCGCGCAGCTCGCGCAGCAGGATCGCGGCGCGCAGGTACTCGCGGTAGAGGTACGGGTCGTACGCCGGCGGCTTGTTCGGCGGCACGCCGAGCATGATCGGGTCGTTGCGGTAGTAGACGGCCTCGACCTCCATCACCGGCTCGGCCGGCTGCGCTTCGCCGTAGTAGCCCGTCCACTCGCCGAACGGGCCCTCGGGCAGCATCTTGTCGGCGTGGATGAAGCCCTCGAGCACGATCTCGGACGAGGCCGGCACCGGGAGCCCCGTGACCGGCAGCGTTGACGACCTTGTACGGCTCGCCGCGGATCGCGCCGGCCCACTGGTACTCCGAGATCGCCGTACGGCACCTCGATCGTCGAGGCGGCGAAGATCAGCGGGTCCATCCCGCAGACGACGGCGACCGGGCACGGCTCGCCGCGCTCGAAGTACTTGTCGCGCGTCTGGCGGCCGTGCTTGCCCGGTGAGATGTAGAGGCCGACGTGATTCGCGTCGTGGATCATCACGCGGTAGCAGCCGAGGTTGACCCAGCCGTGTCCGGGTCCTTCGTGACGATCGGCGCAGCCGGTGCCGATGTAGCGGCCGCCGTCCTCGGGATGCCACTGCGGCGTCGGGAACGTGTAGACGTCGACGTCGTCGCCGCGCTGAACGTTCTCGAAGAGCGGCGCGTCCTCGACGACCTCCGGGTCGACGGCGCGGTCGCTCTCGGTCAGCCGCAGGAACTCGTCCATCAGCGGCCGGCGCTCGATGTCGGTGGGGAGCCCGAGCGTCAGCGCGAGCCGGCTGCGCGTCGCGTTGCCGTTGACGAGGACGCGCTGGCCGCTCGGATATCCCGGGATCTCGTCGAAGAGCGACGGTCGGCGCCCCGAGCGTGTGGATCAGCATCTCGGAGATCTCGCCGATGTCGTGCTCCCAGCTCGCGCCGTTGACGACGCGCAGCTCGCCGAGCGCGTCGGCGCGCGGAGATCCAGTCGCGCAGGTCGTTGTAGTCCATCAGCCGCCGCCTCCTACCGTTCGGCGCGCCGCCCTGGACCGACGGCTCCACGGCGTCAGCCGCGCCTGGAGGAAGTTCGTGAGCGCCTGGATCATCGACGGCGATCAACATGATGAAGAGGATCGGAACGTACATGTCGGCCGTCAGGAAGTAGTCGGCGTACTGGTTGATCTGGCCGCCGAGGCCGTCTGCCGTCGAGAGCACCTCGGCGACGATGACGCCGACCCACGCGGCCGAGAACGCCTGCCGCGCGCCGGCGACGATGTACGGCGTCGTCGACGGGATGATGATCGTGCGCAGGATCTGACGCTCGTTGGCGCAGAAGCTCTTGCCCGCCGACAGCAGCTCGGGGTCGACGTTCTTGACGCCGGCCATCGTGTTGATGATCACCGGGAAGACCGCGGACAAGAGCACGTAGGCGAGGCGGAACTCGAGGTTGAAGCCGAGCCAGAACGACCATCACCGGCACGAACGCGACGTGCGGCATCGCGTAGAGGAAGGAGACGTACGGGTCGAGCGCGTGCTCGACGGCGCGCCAGCGGCCCATCGCGATGCCGATCGGGATGCCGACCGCGAGCGAGATCAGGTAGCCGAGCACGAGCGCCTGCATGCTGCTCCAGAGCGGCCGAAGATCGTGTGGTTCACGAAGACCTGGTGGTACATCGCCTGGGCGATCGCGCGTCGGCGGCGCGCCGAGCGCGCGCTGACATGTGCCGCGCGTAGAGCTGCCAGCTGCCGAGGATCACCGCGAGCCGTCGATCGACCCGCACCGTCCAGATCGCCGCTCGGGCGGTAGAGGAACGGTGTGCGCTCCCGTGGCGACGTTCGACCGCGCGTCTACGGGCGCGACGGCCACGACGAGGCCCTCCATTTCTTCCGCTCCCACGGGATCGTCGACCAGCGCTCCAGCATCTTCAGGAGCGTCGTGAAGACGATGCTGAAGACGCCGAGCGAGATGATCGCGACCCACATCTGCGTCGAACTGCAGGGTCCGCACGTCGGACGCTGATCAGGTTGCCGATCCCGAGCACCGACGTCTCGATCTCGGCGACGATGATGCCGATGAACGCGCGCGCCAGCCCGAGCCGGAGCCCGGCGAAGATGTACGGCAGCGAGCCCGGGACACGATCGTGCGCAGCATCTGCAGCCGGCCGGCGTCGAACGCCCGGCCGGCGTCGAGCAGGTTGCGGTCGACCTCCTTGCCGCCGAGGTAGGTGTTGAGGATGATCGGGAAGACGCCCGACATCACGACGACCGCGAACCGCATCTGGAAGGTGATCCCGAGCCAGAGGATCAGCACCGGGATCAGCGCGAGGCGCGGCGTCGCGTAGAGCGCCGAGACGTACGGCTCGAGCGCGAGCTCGACGAGCCGCGAGCGTGCCATCAGCAGCCCGACCGGGATGCCGACAGACGACGCAGACGCCGTAGCCGAGCGCAGAACCCCTTGAGCGTGTCGCTGAAGCGCCGGAACGACGTCGCTGCGCGAACGTGTGCGGAAGCCGCGCGGACGATGTCGGTCGGGAACGAGGTCGAGAAGCGGTTCGCCCGAACAGCTGCCAGCACCCGAGCACGACCGCGAGCGAGAGCAGCGCGGAACGGCCAGGGGCTTGCCGCCAGCTGCGGAGCTGGCCCGGCGCTGCGCCGTCGGCGGCGGACGATCGCGCCGCCGGCTGCCACGTCGGCTCCGTCATGCGGCCGGAGGGTCTCGACGTCGTCGAGCTCGGCGCGCAGCAGCCTCCAGATCGCGCCGCGGATCTCCGTGTACTCGGTCGTCGGAACGCCAGTCGTACTCGTGGCGCGGCCGGCGGCAGGCCGACCGTGAACTCGCCGACGACGCGGCCCGGCGAGCCCATGACGACGATGCGGTCGGAGAGGTAGATCGCCTCGTCGACCGAGTGCGTGACGAAGAGCACGGTCAGGTCCTTCTCGGCGCAGATCCTCTGCACCATCTCCTGGAGGTGCTCGCGCGTGAGCGCGTCGAGCGAGCCGAACGGCTCGTCCATCAGCATCAGCTTCGGCTCGATCGCGAGCGCGCGCGCGAGCCCGACCCGCTGGTTCTGGCCGCCGGAGAGCTGCGACGGGTAGTGGTGCATCCGGTCGGAGAGGCCGACGAGGTCGAGGTACTCCTCGGCGCCGCGCGAGCCGCTGCTTCTTCGGCACGCGCTGGAGCTCGAGGCCGTACGCGACGTTCTCGAGCGCCGTCCGCCACGGGAAGAGGTTGAAGAGCTGGAAGACGATCGCCTTGTCGCGCGACGGCTTCATGCTCGGCTTTCCGTCGACGAACACCTCGCCGGCGGTTCGGTCGAGCAGCCCGGTGACGATGCGCAGCGCGGTCGTCTTGCCGCAGCCGCTCGGGCCGATCAGGCGTGACGAACTCGCCGTTCTCGACCTCGAGGTTGAAGTCGCTGCAGCGCCGGGATCGTCGGCGTCTGCCGTAGTCTTCTGCAGGTTCCGATCTCGAGCATCGGTCGTCATTCTCCCATGGCAGAGGCCGGGCCGCCACGACGGCGGCCCGGCCTCAGCAGGCTCGCTAGCAGGCTTCCGGGCTTCTGGTGGTGCGCCTTGAGGTAGGTCGTTGACGAACGCTGTCGATCGAGCCGAGTCCTGCGGACCGGCAGCGGCTTCGGCAGCGAGTTGAGCTGCCAGTTGAGCTGCGCGATGGCGGTAGATGTTCTTGTTGCAGATGCCGCCGTTCACGCTGAAGAAGTTGGCGTCCCTGGTAGTAGTCCCAGCCTGCGCCTCCTGCGGGCCGGTGAGCCCGTTGTCGAGCCCCTTCGAGGCGGCGTAGGCGATGTACTTGTACTTGTTCGAGGCAGCCCAGCGCTCCGCGTTGATCGAACGCGTTGACGACCTTCTGGGCGAGCGGCCGGGTTGTTCTTGACGAAGCGTCGTTGGCGATCAGCCCGGACTGGATGTACGGGCCGAGCGACTTGCCGACGTCGCAGCACCTGACCGCCTTGCCGGTCGCGATCGCGATCAGCGCGAGCGGGTAGTGGATCGGCGCCATGTCGATGCGGCCGGCGAGGATCGCGCCGTAGACGCGCGCTCGAGCTGCCGATCGTCACGTAGTGTGATGCTTCTGCGGGTCGATCCCGGCCTTCTGGATGCCGATCTCGGCGGAGAGCTGGCCGGCCGAGCCGGGCGTGTCGATCGCCATGCGTCTGCCCGGCCGAGGTTCTGCAGCGTGATGCCCTGCTGGCCGACGAGATGTAGTCGCTCGCCTGGTCGTTCGCCGCGATGATCTGGATCGTGCGCTCCGCCGTTGACGACCGCGAGGATCGCGGTCGGAAGCGAGCCGATGAAGAGGTCGGACTGGCCGGAGATGACGGTGCTGCAGTCCGGTCGCCGCGTCGGGGATCACCTGGAAGTTGACGTCGATCCCGTTCTTCTTCATCAGGTCGACGAAGTAGAAGACGTCGGCGCTCGAGAAGTCCTGTGCGCCCGCCTCGACGAACGTGACCTTCGGGTTGGCCGCCAGCGACCGGCCGTCGGTCGTGCGAGCGGGTTGTGCTGACGCCGCAGACACCTCGACGGCGACCAGGGCGACGAGGGCCAGGCCGATCACGGCCGCTCTCGCGAATGCTCGCTTCATTGGTGCGTCACCTCTCCTCGTGGTTTGAGTCGAAGACCCAAGTGCATTGCGCCGCGACTTTGACAGCATGATTTGTTGCTGTCAAGCCCGTGGGTTGCCAAATGCAACAAAGTTTGTATAGTCGGCGCCGATGACCGGAATCGCCGCCACCGGAGCCGAGCCGACAGCCCAGGGCATCGAGCGCGACGTGCGCCCGATCTACGTCGGCGGCGCCTGGGTCGCGACGGCGGATGAGTTCGAGCTCGTCTCTCCGGGCGCCGACCGGCCCTTCGCGCGAGCCTGCCACGCGGGCGAGCCCGAGCTCGAGCGCGCGATCGAGGCCGCCGTCGCCGCCGAGGAGCCGCTTGCGACGCTGCCCGCGTACGAGCGCAGCGCGGCGCTGCGGGCCGTCGGCGAGGGCATCCTCGCCCGGCGCGACGAGCTCGCCCGCCAGCTCGCGCTCGAGGCCGGCAAGCCGATCAAGGACGCGACGACCGAGATCGAGCGCGGCGCGCTCACCTTCCGCCTCGCCGCCGAAGAGGCCGAGCGCCAGTACGGGGAGGTGCTGCCGCTCGACATCAACGCCGCCTCGCGCGGCCGGGTCGGCATCGTCCGGCGCTTCCCGGTCGGCGCGGTCGCCGCGATCAGCCCGTTCAACCTGCCGCTCGGGCTCGCGGCGCACAAGGTCGCGCCCGCGCTCGCCGCCGGCTGCCCGATCGTGCTGAAGCCGCCGAGCCGGACGCCGCTGACGATGCTCTCGATCGCCGAGCTCGTCGATGCCACCTCGCTGCCGAAAGGCGCGCTCAGCGTGCTCCCGATGCGCCGCGAGCTCGGCGACCGCCTCGTCACCGACCCGCGCTTCAAGCTGCTCTCCTTCACCGGCAGCCCCGACGCCGGCTGGTCGATGAAGGAGCGCGCCGGCAAGAAGAAGGTCGTGCTCGAGCTCGGCTCGAACTCGGCCGCGATCGTCGACCGGACCGCCGACGTCGAGTGGGCGGCCGAGCGCTGCGCCTACGGCGCGTTCAAGTACGGCGGCCAGCTCTGCATCAGCGTCCAGCGCGTGCTCGTGCACGAGGCGGTGTGGGACGCGTTCGCCGACGCCTTTCTCGCCCGAGCCCGCGCACTGCGCGTCGGCGACGTTCTCGACCCCGCCACCGACATCGGCCCCCTGATCGACGCGGGCTCCGCCGAGCGGCTGCAGGCGTGGATCGACGAGGCGGTCGCGGGCGGCGGCGAGGTGCTGCTCCGCGGCGCGCTCGACGGCGCCTTCATGGCGCCGACGGTGCTCGCGAAGGTCGATCCCGCGGCCAGGATCTGCCGCGAGGAGGCCTTCGGCCCGGTCGCGGTGCTCTCGCGCTTCGGCTCGATCGAGGACGCGCTGCGCGAGGTCAACGACTCGCGCTTCGGTCTGCAGGCCGGCATCTTCACGAACGACCTCGACCACGCGTGGCGGGCCTTCCACGGCCTGCACGTCGGCAACGTGATCGTCAACGACGCGCCCACCTACCGCGTCGACAACATGCCCTTCGGCGGGATCAAGGACTCCGGCCTCGGCCGCGAGGGGATCCGCTGGGCGATCGAGGACATGACCGAGCCGCGCACGCTCGTCATGGCCGGAAGGAGCTAGTGCTGATGCGAGTCGTCGACGCGATCGCGGACTGGTTCGAGCAGATCGGGGTCGAGAAGTACTTCGGCTACGCCGGCGGCGCGATCTGGCCGTTCATGGACGCCCTGATCGACCACCCCGAGATGGAGGGGATCCAGGCCAAGCACGAGTCGCACGCGGTGCACATGGCCGACATCTACTGGCGCTCGACGAAGAAGATCGCGCCGGTCGTCGTCACCAAGGGGCCGGGCCTGCTCAACTGCGTCGGCGGCGTCGCGACGGCGATGCACGACATGGCCGCGATGATCGTGATCGCCGGCTCCGGCCCGACCCACTTCCTCGGCAAGGGCGGGATGCAGGAGCTCTACTACCACGGCTTCGAGGACGCCGTGAGCGTGATGCGGCCGGTCACGAAGGGATCGTGGCTGCTCGTCCGGCCGGACACCGTGATCGAGGTGCTGAACCAGGCGTACAAGCTCGCCGTCTCGGGCCGGCCGGGCCCCGTGTTCGTGCAGCTGCCGATCGACGTGCAGCAGGCGATCGTCGAGGGCGAGGTCGAGGCGCCGAGCCGGCGCGCGATCGGCTCGCGCTCGCGCCCCGACCGCGAGAGCATGAAGAAGACGGTCGACCTGATCGCGAATGCAGAGCGGCCGGTGCTGCTCGCGGGCGGCGGCGCGGCGCACTCGCCCGGCGCGCCGGTTGCGTTCCGCGCGGTCGCCGAGCGACTGCAGGCGCCGATCGCGACGACGCTGACCGCGAAGGGCCTGCTCGACGAGACGCATCCGCTCTCGCTCGGCGTCGTCGGCCGCTCCGGCACGCCCCCGGCCGCCGAGGCGACGCGCAACGCCGATCTCGTCGTCGCCGTCGGCGCGCGCTTCAGCGACAACCACACGTCGAACTGGCGCGCGGGCAAGGTCTACGACGTCGCGCGGACGAAGATCGTCCAGGTCGACCTGGACGTCGCCGAGGTCGGGCGCAACTACCCGGTCGAGGTCGGCATCGCCGGCGACGCGGGCGTCTTCCTCGAGGAGCTGCTGCTCGAGCTCGAGGCTGCCGGCATCGGCCCGCAGTGGGACGGCTGGACGCCGAGCCTGCAGGCGCTGCGGGAGGAGTGGCACCGCGAGATCGAGCCGCTGCTCCGCGCGCCGACCTCGCCGGTGCACCCGGCGCGGCTCTGCCACGAGATCGGCGAGGCGATCGCGAAGGCGAACGGCCGCGTCTTCGTCGACATCGGCGACGTCGTCCAGTACGCCGAGCCGTACATGACGATCCGCGGGCCCGGGATCATCCACTTCAACCCGGGCATGGCCGAGATGGGCTGGGCCTCGTCCGGCGTCCTGGGCGCGTCCGCCGCGGATCTCGCGCGGCCGGCGCTCGCGCTCGTCGGCGACGGCGCCTTCAACATGACCTCGCAGGTGCTCGCGACCGCGGTCGAGTACCAGCTGCCCGCGGTCTGGGTGATCCTCGACAACAACGAGCTCGGGATCGAGCGCAAGGGCGCGGTCAAGGCCTTCTCGCGCACGCATCCCTGGTACTCGTTCGTCCGCAAGGACACCGGCGAGCCGTACAACCCGGATTACGTGATGCTCGCCCGCGCCGAACGGCGCCGACGGCGCACGTGTCGAGGATCCCGCCGACCTCGCCGGCGTGCTCGACGCAGGCGCTCGACCGGCGGCAAGCCGTTCGTGATCGACGTCGTCCAGGACCTGAACGTGCCCGACCTACTTCACGCCGGGGATCGACCGCGCGTACCCGGACACCTGGGGCGCGAGCTATCCGCACTTCGGCTCGATGACGATCCCCTCGAAATGACCGAGCCGAGCCACCAGGACGTGATCACCGGCCTGCGGCGCCGCTACGACGAGCTGACCAACTCGCAGAAGCGGATCGCCGAGACGATCGTCGAGGATCCCGAGTTCGTCGCCTTCGCCACCGTCGACAAGTTCGCGTCGCGGCTCGGCGTCAGCCCGTCGACGATCGTGCGCTTCGCCTACCGGATCGGCCTCGCCGGCTACCCCGAGCTGCAGGAGCAGGTGCGCGAGCTCGTCCTCAACAGCCTGCGCACGAACGGCACCGCCGGCGGCGACCCGACCGACCAGCTCGGCGCGGGCGTCGCGGGCGAGTCGCTGCGCCACGACATCTCGCTGCTCTCGCGCACCGCCGAGCGGCTGCAGCAGGAGGACGTCGAGCGCGCGGTCGACATGATCGTCGCCGCCGAGCGGGTGCGCGTCGTCGGCGGCGTCACCGCCTACAGCGTCGCCTACTACACCGCCGTCACGCTCGAACGCGTCCGCGACCGGGTCGCGCTCCTGAACGGGAGCCCGGTGCCGACCGGCCCGCTGCTCGAGATGGAGGAGGGCGACGTGCTGATCGCGTTCAGCTTCCCGCCCTACGCGAAGGCGACGCTCGGCGCGATCAGCGCCGCGAAGCGCCGCAACGCGAGCGTGATCGCCGTCTCCGACTCGCCGATCTCGCCGCTCCGCAGCTCAGGTCGACGTGCTGCTGCCCGCTGCGGTCTCGGGGATCGGCATGCAGAACTCGCTCGTCGCCGCGATGGCCCTCGCGAACGTGATCGTCAACGGGGTCGCCGGCCGCGTGCCCGGGGCGCTCGAGCGCTACAGCGAGACGATCAGGCTGCTCGACGAGTGGGACGTCTACCTGCTCGAGACCGACAAGGACGGCGATGCCTGAGGCCGCTCCGCTCGGCGACGTCGGCGTCCTCGAGCTCGCGGGCGAGCTCACCGGCTACGCGGGGCGGCTGCTCGCCGACCTCGGCGCCGCCGTCACGCGCGTGCGGCTGGCGGAGGACAGCGGCCTGCCCGGACCCCTTCCTCGACGCCGGCAAGACCGACCGGGTCGTCGACCGCGCGCAGCTCGGCGAGCTGGTCGCCACGGGCGACGTCGTCGTGCGGTCGCGCGGGGCGCCGACGTCGTCGGGCTGCCCGGGCTCGACGCGCGAGCCCGACTCGCGCGCGATCCACGTCGTACTGACGCCCTTCGGGCTCGACGGGCCGGCGGCGTCGTTCCACTCGCACCGACCTCGTCCGGCTCGCGGCGGGTGGCCTGCTCTGGCTCGGCGGCTACCCGGACTGCGAGCCCGTCGCGCCGTACGGCGGGCAGAGCAGCCTCGCGACCTCGATCTTCGGCGTCGTCCCGCTCCTGCTCGCGCTGATCGAGCGCGACCGCACCGGCCTCGGCTGCACGATCGAGGTCTCCGCCCAGGAGGTGATGACCCAGGCGCTCGAGACGGCGCTGCCCGAGTACGAGCTGACAGGCACCGTGCGGCGGCGGGTCGGCGACGCGCCGCGCGAGGCCGGCACGGGGATCTACCCCTGCGCCGACGGCTACGTGAGCATGGTCGCGGGACGACTCGGCACGGCCGAGGCGTGGCGGCGTCTGCGCGAGTGGCTGGTCGAGACGGGAACGGAGGGCGCGCAGGAGCTCTGGGAGCCCGCGTGGGAGGAGCTGCCGTTCCGCCAGCTGCCCGCGTCGGTCGCGCGCTTCTGGACGATCTTCGTGCGCTTCGCCGCGAGCCGGACGAAGGCCGAGCTGTACGGCGAGGCGCAGCGCGCGGAGCATCGCGCTCGCGCCGGTCAACACGCCGGCCGAGGTGCTCGCCGACCCGCAGCTCGCCTCGCGCGGCTTCTTCCACGACGGCCGCCCCTCCCCGCCCTACCGCTTCTCGGCCCTGCGCGGGCCGGCGCCGCTGCGTCGCCCCCGACCCGGCGCCGGCGACCGCATGAAGCACGCGCTTGCAGGGACTCCGCGTGCTCGACTTCTGCTGGGTCGGCGCCGGCGCGCTCGTCACCAAGCTGCTCGCCGAGCACGGCGCCGAGGTGATCAAGGTCGAGTCGCGCGCCCGGCCCGACAACCTCCGCGTCGCGCCGCCGTACCGAGCCGGCGCCGAGGGCCTCGACGGCTCCGGCTACTTCGCCTCGCGCAACAACGACAAGAAGTCGTCTCTCGCTGAACATGCAGCACGAGCGGAGCCGCGAGCTCGCGCGGCGGCTCGCGGCGCGCTGCGACCTCGTCACGAACAACTTCCGGCCCGGCGTGATGGAGCGCTGGGGACTCGGCTACGAGCAGCGTCGCCGAGCTCAACCCGAGGTGATCTACCTGTCGATGCCGATGCAGGGCTCCGAGGGCCCGCATAGCCGCTACATCGGCTTCGGCGCGACGATCGCGGCGCTCGCCGGCCTGGTGCACCTCTCGGGCCGGCCCGACCGCCCGCCCGATCGGCACCGGCACGCACTATCCCGACCACGTCCCGAGCCCCGGGCACGCGCTCGTCGCGCGTGCTCGCCGCGCTCCGCCAGCGCCGCCGCACCGGCGAAGGCGGCCGATCGAGGTCTCGCAGCTCGAGTCGACGGTGAACTGATCGCGCCCGCGCTCGCCGCGCCGCCGGCGGGCGACCCGCAGCTCGAGCGAGACGGCAACCGGTTCCGCGGCGCACTGCCCGAGCGGCGTCTTCCGCTGCCGCGGCGACGACGACTGGTGCGCCATCGCGGCACGCGAGCGACGCCGAGTGGCGGGCGCTCGCCGAGGTGCTCGGCGCGCCCGGGCTCGGCACCGACCCGCGCTTCGCGTACCCACGCGGCACGCAAGGCGAACGAGGACGAGCTCGAGACGCGTGCTCGCGGCGCTCGTTCGAGCGGACGCGAGCGCCGCGAGCTCGCCGGCGGGCTGCAGGCGCGTGGCGTCCCCGCCTCGCCGTGTGCTAGTCGAGCGGCGACGTGCTCGCCGATGCGCAGCTGCGCGCGCGCGGCTTCTGGCGCACGCTCGACCACCCGGTGATGGGCGAGCTCACGGCGCCGGCCGCCCCGTTCACTCGTCGGACGGCGAGCGCACCGGCGCCCGAGCGCGCCGCGCCGCTGCTCGGCGAGCACACGCGCGAGATCGCTGCGTCGCTGCTCGGCCTCGGCGAGCGGAGATCGACGAGCTCGAGCGGAGAGAGGTGCTCTGGTGAGCGAGGCCTCGAGGTCACCCGCGAGGACGGCGTCGGCCTGGATCCGCTCAACCGGCCCGACAAGCGCAACGCGATCTCGCTGGGCTGCGCGCGCGCGCTGGCGGACGCGCTCGCCGGCGCTCGACGCCGACGCGGCGGTCCGCGTCGCCGTCGCTCACCGGCGCCGGGCCCGCCGTTCTGCGCCGGCGTCGACCTGAACGAGGCGCGTCGCGGCCAGCACGCGCGACGCGAGGCCGCGTCGTCGCACGCGCTCGACGCGCTTCGCGAAGCCGCTGCTCGCGGCGATCAACGGCCCGGCGGTCGGCGGCGGCCTCGAGCTGGCGCTCGCGGCCGACCTCCGCATCGCGAGCACCGACACGCCACGTTCGCGCTCCCGGAGGTGAAGCTCGGCAGCCTGCCGGGGAGCGGCGGCACGCAGCGGCTCGCGCGGCGCGCGTCGCCGGCGCTCGCGGCGAAGCTGCTCTTCACGGGCGAGCCGA
Source organism: uncultured Actinomycetes bacterium (assembly GCA_963785895.1). Classification (GTDB taxonomy): domain Bacteria; phylum Actinomycetota; class Thermoleophilia; order Gaiellales; family Gaiellaceae; genus PALSA-600. The sequence continues at coordinate 8,119 of CAWAXB010000026.1, read as the reverse complement.
TCGACGCCGCCGAGGCGCTCCGCGCGGCCTCGTCTCCGACGTCGTCGAGCCGACGAGCTGCTGCCGCTCGCGGCCGAGCGCTCGCCGGCGCACATCGCCGCGAACGCGCCGCTCTCGCTGCGCGCCGCCAAGCTCGCGCTCTGCGCGCCAGCGCCGCGAGCGCGGCCGGCCTCGAGCTCGAGCGCGCGCTCTGGGGCCTGCTCGCGCTCACCGACGACCGCGCCGAGGGCCGCGCCGCGTTCCGCGAGAAGCGCGTCCGCCGCAGTTCAAGGGGCGCTAGCGATGCTGGGGCAAGGCAGCGATCGCCGGCGTCGGCGCGTCGGCGCAGGGCAAGCTGCCCGACGAAACGCCGCTCTCGCTCGCGCCGACCGCGCTGACGCGCGGCGCTCGACGATGCCGGCCTCGCGAAGGACGACCTCGACGGCCTGCTGACGATGCCCGGCACGACCTCGCCCGAGGGGCCGAAGCACTACCTGACGCTCGGCGGCACGCTCGGGCATCAACCCGCGGCTCGCCGGCTCGCTCGTCGCGGGCGGCGCGACCGCGGGGCAGCTGATCCAGCAGGCCGCGCTCGCGATCGACGCCGGCATGGCCAACGTCGTCGCCTGCGTCTTCGCCGACACGGCGCGCACCGGCGGCTCGAAGTTCGACGCGCCGGCGGGCCGCGGCGACTCGTGGGGGATCTGGGGCATGTTCGGCAACGCCGCCAACAGCGCGCATGACCGCGCAGCGGCACATGGCGCTCTACGGGACGACGAGCGAGCAGCTCGGCTGGGTCGCGGTCACCTGCCGCAAGCACGCGTCGCTGAACCCGAGCACGCGGTCATGCGCGAGCCGATGACGCTCGCCGACCACCAGGCCTCGCGCCCGATCGTCGACCCGCTGAAGAAGCTCGACTGCTGCCTGATCTCCGACGGCGCGGTCGCGATCATCGTCACCTCGGCCGAGCGCGCGCGCGACTGCCGCAAGCGGCCGGTGTCGCCTGCTCGGCATGGGCCAGGGCCACACGCTGCAGACCTTCGAGCACCCGGAGTGGTGGTACCTGCCGCACCAGCGCGACGCGATCGCAGCGACGCCTACGCGATGGCCGGCGTCGGCCCGGCGGACATCGACGTCGCGCAGCTCTACGACAACTTCACGATCTCGGTGCTGCTCTGGCTCGAGCACGGCGGCTTCTGCGAGCAGGGCGAGTCCGGGCCCGTACGTCGAGGGCGGCGAGCGGATCGCGCCTCGGCGGCGAGCTGCCGGTCAACACCGCCGGCGGGAACCTGTCCGAGTCGTACATGCAGGGCTGGCTGCACGTCGTCGAGGGCGTGCGCCAGATCCGCGGCGAGTGCGGCGACCGCCAGGTCGAGGGCGCCGAGCTCTGCCTCGTCACCGGCCGCGGCATGACCCTGAACACCGCGAGCTGCGCTGGTGCTCGGCCGATGAGCCTGTCCTGCCCGATCGACGACGTCAACCGCCCGTTCTGGGACGGCTGCCGCGCCGGCGAGCTGCGGCTGCAGCGCTGCTCGCCTGCGGCGACGCTCCGCTACCCGTCTCGACCGATCTGCCCGCGCTGCCTCTCGACCGAGGCCGCGCTGGGAGCGCTGTCGCGGGCGACGGCGAGGTCTACTCGTTCGCCGTCTTCCGCCACCAGTACAAGCCGCGACTGGCCGACCCGTCCCCTACACGGTCGCGCTGGTCCGGCTCGACGAGGGGCCGACGCTGATCTCGAACGTCGTCGGCATCGAGCCCGAGGACGGTGCGCGTCGGCACTGCCCGTCTGACGGTCGTCTTCGAGCGACGGCCGTCCCGAAATTCGCGTCCGCGGGCGAGCCTCGGCGCATGAAGTTCGGCCTGATCCTGCCGACGATCGGCGCCGGCGCCGGCGCCGGAGCACGCTCGACGCCGCCGCCGGGCACGGCCGCGCGGCTCGGCTGGTCGAGCGTCTAGGTCACCGACCACCTGATGGTGCCGGTCGGGCCCGGAGGCCGACGAGTACGGCTGGGTGCTCGAGGCGACGAGCGCGCTGACGTGGGTCGCGGCCCGGTACGAGTCGCTGCGCGTCGGCTTCAGCGTGATCATCCCGGCGATGCGCGACGCGCCGCTGCTCGCGAAGCAGCTCGCGACGATCGACCACCTCACCGGCGGCCGGCTCACCGTCGGCGTCGGCGCGAGCGAGAGCGCACGACCTGCCCGAGTACGAGAACCTCGGCAAGGCCGACCGCTTCGCGCGCCGCGGCGCGTACCTCGACGAGACGATCGCGCTCTGGCGCCACCTCTGGGCGGGCGCGACGGAGCCGTTCGAGGGCGAGTTCCACCGCTGCGCGACTTCACCTTCGACCCGCTGCCGCCGCAGGGCGCCGAGCTGCCGCTCTGGTGCGGCGGCCGCAGCGACCGCATCCTGCGCCGCGCCGCCGGCTCTGCGACGGCTACCACGCCGCGCAGCTGAACGCCGGAGCAGATCGCCGAGCGCATCCCGAAGCTGCGCGCGTTCGCCGAGGAGGCCGGGCCGGCCGATGCCGACGGTCTCGGTGCGCGTCCGCGTCCGCCTCGACGCGGAGCCGATCGAGAAGTACAGCCTGCACGGCGGCCCGGAGCGATCGTCCCGCGAGGTGGTGGAGTTCGCAGCGGCGGCGTCGACGAGCTGGTCGTCGTCTTCAACGAGTCCGAGCCGGAGCGGCTCGCGGCCGCGATCGAGCGCTTCGACGCCGAGGTCTACGCGCCCGCGCTCGAGCAGATCGGAGCCGCGGGCCGGTGACCGAGGCACGGATCGTCGTCGGGATCACGGGCGCGTCGGGCGCGATCTACGGCGTCCGCCTGCTCGAGCGCCTGCGCGAGCTGCCGGTCGAGACGCACCTGATCGCGACCCGGTGGGCGCGCGTGACGATCGAGCACGAGACCGGCTACACCTTCGCGCGAGGTGAAGGCGCTCGCCGACGTCGCCTACGGCGAGGGCGACCAGGCCGCGGCCGTCTCGAGCGGCTCGTTCCTGACCGCCGGCATGGTGATCGCCCCGTGCAGCGTGAAGACGCTCGCCGCGATCGCCAACGGCTTCGCGTACAACCTGATCTGCCGCGCCGCCGACGTCGTCCTGAAGGAGCGCCGCCGCTCGTGCTCGCGGTGCGCGAGACGCCGCTGCACCGATCCACCTGCGCAACATGCTGACCCTCGCGGACATGGGCGCGACGATCTGCCCGCCGGCGCCGGCCTTCTACAACCGGCCGCGAGACGATCGACGACATCGTCGACCAGACCGTGCTGCGCATCCTCGACCAGTTCGACCTCGCTCTGCCGTCGCCGGCCCGCTGGAGCGGGCCCACCGCGACGACGAGGACTGGAGCGAGCAGCTCGCAGCAGGTCCGCCGCGCCGCCGCTGTGGACCGGTTCCCCGTGGTGCGAGACGAGCACGCGCTCGACCGGCAGGTCGAGCAGCGGTAGCAGCGCTTCCCGCGCGGTGGGCTCGGCGAGCCGCAGCCCGCCGAGGATCGCGTCGCCCGGCGACGAGCGCCTGCGGCGCCGGGCAGCCAGTAGAGCGACCTCGCCCGCGCGTCCGGATGGCAGCGCTTGGACGCCGGCAGGCGGGCGTTCGTCCGCGCCGTCGCAAACGCAACGGATGCAAACAGCCAAACAAAAATGACAGTCGAAATAATTCCCTTCATAATTTCCTAAAAGCCGGGACCGAATCCTCGGGAGGTGTAACGGACGAAACGAAGTCGCCCGGTTGACTTCTCTGGAGCTGCAGCTTCACCCTAAGATTCGTATTTCCCTGGTGCGGCTGCGTGCCCGTTACGAGATTGTTAGATGCGCTGGCCTCGATTTTATTCAAAAAAAGAGTTGGCGCACTGGCATATTCCCTGCGATAAGAGTCTTCCGTGCTACGACTTACATGGGCGGTCATTCTTAGCGCGGGCGTTTCGATCAGTTCGGCGCGCGGGGAGGGCCTCGACGCCTCCAAATCGAAGTTTTATTACAAAGAAAACAACCGGCCATATCGGGTCGGCCCGAATCGTCCATCGCTACTGGTGGAAGCCAATCGTTCATCCGTTCGCCAAGATCGACCCGCGGATCGATCCGAAGTTGCAACGTGCGGCCACGTTCGCGCAAGAACGCGCTAACGCTCACTCGAAGGCGCTATGCTGGCATTACGTGAAGACGGCTCTGGTCGCGACACACGTGATCAATTCCTACCCCAAAGACCGCTTACGCGGCCGAGGCCGGCGACGAACTCGTGCGCGATTACGGCTTTAAGAAATTACCGGTGCACGATCCTTACAAAGCGCCGCTTGGTGCCGTCCTGGTTTACGGAAACAAAGGCAGAGGCCACGTTGAAATCCGGACGAAAGACGGGTTCGTCAGTGATTATCATTCCAAGAACGCGTGTTATTACCGGCTGCTCGCGGTCTACGCGAAGTTCGGTTCCTAAGCGCTTCGCTCGCGGGCGGTACATGTCGATCTTGCAGCCAAGGCCGACATAAGAACTGGCCAAAGTCGCCGGATGTTCGGATTGTTGCAGCATGGCAATCCGCATCGCGATGTGGTCGGGCCCGCGCAATATTTCGACCGCGATGATGCGATCCTGGGGAAATCGCGCCGATACGGTCGTCATCGATGAGCCGTTCTACGCTTTTTATTTAAGAGCGACCGGCAAAGATCATCCCGGCGCGGGAAGTGATCGCGAACGGCGAAACCGATTGGCGGAGAGTCGTCGATCGGATGACCGGCCCGTCGGCCCGGGCGGGAACAAGATTTTCTATCAAAAACAGATGACGCATCATCTGCTGCCGGAAATCGATCGGGACTGGCTAGGTCGGTGACGAATTGTTTTCTCATTCGCGATCCGCGGAAGTCATCGCTTCTTATATTAAGAAAAACGACGATCCGACGCTGGAAGATCTTGGCTTCGTTCAGCAGGCTCGAGATTTTCGATTGGGTGCGCGAACAAACCGGCGCGATCCCGCCGGTGGTCGATGCGAGGATGTGCTTGCAGAATCCCGGAACGGACGCTGCGCTGCTTTGCGAAGCGATCGGGGTCGATTTCGATCCGGCCATGCTGTCGTGGCCGCCGGGCTTGCGCGAGACCGACGGGATCTGGGCGAAGCATTGGTACGGCGAGGTGGCCAAATCGACTCGTTTCGCAGCCGTATCGCACCGAAGAACGAATCAGTGCCGGAACGATTGCGCGAAATTCATGATCGATGCCGCGAATGTTATGAGCAGCTTTACCAATCACCGCACTGCATTGGAAGCTCGCACGGTCTGTAAGGCGCCAGCACTCGAAGATTCCGTCGGCCATTAGTGGACCGGTCGTAGACCGCCGCTACAATCGGAGAAATGCTCCAGCAATTCAACGAAAAAAACCGCGATCTGATCGTGAACATCAACGGCCGCCTCGTGCATCGCGACGAAGCCGGCATCAGTCCGTTCGATTCCGCCGTGCAAGGCGGCGACGCGGTCTGGGAAGGATTGCGCCTTTACGACGGTCGCATTTTCAAACTGCACGAACATCTCGATCGTCTGGACGCTCGGCGCGCGCCTTGTCGTTCGTCGGAAATTCCGCCTCGACGAAAAAATCATCGACGAAATCAAGCGCACGCTCGCGGCGAACGAAATGCGCGACGGCGTGCACATTCGGCTGACGCTCACGCGCGGAGTGAAGATCACTTCCGGGATGGATCCGCGCCTGAATCAATCGGGCCCGACCCTGATCGTGCTGGCCGAACATAAGGCGCCGGTTTACGCGAAGACCGGCTCTGAAGTTGATCACGAGCAAAATTCGGCGGCCGCCGCCGGAGATTCTCGATCCGCGAATTCATCACGCCAATCTGCTGAATTCGATCCTGGCCAAGATCGAAGCGAACAATGCCGGCGCGGACGACGCGCTCATGCTCGACACTCGCGGATTTGTCGCGGAGACAAATGCGACGCATGTTTTCATCGTCCGCAATGGCGATCTCGCGACCAGCCGGGTCGTCGCCTGTCCCGAAGGAATCACGCGCGCGACCGTGCTCGAGATTTGCGCCGCGGAAAAAATTCCGTGCGTCGAAACCGATCTGACGCTCGACGACGCTTATGCCGCCGATGAAATTTTTTGCACCGGCACGATGGGCGAACTCGCCGGCGTCGTAAAGATCGACAACCACATTATCGGCGACGGCGAGATTGGCCCGATGACAAAACGGTTAAGCGATCTTTACGCGAAGCGCACTTCGAGCGAAGGGGTTCAGGTCGCATGACCGTTGATTGAGTTTGCCAGACGCAACGCAAACGGTCATTAAAGCTGCATGAAGACGAAAACCTTTGTTGCAGCGGTCATTGTCGCCGCCATCGCCTGGAATCGCCCAGTTTCGGCGGCAGAAAACGACTTCGCCGAGATCAAAGCGGAGATCACCAAGCGGCACGACGAAGCGGTGAAGCGCCTGCAGGATTGGATCGAGCTGCCTTCGATCGCGGCGGAGAATCGTGACTATCCGGACGGCGCGGAATACATGGCGAAGCTGGCGAGGGACGCCGGATTTCAGCAGGCGACGGTGATTCAAGACCGACGGGAAGCCGGGCGTGTTCGCGACGCTCGACGCCGGCGCGGCGAAAACGGTCGGGCTTTATTTCATGTACGACGTGAAGCAGTTCGATCCCGAAGGAGTGGACTTCGCCGCCGCTCGACGCGCGCGCTCGTCGACAAGCCGGGCTTCGGCAAAGCGATCGTCGGCCGCGGCGCGGTGAACCAGAAGGGACCGGAGGCGGCGTTTCTCGCGGCGCTGCATGCCATCCGCGGCGCGGGCAAAAAGATGCCGGTCAACCTCGTCATGGTCGCGGAAGGCGAGGAAGAAATCGGTTCGCCGCACATCGCGCAGATCGTGCATCGACCGGAAGTGCAGGCGGCGCTTGGCGAAAATGCATCGGCGTCTTCATGCCCTCGGCGATGCAGGATCTGGACGGCATCGTCACGGTGAGCCTCGGGCGCCAAAGGCGTGGTCGAGCTGGAGCTGGTTTCGAGCGGCGAAAAATGGGGACGCGGTCCGGCGAAGGACATCCATTCTTCGCTCAAGGCGATGGTCGACAGCCCGGCCTGGCATCTGGTCAAGCGCTCGAACACGCTCGTCTCCGACGACGGCAACGACGATCACGATCGATGAATTATCCGACAAGCCGCGGCCGCTCAGCGCGGAGGAGAAGACGATGATCGCGGAGGCGGCGAAGGGCGGAGCGAAGCGCAGGCGAAGAAGCAGTTCGGCGTGCAGCATTGGATCGACGATCTGCCGTGGGAGCAGGCGAACGAGCGTCTGGAATCGCAGCCGACGGTGAACATCGAAGGACTTGTCGGCGGTTACACCGGCCCGGGCGGCAAAACGGTCCTGCCGCATCAAGGCGGTCGCGAAGATCGATTTGCGGCTCGTGCCCGACATGAAGGCGGCGGACGCGGTCGCGGCGCTCAAGGCGCATCTGGCGAAGCGCGGCTTCGGCGACATCGAAGTGAACATGACGCGGCGGCTACGATCCGACGCAGCACCGCGGCGAGACGCGCCGCTGATCCAGGCGCAGATCGCGTGCTGAAACGCGCCGGAATCGATCCGGTGATGTGGCCGCGCAACGCCGGCTCGTATCCGGGCTACGTCTTCACCGGCGAGCCGCTCAAGCCTCGCCGCCGGCCATTTCGGTCTCGGCCACGGCAGCGGCGCGCATGCGCCGGACGAGTATTACGTGATCGAGTCGACGAATCCGAAGGTCCAGGGCTACGACGGCGCGGTGATGTCGTTCGTCGAATATCTTTATCAATTGGGTAAAGAGTAGGAAATCCAAACTCGCAATTTTGCGGACCTGATTCCAAGCTGAAAAGGGTGACCGACGCGCTCACCCCCATGATGCAGCAGTATCAACGGCTGCGGAAAAGCATTCCTGGCCGACACGCTGTTGCTTTTCCGGCTGGGTGATTTTTACGAACTGTTCTTCGAGGATGCGAAGGAAGCGTCCGGATTGCTCAACGTTGCGCTGACCAAGCGCAATCAAGTGCCGATGTGCGGCATGCCGTATCACGCGGCCCAGACTTACATCGCCAAGCTGATCAAAGCCGGGAAGCGGGTCGCGATTTGCGATCAGACGAGCGATCCCCAGCCCGGCAAAATCGTCGACCGCGACA
>CAWAXB010000025.1:0-53091 GCA_963785895.1 uncultured Actinomycetes bacterium | reverse complement strand
CTCCGAGCACGTTCACGTCGAGAACCTGCGCGAGGCCGAGCCCCGCGCCTATCTGACCCCCGCGTTGTTCACGACGCCAGCAGCTTCTCGCCGCCACACGTCTTCGCGACGCGCTCCGCCGCCGCGGCCACCGATTGATCGTCGGTGACGTCGAGTCGAACGACCTCGGCGTGCTCGCTCCACTTCGGATGATCTTTCGTCAGCGCTGCCGCCGCCGCGCGCCCGCGCTCTTCGTCGCGGGAGCCGAGAAGGACGCGCGTGTCTTCGTGCTGCTCGAGGATCGCGGCTGGTCATTGCGAGGCCGATCCCTTTCGTTCGCTCCGGTGTTGCCCCCGCGACCGACGATCTTGCCATCACAAACCACCACAGCCCCAACTGGCACTTCTCCCGCCTCAAGCGCACGCTGGGCCGCTCGCAATGCTTCTTCCATAAACAGTTCGTCCGACTTCGCATCGAGAGGAATATCCATATTGCCAGCCCAATATCAGGTCGGGAGTGTCTTATCCTGTCTCTCCGTTTTTTTGGAGAGACAGGGTGGGTGATGGAACCGTCACTGGCCCAGATTCGAATTATTGCCGGGTGCCCCGTCCAAGCTCCGCTTGGGCCGGGGGTTGGGACACATGGTCAACCACCAACGCAGTATCTCGAATCAGACCACAGTGGCGTGGACTTCCAGGTACTCGGCCTTAATCACTGTGTGATTCGGATCGCCCTCATTGTTCTTAGTCCAGTGCTCAGTCAGCTCGGCAGCCAGAGTTTTCTGACCTGCTTCATCGAGACGCGCAAAAGTCATCTGCGTAGGGCCAAAATATTTTCTAAAGAAAGCCACCGCGTCCGCTGGCGGAAAAGGATAGTCGAAGTGCATGTACTGCTTCGCCATTTCAAGGCGAGTTTTTCCGCCCAGTCGTTCCGTAACGACCTTCTCATCACCCCATAGCGAAGGAGCAGGTATTCCGGGCGGTGGCGGCGCGTGGCGGGAGGTGATTTTGAACATCTGACCCACGAAGCCCTCCGGAGTCCAGTTGCCCATGGCGATCAAGCCGCCGGGGCGGCACACGCGGACCAGTTCAGACGCAACCACCTCTGGCCGCGGCGCAAACATGGCGCCGAACATGGAAACCACAACGTCGAATTGCGCTGCTTCGTAAGGCAGCTTCTCCGCATCGCCCTCGACGAATTCGATCTTCAGATTTTCATCTGCGGCGCGTTTGCGCGCCTGCTCCAGAAGATTGGTCGCAATGTCGAGGCCGATGACCTCCGCTCCCGCCCGGGCGGCGGGAATGGATTGGTTCCCCGTGCCGCACGCTACGTCCAGCACCTTCGTCCCAGGCTTGAGATGGAGCCGTTCGATGAAGTCTTCCGCTCCATGGGAATTCAGTTTTGCAATCTCACCGAAGTCGCCCGCCATCCACATGGACCGCATTCGCTGCTTTAACTCTGCAAAGCCCTCTGGCGAACTCAGCCATAATTGCCTCCTCATAAAATTCATGATTAGGGAGAAAGTATACGGGAAGGATGTAATGTGGTCGCGGACGACTCGCCCGCGCGGCAGCGACACCGAAGAAGAAAGTCGTAGAGCTTATTGATCCGCGCCGGTGATTTTGGTTTCCACGTGCGTGTGCTCGAAATCCTTGTTCTCCAGAGACACTGTCATTGTGCGATTGAACAAGAAGAACACGCGGATGCGAAATTCGCTGCCCAGGCTGCTGGGAAACCAGGCGCCATCTTCCTGCCGTCGGTAATGGACCGCGAAGCCGAGGCCGGGCAAGTCAGTGCCCAGAAATTTCCGGACGCCGAAAGGTAGTGGTTGTGAGAGCTTGGTAAACACATAAATCGGCTGGAACTCCTGTGCGTCAATATAAGCCTCGCCGGCCCAATCTATGTCCTCGTCCTCGTTTGGAGTGAATGCGACGTGGTAAGCCGGACGCCCTTCGAATGGCTCGTGGTCGATGAGGCGAAACTTGTATTGCTTTTGTTCGTCGCTCGTGAGCGGGAACAAATCTTGGGCCAGTCCGTCCTTGGATTTTTCGTCCGTAACATCTTCGCGAAAGGCATGGACCAGTTCGCCGTCGGTGCTGTCGGCCTCAGGCACTGGCTCGCCGCTGAAGGCTTGGTATTTGCCCTTGCGCCAGTACCGTCCGGTCAACTGCTCGAGCGTCCTTTCCGTATGGTCGGACTTGGGGACGACGTGGTAGTCGGCGGTTTCTTCGCGCAGGACTTTGCCACTGGATTTCTTGGAAATGACCTGAACGTGCTGATGATAGATGTACTGGTTGCGCAGCTTTTCGCTGCTGTCCTGGTTGGTCAGCAACCCGGGCCATAATCGTTTCGGCGTCAGCGAGTCGTCTGCTTTCGCTGAAACAGCGACGAGCAAGAGGAACGGGATCAGACGGAGCTTCGCCATTGGCATGTCCGGGATTATGTACGGACTTCTCAGACGAAAGTTCAATTTAGTTTGACGGGCGCTGCGGAGCTTCGCTCCGCCGGGCAGGTGAGGACACCTGCCCCTACGTGAGCAGTTGTGGTCTTATCCCAGCTGGACTTGCAGCACTTCTCCGGGCAGTCGAACCAGGGTGGCCCTCGCCGCGGCTTCACGGGACTCTGCGGTGTGGACCCGTTCCGGCCTGACGAACGGAGTTTCATCAGCTTGCATTCTCTCCATCCGTATTCCCAGGGTTCGCTCCAGCTGGTGCAACTCGGAGCGTTGTTCCCGGGCAAACAGAGTCGAAGCCACGCCCAGTTCCCCGGCGCGTCCGGTACGGCCGACGCGGTGGATGAAGTTTTCCGCCACCTCGGGCAAATCGTAGTTGATGACATGGGCAATGTCCTGAACGTGAATGCCGCGTGACGCCAGGTCGGTGGCCACCAGGATGCGGAAACGTCCCTGCTGGAATCCGGTCAGGGCAGCCGTCCGCTGAGACTGCGAACGATCACCGTGGATCATTGCCGCAGTGAAGCCTTCCTTGGTCAGGTTTCGGGCCAGGCGCTCGGTGCCGCGCTTGGTACGGGCAAAAATCAGGCAACGTCCAGTTTCTTTTGAAAGCAGACGGTGCAGCATCTCCTGTTTGCGGTCGGCGGTGACTTCGAACGCCTGCACTCGCACATTCTCTGACGGCTTCAAGGTGGAACCGAAAGCCAGTCGCACCGGGTTTCTCGTGTAATCGCTGACCAGATGGGCCACCGACGCTTCGAGCGTGGCGGAAAAGCACATGGTCTGGCGATCTTTCGGCAGGACTCTGGCGATCCGGCGAAGCGCCGGCAGGAAACCCATATCCAGCATGCGGTCGGCTTCGTCGAGGATCAGCACCTGTAAAGTCTGGAAACTGACTAAACGGCGATCGAGGAAGTCCTCCAGACGGCCGGGAGTGGCAACCACAAGACGGGCTCCCCTGCGCAAGGCGGTCAATTGGCTGCCTTCAGCCAGGCCGCCTACGACCAGGGCCGCGGGCGAGAGTTTAGAGCCACGCAAGGCGTTGTACTGGTCAACGACCTGCATTGCCAGTTCGCGCGTGGGCACCAGCACCAGGGCAGCGATTCCAGATTTCTCTGAAGTTGCCTTACCGGACTGGAGCAGGCGCTCGATGACCGGGATCAGAAAGGCCAGCGTTTTGCCGGTTCCCGTCTGAGCAGTAGCGAGTACGTCTTTGCCGGCGAGTGCCTGCGGTATCGCCGCGGCTTGCACCGGGGTCGGAATGGAAAAGTTAAGGGACGACAATCTCTCCTGGGTATAAGGAGATAGGGGTAATTCTGTGAAACTCTGCATTATTGTTTTTTCTCTTTTTCTGTTGGCGGAAGCGATCGCGGCGCGCACACGAAGCTTCCGGGCGAGCAGCAACTAGCATTGCCAGTTTTATTTACGCCGAAGACGAACGGAGACAAATTAGGCGGGAATTCAGGTTCAACCCAGAGCAACCGCACCACAACCGTGGTATTAGACGCAAGTGGAGTATAGCACAACCGGTAATCAGGACTGCACGGGATGTTGCCCAAAAGGTAACTTTGGTGATGCGGCATTCGAGCTGTCCGGATGGAGGACGGGCGTCCCGCCCGTCCAGCACGTTGCGCGTCCGCCGGACGTCCATAAGTCGATGTTGGGGTTTCGCGTCCCGAAGGGACGCCTGATATTAGCCCGGCGTTTCAACGCCCGGGTACGCAACGACGACCACCCCGCCGGAGATCCCCCGATTGCATTACACAGCCCGCAAGGTGTACCGTTCAACCCCTACGAGGGGACCTGCACGCTGCGCCCAATCGAGGCGCGTTTACTTCGTCAACTAAATTAGTCAAGAGGAGTTACCATGCCTGATCAATTCGAACAGCTCAAGCAAAAATACCAACCCGTTCTCGACAAGATTCAGCAGGAAGGCGCTCAGCTTCTGAACGTCAACATGGACGGCAACCAGCTATACGTCAAAGCGATCGCCGTTTCCGAGGCTAGCAAGAACCGCATCTGGGACGCCATTAAGGCCGTAGACCCAAGCTTCGCCGACCTGAAACATGACATCGAAGCCAAAGCAGGCGCCCAGGACTACACCGTGCAACCCGGCGACAACCTGTCCAAGATCAGCAAGCACTTCTACGGTGACGCCAACAAATACATGGCCATCGCCAAAGCCAATAATCTCGAAGACCCCGACAAGATCAAAGTCGGCCAGAAACTGGTAATTCCAGCAGCAGCGTAAACCGGACTTCGGGCCTCAGACTTCGGACCTCAGGCCTCGCAGCCTTGGAGTTTGCTGAAGTCCGAGGTCCGACGCTGGTTTTAAGGAAGGAAGACTTATGCATCTGCTATGGACGCTGTTGATCGGACTCGTCATCGGGGCCGTGGCAAAATTCCTCATGCCAGGCAAAGACCCGGGCGGAATTATTGTGACCATGCTCATAGGCATCGCCGGATCGTTCCTGGCAACCTGGGCAGGTCGCGCTATCGGCTGGTACCAAGAAGGACAAGCCGCAGGTTTCATCATGTCGGTCGTTGGGGCCATCGTGCTACTGGCCCTCTACCACATGGTCAAACCAAAAACAGCTTGAGCGCCGGTATGTGTGGGGCGGGCGCCCTCGCCCGCCGCCGTTGACGTTGATTTTGATGTTGCCGCCATATTGATTTCCGCAAGCAAAAACGCAAAGCCGCAAAGCGGCGCCAGAATAAAGCCCCGGGCGTAAGCCCGGGGATAAAAACGAAAAAGCGACCCAGCTCCGAAGGAGCGAAAGAAACACTTCTAAACCGCCATAAAAAGCGGTAAACTAACACCGAGGAAACCATGCGCTGGACCCCAGGCGGCAGCACCGACGACGTTGAAGATCGCCGCGACGAAAGCGGTGGTGGCGGCTTCCGCCCCGGAGGCATCCACCTCGGCCTGGGCGGAATCATCGTCCTCTTCATCCTGAGCCTGATCTTCAAACGTGACTTCCTGTCGCTGGTCAGCAACGGCTCCATGGACACGGCGGCACCACGGTCAGCCAGCCCGATCCCGCCCGCGATGCCCAGGAAAAGCCGCTGGTAGACTTCGTCACCTTCGTCCTGAATGACACCCAGAACACCTGGAGCCAGATCCTGCCGCAGCAGGGTGTTCCCTACCGGCACGCCAAGCTCGTCCTCTATCGCGACTACTACGGCTCGGCCTGCGGCGCGGCGCAATCCGCCACCGGCCCGTTCTACTGCCCCGAGGACGAAAAGGTCTACATCGATCTCGGTTTCTACGACGAACTGAAGCAGCGCTTTGGCGCCCCCGGAGAATTCGCCGAGGCCTACGTCCTGGCCCACGAGATCGGACACCACGTCCAGAAACTGCTGGGCATCGAAAGCAAAATGCGCCAGGCGCAGCAACAGCACCCGGAGGCGGCGAACCAGCTTTCAGTTGCTTTGGAGTTGCAAGCTGACTGCTTCGCCGGCGTCTGGGGACACTCCACGCAGGAGCGCAACCTGCTCGACCCCGGCGACGTCGACTCAGGCCTGAAAGCCGCAGCCGCGGTCGGAGACGACCGCATCCAGCGCATGAGCCGAGGCACGGTCAATCCCGAAACCTTCACCCACGGCAGCTCCGCCCAGCGCACCGAATGGTTCCAACGCGGCTTCCAGAACGGCTCGATCACAGCCTGCAACACTTTCCAGTAATCTAAACCAATGGAGTGCACTCAAAAAAAACCCGCCCAAGCAAAGCTTGAGCGGGGCACCCTCCAGTGTGTAATGCTCGTTAGTAGCCTATTCCAGCGTTGATGTTGAAGTGCAACGCTGCCGTGTCCACGCGAGGAGCAATCGAGTAGCTGGCCTGCGTATCGTAGTCATCCGAACCATAAGAATCGTACGGCGCCTGATTGTTGTAGCCGGTGTCACCGGACGCTCCGTAGTAGTTGTAGGGAGGCCCCGGAGCATACCCGTACGGGCTGTACCACCAGGGGTTCCATCCGTACGACCAGTACGGCCATCCCACGCCAAATCCCCAACCGCCCCAGCCCCAGCCATAGGTCGGCCCAAAAAAGCCCACCCCGAAAAACGGATAGCCCCAACCGTAGCCGTAGCCGTGGTACCCGCGATAGCCGTATCCGTGCCAGCCCAACCCTCGATAGCCAAATCCGTGGTAGCCGTTGAAGGAACTGAAGTGGGCGCTATGAAATGCACTGGTACTCGATCCGAAACGCGCGTTCGAAAAAGACCCGAAGGTCGAGTGGCCGGAGCGCGATCCAGCGAAGGACGAATTACCGAAACCGGATCCACCAAAATGCGAGCCCGCGAAACCACCGCCGCCGCGGACCATCGAAGCTCCCCTGGACGGGCCAAAAGCATGCCAATTGCCGTCAAGCCTCCCGCCGTTATGAGCGGACAAGCCGGATGACCTGAAGTTTCCGGAGTTGTGTCCCCCGCTGAACTGCGAGGACCTGCCGCGATTGCTGAACGAATGCCACTGCCCATCATTCATCGCGGAATGATTCGAAGAACGAGTTCCAGAAAAACGATTTCCGAATGAACCGGAATTGCGGCCAGATTGAAACCCGCGGTTTCCTTCGCTCATACCGCGCGACGCGCTAAATCCGCGGTTCGAACTCCTGCTCGCTCCGTAGTGGCCCCCTGCTCCGCCACCAAAGCCGCCACCGCGGTAGCCACCTCCGCCGAAAGACCGCTGGCCCCCGAATGAGCCGCCTCCGCGATATCCGCCGCCTCCACCCGAGCTATGGAAACCCGCTCCACCGCCTACCACCGTGGAAACCACCACCCCCGCCACCGTGGAAGCCACCGCCTCCGCCGCCACCGTGAGATCCTCCCGCCTCCGCCACCATGACCGCCACGCTGGGCCAACGCCATATTTGGTGTCAGATTCAAAGTTATGAAAGCAGCAAACGCGATCACGGATTTAAGCAAGCTGGATTTACTCATAAACTCGGCCTTCCCTTCTACTACGGCGGCGCGCTCTCGATTGAGTCGCTGCAACTACACAAGCCGCCACTAGAAAGGATGCAAATGGAGTGCCAACGGTCGTTGTAAAGACGGCATTTTATTAACCCACTGTTCTCAACGATTCTCTTCGGCCAAGACTCGAACAGGCAAACATTTGCATCGTTTCAATGGCCCAATTCCACCAGGGAGGTGGTGCTTTTCAGCCAGGGATGGGCTTGAACAGAGACTTTTAATCCGCGGTGCAGCTACTGGGTGCTTCGGTTGAAGAGCGGCCAGGTGGCCCACGTACGTCGGAGAGCCGCGCTGGTCGTCGACGACGGCGACCTCGTCGCGCTCGGCCCGAGGCGGAGCATCGTCGGCAGAAGTTTGTCGACGTCGGCCCGAACAGCCATGACGTGCGGACGATCCAGGCCGCGCTCGCCGGCCGCCGCCTCGCCGTGCAGCTTCGTCCGGCCGTATGCGCCGAGGGGGCCTCGGCGCATCCGCACTCGAGGATACGGCTGCGCTTCGTCCGTCGAAGACGTAGTCGGTCGACCAGACCACGAGCGGAGCCCCGAGCTCGGCCAGCATGCTGCACACCGCCGACGTTGACAGCCGCCGCCTCCTGCGGGTCGTCCTCTGCCCGTCGACATCCGTCCACGCGGCCGCGTGCAGGACGAGCTCCCGCCTCGAGGCCGGCCGGGGCCGGATGCGTCACGTCCACTCCGTCCGCGTCAGCCCGCGCGCCTCGGGAAATGCGCCCGAGCAGCGCGTTCCCGAGCTGACCGGCCGCGCCGGTGACGATTGTCGCCGTCAGGGGCATGCCGCCGCGTCACGCGGCGAGAGGATCGGCGTGTCGGTGCTCCAGAGATGCTTGATGCGCGGATCGGCCCAGCAGAGGCCCTGCTCATCGGGATCGGCCGGGTCGACTCGGGCGTCACGTGGTAACAGAACAGGAGATCGGTGAGCGCCTCGAAGCCGTGCGCGTGGATGCCGGGAACGTAGATCGCGACCGGGTTGTCGTCGCGGATGTCCTCCGTGAACGTGGCGCTGGTCGACCGGTCGAGCACGACCACGCGCGCCGTGCCCGGAGGCACGCGAAGAGGTCGTCCTGCCCCCGCTCGTGAAGTGCAGGCCGCGAATCGTCCCCTTGCGCGAAACGAGACGTTCGTCTGCACCGTCGCGTGCGGAAGCGCGCTCTCACGGCGCACTTCGTAGAACCACCCGCGGTCGTCCTCGAACCGCTGCAGCGGGATGCGCACGATCCCGTCGACGATCTACTGTTGACTCCGGTCTGCTCGATCAGCCGGCCGACGTCGGCAAGGTCGGCCCAGTGCTTGCCGCCGTCGTGCCACCAGCCCTCGACGCGATGCAGCTCCAGCTCGCCGCGCTCTGCGTAGACCCGGTTCACGTCGGTGATCTCCAGCTCTCCCCGGCTCGAGGGCTGAGACTGTCGATGATCTCGAACACGTCCGGCGGGTAGCAGTAGAGACCGACCACCGCGTCGTTCGACGGCGGGCGTCGTAGCGGAGGTCGACGCGTCCGGCCTTCTCGACGATGTCGGCGACCGAGCCGTCGTCGCCGTACGCGACGACGCCGAAGTTCCCGGGGTCGGGCACGTCCTTGACAAAAACTGCGGCGCCGCGCCCCAGGCGCCGATCTCGGCGGCGTGCGAGTGCTCGAAGATGTTGTCGCCGAGACAGACGACGATCGGCTCGCCGGCTGCGAAGTCACGCGCCATGCCGACGACCTGCGCGATCCCACCCGCCTCGATCTGCACCTTGAGGAAAGGTCGAGGTCGACAGGAGCTCGTCGCCCGTCCGCGACCGGACATGGCCGTTGCCGAGCAGGTCGATGAACTGCCCCGCGTGCTGCTGGCCGGTGACGATCAGCACCTCGCGCACGCCCGCGCGCTGCAGCAGCTGGAGCGGGTAGTAGACCATCGGCCAGCGGCCGACCGGCAGCAGGTGCTTGTTGGTGACGCGCGTCAGCTCCTCGAGCCAGTCGCGGTCCCGCCGGCAGCGATCACTCCCTTCACAGCGCCGAAGCTTATGCGGTCGATGCGAGAGCGGCCTGGTCGTCGTAGTTCCGGCCGCCGCCAGGCCGAGGATGCCGGCGACGACGCCGACCGCGGCGACGCACATCCACATCGTCGCGTCGCCGTAGGCGCTGCGCACCTGCAGACCGAGGAACGGCGTCAACGCCCAGCCCACCGACCAGGTGCCACCGAAGACGCCCATGTACGCGCCACGGATGTCGGCGGCGCGAGCGCGGCGACCACGGCCTGCGAGGTGGGCACCCACAGCATCTCGCCGATCACGAACAGGAAGATCGACGAGCACGATCACGGGCACCGACCCGTTCCAGTTCAGAAGCAGGAACGGCACGCCCATCAACGGCATCGCGAGCCCGAGCTTCAGAGACGACCTGATCGCATGCGTCCAACGGGTCAGCCGCAGCTGGAAGACGGTGACGAGCAACGGGTTGACGATCATGATGATCCCCCACGCGGCCGGAGCGAGGTGGTGAGTCGTCGTTACCGAGATCGGCAGCAGCGTCTCGGTCGCGATGTAGGTCATCGTCGCGAACACCGAGGCGACCATGAAGAGCAGGAACGGCGAGTCGCGCGCGATCACCGCAAACGAGCCACGCTGTGGCGGCCCTTCCGGGGCGTAGGCGCCGCCGCGGGGGATGTAACGCCAGGCGATCGCGGAGGCGACGCTCGCGAGCCCGAGCGTGCCGAGCCACAGGTGCGACCAGTTCCCGCCCACGAGCAGGAGTCCGCCGAGCGGCGGTCCGATCGTGACGCCAAGGTTCGAGGCGACACGCACCGACGCGTAGGCCGCCTCGTGACGCTCGGGAGCGACGAGGTCGGCGACCATCGCCTGGTCGGCGGCGCCTCCCAGCGAGCCGAAGACCGGCAGCAGCGCAAGCAGGGCCAGGCCGAGGACAACGTGGCCACCGGCGGCGAGCAGGCCGAGCGGCACGAGCGCCTGAAGGCCCCAGCCGGCCAGGATCAGCGGCCGGCGCCCGATCCGGTCCGACCAGTGGCCGCCCAGATAGCCGGTGGCGCCGGCGAGCACGGCGCCGGCGAGATAGGCGAACGCGAGCTGCGACTGGGGTGCTCCGAGCTGCTTGACCGCCCAGATCCCGAGGAACGGATAGGCCGCGCTCCCGGCAATCGAGCCGGCGAGGCTGACGGCGAGCACCGGCCGCAGTGCGCGGTCGACGTCACCGCCCCAGACGAGGCGGAAAATCGGTTGAACATGGAGGGTCGTCCCGGTTATCGAACTGCGGGTGTGCGGGAAATGAGCCAGAACGACCCCTCTACGGCGGGGCCGATCAGCGCGGCGAACAGCACCGTACCCACCCCGACGTGCCCTCCGAGCAGAAAGCCAATCACAAGCACGACGCCCTCGATCGCGACCCGGACGATCCCGATCCGCACCTTGGTCCGCAACGAGCCGACGAGCATCAGCGAGTCGCGCGGCCCTGCCCCGAGCCCGGCCCCGATGTAGAAGGCCGAGCCGACACCGAAGAGCACCAGCCCGAGCACGAGGAGGCCGGCCCGCCCGGCGAGCGGCCACTCCGACAACGCCTGAACCGCGTGCACGGGCTGCAGGAGCAGGATGAAGAGGCCGAGGAGAATCGCGTTCGCCACCGTCCCGATCCCCACGCGCGCCCCGAGCAGCCACGCACCGGCGAGCACGACGACGCCGACCACCTCGTTCGCGACGCCGAACGAGAGCGGCGTGCGCCGGGCGATCCCCTGGTGCAGCACGTCCCAGGGCGCCAGGCCGAGACGCGACTCGAGGAAGCAGATGATCCCGCAGGAGAAGAGGAAGAGGCCGGTGACGAGCCAGATCGCGCGCGCAACCGGCCCGCCACGCAGGACGGGAGCCGTGCGCATAGACGCCCAAGGGTAGTGGACTAACGGGAGACTGCGGTCGCCCGCCGGGCGAGCACGCCGCCGAGCAGGCAGAGCACGACGCCCGCGACTCCGAAGACGAGTGGTGCCGCCCAGCCGCGGCCGTACACCCCGGGGGTCGAACCGAAGATCGAGTAATGGACGCGTGAGAGCCAGAGCGCGAAGTGGCTCGCCGAGAGGAGGATCCCGACCGCGCCCAGCACGGCCCAGCTCGAGCGGCCGAACGCCTCGGCGAGCCCGGCGTAGAGCACCCCGCCAACCGCGACGAGCACCCAGCCGGCGTGCCCGTGCCCGAGGAAATGAACCAGGCTGCCGCCGATCGTCAACCCCGAGGCGACATGCAGCCAGAACCCGTACGGCCGGCGTGGGCCGGCATCGGCGGAGACGGCCATGGCCATGAACACGAGCCCGGCCAGGAAGGTGACGACCGCCGACCAGTCGCCGCCGCCGGAGAGCAGGTCGGTGATGAAGACCCAGGCGACGAACGACGCCGGCAGGACGAGCAGCGGGAAGCGGTACGAGCGCAGCGCGACGAGCGCAGCGGCAAGCGTCAGCAGCTCGAGCGTCAGCTGCCCGAGGTGAAAGCCGGCGAACGGCGAGGAGCGCGAAACGTCGAGCCAGCCGAACCAGGTCCAGAGCGCGTCGACGAACGCCGCGAACACGACGACGGACGAGAACGCGAAGACTCCGGCAACGATGCGATGGTCGCGGCGCAGCCCGAGCGCGGCGACCTTCACCACCACCAGCACGAGCAGCGCCCAGGCAGCGTACGCAGCGGCGCCGTACCGGCCGGAGAGGTACGCCAGCCAGCCCAGGGCCGCGGCGAGCACGGTCAGCCCGCCCGCATAGAGCAGGAAGGACCAGCTCGACCAGCGCGGCTGGATCGGCTCCATGGCGCTGATCTTGCGGCCGGCGGCGGACGGCGTGAGAAACGGCAGTCTGGGTACCGTTGACCCTCGATGCCACGCCGCGATGTCGACAAGCTGCAGGAGGAGATCGAGGAGCTCTTCGCGGATCTCTGGCAGGTGCCTCGCTTCTCCGGGCTGCGCCACGGCTTCCGTCCCAACGTCGACTGCTTCCACACCGACGAGCCGCACGCGCTGACCGTCGTGGTCGAGCTGCCCGGGGTCGACCCGCAGTCGATCCGGCTGATCGTGGGCGAGCGGCTGCTCGTGATCGACGGCGAGCGCCAGCGTCCGCGCGTGCCCGGCCGGGTCTACCAGCAGATGGAGATCGAGACGGGCGCCTTCCAGCGCCAGGTGCGGCTGGCCGAGGACGTCGACCCCGACGGCGCGCACGCCCGGCTCGCGAACGGTGTCCTCACGGTGGAGCTGCCCGTGACCGAGCACGCGCCGGCCCCCGGCCGCGTCGCGATCGGCGATCGCTGGTGGAGCGGGCATGACCGCGGAGGTCAGCTTCGAGATCCCGGAGCTCGACGAGCAGCGGGTCGAGTATCCGGCGGCGCTGCCGGTGCTCCCGCTGAAGGAGACGGTTGTCTTCCCGCAGTCGATGTCGCCGCTCGCAATCGGCCAGGAACGGTCTGTCCGGCTGATCGACGACGTGGTCGCGGGCGACCGGCTGCTTGCCCTGATCACCTCGCGCGACGGCTCGATCGAGGCGCCGGGCTGGGAGGACATCTACGAGGTCGGTACCGTCGCGCTCGTCCACAAGATGATCAAGGTGCCCGACGGCACGCTCCGGATCCTCGTGCAGGGCCTCGACCGGATCAGGCTCGAGCACCGGCTCGACGTCGAGCCGTACCTGCTCGGCGAGTTCAGCGCCGTCCCCGACGTGCTGGTGGAGACGCCGGAGCTGGAGGCGCTGACGCGAAACGTGCAGGGACTGTTCGGCCGCATCATCGGACTCGCGCCGTACCTGCCGGAAGAGCTGCAGCTCGCGGCGGCGAACGTCGACGACCCGAGCGCCCTCTGCCATCTCGTCGCCTCGACACTGCGCACGATCAGGACCGAGGAGCGACAGGAGATCCTCGAGCAGGTCGACGTCGAGCAACGCCTGCGCCAGGTCTCGGCGATCCTCAGCCGCGAGCTCGAGGTGTTCGAGCTCGGCTCGAAGATCCAGTCCCAGGTGCAGTCGGAGATGGAGAAGGGGCAGCGCGAGTACTTCCTCCGCCAGCAGCTGAAGGCGATCCAGCAGGAGCTGGGCGAGGGCGACCCCGAACAGGCCGAGGCGAGCGAGCTCCGCGAGCGCCTCGACGCACTCGGCGAGCTGCCCGAGGAGGTTCGGAAAGCTGCACACCGCGAGCTGGGACGGCTCGAGAGGCTGCCGTCAGCAGCCGCCGAGTATGGCGTCATCCGCACCTACCTCGAATGGATCCTGACGCTGCCGTGGTCGTCGTTCACGGAGGACAACCTCGACCTCGACCATGCACGTGAGGTGCTCGACACCGACCACTTCGACCTCGAGAAGGTCAAGGACCGGATCATCGAGTATCTGGCCGTCGCGAAGCTTCGTAACGCCGTCTCGGGCCAGATCCTGTGCTTCGTGGGTCCGCCCGGAGTCGGCAAGACGTCGCTCGGCCACTCGATCGCGAACGCGCTCGGGCGGAAGTTCGTGCGCCTGTCGGTCGGCGGCGTCCGCGACGAGGCGGAGATCCGCGGTCACCGGCGCACCTACATCGGCTCGATGCCCGGGGCGATCATCCGCTCACTCCGCGATGCAGAGTCGTCGAACCCGGTGCTGCTGATCGACGAGCTCGACAAGATGGGCAACGACTGGCGTGGCGATCCGGCGAGCGCGATGCTCGAGGTGCTCGACCCCGAGCAGAACTCGACCTTCCGCGACCACTATCTCGACCTGCCGTTCGACCTGTCGAAGACACTCTTCATCTGCACCGCGAACACGCTCGACACGATCCCCGGCCCGCTGCTCGACCGCATGGACGTGATCTCGCTGTCGGGCTACACCGAGGACGAGAAGCTGGGGATCGCAAAGCGGTACCTGGTCCCGAAGCAGATCAAGGCAAACGGCCTGCGTCGCTCGCAGCTGAAGCTGCCGGACAGGCTCCTGCGCACGATCATCCGCGAGTACACGCGTGAGGCCGGCGTGCGCAATCTCGAGCGCCGGATCGGTGACGTGTGCCGCAAGGCGGCCACGGAGGTCGCCAAGGGACGGGCCGGTAAGCCGACGGTCGACGAGACGCGGCTGCGCGTGTGGCTCGGGCCGAGACGCTTCTCGAGCGAGGTGCGTAAGCGCACCTCGCATCCCGGCGTCGCGACCGGTCTCGCGTACACGACCGCCGGTGGCGACGTGCTCTTCATCGAGGCTGCGGCCTACGAGGGCAAGGGCCGGCTGACGATCACCGGGCAGCTGGGCGAGGTGATGCAGGAGTCGGCTCAGGCGGCGCTCTCCTGGATCCGTTCGCACACCGCCGAGCTCGGCGTCCCCGACGACTGGTTCAGGCAGCACGACATCCACGTGCACGTTCCCGCCGGAGCGATCCCGAAGGACGGCCCGTCGGCCGGCGTGACGATGGCCACCGCGATCGCGTCGCTCGTGCTCGACGAGCCGGTCGCCGCCGACGTGGGGATGACGGGCGAGATCACCCTGACCGGCCAGGTGCTGCCGATCGGCGGCCTGCGTGAGAAGTCGCTCGCCGCGCAGCGCGCCGGCCTGAAGCGGATCATCTTCCCGCGCGAGAACGAGCCCGACCTGGAAGCGCTGCCGCCCGAGACGCGAGCCGCGCTCGAGTTCATCCCGGCCGACACGATCGAGGATGTGTTCGCCGCCGCATTCGCCGGCAAGAAGCAAGGGCGGGCGACGCGACCACGGGCCGTGGAGCGTCAGGCCGCTATGCCAGGACGAAGCTCTTGATCAGCTGATCGCACGGCGACTGGTCGTGCGACGACCGGCGACGGCAGAGCAGCAGATACTCCCGCTTCGCACGCAACACGAAGGTGTACTCGTCGACGTGGTCACCGACGGTGACGAGGTAACGGTGCGAGCGAATTCCCGCGGCGGTGACGACCGAGCGCCCGGCGACCTGGCCGCCGGTCGCCGCCGCGACCTGGTTCACCCGCGTGGTCAGCTCCTTCGTCACCTTGCCGAACAGCGCGTCGGTGTAGGGCTTCTGCAACGGGAACGCCGACACCTGCACGAGCTCGGAGTCGTGCGTCGCCATCACGAGGTTGCGGCCTCGCTGCAGCTGCCAGCCCGCCGGCGCCTGGAACACGAATCCCGTGCCGGCCACCCGTTGCGGGGGCGCGTTCGTCGTACTCGCCCCCCCGCAGCCTGCAAGGATGAGCACCGTCACCACGAGGAGTCGTTTGGGGCGGAAGTGGCGGGGTATCAAGCGCATCCGGAGTGACACAACAGACGGCGAAAGGAAGCAACGAGCATGGCCAAGACAAAGGACAAGGTCTACGACGTGGCGGAGAACGTCAAACCCTATGTCGAGCGGGCGATGGCGGACGAGAAGCTCCGCGAGGACGTGCTCAGCGCCTTCGCGACGGCCAAGGGGCTCTACTCGGAGCTCATCGGCAGCCGCGGCGCGGTCCCGCTGGTGACGCGCGTCGCGACCGATGACGATATCCGCGAGAAGCTGAAAGACGCGATCGACGATCTCCGGAACGCGGCCGACCGGCTGCAGGGCAAGAAGGAGCACGCGGGACGCAACACGACACTCCTCGTCGCGGGCATCGCGCTCGGCATCCTCTTCAACCCGGTCACCGGCCCCGAGACGCGCAAGTGGGTCAAGGAGCTGGTCGGCGGAGGCGACGACGAGTTCGGCGGCGACTATCCGTCGAGCGCGAACGGAGGCAACGGGACCGAGCTAACCGCGGCCGAGGTCGGTGGTCGGCGCGACGGGCGCCGGCACGAGCGTCTGCATCAGCGCCGACGGAGCGACCGGCGCCAGGGCACGTTGGAGCGAGGACGGGTCGAGCCCGTCGGCGCTCGAGATGTCCGACATGCCGAGCAGGACGGCGCCGGGCTCCGGCGCCGACGCGCCGCCGGAAGCGAGCGGCGCCCAGCCGGCGCCGATCGGGAACGGCAGGTCCTGCTGGCGGCGCCACTTGTCGAGGTAGGGCGTGGGGTCGACCGCGCCGTCGTAGCCGAGGTAGAGGAACGAGACCGGGTGCACCTCGAAGTGCAGGTGGTACGGGGTTCCCTCGGCGTCGCCGGTGTTTCCCATGAAGCCGATCACCTGGCCGGCCTTCACGTGCGCGCCATTTCGTGCGGCGGTCGAGAAGGCCGAGAGGTGCGCGTAGTAGAACTGGTTGCCGTCGTGGTCGAGCAGCCAGAGGCGGTTGCCTCCGATCTTCTCCCAGCCGACCGAGAAGACGGTGCCGTCGGTGACCGCGAGGAGCGGCTGGCCGAGCTGGCCGAAGATGTCGTCGCCGTGGTGGTAGGTGACATCGGCTCGCGCGGCCCCGTACGTGTCGCCGTACGAGATCGGTCCATAGACGGGAAAGACATAGCCGCCGGCCGTCAACTTCGGCTGGGCGGCAAGCGGCGCCGGCTTGGCGTGCGGATTCTGCTTCGGGCGGAGGCGAGGCGCGTCGCCCCGAAGGTCGCCGAGCGCGGGAGCGGTCTCGGTCGTCACGGGCTCGGCGGGAGCGGTCTGGACGGTCGACTCCGCGTAGCCGATCTGGATCTCACTTGCCGCCGGCAGCCCGCCATGCGCTGCGATCAAGCGGAGGTCGAACTCGACGATCGAGCCGCGGTATCCCTTCGTGCCGGCGGGCGCGGCGCGGTCGATCGTCTGCGCGCCGACCGTCAGCACGCCCCAGTCGGCAAGCGTGATCCGCGTGCCGGTCGTGGGATGACCGTTGATCCTCAGGTTGAGGATCGCGCTGCCGTTCGCGTTTCCACCCGCGCCGGAGTAGCCCGTTCCGGCCGATGTGCGCGCGGTCACCGCGTCGGCGGTGATCTCGCCGCCGAACAGCGACAGGGCCGTGATGTCGCTCTCCGCCGCCGCCGAGGCATTCATCGGCACCGCGGTGGTGGCACTGGCGGTCGTCGACTGCGCGGACACGATCGACCCGTCGGCGGGATAGGCGAATGCAGCGGCGCCAGCTGCGGCATCCGGCGGTGAGCTCACCGGTGCCGTGGCAACGGCAGCGGCGCCCGCGGGCAGCACCTTCACCGCCCACGCGGTCGCCGCTGCGGTCGGAGCATGCGCCGGGCCTCCGGCCTCGGCAGACCCGAAGGCGAGGAGCGCGAGTGGCAGCAGCAGGACGAGGCGACGCACCGTCGTGACGATTCTGCCAGGGGAAACCGATTCCGGTCGGCGCCGCACCGATTGCAGTGAGAATCATTCTCAGCTATTGTCAGGGCAGTGAGGGGCGGCTCATGAACACGATCGGCTGGATCGCCGTCCCGCTGGCCGGGCTGACGGCGGTCTCGACCGTCTGCGGTGGGCTGGTCGCGATCCGCGTCCGGGGCGAGCTGCAGACGCTGATCGCGCTCACCGGCGGGATCGTCGTCGCCGTGGCGCTGTTCGACGTCCTGCCCGAGGCGTTCGACTCGATCGGCGACGGGCGGCGCACGACCTGGCTGGTCGGCGCCGGCTTCCTCGCATTCTTCCTCGCCGAACGGGCGCTCGTCCTGCACCACCGAGACGACGCCGAACACGCGCGTGCGCATCAGCGCATCGGCATGCTGGGCGCCGCCGGGCTCTCGATCCACAGCTTCGTCGACGGGCTCGGCATCGGGCTCGCGTTCCAGGTGAACACTGCCACGGGCCTGCTCGTCTTCATCGCGGTGATCTCGCACGACTTCGCGGACGGGATGAACACCGTGTCGTTCATCCTGCGCCAGGGAGGAGGCATCCGCTCCGCCTCCCGCTGGCTTGCGCTCGATGCCTCGACCCCGCTTGCTCGGCGCGATCGTCGGCTCGTCGATCGCGATCAACGCCCGCCACCTTGGCTACCTGCTCGCGGTCTACGCCGGCTTCTTCCTCTTCATGGGCGCGACCGACCTGCTCCCCGAAGCACACGCGCATCCCTCGGTGCGGCGGGTCGCGCTGACGGTCGCCGGCTTCGTCTCGACCGCCGGCATCGCGTACGTCGCTTCCCGGTAGGTCCTGGCTCTAGCCCAGTTGCTTCTTGGCGAACTCGCGGAAGCGTCGCCGGGCGTCCTCGTCCGGGCCGACCTGCTCGTCGTCCGCGTAGCGGGGATCCGCGGCGATCTCCTCGGCGACCTTCCGCAGCTCGTCGACCACGGCCCGCCTGTGCTTGGGATTGCGCAGCAGCGTCTCGATCCACGTCTCCGTCCCGTCGTAGGCGGGAACGTCCTCTTCCAGCAGCAGGCGGCCGAGCAGGATGCCGACGCGAATGTAGGCAAACGTCCGGAAGGCGAGAATCCTGTGCGGGCTCGCAACGAGCCGGTCGATCTCGGGATGATCGACCTGCATCTGCCCGACGATCGCACCGATCGGCTCGTCGACGAGCGGGATCCAGAGGTCCTCGCGCTCCGCCATCTCCCCTCAGTGTTCACGATCCGTGCCGTGCCCGCCAGCCGACATGCACGGCGGTGAGGAGCAGGAGGGCTCCGAACAGGCGCCGCAGCAGCGACTCAGGCAGCGAAACGGCCAGGAGCACACCCACTTGGACGCCCCCGATCGCCGCGATCCCGACGATGAGCGCGGCGCGCAGGTCGATGTTCCCGTACCGCTGCTGCCGCCACGACCCGACCACGGCCGTCGGCAGGATCGCAAGCAGCGACGCCGCTTCGGCGTGGAGCTGCGTCAGCCCCAGACCCAGTGCGAGCGCGGGCACGAACAGGATCCCGCCGCCCACGCCGAAGACGCCCGCGAGGACGCCGGCCAGCAGGCCGATCAGCGCAACGAGCGCGACCGTCACGCGACGAGCCTCAAGCCGACGACCGCAAGCAGGACCGCGAAGCCGTAGGAGAGCCGGCGAAAGGGCACCCGCTGCTGCAGCTCGGTCCCGAGCAGGACGCCGAAGACAGCGGGGATGCCGACGATGGCGGCGGCCCCGGGCTTGACCTGGCCGTGCAGGGCGTACGTCGCCACACCGGCGATCGACGCGATCAGGATCGCCGCGAGCGAGGTGGCGGAGGCTCGCCGCTGGTCGAGCCCGGCCGCCAACGCGAGCAGCGGCACGAGCACCACGCCCCCGCCGACCCCGAACAGCGCGCCGAAGAAGCCGGCGACGACCCCGATCAGGACAAGCTTGAGAACGATCACGACGCCTACTCTATGAGGGTGGACGCGCTCAGCCCGATCGTCGCCGAGCCCCGGCGGGCGGCGCTCTTCCTCGACGTCGACGGCGTACTGGCGCCGATCGTCGATCGACCGGAGGACGCGCGCGTTCCCGACGAGACCCGTGCCGAGCTGGTGCGCCTCTCCGGACGCTACGGGCTGGTCGCCTGCGTCACCGGCCGGCCGGAGGCCGCGGCGCGCGAGATCGTGGGCGTGCCCGCGCTCACCTATGCGGGCGAGCACGGGCTCGAGCTCGACCCGGCCGCCGCTCGGTGGGCCGAGCGCATCCGGAGCTTCGCGGCCGAGATCGCGTGGCCGGAGCTCGAGTCGAAGCGCTTCAGCGTTGCGTTCCACTACCGCACGGCGAGCAATGCGGACGAAGCGCGCGACCGGCTCGAGCCGGTCGCAGCCGCGGCGCTCGAGGCAGGGCTACGCCCCCGCTGGGGCCGGATGGTGCTCGAGGTGCTTCCGCCCGTCGACGCCTCGAAGGGCACGGCGGTTCGCGCACTCCTCGAACAGGCTGACGTGCGCCGCGCTCTCTACGCCGGCGACGATACGACCGACCTGGACGGCTTCGCCGCGCTCGACGGGCTCGAGGTAGCGGTTCGCGTGGCGGTTGCCTCGCCCGAGGGGCCACCGGAGCTCAGGGGGCGTGCCGACATCGTCGTCGGCTCGACCGCGGAGTTCCTCGAGCTGCTGCGAGCCTTATAACCCGAGCCGCTCCCGCAGCTGGCGCGACTGGCGCCGTGCGACATCGAGCTCCGTCTTCGCCGCGTCCGCGAGCTGGAGCCGGAAGCGATCGGGCGCGGCCCGGCGGACGCCTGCAACCTTGCCCAGGTTGACGAGGTGCGAGCGGTGGATCCGTGCGAAGCGCGGGCCGAGCCGCTCCTCGATCTCCCCGAGCGACGCGGTGCAGAGGTAGGTGCGGTCGTACGTGTGCACCCGGCTGTAGTCGCCGTCCGCCTGGACGAAGTGGACCTGGTCGAAGTCGAGCAGCTCGGTGCCGCCTGCGGAGACGACCGGGATCTTCTCCACCGGCAGCGCGTTCTCGGACGTTCGCTCGCGCAAGCGCTCGACGACCCGGGCGAGGCGCTCCGGGTCGACGGGCTTGACGAGATAGTCGAACGCCTCGACTGCGAACGCATCGACCGCGTAGCGGTCGTGCGCAGTGACGAAGACCACCGCAGGCGGCTCTCGCCGCTCACGTACGAGCGGGGCAGCGTCGACCCCGCTCAGGCCCGGCATCTCGACGTCCAGGAAGACGACGTCGAGCGTGGTCTCCCGCGCGAAGGCGAGCGCCTCGGCCGCACTCGCCGCCTCACCGACGATCTCCACCTCCGGATGGGCGGCCAGGAGGTAGCGAAGCTCCGAGCGCGCCGGTGCCTCGTCGTCGACGATCAGCGCCATGATCATGTTGCGGGCACCTCGAGCCGGACCACGGTGCCGAACGGGAATGACCGGAGCTGCACGCCCGCGCCGTAGTGCGCCGTCAGCAGGCGGTTGACGTTGGTCAGGCCGAGCCCGGTCCCTTCGCCGACGCCCGGCTCGAGCACGCGCTCGATCACCTCGCGCGCGATCCCTCGCCCGTCGTCGCGCACCGTCACGCGCAGGCGGCCGCGGCGGACGCGGGCGCGCACGAGCAGGTGCAGCGTGCGGTCGGTCTTGCCGTGCTTGATCGCGTTCTCGACGAGCGGCTGCACGAGCAGCGGCGGCAGGCGTACCGCGCGCGCCTCCGGGGCAGCGTCGATCGTCACCTCGAGCTGCGCGCCGAAGCGCGCCTGCTCCAGCGCGAGGTAGCTGCGCACGTGCCGCAGCTCCTCTTCGAGTGTCACGAGCTCGCCCGGCCGGGCGAGGCGGCTCCGCAGATGGTCGGCGAACGCGAGCACGAGCCCCCGCGCCCGTTCCGGCTCGGTGCGGATGAACGCGGCGATCGTGTTGAGCGCGTTGAAGACGAAGTGAGGCTCCATCTGCGCCTGCAGCGCCGTCGTGGTCGCGAGCGAAAGCTCAGAAAGCTGGAGCTGTGCGGAGAGCTGCACGGCAAGCGAGTCGAGCATCGCGACCGCCGTCTCGTCGAGCGGCGAGCCCGCCGTCGCGAACGCGACGACCGCGCCCGCCGGGCCGTCGGTCAATTGCAGCGGCGCGACGGCGGCGGCCCCGAGCGGGCAAGCGGGATGACCGCACTCGGTGCGCAGACCGAGCGGCGCCAGGAGGAGACGGCCCTGCGCGAGCGCCTCGTAGACCGGGCGGATCGGCCGGTCGCCGGCGGCGTGGTGATCGACTCCCGCGCCGACGAAGGCGAGCACCTCGTGCGTGTCCGTGACCGCAACCGCGCCGTAGCCGAGCTTCTCGAACAGCTCGTACGCCACCGTGCGCGCGGCGCTCTCGGTCAGGCCGCGCCTGAGCTCCGGCAACGTTGCCTCGAGCAGCTCGAGCACCGGCGCCTGGCGCCTGGGCCTGCGCACGCGGGGCATGACCGGAATTGTGCACGCACGCACCCGCCGTTGTCAGACACCTGGGCAAAACGCTTGTTGCGAATTTATGCGAGCACGTCGAGCACGCCGGGGATCGAGGTAACACGCGGCCCGTCCCACTCTCGCACCTCGGGCCAGAACGGATCCTCGCCCGGACGGTGGATCAGGATCGCGTCCATGCCCACGCGGCGGGCGCCCTCGAGCTCGTCGTTGGCGCCGTCGCCGACGAACACCGCCTCGTGCGGCGACACGCCGAGCAGCTCGCAGCAGTGCAGATAGATACGCGGGTCCGGCTTCGCCAGCCGCACCGCGTTCGAGAAGACTTCGGCGTCGAACAGGCCCGCCAGCTCCGTCTCCGGAAACACCTGCTCCACCTCTTCGCTGCACACGGTGATCAGGCCCAGCAGGAAGCCGCGCTCTCGCAGCGCGTGCAGCGTCTCGACGACACCGTCGCGCGGAACGAGCGCACGCGCGGTTGTACTCGAGGCGGATCGCGCAGACGTCGTCGAGCGCGTCCTCCGCGACTCCCACCGCGAGCAACGCATCCCTGATCGGGCCGACGTAGCGCGGATTCTCGCGGACGTCCCACCGGCGGTGAAACTCCTCGCGGGAGAAGCCTGAGCGATCGGCGATCGCCTCCACCATGACCGCGGCGGACACCTGATCCCAGTCGACCAGCGTCTCCCAGAGATCGAAGATCACAGCGCGGATTTCAGAACCTCCCACGTGCGCCGGATGTCGTCCTCGGTCGTGCGCGCGTTGCCGATCGACAACCGGATCACGTCCTGGCCCCCGAGCCGAGTCGCCGCCACGAAGATCTCGCCGGTCGCCGTCGCGGCGCGGGCGAGCTCGAAGTTGTCGCAGCCCTCCCGCCGGAAGCACACCGTCGAGAACGGATGCGGAGCGGTCACCTGCCAGCCCGGCTCGGCCTCGACCCAGGAGGCGAAGAGCTGCGCCAGCCGCACGTGCTCGCGGATCAGCTCACGCAGCCCCTCGGCGCCGTACCAGCGCAGCACCGCCCAGAGCTTCAGCGAGCGGAAGCGGCGGCCGAGCGCCGGGCCGTAGTCCTTCAGGTCGATCGCGCCTTCGGTCGAGGCGAGGTACTCGGGTACGAGTGCGAACGTCTCGTGAAACGCTTCCGGCCGCCGCGTCCAGAGCGCCGAGCAGTCCATCGGCGTGAATAGCCATTTATGTGGATTGATGACCAGGGAATCGGCCCGCTCGGCACCGTCGAGGCACCAGCGCAACTCGGGACACACCGCGGCCGAGCCGGCGTAGGCGGCGTCGACATGCAGCCAGACGCCGGCCTCCTCGCAGCGCCGCGCAAGCTCGGGAACCGGATCGACGGAGGTCGTCCCCGTCGTCCCGACCGTGGCCACCACGGCGGTCGCGTCGGTGAGCGGGAAGTCGGCGCGCATCCGGAACTCCGCGTCGACCTCGACCTTGCGAAACTCGAGCCCGACGAGACGCGCCGCCTTCTCGACGCTGAAGTTCGCCTGCTCCGATGCGTAGACCACACCCCCGGGCCTGACCGTCCGTGCCGCCGCCAGTGCCGCGACCGTGGCGGTCGACGCCGTGTCCTCGATCTGCCCGTGCCAGCCGCGCGGCAGCCCCAGGAGCTGCGCGAGCCAGTCCATCACGGTCACCTCGAGCTCGGTCGCAGCCGGCGACGCGAGCCAGGTCATGTTGTTGACGTTCAGCGCCGCGATGAGCAGCTCCGCGAGAACGCCGGGCTCGGAGCCGGTGTTCGAGAACCACGCAAAGAAGCGCGGGTGGTTCCAGTGCGAGATGCCGGGCAGCAGCACCTCGTCGAGGTCACGCAGCAGCGCCGAGAACGGCTCGCCCCGCTCGGGCGGCGATTCCGGCAGCCGCGCGCGGATCGCGCCCGGCTCGACATCGGCCGCGACCGGCAGGTCTCCGACCCGCTCGATGTATGCGGCGGCCCAGTCGGCTGCGAGCTCAAGGTCGTCGCGAAAGCTCATGCCGGCCGCTTCTTCCGCAGCTTCTCGATCTGCTTCCACGTCCGCGTGTTCACCACATCCTCCTTGGTCATCCAGGCGCGACGCGCCTGGCCCACACCCAGCTCCACATAGTCCAGGGCCGCGACCTGGTGGCCGTCCGAGTCGACCACCACCTTCACGCCCGCCTCCCGCGCCGCGCGCGCGTGCACGTCGGAGAGGTCGAGCCGGTCCGGCTGCGAGTTGAGCTCGAGGAACGTCCCGGTCTCGAGCGCCTTCTCGATCACGCGGTCGAGATCGATCAGTGCAGGAGCCCGCTTGCCGATCTTGCGGTTCGTCAGGTGCCCGATGCAGTCGACATACGGGCTCTCCATCGCCGCCAGCACGCGTTCCGTCGCGGCGTGGTCGAAGCGCGAGTGCACCGACGCCACCACCCAGTCGCGCGTCGCGAGCTCCTCGTCCGAGGCGTCGAGCGTCCCGTCGGGACGCACGTTGACCTCGATCCCCTTCAGGATCCTGAACGGCGCCACCACGTCGTTGAGCGCGTCGATCTCGGCGGCCTGCGCCGCGAGCAGGTCGCCGCGCAGCCGTTGCGAGTGGTCGCAGATCGCGTAGTACGCGTACCCCCGCGCACGCGCCGCGGCCACCATGTCCACGAGCGCGTCCTTCCCATCCGACCAGGTCGTGTGCGTGTGCAGGTCGCCGCGCAGATCGCTCAGCTCGACGAGCGCGGGCAGCTCGTTGCGACGCGCAGCCGCGAGCTCGCCGCCGTCTTCTCGGAGCTCCGGCGGGATCCATGCGTAGCCCAGAAACGCGTACACCTCCTGCTCGGTCGCGAAGCGATGCTCCTCGCCGGTCTCGGCGACGGTGACCGAGTACTCCGATACGGAGAGCCCGCGCCGGACGGCGTCTTCGCGCAAAGCGACGTTGTGGTTCTTCGAGCCGGTGAAGTGCTGCAACAGGTTGCCGTAGCTCTCGGGCGGCACGACCCGCAGGTCGAAGCGCAGGCCGTCGTGCGAGACGACAGTCGCCTTGGTCGAGCCTTTCGCCGCCACGTCGACGACCCACGGCAGCGAGCAGAAGTGGTCGACCAGGGCAGCGGCATCGGTCGCCGTGGCGATGATGTCGAGGTCGCGCACCGTCTCGCGCATCCGCCGCGCCGAGCCCGCGAGCGACACCTGCGCCGACGCCGGATGGGCCTGCAGCTCCTCGACGACCGCCCGCAGCTTCGGCAGCGTCGTTCCGAGCAGGGATCGCTGTGGCCCCTCCGCGGCCCGCGGCTGGGCGAGCGCGGTCGCGATCTTCTCCTCCGTGCCCGGCCCGATGCCCGCGTGCCCGCGCAACTGCTGGGCCTGCGCCGCAGCCTGGAGCGCCGCGACCGTGGTGATGCCGAGCTCCTGCCAGATGCGCCGGGCAGTCTTCGGTCCCAAACCCGGCAGCCGCATGAACGTCGCGACCTCGGCCGGCACCTCGGCCTTCCGCTTGGTCAGCGCGTGGATCTCGCCGTCGTCGACCACCTCGACGATCTTCGCCTCGATCGTCTTCCCGATCCCCTGCAGCGCCTTCGCCTTCCCGTCGAGCGCGAGCCGCGCCACCGACGCAGGCGTCTCGCGGATCCGCGCCGCCGCCTTTCGATAGGCGCCGATGCGGAAGCCGTCGGCCGACTCGAGCTCCATCAGGTCGGCGAGCAGCTCGAACTGCTCCGCCAGCTGGTCATTCCGCGGAAGATCCGCCACGGCAGCGATCATAGGCGCGCCGATGCGGGCGACCATCTGCCTCCCGACCTACGACGAGCGTGACAACCTCGAGCCGATGCTCCGCGCGCTCGCCGCGGTGCTGCGCGAGGGAGACCGCGTGCTCGTGGTCGACGACAGCTCCCCGGACGGCACCGGCGAGCTGGCCGACCGGCTGGCCGGCGAGCTGGGATTCGTGTCGGTGCTGCACCGCGACCGCAAGGAAGGGCTCGGCCCGGCCTACCTCGCGGGCTTCCGCAGGGCGCTCGCCGACGGCGCCGAGCTGATCCTGGAGATGGACTGCGACTTCTCCCACGATCCCGCCGACGTGCCACGACTGATCGCGGCGGCGGAGGACGGCGCCGACGTCGTGCTCGGCTCGCGCTACGTCGCCGGCGGCCGGGTCGGGAGCTGGGGTGCGATCAGGCGCTGCATCTCGCGCGGGGCCTCCCTCTACACGGCGCTCTTCCTGCAGATGGGGGTGAAGGATCCGACCGGTGGGTTCAAGTGCTTCCGGCGCCACGTGCTCGAGTCGCTCGACCTCGACGCCGTCACCGCCCGCGGCTATGCCTTCCAGATCGAGCTGAGCTACCTCGCTCACCGCGCGGGCTTCCGGATCGTCGAGGTGCCGATCACGTTCGACGAGCGCACCGAGGGACGGTCGAAGATGAGCCGCGCGATCGTGCTGGAGGCCGTCTGGCGGGTGCCGCTCCTGCGGCTCGGCCGGCGTTAGGCTGACGGAGATGGACGCGGTCACCGACGAGACGTTTCAGGCAGACGTCGTCCAGGCCGGCAAGCCCGTGGTCGTCGACTTCTGGGCACCGTGGTGCGGGCCGTGCAAGGCAATCGAGCCGATCCTGGACGAGCTAGACGCAGGTTCGACACGAGCCGGCTTCGTGAAGATCGACATCGACGAGAACCCGCAGATCGCCGCGCGCTACGGGGTGCTCTCGATCCCCACCGTGATCCTCTTCGACGGCGGCGAGCCGCAGGTGACCGTCGTCGGGGCGCGCCCGAAGAAGCACTTCGCGAAGGTCTTCGCGGATTACCTGGGGTAGATGAAGTGCTCCCAGCCGGGGAGGTCGTACGGCTCGCCGTGCAGGAGCAGCGCCGTCCCCTCGCCGGCCTCGACCCGGCCGATCGCCGTGAACGGCCCGGGATCGGCGAGCGCAGCCAGTAGCTCGTAGTCCTCGCCGAACCCGAGGTCGTCGATCGTCGCGCCCGCGGCGAGCGGGACGCGCTCGAGCTCGATCACCACGCGCACGCCCGACCGGTGCGCGATGTGCGCAGTGTCGACGGCGATCCCGTCGGAGATGTCGAGCAGCGCATGGGCCGAGCGGGCGAGCTCGCGACCCTCGGCAAGCCGCGACGGTGGCGTCACGTAGGCGCCGGCTCGGAACGCCGCGCCCGCAGCACCGAGTGGCCCGGTCACGACGAGCACGTCGCCGGGAAGGGCGCCGCCGCGGCCGGGCACCCGTCCGCTCCGCCCGACGGCGGTGACGGAGATGACGACCGACTCGGCCGCGGTCGTGTCGCCGCCCACCACGGGCACCCCGGTCTCGGCGATTCCCTCGTAGAGCTCGACGACGTCAGCGACCCGTGTCGAGGGCGGCAGCGCGAGCGTGACGAGCAGGCCCTCCGGATCCGCGCCCGCCGCGGCCAGGTCGCTCAGGTTGACCGCCGCCGCCCGTCGGCCGAGCGCGCGCCAGCCGATCCAGTCGAACCGGAAATGCACTCCTTCCACCAGCGCGTCCTGCGTGACGACCAAGCCCCCGGCCAGCACGGCGGTGTCGTCGGCGACACCGGTGATCAGCCCGCACCGCTCGAGCTCCGCCAGGAGCGCGAGCTCACCGGTGTCCGAAAGCCTCGTCAACGGCCTTCCTCAGCGCGGGATCGGTCGCGGCCCTGACACAGGCGACACCGGCCGCGCCGGCCCGGATGCAGCCGGCCGCGTTCGCGGCGTCGATGCCGCCGATCGCGACGACCGGCGGCGTCACCGCGGCGCAGATCTCTGCGAGCCTCGCCAGTCCGATCGGCGGGTCGGCATCGGTCTTCGACGGGGTCGCCCACACGGGCCCGACGCCGAGGTAGTCGGCATCGGCTGCAAGCGCCTGATCGAGCGTCGATGCCGAACGACCCAGCAACAGCCCGGCTGCACGCGCCCGCTCGGCCCCGTGATCGGTCTGGCCGAGATGCACGCCGTCGGCGCCGAGCGCGATCGCGGCATCGA
Source organism: uncultured Actinomycetes bacterium (assembly GCA_963785895.1). Lineage (GTDB taxonomy): Bacteria > Actinomycetota > Thermoleophilia > Gaiellales > Gaiellaceae > PALSA-600. Next base: position 25,217 of record CAWAXB010000025.1, on the reverse strand, counting down.
CGTCGTCGTTGACGACGAAGGTCACGCCCAGCTCGCGAAAGCCCGCGCCGCTTGCGATCACGGCGTGTGTAGGCGCCTTCACACGCAGCTGGACAACCGTCGCGCCGGCCGCCACCGCGCGGCGCGCCGTTTCGAGATCTCCGACGACGGCGTGCACCCTCACCGCGCCTGCATCCTCCCGTCGAGTGAGCCGGGATCGAGCGCCGCAAGCTCGTCGTACAGCGCCACATGGAACGAGCCCGGCCCTGCCGCGCCGTGCGCGGCCTGCTCGCCGGCGACGCCAAAGGCGACGAGCGCCTCGGCCGCCGCCTCGAGCGGACGGTCACGGTTGACGGCGAGGAAGCAACCCGTAAGCGCGCTCGACATGCAGCCGGTGCCCGTGATCGAGGCCAGCAACGGATGCCCGTTGGCGATCGCGACCGACCGTTCGCCGTCGGAGACATGGTCGACGGGGCCAGTCACCGAGGCGACGAGATGCAACGTCCGACCGGCCTCGCGCGCCAGCTCGGCCGCGTCGTCGCCGGCGCCGATCGACTCGACGCCGCGCATCTCGGCCTCCACTCCCACCAGCGTCGCGACCTCGCCCGCATTCCCGCGCAGGACGGTCACGTCGAGCTCGTCGAGGAGCCGCCGCGCGGTCTCGGTCCGGTACGCCGTCGCGCCGGCGCCGACGGGATCGAGCACGACGGGGATCCCGTGCTCGTTGGCCACACGTCCGGCGGCGAGCATCGCGTCGACCCAGTGCGGTGAGAGCGTGCCGATGTTGAGCACGAGCGCACCGGCGTAGGCGACCATCTCTTCGACCTCCTCGCGTGCATGCGCCATCACCGGCAGCGCACCGAGCGCCAGCGTCGCGTTGGCCGTCTCGTTCATGACGACGTAGTTCGTGATCTGGTGGACGAGCGGCTTCGCGTCGCGCAACCGCCGCAGCGAATCGCCCGGCTGGAGGAGAACGTCGGTCACTGTCTTCCTTTCAGGTCGAGGATGTCAACGGGGCCGTCGCCCGCGCCGATCTCTGGCAAGCCGCGCCGGACAGCCTCGCTCGCGGCGTAGGCGGCGCGGCGCGCGGCGTCGACAAGCGGGACGCCTCGCGCCAGCAGCGCAGCGAGCGTCGCGGAGTGGGTACACCCGGCACCGTGGGTGGCGGCGATGTCGTGACGGTCGACCGGAATCTCCACGTGCTCGCGGCCGTCGAAGAGATGGTCGACCGGGTCGCCGTGCCCGCCCGTGACGATCGCGGCAGCCGCGCCAAGCGCGACGAGCTCCTCCGCGAGCCGATCCTTTGCTTGTAACAGGCCGGTACCTGTCAATGCCTGGGCCTCGGCCAGGTTGGGCGTGACGACGGTCGCCAGCGGAAAGAGCCGCGCAACCAGTGCGGCCGACGCGTCCGGCTCGAGCAGCCGCGCGCCCGACGAGGCGACCATCACCGGGTCGACGACGAGCGGGACACGGTTGGCGGCGAGGTAGTCGGCCACCGCCTCGATCACACGGCGGGAGAAGAGCATCCCGGTCTTCGCCGCGTCGACGCCGATGTCGGCGAACACGGCCTCGAGCTGCGCGGTGACGAACGCGTCCGGCAGCTCGTGCACCGCTAAGACGCCAACCGTGTTCTGGGCGGTCAGCGCGACGATCGCGGACATCCCGTAGGCACCCGCGGCGGCGAAGGCCTTCAGGTCGGCCTGGATTCCGGCGCCGCCGCCGCTGTCCGAGCCCGCAATCGTCAGTACGCGTGGAACGCTCAAATTCCGCTCCCTTCGCCGGCATGACCCGGATCAGGTTCGACGGGTGTGTTCTCAGCCCCGAATCGGGCACCCCGGTAGGGCGAGGCTACCATCGAGCGGGTGAGCGTCGACGTCCTGCGCTGGGAGGGCTTGCTGCAGGGAGAGGAGCTTGCGCACCTCGCGACGGAGCCGGAGCGCGACGCCCGCCACGCCCCGCTGCCGGACGATCTCGACCCGCGCGTTCGCGACGCGATCGGGGTCGATCGGCTCTACGCGCATCAGCGCGAGGCGTGGGACGCCGCGGCGCGTGGCGAGCATCTCGTCGTCACGACGGGCACCGCCTCCGGCAAGACGCTCGCGTTCAACCTGCCGGTGCTCGACGCGATCGCGCGCGAGCCGAAGACACGCGCGCTCTACCTCTACCCGACGAAGGCGCTCGCCCAGGATCAGTTCCGGACGCTCTCGGGCTACCGCACGCCCGGGCTCAAGCCGGCGATCTACGACGGGGACACGCCCACCGAGCAGCGCCGGCAGATCCGCAAATGGTCGAACGTAATCCTCACCAACCCGGACATGGTCCACATCGGCGTGCTGCCGAACCACGACCGCTGGGGCGACGTGCTCGCGAACCTCCGCTACGTCGTGATCGACGAGGCGCACGTGTATCGCGGGGTCTTCGGCTCGCACGTCGCGAACGTTCTGCGCCGGCTGCGGAGGCTCGCACGCTTCTACGGCTCGGAGCCGCAGTTCCTGCTCGCGTCGGCGACGATCTCGAACCCGGGCGAGCTGGGAGCGGAGCTGCTCGGCGACCGTGTGACGGTGGTCGGCGACGACGCGGCGCCGCGCGCGGAACGGACGATCGTGCTCTGGAATCCACCGCTCCTCGACCCGGAGCTCGGCCTGCGCGCGTCGTCCCTTGCCGAGGCAGGGCGCCTGCAGGCGATGTTCGTCGATCGTGGCCTGCGTACGCTGACGTTCGCCAAGAGTCGCAAGGCGGCCGAGCTGATCCACCGCTTCACCGCGGAGCGCCTCGGCAGCGACGCGCACCTGTCGCCCTACCGTGCGGGCTACACGGCGCAGGAACGCCGTGCGATCGAGCAGCGGCTCAAGGACGGCGACCTGCTCGGCGTGTCGGCGACGAACGCCCTCGAGCTGGGCATCGACGTCGGACTGCTGGACTGCGTGATCTCGGTCGGCTTTCCGGGCACCGTCTCGTCGCTCCGCCAGCAGTGGGGACGCGCCGGCCGGCGCGGCAACGGCCTGGCCGTCCTGGTCGCAGGCGAGGACGCGCTCGACCAGTTCTTCATGCGCGAGCCCGACAAGCTGCTCGGCCGGCGGGTCGAGGCGGCGATCCTCGACCACACGAACCCGCGTGTACTCGCCGGCCACGTCCGGAGCGCTGCCTACGAGGCACCGCTCACTGACGGGGACTCCGCCCTGCTGGGCGGCGAGGCGCTCGCGGCCGCGCGCACCGACCCCGAGCTGCGCGCAACGCCTGCGGGGATCGTGTGGGCCGGCAAGGACCACCCCGCCGCGCGCATCTCGCTCCGCTCGACCGAGCCCGACTCCTTCACGATCGTCGACGCCGCGTCGGGCTCCGTGCTCGGGCTCGTCGAACGCTCACGCGCCTACACGACGGTGCACGAAGGCGCGGTCTACCTGCACCGCGGCGAGTCCTTCATCGTGCGCGAGCTCGACCTCACGAGCCTGCACGCGATCGTCGAGCCGTTCACGGCGAGCTGGTACACGCAGCCGAAGACCGAGACGATGACGCAGATCGTCGCGTCGCGCCGGAACGAGCTACGGCTCGGGCTCGACCTCCACTTCGGCGAGATCGTCGTCACCGACCAGGTGGTCGGCTACGAGCGCAAGACGATCAGCTCGCAGGAGCGAATCGAGCTGGTCGGGCTCGACCTGCCGCCGACCACCTTCACGACCGAGGCGATCTGGTTCATGCCGGAGCCTCACCACCTGGCAGGGCTCGAGGAGATGCCCAAGCTGCTCGGCACGCTGCACGCCGCCGAACATGCGCTGATCGCCCTCCTGCCGTTGTGGGCGATGTGCGACCGCTGGGACATCGGCGGCCTCTCGACGAACGTCCATCCCGAGACCGGCAGGCCGACCGTCTTCGTCTACGACGGGCACGCGGGCGGCGTCGGCATCGCCGAGCGTGGCTTCGAGCAGTTCGAGGGCTGGGTCCGTGACACCGCCGCCCTGCTTCGCGGCTGCCCGTGCTCAGGCGGCTGCCCCTCCTGTGTGCAGAGCCCGAAGTGCGGCAACCTCAATGACATGCTGGACAAGGAGGGCGCGCTCGCGTTCCTCATGCGTCTTGTCGATTTCGGTGCGGCCCGTTCGTCGTAGGGACAAAACCAAAGGAGGGGCACGTGAAATACGCATTGCTCATCTACGGCGGGATCGACATGGAGACGCTCTCCGAAGCCGACCGAAATGCGGTGTACGGGGAGTACATGGCGATCTCCGAGGAGCGGAGCACCTATGGCGGCGCCGAGCTGCAGGAGATCGACGTCACGACCACCGTGCGCGTACGCGAAGGGGACGTGCTGACCGCGGACGGCCCGTACGCCGAGACGAAAGAAGCGCTCGGCGGCTTCTACCTCGTCGACGTCGCCAACCTGGACGACGCAATCGCGATCGCCGCACGGATTCCGGCCGCGCGCGAAGGCGCGGTCGAGGTGCGGCCGGTTGTGGAGCACTGACGCACGCTCGAGAACGTCTTCCGCGACGAGTGGGGCCGTGTCCTCGCCACGCTGATCGGCGTCTTCGGCGACTTCGACCTCGCCGAGGACGCCGCCCAGGAGGCGTTCGCGATCGCGGCCGAACGGTGGCCTCGTGACGGGATCCCCGGCAGCCCGGGAGCGTGGCTCGTCACGACCGCCAGGAACCGTGCGATCGACCGGATCCGACGCGAACGCGTGCTTGCCGCCAAGACGCGCCTGCTCGAGCTCGAGGAGAGACACGAGGACCCCGACATGGACGAGACCGCGTTCCCCGACGAGCGGCTCGAGCTCATCTTCACCTGCTGCCATCCGGCGCTCGCGCTCGACCTCCAGGTAGCGCTGACACTGCGCACGCTCGGCGGGCTGACCACCGACGAGATCGCGCGTGCGTTCCTCGTTCCGCCGGCGACGATGGCCCAGCGGCTCGTGCGCGCGAAGCGCAAGATCAAACAGGCGGGGATCCCGTTTCGCATCCCGCCGACGCACCTGCTGCCCGACCGGCTCGCCGCGGTGCTCGCTGTGGTCTACCTCGTGTTCAACGAAGGGTACGGCGGCCGCTCGGATCTGGCCGCCGAGGCGATCCGGCTCGGGCGGGCACTGGCCGGGCTGATGCCCGACGAGCCCGAGGTGCAGGGCCTGCTCGCGCTGATGCTGCTGCACGACGCGCGCAGCCGGGCCCGCTTCCACGATGGAGAGCTGGTGCTGCTCGCCGACCAGAACCCGGCGCTCTGGGACGCCTCCACGATCGCCGAGGGGCGCGTGCTGCTCGACCGCGCGATCGCACTGCGCGGCCGGGGGCCGTATGTGCTGCAAGCGGCGATCGCCTCGCTGAACAGCGAGCGGCCCCGGGACACGCGCGAGATCGCCGCGCTCTACGGCGAGCTTGCGCGGCTGACCCGCTCACCGGTGGTCGAGGTGAACCGCGCGGCCGCCGTCGCCGAGGCGGAGGGGTCGGAGGCCGGGCTCGCGATCCTGGATCTCGTCGAGCTGGACGACTACCAGTACCTGCACGCGGCCCGCGCCGAGCTGCTGCGCCGCCTCGGCCGCCGTGACGAGGCACGAGCCGCGTATCTCCGCGCGGCTGACCTGGCGACGAGCGAGCCCGAGCGGCGCTTCTTGCACCGGCGCATCGCAGAGCTCTGAGCAGATTCGCCAGGATGTGCCGGTGACCGCCGACCGCATCAGGGCATTTCGCGTTGCCCTCGAAGACGCGTGCGCCGAGCGCATCGAGCGGTCGGCGCACGCCTGCGGGCTCTTCTGCGACTCGATCCCGAACGTCTACGACTTCAACTTCCTGCGGGCCGACGAGCCGCTGACGGCCGTCGCCGAGCTCGTCTGCGAGGCCGATGAGCTGATGCCCGCGTTCCTGCATCGCAAGGTCGTGGCCGAGCGTGGAGGCGACACGATGGCCGGAGCGTTCGCGGAGCACGGGTTCGCGGCCACGGCGCACGTCGTGATGGCGCACAGGCGCGAGCCCGACCGGCTCGTCGACACGTCGGCGGTGCAACGGCTCGACTTCGGCGAGCTGCTGGCGGCACGCGCTGAGTCGACCCTGGACGACACGCACGGTAGCCCGGAGCTCGCGCGCAGCCTCGATCGGAGCAAGCACCTCGTGATGGCCGCCGTTCCGACCCGCTTCTTCGCCGCGCTCGTGGACGGCCACGTCGCCGCGTACTGCGAGCTGCGCGAGCGGGGGGACGTCGCGCAGATCGAGGATGTCAACACCCTGCCGCGCTTTCGCGGGCGAGGGCTCGGCCGTGCAGTCGTGCAGCACGCATTGCAGGACGCGCGGCGGCGCAACGAGCTCGTCTATCTCGAGGCGCTCTCGGGCGACTGGCCACGGCAGCTCTACGCGAAGCTCGGCTTCGACGTGGTCGGCGAGCGGTACCTCTTCCTGAAGCCGGGGCATGCGTTGACACGGCTCCGCCTGCGCACGCCGCGGCTCGAGCTGCGGCTGGCGACCGACGCGGAGCTGCGCGCGCTGGGTGAGGTCGCCCGGGCGGGAATCCACGACTCCGGCACGACACCGTTTTACGTTCCGTGGACCGACGACAGCGACCGGCCCGGATTCGTCGACGAGTTCGTCGAGCACCACCGGGCCGCGCTCCGCGACTGGCGGCCTGATCGTTGGAACCTGCCGCTCGTTGCCTTCGTCGGCGGCGAGCCGGCCGGCATCCAAGCGATCCGCAGCGAGCGGTTCGCCGAGACCGGCGCGGTCGACACCGGCTCGTGGCTCGGACGCGCCTGGCAGGGTCGCGGCCTCGGCACCGAGATGCGCGCGGCCGTGCTCTCCTTCGCGTTCGCCGGGCTCGGTGCGGCCGAGGCAACCTCCGGCGCGATCGCGGGGAACCCGCAGTCGCTCGGCGTCTCGCGCAAGCTCGGCTACCGCACCGCCGGTACGAAGACCGTTTCGCCGCGCGGAGAACCGCTCGAAGAGCTGCTGCTCGAACTGCGACGCGACGAGTTCGTCTCGCCGGTGCCGGTCGAAATCTCAGGGCTCGACGGCTTGCACTCGCAGTTCGGAACCGACAGACTCGGCTGATGGGAATCAAAGAGCTCTTTCAACGGTGGACGAGGAGCAGGGACGCGCAGGCGCTTGCGCAAGGCGAGGCGGAATCCCGGATGACGCCGGCCGAACGCGACGTCGATCAGGAGGACTTCGAGGCGCACAAGGACGACGTGCTGATGCAACGCTCGTACTCGGCCTCGGAGGCGGAGGAAGCCGCGGAAGCGGAGCTCGAAGACTAACCGGCCACATCGAGACGAGGAGGGCAGGCCATGGAGATGCGGCTGCCCCGCCCGCGGCACGGGGACACCATTCAGACGACGGCCGAGCTACGCGAGCTCGCGGCGGCCGTGCTCAACGAGGACGTGCGGACACTCGCGCGCACGACGGCGTACCTGCGCCGCTCGTATCGCGCCGTGTTCGTCGGCTACGTCGCGATGCTCGTGTTCGGTCTCGCAGCGGTGATCGCCGCGTTCGTGAAAGGCCTGACAGCGACGAGCCTCGGTGAAGCGGTCGCTGCGATCGGGCTGGCCGGCCTGACGGTGGGGATCTTCGCCGCGTTCTTCATCCAGCGCCCGTCGGCCGCGCTCGAGCGGAACGCGATCTTCATGCCCTGGGTGTCGATCGTGCTGACGACGTTCTGGACGCGGATGCTCTACCTCGACGACCCGGCCACCCTCGACGCGAAGCTCGGCAAGGCCGCGAAGGAGGCCTCGGACGAGCTGGGCGCGATCGCACTGCGCTACGCGGTGATCGACGGCAAGGAGCTCGCCGTTGCGAAGGAGGCGGCCCGCACCCACCCGGTCAAGCCAGGCTCTTGAGCGCCTTCGACAGAGACTGCCGTGTGGTGAGGAGGCCGGCGAAGAGGTCGCCTCGCGTGTCGATGCGCTCGAGCGTCGCGGCCATCGTGAACGCCGACGGGTCGGGGCCGGCCTGCACCTCGTCCCACGTGAGCGGGGTCGAGACCGGTGCGCCCGGACGGGGTCGCACCGAGTAGACCGAGGCGATCGTCTTTCCCTCGCCGTTCTGGTTCGCATCGATCAGCACGCCGCGGCGCCGTGCCTTCGACCACTCCGTCGTCGCGAGCTTGGGGTGGGCCCGCGCGATCGCCCCGGCGACGATCTCGGCGAACGACCGCGAGTCTGCGTACGTCGAGCGCCGGTCGAGCGGTACGAGCACGTGGAAGCCCTTGCCACCCGAGGTCTTCGGGAACGCGGCCAGCCCGAGCGAGTCGAGTAGCTCCTTCAGGACGAGCGCCACCTCGATCGTCTGCGCCCAGGGCGTGTCAGGCGTCGGGTCGAGGTCGAAGAGCACGAAGTCGGGGCGGTCGGGGCGGTCGATCCGCGAGTACCACGTGTTCAGGTCGATGCAGCCCATGTTCACCATCCAGAGCAGCGCCAGCTCGTCGTCGACCACCGGCAGGTCGATCCACTTCTTCGTGCGCTCCTTGTCGCGTGCCGACACCTGCGCGTGGAAGGTCGGGATCCAGTCGGGCATGTGCGGCGGGGCATCCTTCTGGAAGAACGCCTTGCCGTACGCGCCGTCGGGATAGCGGCGCATCGTGAAGGGCCGGCCCTTCAGGTGCGGGACGAGCACCGGTGCGACCGCTCGGTAGTACTCGAGCAGGTCGCCTTTGGTGATCCCCTCATCCGGCCAGAACGGCTTGTCGAGGTTCGAGAGACGCAGCTCGCGCTTGCCTTTCCGGATGACCGGTGCCAGCGCGGCCGGCCGTTCGAGTGAGACCTCGGCAGCGCTCTTGTCGTCGCGGAGCCCGAGGTAGACGGGATGGCGGAGGTGACCGTCGTGCGTCCACTCGCCGAACCGCACCTGCACGACGAGCCTCGGTGAGACCCACTGCACGTCGCCCTTCCGGATGCGTGGCATCTTCGGCGCCTCACGGAACGGCGGCGTCTCGCGACGAAGCGGCTTCAGCATTCCGAGCAGCTTGCCGATCTCGTCGTCGTCGAAGCCGGTGCCGACATTCCCGACGTACCGCAGTTCGCCGTCGTCGTTCGCCGCCAGCACGAGCGCGCCGAACGTGCCGGCGCGACGGCCCGACCCGCGCGAGTAGCCGGCGACGACGAACTCCTGCTCGCCGGCGACCTTGATCTTGAGCCAGTCGTGCGACCGTCTGCCGGCGGCGTATCGCGACCCGCTGCGCTTGGCGACGATCCCTTCGAGCCCCTGCGCGCGAGCCGCCGCCAGCAACGCCTCCCCGTCGTCGAAGTCGTCAGAGAGACGGACGACCGAGTTGCGCGGGTCGAGTAGCGCGCGCAGCTTCGCCTTGCGTTCGGTGAGCGGCAGGGTGGTCAGCCGCTTGCCGTCGAGCGAGGGCAGGTCGAAGACGTAGTAGACGAGCGGCCCGCTTCCCTGCTGGAGCTCCGAGAAGCTGGAGCGGCCCGACTCCGCCAGCCGGCAGATCTCGCCGTCGAGCACGGCGTTCGGGCTCTTGGTCGCCTTGACCACCTCCTTCGCGATCTCGGCGAAGCGCTCGGTCAGGTCGTTGCCGTTCCGGGAGACGAGCCTGCAGTCACCACCGTGGACGTGCGCGAGGGCGCGGTAACCGTCGAACTTCACCTCGAACCGCCAGCCGTCCCCCGCCGGCACCGACTCGGCGAGCGTCGCGAGCATCGGCCGGAGCTCCTCCTGCGCCGGCGTGGGCAGGTCGTCGTCGTGGCGCTTGATCAGCAGCCAGTTCTGCTCCTTGCCGTCCAGGTGGGCCGGCACGAGCGACCACGTCCCGCGCAGGCGCCGGCCGTGCAACGCGAACGTCAGGCGGCCATCGGGCTTCTCTTCGAGCAGCTCGTAGGTGCCGCTGTCCCAGATCTCGACGCTGCCGGCGCCGTAGGAGCCCTGCGGGATCTCGCCGTGGAAGGTGGCATACGCGAGCGGGTGATCCTCGACGTGTACCGCGAGCGCGCGTTCGCCGGGATCCAGCGGCACGCCCTTCGGCACCGCCCACGACGCGAGGGATCCGCCGCGCTCCAGGCGGAAGTCGTAGTGGAGGCGGCGGGCATCGTGCCGCTGGACGACGAAGATCGGCTGCTCGCCGCGCTTGCCGGCGCCGAACGGCTCCGGTGTCGCCTTCGCGTCACGTTTCCGGCGGTACTCGGACAGGCTCACTGCTACAGCCTACGAAGCCGCTCACGACCGGAGGTTTAGAGCCGCGCCGGTACGAGCAGAATCGTCCCGAGCTTCTCCACCTGACGGGGGGTTAGGCGTTCGAGGCCCGCTCTGTGAGCGGGCCTCGGCGCGCTCCGGGGCGGTTTTCCCCCGTTGAAAACCCTGTGGATAATGTGGAAAAGCCCTGCTGGTCAGGCAAAGACACCCATGCCGCGAAACTTCGCACGGCGGCGACGGCGCAACTCCTCACCGGGGGTGTCCTCGAGCGAGTCGAGCGACTCGGCCAGCGCGTCCGCGAGCAGGCGCGCGGCCTCGTCATGGTCGGACTGGGCGCCCCCGGCCGGCTCGGCGACGATCCCGTCGATCACACCGAGATCGAGGCAGTGCAACGCGTCCGGCTTGAACGCGGCCGCGGCCTTCTTCGCCTCGGCAGCGTCCCGCCAGAGGATCGCGGCGCACCCCTCCGGTGTGATCACCGAGTAGATGGCGTTCTCCTGCATCAGCACGCGGTCGGAGACCGCGATCGCGACGGCGCCGCCCGAGCCGCCCTCGCCGATGATGCAGGCGACGGTCGGAACCGTCAGCCGCGCCATCTCGGCCTGCGAACGGGCAATTGCACCGCCCTGGCCGTGCTGCTCGGCGGCGACGCCCGGATAGGCCCCCGGCGTGTCGACGAGCGAGATGACGGGAAACCCGAAGCGCTCCGCGATCTCCAGCACGCGCATCGCCTTGTGGTAGCCCTCGGGGTAGGCCATCCCGAACTGGCGGTCGAGGCGTTCCTTGACGTCGCGGCCCTTCTGATGCCCGATCAGCGCAACGGTGCGCCCGCGGAGCGAGCCGAGGCCGGTGATCAGCGCGCCGTCGTCGGCACGTCCGCGGTCGCCGTGCAGCTCGACCCAGTCGTCGAGGAGCCGTGCGACATAGTCGAGCGTGTACGGCCGGTCGGGATGTCGCGCAAGCTCGACCGACCGCCAGATCGCCTCGTCGCTCGTGTCCTCCTGCAGCCGCTCGAGCTGCCGCTCGAGCCGGTGCGCCTCGCCGTCGAGCCGCGCCCCGCGCAGCAACGGCAGCCGCGACAGGCCGGACAGGCGGCGGCGCAAGCTCTGCTCCTGGTCGCTCGAACTCACGCGAAGAGCCTCAGCAGGCGAGCGAGGTACGGGCGCTGCTCGCGGCGCGGGACGATCGCGTCGAGGTGGCCGAAGCGCAGGTTCTGCTCCGCCAGGCCGAAGTCGTCGGGGAGCTTCTCGCGGGTCGTCTGCTGCACGACCCGCGGGCCGGTGAACGCGATCAGGGCGCCGGGCTCGGCGATCGTCACGTCGCCGAGCGACGCGAAGGACGCGAGCACTCCGGCGGTCGTCGGGTGCGCCATCACGACCACCATCGGCAGGCGCGCATCGTGCAGGTCCTCGACAGCGCACACTGTCTTTGGCAGCTGCATCAGCGAGAGGATCCCCTCCTGCATCCGCGCGCCGCCGGACGAGGTGACGGTGAGCAGCGGGACTCCGCGCTCGATCGCCGAGTCGCACGCACGCGAGAACTTCTCGCCGACGGCGCTGCCCATCGACCCGCCCATGAAGCTGAAGTCCATCACCGCGAGCTCGACGTCGTGACCGTCGATCGCTGCTCGCCCGACCACGATCGCCTCGCCGAGCCCGGTGTTCAGCTCCGCCTCGGACAGCCGCTCGACGTACGGGCGGAGGTCGAAGAACTCGAGCGGATCGTCGGAGCGCACGCCGGCGGCCTCCTCGACGAACGTGCCCGGATCGGCGTACCAGGCAATTCGGGCGCGCGCGCGCATCACGTAGTGATGGCCGCAATGTGCGCACACCCACAGCGCCGACTCGAGCTCGTCGTCGCGATAGTGCGACCCGCACTTCGGGCAGGTGTTGGGGTGCTTCTTGTCGGTCGGGGGCGGAGCGTGCTTGTGCTCGACCTGGACGTCGATCCGGGCCTCGGGCATGGGTAGAGCTTAGACCCCCGCCTGCGGCGGGCGGTTACAACCCGAGCGCGTGCCCGAGGCGTGCGAGAGCCTGCTCATTCCGGGGAGAGCTGCGGAGCCCGGTCAGCCCCGCCCCGACCGGGCTGGGCAAGGAGGCCAGCAGCGACTCGAGCTCGTCGAGCGGCAGCCCACCGGGCTCGGGCATGAAGACGTCCAGCTCACCCGGCTCGATCACGTCGCAGTCGAGAGCCACGTAGACATGCTCCGGCAGCTCGCCGAGCGTACGGCGGATCCCGGCGGCCTCGATGAACGACTCCTCGGGTGGATCGAGGTTACGGGCCCCGAGCAGCGTCACGTCGCCGGGGCCGACGTCGCCCGCGTCGATCAGCATCCGCAGCGGCATCCCCCAGACGTTGCCCGAGGGTGACGACTCTGGGGTATTCAGATCGCCGTGCGCGTCGATCCAGACGACCGCGACCCTGCCGTGGCGACGCGCGAGCTCGCGGACGGCGCCGACGTGCGCGCAGCAGCACCCGCCCAGTACGAGTGGCCGGGCGGGCAGCTCTCGCGCGGTCCGTTCGATCTGCGCATCGAGTGTGTCCTCGTCGATGACCGCTGCCTCCGGCCACGGCAAGGCCATGCGCGCCGCCTCGATCATCGCGTCGCCACCGGCTCCCCACGCGCGCGGGACCCGGATCAGGCCGGCGGCGAACTCGCGGCCACAGGCATGGCACTGGTAATCGGGGCCGATCGCGACCGCCGTCAGCGTGCGGCAGTCGGGGCAGCGCGCCCGCAGCGCACTCACGCGGACGGGGGAACGAGCTCGTCCAGCGTCTCGGGCAGGGCGAGCAGGTCGGGAAGCTCTCGGGTGGGCTGCGCGAGACCGGCCTCGCCCGTACGGTTGATCCAGACGCTGCGCAGCCCGAGCTCGTTAGCGGGAGCGATGTCGTGGAACTGCGAGGCGGCGACGTGCACGTGGCCTTCGCGCGGCGCGCGTGTTCGTTCGAAGAACGACTCCCAGTGCCTGTGGGCGGGCTTGTACGAGCCGATCTCCTGCGCGATGACGATCTCGTCGAAGGGGACGCCGATCTGCACCTGGGACGCGGCGATGAAAGCGGTGTCGGTGTTCGAGAGGATGGCGAGCCTCCAGCCACGCGCGCGCAGCTCCTGGAGCGCCCCGTGAACTTCGGGGAACGCACGCCAGCCGGGCAGCGAGTCGGCGAGCCCGTGCTCTGTGCCGGCAGGAGCGCCGAGCCGGCGCATCGTCTCGGTGATCACGTCGCGGTAGCTGAGCGTGCCGTCGCGCTGCAGCTCCGGCTCGACCTCGTGATAGTGGACGAGCTGCTCGTCGGCGCGCTCCTCGCCGAAGACGCGCGCCAGCTCGGCACGCACGCCGCCGTTCCAGTCGATCAGCGTCCCGTAGCAGTCGAAGGTCGCCCAGCGCTCCACACCGCCACCTTACGTGGGCGGCTCCACCGGTGGGCGGTAGGCCAGGATCTCCCAGCCGTAGGTGTCGAGCCAGCGCTTCTGCTCCCGGTACTGCGGACGGCGGCGCTCGACGAGCCGCCAGAAGCTTGGGCGGTGGTGGTGCTCGACCAGATGGCAGACCTCGTGCACGACGACGTAGTCGAGGACGTCGTGCGGGGCGAGCACCAGCCGCCAGTTGAAGCTGAGCGTGCCCGAGCTCGAGCACGATCCCCAGCGGCTGCGCTGGTCACGCAGCGTCAGGCGCCGGTAGTCGACCCCGAGCGCGGCCGCCTCGGACTGCGCGATCAGCGAGATCCGGGCGCGGGCCTCGGTGCGGCCCTGCTGCTCGGTCAGCGTCAGGCGGTTCAGGCCGAGCCGGGCCTCCTGCACGGACGCGAGCTGCCGCTCCAACCACGGCAGGTGGTAGTCGATCGCGGCCTCGATCTGCTCCTCGGTCGCGTGCGGCCGCACGACGAGCTCGGGCGGCAGGCCCTGGCGAAAGTAGATGCGGTCGCTGCGTACCCGCGACGACCGGCGGACCTGCAGCTCGATCGGACGGCCGCCGACCTCGATCAGGCGCATAGCGTGACGATAGGCCGCATCCCGGACAGGCATTTGCGCACCGTTCGGGGGCGAGGCGGTGTTTTCCTGGTGCGTGAGCCGGCGCCAGAGCCCCGCGCCAGGCACCGTCAGCGACACGAGCTAAGGCTCGAAGCGACGAATCACGATCGATGCGTTGTGGCCGCCGAAGCCGAACGAGTTGGAGACGACGACGTTCAGGTCGGGCAGGTCGCGCGCGACGTTCGGGACGTAGTCGAGATCGCAGTCGGGGTCGGGCACGTCGAAGTTGATCGTCGGCGGCGCCTTGCGGTCGACGAGCGCCAGCACCGAGAAGACCGCCTCGACCGCGCCGGCCGCACCGAAGCAGTGACCGGTCGCGCCCTTCGTCGATGAGATGGCCAGCTTCCGCGCGTGCTCCTCACCGAACGCCTGCTTGATCACGCGGGTCTCGGCCGAATCGCCGAGCGGCGTCGAGGTGGCGTGCGCGTTCACGTATCCGACCTCGGTGGGATCGACGCCCGCGTCCTTGAGCGCCATCGTCATCGCGCGGGCCGGGTTCTCTCCCGTCGGGTCGGGCTCGGTCATGTGCGAGGCGTCCGACGAGATCCCGTAGCCGACGAGCTCGGCATAGATCTTCGCGCCGCGCGCCTGGGCACGCTCGAGCTCTTCGAGCACGAGCACGGCAGCGGCCTCTCCCATCACGAGCCCGTCACGCTCGAGGTCGAACGGGCGCGACGCATGGGCGGGATCGTCGTTGCGCCGCGAGAGCGCGCGCATCGCGTCGAAGCCGGCGATGCCGACCTGGGTGATCGGCGCCTCGGTGCCGCCCGCGAACATCACGTCGGCGCGGCCGAGGCGGATCTCGTCCATCGCGTCGCCGATCGCCATGTTCGACGCCGCGCACGCAGTGCACTCGCTCATCAACGGGCCCTTGGTGCCGAGCTCGATCGAGACCCAGCCGGCGCCCATGTTCGGGATGATCGAGGGGATCGAGAACGGGCTGACCCGGTCGGGGCCGCGCGTCAGGAGGACGTGGTAGCAGTCCTGATAGCTCTGCAGGCCGCCGATTCCGGTCGCGATCGACGAGCCGAAGCGGTCGGGCTCGCTCGACACGTCGACACCCGAGTCGACCTCGGCCTGCCTCGCGGCAGCCAGGATCATCTGGGCGAAGCGATCCATCCGCCGCGACGCCTTCCGGTCGACCCAGACGGTCGGGTCGAAGTCCTTCAGCTCGCAGGCGAAGTGCACGTTGTAGTCGGTGTGGTCGAATGCGGTGATCGGCGCCGCTCCCGACTCGCCGGCGAGCAGCGACGACCACGACGTCTGCACGTCGTTGCCGAGGGGGCTGACCATGCCGAGCCCCGTGATCACCACACGCCTCTGTCCGTTTGCTGCCATGCCTACATCCCCAGTCCACCGTCGACCAGCAGCACCTCGCCCGTGATGAACGAGGCCGCCTCGGAGGCAAGGAAGCGTACCGCCCCTGCGACCTCGTGCGGCTCGGCCACACGCGCGAGCGGTGTGTTCGAGATCATCGCCGCGGTCGCCTCCTCGGGCAGAACCTCGGTCAGCTGCGTCTTGACGTAGCCGGGCGCAACCACGTTGGCGCGAATTCCACGCGACCCGAGCTCGCGTGCGAGCGACTTCGTGAAGCCGATGATCCCCGCCTTCGAGGCCGCGTAGTTCGTCTGGCCCCAGTTCCCGTGCACACCGACGACGGAGCTGATGTTGACGATCGAGCCGGCACGCTTCTTCATCATCGGCCGGGTCACCGCACGGCAGGTGTAGAAGACCGAGCTGAGATTCGTGTCGATCACCGTGCGCCAGTCGTCGTCGGACATGCGCGCGAGCAGCCCGTCGCGCGTCAGCCCGGCGTTGTTGACGAGCACATCGATGTCGCCCGCCTCGTCGACGAGCCGACGCGCGTCGTCGGGCGACGAGACGTCGGCCTGAACCGCGGCGCCACCGATCTCCTTTGCGAGCTGCTCCGCCTCGTCGCGTCCCGACCGGTAGCCGACGACGACGTGCGCCCCCGCCCGCGCGAGCTCTTCCGCGATCGCACGCCCAATTCCTCGGGAGGCGCCGGTGACGAGCGCGCGCTTGCCCTCGAGGGAGGCGAACTCAGCCAAGTGCCTCGGTCACTTCGTCGAGCGACTTCAGATCGTTGACCGAGAAGGTACGAACGCTGCGGTCGATCCTCTTCAGTAAACCGCCGAGCACGTTGCCGGGCCCTACCTCCACGAAGATCGTCACTCCCTGGTTGATCAACTCGCGCGCCGACTGCGTGAACCTCACCGGTGCGGTGAGCTGCTCGATCAGCAGCTCGCGGTAGCGCTGCGCGTCTTCGATCCTGGCGGTCACCGTCGACATGAACGCGGCGCTGCCCTGCGCGATGTGCACCTTCTCGATCGCCGGGCGCAGCACGTCGCCTGCGCGCGCGACGAGTGGCGAGTGGAACGCACCGGAGACGCGGAGGCGGATCGCCCGGCGCGCGCCCTCGCGCTCTGCTTCGAGGCACGCCTCGTCGACCGACGGTGTCTCGCCCGAGATGACGAGCTGGCCGGGACAGTTGTAGTTCGCCGGCCAGACGTTCGCGATCTTCTTGCAGAGCGCCTCGACGGCCTCGTCGGCGAGGCCGAGGATCGCGGCCATCGAGCCGGGGTGCTCCCGGGCGACCGCGGCCATCGCGAGACCGCGTTCGCGGACGAGCCCGATCGCATCGCGCGCGTTCATCGACCCTGCCGAGCCGAGCGCGGCGAACTCGCCGACCGAGTGGCCGACGACGTACTGGGGGACGATTCCGCGCGCGCGCAGCGCCGCATCGAGCGCAAGCGAGGTCGCGACGAGCGCGGGTTGCTGTACCTCGGTGTCGACGAGGTCCTCGACCGGCCCCTCGAAGCAGAGCTGCTTGAGATCCATGCCCGACGCCTCGGAGCCCTCGTCGTACACGGCCATCGCCTCGGGCACCGACTCGGCGACGTCCTTCCCCATCCCCGCCGCGAACGAGCCCTGCCCGGGGAACATGAAGGCGATCTTGGTCATACGAGAGCTCCTGTCGTTTCGTGTGTCCACCTGATCAGCGCCGAGCCCCAGGTGAGACCCGCCCCCATGCCGGTCAGCAGCACCAACTTGCCCGGTTCGAGCCGTCCGTCGTCCGCCGCGTCGGCCAGCGCCAGGGGAATCGACCCCGACGAGGTGTTGCCGTACTTGTCGACGTTGACGATCGTCTTCTCCTGTTCGATTCCGAGCTTCTTCACAGCGTGGTCGATGATCCGGACATTGGCCTGGTGTGGGACGTAGACGTCGACGTCGTCGACGGTCAGCCCGCACTCGTCCAGGATTGCCTCGGCGGAGCTGACCATCACCCGCGTCGCGAACTTGAAGACCTCGCGGCCGTTCATCTTCACGTACCGCTCCGGGTCGTCGAACCGCCGCGAACCGCTGCCCGGCAGCCAGAGGTTGCTGCCTCCGCCGCCGTCCGCGCCGAGCTCGAAGCCCAGGAAGCCACTGGAGTCGGTTCGCTCCATGACCACCGCGCCGGCTCCGTCTCCGAACAGCACCAGCGTCGAGCGATCCGTCCAGTCGAGGATCTTCGAGAGAACATCGCCGCCGACGACGAGCGCCCGCTTTGCGAGCCCGGCGGCGAGCATCGCGTGTGCCTGCACGACGGCGTAGACGAAGCCTGTGCAGCCCGCCGACAGGTCGTAGGCCGCCGCGTCGGGCATCCCGAGCGCGTCGGCAAGCAATGCCGACGAGGAGGGGAAGGCCATGTCGGGCGTGACGGTGGCGACGACCACCAGGTCAACCGACGCCGCATCGACGCCGGCCATCTCGAGCGCACGCCGGCACGCGGGCAGCGCCACGTCGGTCAGCGCCTCGTCGTCGGCAGCAATCCGCCGCTCGCGGATGCCGGTACGGTCGCGGATCCACTCGTCGTTCGTGTCGACGAGCTTCGACAGGTCGTCGTTCGTCATCACCCGCTCCGGGACGTGGCACCCGAGCCCCGTGATCGAGATCGGCATGCCGTTCGTGCGCCCGATCATGCTTCAGATCCCGACTCGTCGTCCGCTCCGGTGCCGTCCATGCCGGCACTACGCCTCCGACCGCGAAGGTGAGCGTTCCGCGGACGGCCAGCTGGCCGTCGACCGTCGCCTTGACCTTGCCGCGGCCGACCGGGCCGCGCACGGTCTCGACGTTGCACTCGAGCGTCAGCGTGTCTCCGGGACGCACGATGCGCTTGAAGCGCACGTCGTCGATGCCGGCGAAGAGAGCCAGCTTGCCGCGATTCTCCTCCTGCGAGAGCACCGCGACCGCACCGCACTGGGCGAGCGCCTCGACCATCTTCACCCCGGGCATGATCGGGTTGCCGGGGAAGTGTCCCGCACAGTCCAGCTCGGTGACCGTCTTGCGGGCCACGACACGCTCACCGGGGACGAGCTCGATCACCTCGTCGATCAGGAGCATCGGATCGCGGTGCGGGAGCACCGCCTCGATCGCCGCCTTGTCGAGAATCACGCCGGTCATGCCGAGAGCCTCCGTGCGAGCGTGTTCCGCCCGCGATGGGCGTAGCACTTGGCGGTGCCGACGGGCAGCCCGGTGGCCGACGAGATCTCGTCGAACGAGGCGTCGAGGCCGTCCTTGAGCGCGATCACGGTCGCCTGCGCGCTTGGTAGCTCGTCGAGGCATGCGCGCAGCTCGCGGCGTAGCTCGGATGCGGCCAGCGCCTGCGCCGGATCGCCGTCGCGGGCGACTCGCGTGTCCTCGAGCAGCGGCTCCGTCCGGCGCTCGGCCGCCCAGCGCGCCTGCGCGACGTCCTTGCAGGTGTTGACGACCAGCCGGTGGAGCCAGGTCGAGAACTGCGACTCGCCCCGGAACTGCGCCACCCTCCGCACGAGCTTGACGAGCGACTCCTGCGCCGCGTCGTTCGCGTCGTCGGGGTCGCGGAGGATGTGCAGCGCGATCCGATGGACGCGATCCGAATGCCGGGCGCAGAGCGCAGCGAGTGCCAGTTGGTCTCCGTCCTTGACGCGTCGCACGAGAATGGGGTCCCAAAGCCGTTCGTAGACGAGCGGCCCGTCGGGCCGCAGGTCTCGAACGATTCGACGGGAGCGGCGGGCAGGGGGTTGCACAGCGCCGTACTGTAGTTCGAATGGGCAGACGACTCTCGGCCGACATCGTCGTCCCCGCGCTGCGCGGATCGTTCGGGCAGGAGTACCACTACGCCCCTGAGACGGAGACGACTCAGCGGATGCTGCCCGAGAACGCCGTTCACGGGGCCGTCGCGCTGGCGGAGCACCAGACGGCCGGGCGCGGGCGGCTCGGCCGCGTGTGGGTCGACGAACCCGGCGCCGGGCTGACGTTCTCCGTTGTCCTCTATCCGCCCCCGCCGGTCGCGCGCTGGCCCGAGCTGACGTTGCTCGCCGCCCGCGCCGTCGCCGGCGCGATCGGGCCCGCGGCGTCGATCAAGCACCCCAACGACGTTCTCGTCGGCGGACGGAAGGTGGCGGGAATCCTGGCCGAGGCGAGCGAACGAGTCGTGCTCGGCATCGGCATCAACGTCGGCCGGACGCCCTGGGACGGAGCGGGACATATCGAGAGCGACCGGCTCGGCCTGCTCGTGGACGTTCTCGAACGGCTCGAGCGGGCGTACGCCGCCTGGGTACTCAGCCCGATACCGCAGCGCTGACGTTGCCGGCCGCGTCCTGGGCGGTCGCCGACAGCTGGACGACCGGGCCCGGGAACGGCAGCGCGAACGGCCCGGCCGGCTCCGCCTTGACGACCCGCATGCCCTGGTTGACCAGCACTGTCACCGTCGCCGGCTCGCTGAGCGAGAACCGCAGAGTCTGCGGGTCGAGCAACGTCAGCACCGGCGCCACGGTGTCGATCGCCAGCGGCAGCTGCTGCGGGACGTCCCCGAGCGCGTCGGTGACGGTGGCCACGACGGTGTAGGGGCCATCGGGGAGCACGGCGCCGTTGGCGGTCCCGTCCCAGCCCAGCGTGTGCGGCCCGACGCCCAGCCGGCCCGCGAACAACGTCGCGACGACGGCGCCCGCCTGCTGCACCTCGAAGCGGACGGGGACATCCTGGGCGAGCGTGAAGGAGAAGGAGACGTTGTCGCCCGCCCCGTCGCCGTTCGGCGAGATGGCGGCCGCAGATCCCTGAAGCCCGGTGAGCGACCGGTCGACGACGACGGCCACCGACTTGGCGATCCGGCGCGTGCCCGAGATTGCCGCGACGGCGAGCGAATACCGGCCGTCCGGGACGGCCGCGGCGTCCCACGTGAACGTGTTGTTGCCCGCCGGGCGCTTCTCGCCGAGCAGCGTCGCAACTGTGGCTCCCGTCGCGTCGAGCAGCTGAGCAGCCACCTGCGCGGGCGCCCCGAGCGTGAAGGAGATCGTGGACGTCCCCGACGGCGCCGGGCGCCACGACCGGCGGGGTCGCGGCGAGATTCGTGAGCGAGAGCGCGGGCGTGCCCGGCGAGACGGGCCTGCCGGAGCCAAGCGTCCCGCTGGCGACGAAGATCCCCGGCGCTGCGATCGTCCACGTGTACGGCCCCTTCGCTCCGGCCGGAGAGCTCCACGTCCAGGAGACGAGCGAGCTCGTGCCGCCCCCGGCGGCCACGGCCTTGCCCTGCTTGTCGGCGACCTTCACCGTCCAGGGCAGCGCCGCCGAGAGGCGTGCGCGGAACGTGACCGGGCCACCCAGCACACCCACGACCGCGGGCGCATAGAGCTTCGGCAGCCCCAGCGCGGCCACCCGCTTCGCGAGCGCAGGCAGCAGGGCGTACGCGCCGGCGCCGGGGCACTCGCTGGGGCCGGTGTCGCGGTGGCCGGAGATCGCTCGCAATGTCACGGTCTTGCCGCCCTTGAACTTGAGATTGCCACCCGACCGGTAGACGACCGTCGACAGCGGATCGATATGTGCGATGTCGAGCCGCCAGGCGAGCAGGCTGACGAGCCCATCCTGTTGCGCGATCGGGGGCGTCGCGCTCGAGTAGTTGCCGATCAGCGCGACGCCGACCGTCCCCGTGTTGAACCCTTCGCGTGCGCCCCGATCACGTTGCGCTCGATCCCTCCGGCGCGTCCCTCGTAGACCGTCCCGAACCGGTCGACGAGAAAGTTGTAGCCGATGTCGTTCCAGCCGTTTCCCTTCACGTGGTAGACCTCGATCCCGCGCACGATCGCCGCCGCCTGCGCCGGTGTGTAGTTGTTCGTTCCGGCGGTGTGGTGCACGACGGCAAGCCGCAGCACGGGAGCGAATGACGGTTTGGCGCGCACGATCCGCTCGTCGGCGCCCCACGCCTTTCGCGAGACGATCGAGGGCGAGCCCGCCTCCGCCAGCTGCCGGGCCGGCGCCGCCGTCACCCGCGACCACACCTCGTAGGAGCGCAGCCGCCGTATCTCGCCGCCGGTGCGGAACTGCACCGCCGACGAAGCCCCGGTCCAGTCGAGGTTGCCGTCATGCCACGCACCCGAGCTGTTGTCGGAGTCGGCGGTCGTCCAGGGGCGCCACCCACCGTGCAGGCGCCGGGTGCGGTACTCGACGGTGCCGTTGCCGATCCAGTGCGCGGCAAGCATGTTGAAGTTGGTCTGCCGCGGTGCCGCGTCGACGGTGCGCGCGCCCAGCGGCACGTCCCGCACGCGCATCGAGACGTCGCCCGCGTGTGCGACGGCAGGAATGGCAAGCGCCGCAAGGACGGCGAGGGAGAGGGCAAGCCTTTGCATTCGGATGGGTCCGCTCGGGCGAACGGGTTCGGATTCGGGCTTCGCGGCCGAGGCCGGTGACCCTCTCGCACAGGCCTCTAAACTGCAGGTACCGGTGAAACGCCTGCTCGTCAGCGTCTTCCTGCTGGCCTTGTGGCTGCCTGCCTCCGCGGCCGCCGCACCAAATAGCTCAGCACCACGGGTGCTGGCGATTCACTTCTCCGAGGACGTGAACCCGGTCACGCAGGACTGGCTGAACCACCAGCTCGACAAGGCCGAGTCCGGCGACTACGCGGCAGCGGTGATCCTGCTCGACACCCCCGGTGGCCTGTCGGACTCGATGCGCAAGATCGTGCAGCGCGAGCTGTCGCTGAAGGTTCCGGTGATCGTCTACGTGTCACCGCAGGGCGCGCGCGCCGCGTCGGCCGGCGTCTGGATCTCCGAGGCCGCCGATCTCCTCGCGATGGCGCCGGAGACGAACATCGGCTCGTCGACACCCATCAACTCGAGCGGCCAGAACATCGCCAGCGACGAGCGGCGGAAGACGATCAACGACGCGGCCGCGTCGCTCCGCACGCTCGCGAAGTCACACGGGAGAAACGCGCAGTGGGCGGACTCCGCCGTGCGCAAGGCGTCGAACCTGACCGAGCGGGAGGCATTGGACATGAACGTCGTCGACCTGCTCGCACCGTCGTTGCCGGCGCTGCTCCGGAAGGCCGACGGGCGGCAGACCGTGCCCCGCGGCTTCACGCTCGACACCGCGGGCGCCGCAATCGTCGAGGTGAGCCCCGGCGTGATCACCCGTTTCCTCTCGACCCTGATCGACCCGAACATCGTGCCCTCCTCTTCCTCGCCGGGATCGCCGGGCTCGGCTTCGAGCTGTTCCACCCGGGGATCGTGATCCCGGGGGCGTTCGGGGCCATCTGCATGGTCTGCGCGCTGTTCGGGTTCTCCGTGCTCCCTCTCTCGTGGGGCGGCCTGATCCTCGTGCTCCTGGGTGCGGCGCTGCTCGTCGCCGACGTACACGTCACCTCACACGGGGCCTTGACGCTGTCCGGCCTCGTAGCGATGGCAATCGGGCTGTCGACGCTCTTCCACAATGCGCCGGCGCCGTACCACACGTCGGTGACGCTGGTCGTCACCGTCACCGCGTTGATCGGAGGCTTCTGGGCAATCGCGCTCTCGAAGGCGATGGCGGTGCGTCGCAGCCCGGTTTCGGTGGGCCCGGAAGAGATCCTCGGCATGGAAGGCGTCGCGCGCGAAGGTGGCTACGTGTTCGTTCGCGGCGAGCTCTGGCGTGCACACGCAGCCGATCCACTCGCCCCCGGAGAGCGTGTCCGCGTGGCCGCGCTCGACGGCTTGACCCTCGAGGTGCATAGGATCGACCCATGACCGCCGCCCTTGTGATCCTCGCGGTCGTCGTCTTCTTCGCGTGCTGTTCGCATTCAGCGCGATCAAGGTCGCGCGGGAGTACGAGCGGGGGATCGTCTTCCGGCTCGGCCGCCTGCTGCCGGAGCCCAAGGGGCCGGGCCTCTTCCTCCTGATCCCGGTCGTCGACCGCATGGTCAAGGTCGACCTGCGCACGATCACGTTGAACATCCCGCCGCAGGAAGTGATCACCAAGGACAACGTCCCCGTGCGGGTGAACGCCGTCGCGTACTTCCGCATCGTGGCGCCGAAGGACGCGATCGTGCAGATCGAGAACTTCATGGTCGCGACATCGCAGATCGCGCAGACAACGCTGCGGTCGGTGCTCGGCCAGCATCAACTCGACGAGCTCCTCTCGGAGCGCGAGAAGATCAACGCGATCCTGCAGGGAATCATCGACGAGCAGACGGCGCCGTGGGGCATCAAGGTCTCGATCGTCGAGGTGAAGGACGTCGAGATCCCGCAGAGCATGCAGCGTGCGATGGCGCGCCAGGCCGAGGCCGAGCGCGAGCGGCGCGCGAAGGTGATCAACGCCGAAGGCGAGTACCAGGCCTCCGAGCGGCTCAAGGACGCAGCGGTTGTGATCGAGGCACATCCGATCGCGTTGCAGCTGCGCTACCTGCAGACGCTGCTCGAGCTCGGCTCGTCACAGTCGACGACGATCGCCTTCCCGGTGCCGATCGAGATGCTGCGCCCGTTCGTCGAGGCTGCCGCCTCCGACCGCCAAGCCCTAGGCGGTGCCCGACATCCGGCACGACCCGACGACCGGACGCTGGACGGCGATCGCGCCGGCGCGGGCGCGAGCGGCCCGGGCCGCCCAGCCTGCCGAGGACACGCCGGCTGCCTGCGCGTTCTGCGCCGGCCACGAAGAGCGCACACCGCCCGAGACGCTTCGGCTCGGCGACGGTCCACCGGCTGGGACGTTCGCGTCGTGCCGAACCTCTACCCTGCCCTCGAGCGCCAGGAGGTCGTGATCCACGGCCCGGCGCACACGCATTCGATCGGCGAGCTGGCGGACTCGACCGTCGACCGGATCGCCGAGGCTTGGCAGCGGCGGGCGCGCGACGTCGGCGGCATCTGCTTCGCCCTGATCAACGAGGGCCGCGTAGCGGGCTCGTCGCAGCCGCACTCGCACTCGCAGCTCGCCTGGCTGCCCGGCCCTCCCCCGGTCGTGGCGGCCGAGCACGGGCTTCCGGACGTGATCGAGGTGCTCACCCGGGACGGGGTGACGGCCGGCTGCCCGGCCGCGAGCCGCGTTCCCTTCGAGGTGCTGATCGCACCGGTGCGATCCGGAGCCGGGCGCCCTGACCAGCAACCTGCTCGCGCCTGCGCTGCGGCTGCTCGCCGAGCTTGTGCGGCGGCTGCAGGCGATCCGCGGGGAGCCGCTCGTGCCGCTCAACGCCTGGCTGCACGACGGGCCGCAGTGGCACCTCGAGCTCTTCCCGCGCACGACCAGGCTCGCCGGGCTCGAGCTGGGCGCCGGGGTGTTCATCGACCCGGTCGCGCCCGAAGCAGGCGGCGCGAGAGCTCCGTGCCACGCGCCGGTGAGGGTTAGCTCGACGCGCTCTGAGCGCGGAAGCGGCGCGCGGCGTCGATCGCCGCACCGAGGTTCAGGCCCTTGTCCTTCGCCTGCTTGATCAGCATCACCGTCTCGAGGGCGCCGATGTCGTAGATCCGCTGCTTCTTGCCCTTGGTCGGGATCTGCGCCTTGTTGGTCCAGTAGTCGAGCTGCATCTTCGAGATGCCCGCAATCGCACAGACCTGGCCGAGATAGAGCTCGATCTTGTCCAGATGCTCGGCCAGGTCGATCGGCTCGAGCAGGTCGACGTGATTCATGTGCGCCACAGGGTCCTTCCTTTGTCGGTCCGCCTGGTTGACACTTATACCCCGCCCATTTGAAAAAGGGAAGGGAGGTCGCGGCAGCCGGTTATGCGTCGGTGACGGGCGCTTCGCCCGGTGGATCGAGCGCCACGTCCTCGTCGCCCGACTCGACGACCGGAGCGAGCGACGAGACGAGCTCGCCGTCGCGGA
>CAWAXB010000024.1:0-49174 GCA_963785895.1 uncultured Actinomycetes bacterium | reverse complement strand
AGGCCACCGTGTATGGGCTGAGCCCTGGCCGGATGCGGTTCGACCTTGCGGTCAATGCCATGGCCCGGACCCCTACCAAGAAGGGCGTGATCTACGTCGACGGCGACGGAACGCAGTGGCGCCCGTTCGTTCACGTCCGTGATACGGCAAGGGCGTTCCGCGAGGTGCTGGCGGCCGACCCCAAGCAGGTCGAGAGCCAGGTGTTCAACGTGGGATCGGCGGACCAGAACATCCAGATCCGCGATCTGGCCACTTTCGATCAGCTGGTCCTCGGCGACGTCCCCATCGAGCACCGGCCGGAGAACGAGGACGACCGCTCCTACAACGTGGACTTCCAGAAGATCGAACACGACCTCGGGTTCAAGCCCGAGTACACGCCGGAGAAGGCCGCGCAGGAGATCTACGGCGATTGCGGCTGCGGGGCGGCCATCGAGGTAACCCTGCGCATGAGAGCCGAGCCGAGAACTCAAGGAGCGTCGCGTGCTCGGCGTGCTCGACTCCCTCGGCGACGACTTGGATCTCGATCTCGCGGCCGAGGCCGATCACCGCGCGGACGATGGCGGTCGACACGGCGTCGGTGCCGAGGCCGCGGGTGAATGAGCGGTCGATCTTGACGATGTCGACCGGGGAACCGCTAGAGGTAGCTGAGCGACGAGTAGCCGGTGCCGAAGTCGTCGATCGCGAGCAGCACGCCGAGCGCCTTGAGTTCGTCGAGCGTCGCAGCCGTCGCTCCGAGTCGTCGCATCGACCGCGCTCTCGGTGAGCTCGAGGCACAGCTGTCGCGGCGCGAGGCCGCGCCCGTCGAGCGCTGAGGCGACCTCGGCGGGCATGTCGGCGTCGCTCGAGCTGGCGGACCGAGACGTTGACGGACAGGAGCAGCGTCCCGCCCGTGGCCGCTGCCAATGGGCGACGCTTGCGGCAGGCTTCGGCGAGCACCCAGGCGCCGATCGGCAGGATCAGCCCGGTCTCCTCCGCCAGCGCGATGAACTCTCCGGGCAGGAGCAGGCCGCGCTCGGGGTGGTCCCAGCGCATCAGCGCCTCGACGCCCACGATCTCGCCCGTCGCGCAGGTCGACCTGCGGTTGGTAGTGCAAGTCGAACTCGCCGCTGCTCGAGCGCGCGGCGCAGCTCGGAGCTCGATGCGCGCGCGGCCGCGCACGCGGTCTCCGCGTCCGTCGTCGAAGAGCTCGACGCGCGCCTTGCGGCCGCGCCTTGGCGCGGTACATCGCGGCGTCGGCGTCGCGCAGGAGCGTCCTGGGCGCCGTGCGCTCGCGCCGTCGGCGACCGCGATGCCGATGCTCGCGCGTGACGCGCGAGCTCGTGGCCGCCGATCGTCGAACGGCTCGCTCGATCGCGTCGCGCGATGCGCTCGGCGACGTGTGACCGCGTCGGCGTCGTCGTCGACGTCCTCGCAGAGGACGACGAACTCGTCGCCGCCGAAGCGGGCCACGGTGTCGCCGGCGCGCAGCGCGTCGCTGCAGCCGCTCGCGCGACCTGCGACGAGCACCTCGTCGCCGGCCTCGTGGCCGAGGCTGTCGTTGATCGACCTTGAAGCCGTCGAGGTCGAGGAACAGCACGGCCACGCCGGCCGCCGCGCCGGCCGGCGCGGGCCAGCGCGTGCTCGAGGCGGTCGACGAGCAGCGTGCGGTTGGGCAGGCCGGTCAGGCGAGTCGTGCAGCGCCTGGTGCGCGAGCTCGGCCTCGGCGCGCTTGCGTTCGATCGCGTAGCGCACGGCGCGAATGATCAGGGGACCGTCCGATTGGCCCTTCAGCAGGTAGTCTTGGGCGCCGCCCTGGAGGGCCGCGACCGCCGCCGCCTCGTCGTTGTAGCCCGAGAGCACGACGAGCGGCACATGCGGCGCCGCACACTCACGATCTCGCCGACGGCCTCGAGGCCACTCGCGTCGGGGAGCGACAGGTCGAGCAGGATGCAGTCGGTGATGTGCGTCGCGAGCACGTGTTTGGCGTCGGATAGCCGCTCGCACTCCATCAGCTTGATCATCACGCTGCGCGCCTGGTGGACCATCTCCCGCACCAGCACGCGATCGGCGACGTTGTCCTCGACGAGAAGGACCGAGAGCGGCTCTTGGTTCATGGTTTCGGCGGGAACCGCACGATGCTCAGCCAGAAGCCTTCAATGGAACGAACGACGCCGATGAACTGGTCGAGATCGACCGGCTTGGTGACGTACGCGTTGACATTCAACTTGTAGGACGCCAGCACGTCCGCTTCGCTCGCAGAGGTGGTCAGCACGACGACCGGCAGATGCCGCAACTGCGGGTCGATGCGAGCTCGGCCAGGACCTCGCGTCCGTCCCTTGCGCGGTAGGTTGAGGTCGAGCAGCAACATGTCCGGCAGCCGCCGCTCGCTGTAGGGCGGCTCACCGCGTAGGAATGCGAGTGCCTGTTCGCCGTCGTGGACGACGTGGAGCTTGTTCGCGACGCGCGCCTCGCGCAGGACTTCCTGGGTGAGCCGCACGTCGGCAGGGCTGTCCTCGACGAGCAGGACCTCGACGGGCCGCATCGCGTTCGCGTGCATCAGCCTGATCCGGTTGGGTCGGGGACGGTGAAGTAGATGCGTGTGCCGTGCGGCTCGACGCTCTCGATCCAGATGCGGCCGCCGTGGCGTTCGACGATCGTCTTCGAGACGGCAAGTCCAACGCCTGTGCCCGCGTACTCCTGCCGTGTGTGCAGGCGCTGGAACATCCTAAGATCCGCTCGCGCTGCTCCGGCGCGACGCCGATTCCCTGGTCAGCGACGCAAAACCGCCACGCATCGTCGACCCGATCGGCGTCGACCGTGACGACGGCTGGAGCATCGTCGACGAACTTGAGCGCGTTGCCGACGAGGTTCATGAGGACGCGCTCGAGCTGACCCTCGTCGCCGACGATCGTCACGGGCAACTCACCGACGCGCAGCGCCGCGCCGCTCTCCTCGATTCGTTGCGCGAACGTCGCCAAGACATGTTCGATGAGCGCGGCGCAATCGATCGTCTCGCACCGCAGATCGCTTCGCGCGGCGCGCGAGTAGTCGAGCAGGTCATTTATCAGGCGCTGCATTCGCTCGGCGCCGTCGACGATGAACGTGATGAACTCGTCGGCATCGCTATCGAGCCGGCCGCGATAGCGACGGCCGAGAAGCTGCGCAAAGCCCGAGACCGCCCGCAGCGGCTCCGACAGATCATGGGAAGCCACGTAGGCGAACTCCTGCAGCTGGCCGTTGACCGCTCGAGCTCGGCCGCACGCTCCTCCAAGTCGGCCGCGCTGTGTTCAAGGCGCGTCGCCGTCGACCCGACGAGCCGCAGCAGGACACGCGCGATGACGACCGAGAGCACGATCGAGCCGCCGCCGAGCGCGAGCAGCAGCATCAGCATGTTCCGGAACGTCCGCTCCTGCGCAGCGCGTGCATCGGCGACGATCGAAACCGCGACATCATCAGTGCGCCGCGCCGTCAGCCGGAAAGCGTCGAACAGCACCTTGCCGTCGAGCAGCCGCGACGCCGCCAACGCGCGACCCTGGCTGCCGCTGCGCACGAGCGCGACCTCACTGTCGAAGAACCGCTCGAGGCTCGCAGCCTGCACCCGCTCGATCGCGAGCAGCCGCGCGACATCGGCGTGCTTGGCCGCGTACGGCCGGAGGGTCGCGAAGTCGCCTCGGACGCCGGCGCGGCCGCTCGTATACGGCTGCAAACTCGCAGCCTGACCGCTGATCACGTAGCCGCGCATCCCCGTCTCCTCATTCAGCATCTGCGTGAGCAGATCCGCGGCGACCCTGCGCAGGGGGAACGCGTCGAGCGCGAGCCGATCGCGTGCCGTGCTGTTGATATTCGACGCCCGAATAGACGGCCACCCCGAGCACGGCCACCATCAACACGACCTTCACGAGCAGGCCGCTGGCAAGCCACCTGCCGACGCGCCGCGCGGCACCGGCGGCGGCCGTGAAGAGCCCGCGCGCAACCCGCGAGCGTCGGACACACCACGCTGCGCCGTTGCGGCGCCGCTCACAGCACGCGTCTTAATCGAAGGGCCTCCCGCGGGGCGAAACGGGCAGCAGGCAAGCACAGGTCACTTCCGGGACGGCACACCGCCATCCCTTCACTCATCGCACAGTACGCCTCGCGCGCGGAAACACCAAGGTCGCCCGCCGAACGCACGGCGTCGCGGATCTGCGCCCCGCGACGTCAACATGAGTCGGTGGGCGACCGGCGTAGCCGCGCGAGGCCGCCGCGGTCTGCCTAGGCGGTCCCGGTGGATCGGTCGTGGCAGAACACGTAGGTGACTTCGCCGCGCTCATGATCGACGTGCTCGAGCCCGTAGCGACCACCGAAGACGACCATCTCGGGATACTCGGACAGACCGAAATAGCGGGACAGGTTCCCGTCCCACCGGCCGCCGACAAGGCGGACGCGGTCGACCGCAGGGATGCGAACGAGCTCGTCGCCGGCGCGCGTCAGGTCGTCGCTACGAGTAGATGACGCCGGGCCGCGTCGGTGGAGCTGAGAGTGGACAGGCTCGGCCCGGCGCCGACGCCAGCAGAGGATGGTGTCTGCAGCCCTTGGCGTCGTGCTGGCGCGTTCCCCCGGGCGCTTGCCGGAGCCGGGATGATACACGGCGTCTCGGCGCCGTACGAGTGAGGTGGACTCGGCAGCAGTGGCACCGCTTCGCTCCACGCCTAGGCAGCGCGCGCGGCGGTCGCGCGACTCCAGCTTGCCGTCGAACGCATCCGCCGGCTGCGGCCGGGCGATGTGGAAGCCCTGCGCCTCTGGCAGCCGAGCGGCGGTCAGCGTGTCGAGCGTCGCGCGCGTCTCGACGCCCTCGGCAACGACCCGCAGGCTGAGCGCACGCCCGAGCTCGATGGTGGCGCGGACGATCACCGCGGCGTTCGCGTCGTCAGCATCCGGGAGACGAAGCTGCGATCGATCTTGAGCGCCCGCACGGGCAGTTGCTGCAGGTGCGCGAGCGACGAGTAGCCGGTGCCGAAGTCGTCGAGCGACGATCCCGATGCCCTTGGCGTCCAGTGCGTGCAGCACGGCGCCGCACCGGTCCGGGATCCGTCACGAGCGCCGTCTCGGTCAGCTCCAGGCTGAGCGCGCTGGCCGGCACCGGTGCCGCGCGAGCGTGGCGTCGATGTCCGCGAGCAGTCCGTCGAGCAGGTCGCGCGCCGAGATGTTCACCGCAACGCGCGAGCTCGAGCCCGACGTCCGCCACCCCCGCGCGCGGTCCGCGATCGCGTCGCGCAGCACCTGGCGCGTGAGCGTGCGATCGCGCCCGCGTGCTCGGCGGCTGGGACGAAGTCCGCGGGCATCAGCCGGCCGCGGCGCGGGTGTCCCATCGCACGAGCGCCTCGGCGCCGACCACGTTGTCGCGGCGCAGCATCGATCGTCGGCTGGTACTCCACCACGAGCTCGCCGCGCTCGATTCCGACGAGCAACTCGTCGACCAGCCTCAGCCGGTCGGGGTGGTGCGGGTCGGCGTCCGGCGTTGTAGAGCTCGCGGCGGGTGCCGCCCGCGCTTCGCGCGGTACATCGCGACGTCGGCGTGGGGAGCAGCGCCCCGCGTCGCCGTCGGGGCGGAGGCCCGGGCGATGCCGATGCTGGCGCTGACGTGGAGCGGACGCCGCCGATCACGAACGGCGCGCCGATCGGTCGCCGAGCTCGTCGGCCAGCGCGAGCAGCGCGCCATCGTCGGCAGTCGCCGGTGACGACGGCGAACTCGTCGCCGCCGAGGCGCGCGACGAAGCCCGGACCGCCGTGGTGATGCGCGAGCCGCGCCGCGAGATCGCCGAGAGCTCGTCGCCCGCCGCGTGGCCGAGCGTGTCGTTGATCTCCTTGAAGCCGTCGAGGTCGACGAGCAGCAGCGCGACCGCCGCCGCGCGCTGCCAGCGCTGCGTCGAGGTGCTCGTGGGGCCGCGCGGTTGGCGAGTCCGGTCAGCGAGTCCTGCCGCGCCTGGTGGCGCTCTCGCGCGCGAGCGCGCGCAGCCGCTACGAGGCGCCCCTGCATGATCCGGAACAGCGCCAGCCACAGCGCAACAGCCCGACCGCGAGCACTTCGTACTGTGCCGCGCATCTGGCGGCCGGCGGCGGCCGCGACCGGCGCGTACGGCAGGTAGACCTCGAACACGGCCGCCGGCTCTGGCGCCCTCGAACCGGAACGGCACGTACGCCTCGACCATCGTGCCGAGGCCGCCGCTCACTGACCTGCTCGGCCTCCTTGAGGTGCGATGATGTCAGCCGCCTGCTCGCGGCCCTTGAGCGCCTCCGCAGGTCGTCCTCGACCTCGAACCCCTCGCCGATGATCGCCGTGTCGTCGGAGTACGCGATCCGTCCCCCGGCGTCCAGATCTTGATCCGCGCGATGCCGCCGGCGCGCTTCGCGCGGACCGCCGCGCGGTCGAGCGCCGCGTGGCGGCCGGCGAGCTGACCGCGGAGGTCGCCGGGCACCACGAGGCCCCCGAACGTCGACGTCACCAGCAGCTTCGCGGACTGCAGGCCCGCGGCCACGCCGTTCGCCTCGGCGTCTCGCCGCAGCTGCAGCGTCAACACGCCGCCGAGGGCGACGAGGCACACGAGCGAGCACGCTGAAGCGCACGAGGAGCCCGGGCCTGGGAGCCGGTGCATAGACGAATCACCGTCTTCCAGCTGCGGCTGACCCGTTGGCCCATGCGATCAGGTCGTCTCTGAAGCTCGGGGTCGCGATGCCGTTGATGGGCGTGCCGTTCCTGCTTCTGGACTGGAACGGGTCGGTGCCCGTGATCGTGCTCGTGATCTTCCTGCTCGTGATCGGCGAGATGCTCTGGGTGCCCACCTCGCAGGCCGTGGTCGCCGCGCTCGCGCCCGCCGACATCCGTGGCGCATACATGGGCGTTTCGGTGGCACCTGGTCGGTGGGCTGGGCGTTGACGCCGTTCCTCGGTCTGCAGGTGCGCAGCGCCTAGGCGACGCGACGATGTGGATGTGCGTCGCCGCGGTCGGCGTCGTCGCCGGCATCCTCGGCCTGGGGGGCGGCGCCGCGGCCAGGCCGCCCGCATCGACCGCATAAGCTTCGGCGCTGTGAAAGGAGTGATCGCTGCCGGCGGGACCGCGACTCGGCTCGAGGAGCTGACGCGCGTCACCAACAAGCACCTGCTGCCGGTCGGCCGCTGGCCGATGGTCTACTACCGCTCCAGCTGCTGCAGCGCGCGGGCGTGCGCGAGGTGCTGATCGTCACGGGCCAGCAGCACGCGGGGCAGTTCATCGACCTGCTTGGCACGGCCATGTCCGGTCGCGGACGGGCGACGAGCTCCTGTTCGACCTCGACCTCTCCTACAAGGTGCAGATCGAGGCGGGTGGGATCGCGCAGGTCGTCGGCATGGCGCGTGACTTCGCCGCCGGCGAGCCGATCGTCGTCTGCCTCGGCGACAACATCTTCGAGCCTCGCAGCCGCCGCGGATCGCGCGCCTGGAAGCGCGGCGCGCAGTTTTTGTCAAGGACGTGCCCGACCCCGGGAACTTCGGCGTCGTCGCGTATGGCGACGACGGCTCGGTCGCCGACATCGTCGAGAAGGCCGGACGCGTCGACCTCCGCTACGACGCCCCGCCGTCGAACGACGCGGTGGTCGGTCTCTACTGCTACCCGCCTGACGTGTTCGAGATCATCGACAGTCTCAGCCCCTCGAGTCGGGGAGAGCTGGAGATCACCGACGTGAACCGGGTCTACGCAGAGCGGGCGAGCTGGAGCTGCATCGCGTCGAGGGCTGGTGGCACGACGGCGGCAAGCACTGGGCCGACCTTGCCGACGTCGGCCGGCTGATCGAGCAGACCGGAGTGGAACAAGTAGTGGTCGACGGGATCGTGCGCATCCCGCTGCAGCGGTTCGAGGACGACCGCGGGTGGTTCTACGAAGTGCGCCGTGAGAGCGCGCTTCCGCACGCGACGGTGCAGACGAACGTCTCGTTTTCGCGCAAGGGGACGATTCGCGGCCTGCACTTTCACGAGCGGGGGCAGGACGACCTATTCGCGTGCCTCCAGGGCACGGCGCGCGTGGTCGTGCTCGACCGAGTCGACCGGCGCCACGTTCACGGAGGACATCGGCGACGACAACCCGGTCGCGATCTACGTTCCCGGGCATCCACGCGCACGGCTTCGAGGCGCTCACCGATCTCCCTGTTCTGTTACCACGTGACGCGCGAGTACGACCCGGCCGATCCCGACGAGCAGGGCCTCTGCTGGGCCGATCCGCGCATCAAAGCTCTTGGAGCACCCGACACGCCGATCCTCTCGCCGCGTGACGCGGCGGATGCCCTGACGGCGACAATCGTCACCG
Source organism: uncultured Actinomycetes bacterium (assembly GCA_963785895.1). Taxonomy (GTDB): domain Bacteria; phylum Actinomycetota; class Thermoleophilia; order Gaiellales; family Gaiellaceae; genus PALSA-600. The sequence goes on along the minus strand of CAWAXB010000024.1, from coordinate 40,881 downwards.
GCGCGGCCGGTCAGCTCGGGAACGCGCTGCTGGAGCGCTTTCCCGAGGCGCAGCGGGCTGACGCGAGACGGAGTGGGACATAGACACATCCGGCCCCCGGCCGGCCTCGAGGCGGAGCTCGTCCTGCACGCGGCCGCGTGGACGGATGTCGACGGGGCAGAGGACGACCCGCAGGAGGCGGCGGCTGTCAACGTCGGCGGTGTGCAGCATGCGGCCGAGCTCGGGGCTCCGCTCGTGGTCTGGTCGACCGACTACGTCTTCGACGGGACGAAGCGCGAGCCGTACCTCGAGTCGGATGCGCCGAGGCCCCTCGGCGCCTACGGCCGGACGAAGCTGCACGGCGAGGCGGCGGCCGGCGAGCGCGCCTGGATCGTCCGCACGTCATGGCTGTTCGGGCCGACGTCGACGAACTTCCTGCGCACGATGCTCCGCCTCGGGGCCGAGCGCGACGAGGTCGCCGTCGTCGACGACCAGCGCGGCTCTCCGACGTACGTGGGCCACCTGGCGGCCGCCACGAAGCAGGTGCTCAACCTGCCCTACGGCATCTACCACGTCGCTGCCGCAGGGAGACTGCACGTGGGCCGACTTCGCCGAGGCGATCTTCGAGGCGGCGGGCCTCCCGACGCGGGTCCGCCGCATCACGACGGCTGAGTTCGGCGCTCGCGCGCCACGCCCGGCGTACTCCGTGCTGCGGAGCGTCAAGGGGGCTCCCGAGCTGCCGCACTGGCGGGAGGGGCTGCACGACTGTCTCGCCGCGCTGGACCGTCTACCCTGACGCGCATGCGCGTGCTCGTCACCGGCGGCGCCGGGTTCATCGGTTCCCAGTTCGTGCGCCGGCTCGTCACGGCTGGCGACCGTGTCGTCGTGCTCGACAAGCTGACGTATGCGGGCAATCGCGCCAACCTCGAGGGCGTCGAGCACACCTTCCACCAGGGCGACATCGCCGACGCGAAGGCGGTTGCGCGTGCGGCCAAGAGCTGCGATGCGATCGTCAACTTCGCGGCCGAGACACACGTCGACCGTTCGATCCTCGGCCCGGCCGAGTTCATCCTCACGGACGTGCTGGGCACGCAGGTGCTGCTCGACTACGCGCGCCACCACCAGATCCGCCATCTACAGGTTTCGACCGACGAGGTCTACGGCGACATCCCGCTCGACGCCGAGCCGTGCACCGAGGACGCGCCGGTGCGCGCCCTCGAGCCCGTACTCGGCCTCGAAGGCGGGCGGCGACCTGCAGGTGCTTGCGTACGTGCGCACGTACGGCGTCGATGCGCTGATCACGCGCGGCGCGAACACGTACGGCCCGCGCCAGTACCCGGAGAAGTTCCTGCCGCTCTTCATCACCAACGCGTTCGACGGGCAGCACCTGCCGGTGTACGGGGACGGCAAGCAGCGCCGCGAGTGGCTGCACGTCGAAGATCACTGCGCCGGGATCGAGCTGGCCTTGCGCAAGGGTGCGACGGGCAACGTCTACAACGTCGGCGGCCAGGAGCGGGAGAACATGGAGGTGGTGCGGCGCATCCTCGACCTGACCGGCGCCAGCCCCGATCTCGTCCGGCACGTCGCCGACCGCGCGGGTCACGACCGGCGGTATTCGGTCGACTCGTCGAAGCTCCGCGATCTCGGCTGGGCTCCGCGGCACTCGTTCGATGCGGGCGGCCTGGAAGAGACCGTCGACTGGTACCGCGAGCATCGTGACTGGTGGGAGCCGATCAAGTCCGGCGACTACAAGCAGTACTACGACCAGCAGTACGCAGCGCCGCCTGGCGTAGGCCGGGGGTGTGTCTCTCGCCCCGGCTCCATGCTCCTGGTGTTCCCGTGGCTTGTGCCCCGGGCAGCGTCGTTCGAGCCTGCTTTGCCGCAGGTCGTCGATCGGCGCGCGCTTGCCCTGGATCTGCTGGGAGCGGTCGAGCAGCGCGAGCACGTCCGTGCACTGGCCGAGCGAGAAACGGGCGGAGCGCCAGGTTGTAGTCGGCGTAGGCCTCGTCGAGGCTGCCCGACCCGGAGAGCTTCGCGACAGCCTGCTCGAGGAGCGGCAAGGGCGCCCGCAACGTCCCCCGCCCGCAGCTTCGCGTAGCCGGCGTTGTTCCGCCGACCGCCGCCGCTCGTGCCGCTCGCCCCTGTTGCGGCGGCTCGGACGGGACGGTCTGGCGAACGGTCTCGGCGTGTGTCACCGTCTGGACGACGGTGCGCGCTGCAGGCTGGATGTGGCGCCACGGGTCGCGAGCACAGCCGTCACCGCACCCGCAGCCAGGAGGAGCGCGACGAGCACCGGGATCCACCAGCGCCGCGACGCGCGCGCCGGGGAGGATCTGCGTGATCGTCGTCGGGGCGTCGCGGGCGAGTGCGTTTCGCAGGGCCGTTGCAAACGCCGTCGCGCTCGAATAGCGCGCGCCGGGATCCTTCGCGAGCGCGCGGGCGAACACGGCGTCGAGGGCGCGCGGCAATCCGGGCCGCGCGGTGTGAATCGACGGGATCGGGGCGTCGATGTGAGCGGCGGCCTCGACGGTCGAGATCTTCGACTCGAACGGCCGCCGCCCGGCCAGGAGCTCCCACGCCACGACGGCGAGCGCGTACCGGTCGCTGGCTGCGGTGGCTCGCTCGCCGCGCGCCTGCTCGGGCGACAGGTAGCCGGCCGTGCCGAGGATCGTTCCGGTCTGCGTAAACGAGCTGAGCCCCGCGGCGCTCGCGATGCCGAAGTCGGCGACCTGCACGTCACCGCGCGCATCGAGGAGCAGGTTGCCCGGCTTGACATCGCGGTGGACGATGCCGGCGCCGTGGGCGGCGTCGAGCGCGCCGGCGGCCTGCTCCAGCCAGGCGACGATCTGGCTCTGCGGGATCGGCGATCCGGCGCGTGCACGCTCCTCGACGCTGCCGCCGGGGAGGTACTCCATCACGATCATCGGGCGGCCGTCCTGCTCTCCGACGTCGAAGATCGTAACGACGTTCGGGGTACCCGAGAGCCGGGCCGCGGCGAGGGCCTCACGCTCGAACCGGCCGCGTAGCGCCGCGTCGTCCGAAAACCGGCGCGCGAGCAACTTGATCGCGACGTCGCGTCCGAGCTCCCGGTCGGTGGCACGGAAGATCTCGCCCATCCCGCCCGACCCGATCGGGCGCGGATCACGTAGCGGGCGGGAAGAATGGGGTGTGCGGAGTCGATACGGGGAGGCATGCCGTGGCGTGCAACGAAGGAAGTTGCCGCATTCTTCGCTATGGAAACGTTCGGTAAAGGCTTGAGAGACGGCCGTGGAAGCTCGGCTACCGTGGCCGCCGTGGGTCGCTTCGCCCTTCGGCTTGGCGCGCTTTGCCTGCTGGTGCTGGGCGGCGCCGCATCATCGCTGCTCGCGGCAGGCCCGCGCGCGGGTACGTCCACCGCTGCGACGACGACCTTCGCAGGCACCGGGTCGACCTCCCTGTCGCTCACGTCGACTTTTGCCACGACGGCTGTCCCGCCGGCCACGACGATCGCCAGCACGGCCTCTTCGGTGCTCGCGATCAGCGGCCACGGCTGGGGGCACGGGCTCGGTCTGAGTCAGTGGGGCGCCTACGGTTACGCGAAGCACGGCTGGACCTACGACCGGATCCTTGCCCATTACTACACGGGGACGACGCTCGGCCCCGCGAAGATCTCCACGGTGCGCGTGCTGCTCGCCCAGGCCAAGACGGCAAGCCTCACCTCGCCGGGCGCCTGGACGGTCACCGACGCGGGCGGCACGGCGGTGCAGCTCGACGCGACCACGCTCAAGCTCACGTCGAAGCTCGCCGTCGCCGGGCAGACGTTGCAGCCGCCGCTGACGTTCACCGGCAAGCAGCCGATCGTGGTCGACGGCAAGCCTTACCGCGGCAAGCTCAGCGTCTCGGCCGACGGCAAGCTCGTGCAGGTGGTCGACGTCGTCGGGCTCGAGCCGTATCTCAAAGGGGTTGTTCCGGCCGAGATGCCGTCGACGTGGGGTGCCGAGGCGCTCGAGGCCCAGGCTGTCGCGGCACGCTCGTACGCACTCGCCAACCTTGCGAAGGGCCGCGACTTCGACCTCTACAGCGACACTCGCGACCAGGCCTACCTGGGCGTCGAGGCTGAGTCGCCGGCGGCGAGTGCGGCGGTCGATGCGACCAAGGGGCAGGTCGTGCTCTACAACGGCAAGGTCGCCGACACGCTGTTCTCCTCGACGTCGGGCGGGCGTACCGCATCCGCCCTCGAGGCGACCGGAACCGCGGTCCCGTACCTCGTCTCGGTGGCGGATCCGTATGACACCGCGTCGCCCTACCACGACTGGGGGCCGGTGCTCTTCGACGCGGCAAAGGTTGCCAAGCAGCTGAAGCTCGCCGGCCCGCTCGACGACCTGCAGACGACGGCGGGCGCGTCCGGGCGTGTGCAAAAGGCAACCGCGATCTCGAGCAACGACACCGAGGCGACCTTTACGGGCTCGCAACTGCGCGGCGCCCTCGACCTGCGCTCGACGTGGTTCACCCCCACGTTGCTGACGCTCGCGCCGGCGGCGAAGACGATGACCTACGGCGGCGCCGTCGCGCTCTCGGGCTTCGAGCGCGGTGCGGATGCGTTGTCGCTCGAGTCGAAGCAGGGCGCCGCAGGCTGGGCTCCTGCCGGCGCCCTGACGCTCGCCGCCGACGGCTCCTGGTCGCTGATCGTCAAGCCGCAGGCCTCGACGCGCTACCGGCTCGTATGGGGCAACGTGCGCGCGGGCCTCGCGCGCATCGCCGTCGCGCCGCGCGTGTCCGGCAGCGTCGCGGCGGTAGGGGGGAGCGGCACGATCAGGCCCGCGCTTGCGGGCGCGGCCGTGCAGTTGCAGCAGCAGATCGCGGGCAAGTGGACGACCGTTGCGGCGAGTGTCACCGCAACGGGTGGCACCTGGAGCTTTGCGCAGCCGCTGGCCACCGGCGCCTACCGCGTGCGTTGCGCGCCCGGGCAGAGCCTCGCTGCCGGGCTCTCAACCACGTTCCAGGTCCCGTGACCCGCGCACTGGTGCTGGCGCTCGCCGCCCTGGCGCTCGCGCTGCCCGCTGCCGCGGCCGCCTTCGACAATACGGAGCCGTACGCCGCGCAGGAGTGGTACCTCGCACAGGACAGTGCGTGGTCGTTCTGGCCGACCGCTCCGCAGCTCTTTCCGATCAAGGTCGCCGTGATCGACTCCGGAATCGACGGGACGCATCCGGACCTCGTCGGCCGTGTCGTCGCCGCCAAGTCGTTCGTCGGCGGATCTCCCTACCACGACGAGCAGGGCCACGGCACCTTCGTCGCGGGAGAGATCGCTGCCAACCCGTTCAACAACATCGGTATGGCCGGGCTCGCCTTCAACGCGCAGTTGCTGATTGCGAAGGTCGTCGGGCCCGACGGGTCGGTCTCGCTCGCGGGCGAGGTGGCCGCGATCCACTGGGCGGTCGAAAACGGCGCCCGGGTGATCAATCTGAGCCTCGGCGGTGTGCGAGATCCGCTCGACCATTCGCTCGACACCTACTCGCCGCTCGAAGCGGCGGCGGTCGCCTACGCCTACTCGAAGGGTGTTGTGGTCGTGGCCGCGGTCGGGAACGGCCCCCAGTCGCCGGCGACGCCGTGGAGCTTCGCCGACTACCCGGCCGCCCTTCCCCACACGATCGGGGTCAGCGCGGTGCGGAGGAACGGCTCGGTGCCGGCGTACTCGAATCGAGACGCCGTCTACAACGACCTGGCGGCCCCCGGCGATGCGATCTTCTCGACGATCCCGCAGCAGCTCGTCCAGCCGGGCGCCGCCTGTCAGGGGCATCCGTACTCGGACTGCTCGAGCTTCGAGTTCCGGGATGCGATCGGCACGTCGTTCGCGGCGCCGCAGGTGTCGGCAGCAGCGGCGTTGCTGCTCGGTCAGGACCCGACGTTGCGGCCCGCGCAGGTGGCCTGGCTGCTGGAGCGCAGCGCCGATGACGCGACTCCGGCGACCGGCTGCGGCCAGTGCCTCGTGGGCCGCGACGCGTTCACGGGCTGGGGCACGCTCGACGTGGCCCGTGCACTGGCGATCGTGATGGGCGGCGCCCCGATTCCTCCGCCGGATCACTACGAGCCGAACGACGACGCCGGCCCCTGGGCGCACTCGTTGCCACCTCTGCCGCGCACGATCACGGCGTCGCTGGACTACTGGGACGACAACATCGATGTCTACCGGGTGCGTCTCCGCAAAGGTGCGCGCGTCTTCGCCCGCGTCACCACGCCGGGTGCGGCCGTACGCATGGCGCTGTGGCGTCCCGGGACACGGCACGTCGACGGGCTCTCCGTCGATCCCGACGCGCGTATCGCCCAGTCACATCGTGCGGGCGCGCAGTCCCGCCTCAGCTTCCGTGCGCCGAGGAGCGGTGTCTACTACCTCGAGCTGAAGCTCAGCACGCAGACGCGCGACCCGGTGCAGTACTCACTCGCGCTTGCGCGCGGCTGACGGCCGGATTCGACGAAGACCCTGTTTTCTTGGTCACCCGCGGCTTCCCACCGCGCCTTCTCGACGGAGCCAGAAAGCCGTGCCTGGCACCGACCGGGCATCCCACCCGCGCCGCAAAATGCCATTCGCCGGGCTGTTTGACAACCCGTGTGGACGAATCGTCACGCACTCGTAACGGTGCCTGGCACCGTTACGGCCCCGAGCGCGCCCGTCAGCCGCCGTTGACGCGGAGCTCGTCGGCGGCGACGTCGCGCAGGACGCGCGCCGGGTTGCCCACGACCAGCTTGCGCGGAGGCACGTCTTTCGTCACGACCGCTCCTGCTCCGACGAACGCCTCTTCGCCGATCTCGATCCCGGGGCAGAGGATCGCGCCGCCGCCGACGCGTGCGCTGCGGCGAATCGTCGGGCCGCGCATCTCGCTCTTCCGCTTCTCGGTGCGGCCCATGTAGTTGTCGTTCGTCGTCACGACGCACGGCGCGATGAAGACGTCTTCCTCGAGCGTCGAGTAGGCGGTGATGTACGCCTCGGCCTGGATGCGCGTGCCGGCTCCGACCGTCGTGTCGTTCTCGATCAGCGAGCCGCGGCCGAGCACGCAGTCGTCGGCCAGCGTCACCCGCTCGCGGATGCACGACTGGTCGCCGACGATGCAGCCGGCGCCGACGGTCGAGCCTGCGAAGACGACGGCGCCGGTCGAGATCACCGTGCCGTCGCCGATCGTCGCCGGCGGCAGAGGCTCGCGCTTCGCGGTGGAATGGGCGCCCAGCGACGGCTGCTTGCCGACGACCGCGTTCTCGAGCACGCGCACGCCTTCGCCGAGCACGGTGCCGGGGTAGACGGTGGCGCTCGGGTGAATCTCAGCCACGCGGCTCTCAGACATGCAGCGAGTCCGTGAGCATCTCGAGCGCGCGCACGACCCGGGCGCCGTCGCGTGCGACCTTCTGCCGGTCGCCGTCGCCGGCGACAAGCTGCAGGAAGTGCGTGCACTCCAGGCGCAGCGGCTCGTCGGTCGAGATCTTCGGGATGAAGATGTCGCCCGAGCGGGTCTGCCACTCGCCGTAGGTCTCGGCGCGCTTCCACGGCGACTTCTCGTAGACGGTCACCTTGCGCTCGAGCTCCATGTCGTCGAACACGACCATCTTCTCGCGGCCGACCACGGTCAGCCTGCGCATCTTGTGCGGGTCGAGCCACGACAGATGCATGTGCGCGATCTTCCCCGACGGGAAGCGCAGGTAGCAGAACACCACGTCTTCGACGCCCGGCGTGAGGAAGTCACGCCCGTGCGCGGTCGCGAGCTCCGGGTCCTCGTCGAGCAGGTAGAGGATCACCGACAGGTCGTGCACGCCCAGCGACCAGAGCGCGTTCTCGTTGGTGCGGACGATGCCCAGGTTCTGGCGGTTGCCGTAGACGCAGAGCACGTCGCCGAGCTCGCCCGCGTCGACCAGCTCCTTCAACTTGAGGACGCCGGGGTGGTAGAGCAGCAGGTGGCCCGGCATCAGCACGAGGTCGCGATCCGCTGCGATCTGCACGAGCTCGTCCATCTCGGTGGCGTGCATCGCCGGCGGCTTCTCGACCATCACGTGCTTGCCCGCCTCGAGCGCCTGCTTGGCGAGCGCGTAGTGCGTCGGCACAGGCGTGGCGACGACGATCGCGTCGAGCGTCTCGTCGGCGAGCAGATCGCCGAAGTCGGCCGTCACCTGGGCGTTCGGATAGCGCGCGGCGAAGCGGCTGCGCAGCTCCTCGTCGAGGTCGCAGAGCCAGACGAGCTCGGCGAGGTCGTCGAAGTTGCGGACGAGGTTCGGCCCCCAGTAGCCAAGCCCGACGACCCCGACGCGGGCCGTCATAGCTTCCAGACCTTGCCGTCGACCTCCACGCCCTTGGTGGCGTTGCGGAAGTCGACGATCACGTTGCCGCGCTCGACGACGTCGGCGTAGTCGACGTTGGAGTGGTTGGTGACGATGGCGATGCAGTCGTAGTTCTCGGGCTCGAGCGGCGCCGAGATCATCCCGTCGAACTTCGGCACGAACGGGTCGTGATAGGAGACCTCGGCTCCGGCGTTTCGCAGCAGGTGGATCAGCTTCTCGGCCGGCGTCTCGCGCATGTCCCCGATGTCCGGCTTGTAGGCCACGCCGAGGATGAGGATCTTCGCGCCGCTGACCGACTTGTGCGCTCCGTGGTTGAGCGCCTGCGAGATGATCGAGCGGCAGAAGTACGGCATGTTGTTGTTGACCTCGCCGGCCAGCTCGATGAAGCGCGTCGAGAAGTCGAACTCGCGCGCCTTCCAGGTGAGGTAGAACGGGTCGATCGGGATGCAGTGCCCGCCCAGGCCCGGGCCCGGCTTGAACGACGCGAATCCGAACGGCTTCGTCGCGGCGGCGTCGATCACCTCCCACACGTCGATCTCCATCCGGTCGCACAGCTGGGCGAGCTCGTTGACGAGTGCGATGTTGACCGCGCGGTAGATGTTCTCGAGCAGCTTCGTCAGCTCGGCCGCGTCGGGAGTCGAGACCTCGTGCACGGTGTCGATTGCCGTGCGGTAGACCTCGGCCGCGGCCCGGGTCGACGCGGGGTTGATGCCGCCCACGACCTTCGGCGTCGTCTTCGTCGTCCAGTCCTCGCGGCCCGGGTCGACGCGCTCCGGCGACATCGCGAGGTGGAAGTCCTCTCCCGCCTTCAGGCCCGAGCCCTGCTCGAGGATCGGCTGGACGATCTCGCGGGTCGTGCCAGGCCAGGTCGTCGACTCGAGCACGATCACCTGTCCGCGCTGCAGGACCGCGGCGACGCTGTGCGCGGCGCGTTCGACGTACGCCAGATCCGGTTCGCGCTGGCGTGAGAGCGGCGTCGGCAGCGCGATCAGCACCGCGTGCGCCTGCTTCACCTGTTCGTAGTCGGCCGTCGCGACGATCATGCCCTTGTCCGTCAGCGCCCGCAGCCGTTCGGAGGAGACGTCTCCGATGTGGCTCTCGCCGCGGTTCAGCGCCTCGACGACGTGTGGCAGCACGTCGACGAGCAGCACGCGTTGCCCCGCCTCGGCAAAGGTGGCGGCCAGCGGAACGCCGACGTAGCCGGCGCCGATCACGGCAACGTCGTATGGCACGGCGCTCAAGGGTACAGGGCGGCCGCGATGCGATCCGCCGCATGGCCGTCGCCGTAGAGCCGAGGCGCCCCGGCCGGGAACCGCGCGGCGGCCACAGCCTCGGCGAGCGCGGCCGGGTCGTCGTCGACCAGCAGGTTCGCTCCCGCCTCGACGGTGTCGACCCATTCGGTGCTCGGTCGCAGCGTGATGCACGGCACGCCGTGCCAGTAGGCCTCCTTCTGAAGCCCGCCCGAGTCGGTGACGACGGCGCGCGCCTGTCCGGCCAGCGCCTGCATGTCGAGATAGCCGAGCGGCGCGACGAGCGCGAAGCGCGGCGGCCGCTCCAGCCGCTCGAGCACGCCTCGCGTGCGCGGGTGCGCGGGGAAGACGATCGGCTCGTCGAGGCGGTTCAGCCCGTCGACGATGCGCTGCAGCCGCTCGGGGCGGACGTTCGCCTCGCGATGGACGGTGACGAGCAGGAAATGGCCCGGCTCGAGGCTGAGCTGCGTGAGCGCCTGCGAGCGCTCGCGCGCGATCGTCGCGAAGAGCCGCGTCGCGTCGGCCATCACGTCGCCGACCACCTCGATCCGGCCGGGCACCTCCTCCGTCTCGAGCTGGCGCGCAGAGCGCTCGTCGGGCGTCAGCAGCAGCGCCGCGAGCCGGTCGACCTCGATCCGGTTTCGCTCCTCGGGCATCTCGAGGTCGAAGCTCCGAAGCCCTGCCTCGACGTGGGCGACGGGCACTTCCTCACCTGCCGCGTGCGCGCCGGCGACCGTGGTGTTCGTGTCGCCCAGCACGAGCACCCAGTCCGGCCGCTCGCGTTCCACGAGCTCGCGGAGCGGGACGACCATGGCGGCCGCGTCGGCGGTGCGGAGGTCGAGCGAGTGTGCGGGCTCGGCCAGCCCCAGCTCGTCGAAGAAGATCTGCGACATCTCGGGGTCCCAGTGCTGGCCGGAGTGCACGACAAGCTCGTCGATGCCCGCCGAGCGAAACGCCAGCGAGAGCGGCGCCGACTTGATGAACTGCGGGCGGTTGCCCACGACGGAGAGGACGCGCATCGGCCGCTACGATACGCGGCGCCTCACGGGCCGTTAGCTCAGCTGGTAGAGCAGGGGACTCTTAATCCCAAGGTCGTAGGTTCGATCCCTACACGGCCCACTTCTTCAGATGTTCGGCAACCTTGGTTGCCGTCGCCGGTCACCAAGGCCGGTGGGAGACGAGACCCTCTGCCGGGATCTACGCAGTTTTGGCGGGAATTACCTGCGTAGGAACCCGGTAGGAATGAGGTAGGAGCCAGCCGATTCAGCCCGAATCCCGGCGATGCTCTGGTAGATACGGATGTGCCTCCCTGCGGATGGCGTACCACTGCCGGCCACCAAACGTGGCCTGCACCTGCGGATTAAAGAGTGGAGCCCGGCGAACCGAAGAAGCCTCAGCGACCGACAAGCACGGTCGTGAACGGCCTAGGTCAGGTTGAGCAATTGGGAGTGCCAGGGCGTTCCTGGACCCCACCGAAAAGGAGCGAAATCAGCAATGTCGAGTAAACCGAAGAAGAACCGTACGAAGCAGTATTTGATGCTGCTCACGGTCGCAGGCTTGATCGCGATCGTCGGCGGCAGCAGCAGCGGCACGTTCGCAAGCTTTACGGCCGAGACGACGAACACCGGGAACTACTTTGCCGACCGGAACGCTGCTTGCTGCACGACAACGGTGGGCACGACGACGTGCACGTCGGAGGCTGCACTCGAACAACGCGAACAACGCGTCGACGAACGGTTGCGACATTCTTTTCGATCTGAAGCCGATCTCGACGAACGCCGCAATTCGCCCACCTCACCCTCACGAACGCTGGCAGCCTAAACGCGAAAGACATCAGTTTGATACTGGCGCACCCCCTGTACGCCGGCAGTGCACATCCTCGTACTACCGTCGACACGGCGCGGCATTGAGCGTCTGGATGTCTGTCCATAAGCAGCATCCCGGTCGTCTCAACCCTGGCCGTTGGAGATGGGCGATCTCGTCGTTCAGTTACGGATCGACGACGGCGCCAGACAGCCAAACGTTCACCGCGAACGGTCCGGCGAGCGCCTCTGCTTCCCCTACATCGATTGCCAGGTAGACTACCGCGACTCACCGACGTTTGCATTTCCGAGCGGAAGCACTGTGACGAACGTTGGCCGACGTTTAGTGGCACGCGATCTATGCCAGGGACTTCAAGTTGTGATCGTTGAGACCGTACGCACTTCAACGGCAACGTCGACTCGACGGCTGGGGCCGGCACGCTCGGTTGCGCGTGGGGTCTCGTGAGGCCTACGACGAGGCTGCCCGTTCGACTGCCACTCCACGAAGCTCTCGACGTTGCCGACCTGCCGCATCCCCGGACTGGCTCTCACACAGGCGCGAGTGGGACAACTGCCCAGACGGGCTCGCGCTGGACACAGCCGCTACTTCCTGATCGCTATCAAACCGCCGACGACTCGACAACACGTCCAGAACCGAAGGAGCTCGATTCGATCTCCGTTGGCAATCTCGACAGGCTTAACCGCGCCTGACGTCACGTAACACATGGTCAAGCTGAAATCGCTCCTGCTCGGCCTGATGGTGATCGGTGCCGTCGCCTACTTCGGAGGCGGCGGCACCTTCGCCTCATTCAGCGCCGAGACGACGAACTCGGGCAGCTCGATCGCCTCGGGCACGTTGACGATGAGCGATCAGGTCAACTCGGGCACGGTGTGCACGAGCACAGGCGCAGCTTCGGCCAACAACGTCAACCCCTCGTGCGCGTCGGCCTTGACGCTCACCAACCTTGCACCCGGCGTCCCCTCGCCGCTGGCGACCGCCAAGATCACGATCCAGAACACCGGCAGCATCGACGCGTCGCACTTCTACATGTTCGCCGCAGCGGTGGGCAGCTCGCTCAGCGGCGCGCTGACCGGCGGGGCCAGTATCACCAGCCTCCCGATCGCCGCGCTCCAGGGCAGCATCAACTCGGGCGACTCGATCCTCGTCACGTACGGCCCGCACACGCAGACGTTCGTCGCCGAGCGCCGCCGTTACCGGCGCGGCGACCGCCATCCCCGTCACTGCACAGAACGCCAACTTTGCCTACCCGATCGGCTCGACCGTCACCGACACGAGCGGCAACACCCTTCCCGGTAACGCGCTGGGCGCCCCGCTGACGAGCGGCACGAGCTACTCGAGCTTCACGATCGCCGCCTTGCAGGGGACGATCAGTACCGGCGACTCGATCGTGCTCACGTCCGGGGTGAACACGCAGACGTACATCGCGAGCGCGGGCGCCAGCCCGGGCGCGACGTCGATCAGCGTCACCGCGCAGGCCGCCAACGCCTCCTATCCCAGCGGCACGACCACCTTCGTCGACATCTCGAAGACGAACAACAACTGCTACGACGCCAAGACGACCGTCAGCGGCACAGCCGGTTCGAGCAAGGGCACCGACCTCAACTTCAACCCGCTCACCGGCAATCCCTACTGCAGCGCTCTGCTGCTGTACGTGCAGGAGACGACCGGCGGCAAGTACTACTGCTGGGCCGGCAAGGGCTCGAGCCCGGAAGCTGCGAACGGCATGTGCGTCGCTCCGATCTCGGTCAACCCGACCGGCGCCGTCAGCTCGGGTGCCAAGTCGAGCACCAGCCTGCCGGTCGGCGCGTTGAACGGCAACGTCGCGGCGGGCGACACGCTCGTGATCACCGAGGGGTCGAAGACCGACACGCTCACGGAGAGCGCGGGCGGCGACGCCTACTTCGGCGCGACCTCGCTGACCGTCTCCGGCACGCTCGCCAACTCCTATACGACCGCCGCGACGATCACCGATTCCACGGCCCAGGGCGCGCTGAACAGCGACACGACCGACACGATCTCGAACTTCGACACCGCACACAACGGAACGCTCGGCAAGATCTCGCTCTACCCGGTAACGGCGAACGGCACCGTCAGCACGACCAACCCGGTTCAGCTCGGCAACGCCAGCAGCGCCACGCCGGCGCGCACGTTCCAGCTGGGCGTCTACATGTCCGCGCCGTCCGGCACGAACCAGAACCCACTGCAGGGTCTGTCGTCGACGTTCGGCATCACCTGGCACCTCGACCAGTGATGAGCGGGCCCGGCGTCTACCGCCGCGTTCGTCGCGCAACGGGCCGTAACTCGGCCACCTGGCGGACGAAGAAGATCCTCATCTCGTTGCTCGTGGTCGGCGCGCTCAGCTCGCTGACCGCAGCCAGCACCTATGCATTGATGAACACCGAATCGACCAACATGCTCAACACCGCCTCCTCCGGAACGCTCACCCTGAGCAACACGGTCAACAGCGGCAGCGCCTGCTTCTCATACGGGGCAGGCAGCACCGGCAACACGAACCCCGGCTGCGACGCCCTCTTCACCTCTGCGACGCTCAACTACCCGGGCACCCCCGTTACGGTGAAGGTGAAGATCAAGGACGACGGCTCCCTCGATGTCGGCGACCTCCTGGTCTCGATGAGCGCCTGCACGATGGCGGCCACCCCGGAGCGCCGACACCCGGCGGCGGCAACCCCTGCGACGCGACCGGCGACAACTTCGCGCTCCAGGAGACCGATTCGTCGTGGAACCCACCTTCTGCTGGTATCCCGACTACTCGGCCGGAGCCTGCACCCTGAGCGCTGGCACGCTGAACTACTTCTTCACCAACGCCCCGCCGGCCAATCCCTACAGCCTCAGCCTCGGGTACCCGAGCGGCCCGGTGCATGCCGCGACCCGCTACTTCCAGGTCATCGTCCAGCTGCCCACCGGCGCGAGCAATACGCTCCAGGGTGAAGCGGCCGTGTTCACGCTCAACTGGCACGTCGAGACGTGAGCGTGACCATGGCGCAATTGACCGCAGAGAAGCAGAGGGGTATGGATTCGGACATGGAAACCGAACCGACGCCGACAGCACCGGAGCCGCAACCGGCTGCTGCAAGTGCGGCGACCCCCAAAAGGGGCACGTTGAGCTGGGCATGGCGGCTGCTCACCTGGTTGGTGCTTGCCGCCGTCACTGTCGTCGTGCTCGGGCTGCTCGCGATCACGGTCGGTCCGCGCATCCTTCCCTATCAGGCGCTGGTCGTCCGGTCGGGCTCGATGGCACCGAAGATCCCCACCGGGTCGGTCGTCTTCTACGGCAAGCGCGCGGCCGACAAGGTCAAGGTCGGCGACATCATCGTGTTCAACAAGCCGGGCGACTCGTCCGAGAAGGTGACGCACCGCGTCTTCAAGATCACGAACGGCGCGAATGGCGAGTACTTCACGACCAAGGGCGACGCGAACGGCTCGCCCGACGACTGGCAGGTGCCCGCTGTCGGCACCGGCTGGGTGGCCAAGTTCCACGTGCCGCAGCTCGGCTACGTGCTCGCCGACCTGCAGTCGACGACCGCGCGGCTCCTGCTGCTGCTGATCCCGGCGCTTGCGCTGGGCGGCATCACCCTCTTCGAGATCTGGCGCGACCGAGGCAAGGACGCCGAGGTCGCATGAGAGCAGCGACCGCATGAGGTGGCGGCCCTTGCGGCGGGCCGCTACCGCCTTCGTCGTCGGTGCACTGCTGGTCGTCCTGCTCTCGAGCGGGCTGATCGGCAGCACCTTCGCGCTCTTCAGCGCCGAGACGCAGAACGCGAACTCGACCTTCGCCGGAGGGTGGATCGACGCCCCGACCGCGTTGACTGCCACTCCGAGTGCCTATGCCGTCAACCTGAGGTGGACGCACATGGCCAGCCCTCCGTCGGTGGCCGCACAGGACATCTACGGAGTCGACAACGGCACGAACCCGGACTGCAGCGGGGCGGTCTACTCGACGTTGATCGCGAGCCTTGTGCGGGGAACCGGCAGCTACAACGACACGACCACCGCAGCCACGACGGGGGACTGGTTTTGCTACCAGGCGGTGACGACCGCGGGGTCGTGGACGGCTCCCGCCGTGTTCCCGCCGGTCCAAGTCGGGCTGGCGGCGACCTCGGTTGTGCTCGCCAACGGCGGGAGCAAGTGCAGCGGCGCCGGCATGCCCATTCCGGCGGCCGGGAGCATCGACTGCAACGACACGATCACGGTCGGCTTCAACCAGGCCGTGGCGAACCCGGGACAGGCGACCGGCGCGTTCGTCGTGTGCGTCTGGGCCGGCGCCGCCGGCACGGGCTCGATCGTGCTCGGCGACACGACGGGCGCCTGCGGCTCTCCCAGCGACTCGGCGTACCTCGGAGTGCTCACCGGTGCGACGATCGCCACCAATCAGGCGTTCCTCACCTCGAGGTACACGACGCCGACCACCACGATCGTGGTCACGCTCCGCGGGACGAACGCGACCTCGGCGATCGCAGGCAACCCCACGCTGACCTTCACGTCCTGGCCCGGGCATGCTCTCGAGCGCCGGCAGCGGTGCGAACAAGGCCGTCGTCTGCACCGCCGCGACCGGTAACTGCCGGCCGACGACCACGACGAGTCTCTGAGGGCCCATGCCCATGGAAGGAACACCTGTCCGGTGGCGCCGCATCCGGCGAGCGGGCGCGCTGTATGTCTTCGGGATCGTTGCGGCGGTGTTGATTTCGGGCGGCCTGGTCGGCAGCACCGCCGCACTCTTCAGCGCAGAGACGCAGAACGCGAACTCGACCTTCGCCGGCGGGTGGGTCGATCCGCCCGGCACGCTCGACGGCGACCCCTTCGGGCTACACCATGGGCTTGACTGGATGCCCGGAACGCACGGTCCCGTCACCGGACCAGACTTTGTACGGCGTCGATAACGGCAATAGCCCGACTGCGTCGGCGTCACCTATACCCGATCGGCTCGGCGATGGCCGCAACGCACGGCGCCTATCCCGACACGAACCGCGGAACCGCCGCGAACAACGGGACTGGTTCTGCTACCAGCTCGCCAGCACGTCTGCGACGTCGTGGACGGCGGCCGCGAAGCAGTCGCTGCAGCTCGGGCTTGTCGCAACCTCGATCGGCTGGACGAACGTGACGACGGTCGCCGGAACCTCGACCAATGGCGACAAGCTGACGATCACGTTCAACCAGCAGACCAATCTTGCGGCCTCCGGGACACTGAGCGTGTGCGCACGCACTCTCGAACACGCCGGCGCGGGGAAGATCTTCATCGGCGCGACCGGCGGACTGCACCAATTCACGACTCGGTAACGCTCGGCGTGATCAGCGGCGTCACGGTCGGAGCGAACCGAGACTTCACCTCCTCGACCTACGCTACGACCTCCGTGTCGCCCTACACGCTGACGATGAACTTCGCGGGAGGCAACACCTCGACGACCATTTCCGGGACGTCGTCTTCACCGGGCTCGGCCAGCATCACGACCAGCGTCAAATCCTCGCTCACCCCCCAGGCTGACCTCTTGCGCCCGGACCGTTTCCGCCTGCCAGCCCACGACCACGTCGCCTCCCTTGAGGATCGGCGATCGTCGGCCATGCGAACGAACACGGTGAGCCCCGACGAGCGCCCGATCCGCTGGTACCAGCAGCGCTGGGTGCACCTGGCGTTCGGCTTGCTGGTCGCCGTGCTCGGCGTCACCTGGGCAGGGCAGCGCGCGACCGAAGGCGTCCGTAGCAATCTCGACGCGCGCCTCGTGTCGGCAGGCGCAGGAGCCGACGCCGCGCTCGTCACCCTCGAGGGCGAGCAGCTCTCGGCGCTACGCGCGATCTCGTACACGCAGGGAGTCGGGCAGGCGATGGTGTCCGAAGACCCGGCCGCGCTCAACCGGCTGGTCGCGCCGCTGCACGCCAACTCGAACGTGCCGATGGTCGACGTCGTGCTGCCCGACGGGCGGGTCGAGTTCGCGGTGCGCTCGAAAGGTGCGCCCACACCCGTCGCGAGCCGGGCCGGTCTGGCGGCGATCGCCGAATCGCTGAGAACGCGCAACGGCGACCGCGGCGGGCGGTTCACCGAGCTCGTGATCTTCAAGAGCGGCCCGACGATCCTGACGATCGGCCCGGTGCTGAACGGTTCGGCACCGGCGGGTGTCGTGCTGGTGATGACGCCGCTCGCGGACGCGCTCGGCCGCCTCTCGCAACAGGTCGGAACCGACCTGACCGCCTACGACGTGCGTGGGACGCCGATCGCGACCACGGCGCTCTTCCAGCCCAAGGCGGTGCCTCCCGACACGGCCAGGACGCTCATGGGCGGCGGGGCAATCGAGCTGCGCTACGTGCACGGCGCCCAGCGTGAGGCGCTCGGGCGGCTGATCCTCGACCACCAGGCCGACGCGGTGCTCGGGGCGTCGCTCTACGACAACAGCCCGGTCACCGGCCGGGCCGTGACGATCTATGCGGCGCTCGGGCTGCTCTGCACGATGCTGATCCTCTGGAGCTTCTGGATCCGCTTCGCGAACCGGCGGCGGCCAGTGACCCGTGGCCGCCTCGTTGCCGTGCTCGCAGCAGCGTTCTGCCTGCTCGGACCGGCGTCGGCCCGGGTCTTGGCGGCGACCGCCGGTCGCCCGGCCGAACCCGGCGCTGGCCGGCGTCCACCTCGACTACGTCAACCCGATCCGAGCTGTCTCCGGCTCGGTCGCGCCAACTGCCGCCGCTCGGCGAGGGCGTGATCGGCGCTGCCGTCGCCGACCAGCGCTTCCTCGACTTCCAACTCGATCGGCGACCTCGGCGGCTTCCTGCCTGCGCCGGTCGGCCAGTCCGCCTACCGGGGCGGCGGCGGCCGCTCGGTCGTCGGCGTCAACGCACCACTCGACCCAGATCCCGCAGTACGCGCAGGCGGCGAGTGGCGAGATCACGAGCTTTGCGCTGATCGCGGGCGCCGGCGCGTTCAGACCGCCCGACAACGGCCGAACTGCCGTGCCCGGGCTCGGCGTACCCGTGCCGGGCGCAACGCCGAGCAACACGAACTCCGTCCCGCCGCCGAACCAGGGCTTTGGCGGGCTGCCGCCGACCGTCAACGACCGTCCCGGTTGGAACCACCGCCGGCGGCTCGACGGGCGGCGCGCGACCCGACCACGGCCCGGGAACGACGTCGGGCGGCAGCACGACCACCCGCCCGCGCACGACGCCGCCGCCGCGTCACGACCACGCCGACGACCACTCCGACGACGACACCCACGACGACACCCACCACGACGGCGGGCACGACGACCGACCTCAGGCGGCGGTGGTGGTGGTGGTGGTTCGGCTCCGACCTCGTGCGGCACCGTCGGGCTGACGATCACGAGCGACCATTCGTCGTGCCGGATCTACGTCGTCAACATGGCGCCGGGCGACTCGGGCTCCGAGGTGATGACGCTCCGCAACGACTCGGGCGCACCGTTCACGCTTTCTCTGCGGCGCCGGCGGCACGACCAACGCGCTCTGGAATGCGCTGCAGATGGGCGTGTGGGAGACCGGCACGGCCGCCCCCAGCCCGCTGCCGCGCGCTGCTCTGGTGGACGGCCGGCGACAACGACCTGACGACGCTCGCCGCCGGGCAGACGATCAAGTACACGATCGAGCTCTACCTGCCGACAACGGCCGGCAACGCGGTTCAGGGCATGGCCGCGACGATCGATTTGACCTGGAAGGCCCGCCCGTAACGACCCAACGTATGAATCCGGTCTGGAAAGCCTCTCAAACCTTGCTTTATGTGTCGCACGACCTCTAGGGTCGATAGCGGTTTCTCTGTGGCAAGACGTAAACCAACACTGCGGCACTGGCGTCGCACGGCCAAAATCATGGTGGCCGTGCCGTTCGTGGCCGTCCTCGTAGCAGTCTGGGCCGGGAGCGCCAGCGCCGCGATTCCGACCGTGACGATGACGGCAAGCCCGTCGTCGGTTGCCGTGGGCGACGCGGTCACGCTGAGCGCAACGGTCGGCTTCCCCTCCGGCGGGCCTGGCCCGACGAGCTACGTGAAGTTCACGCGGATGGACAGCTCGGGGAACGTGACGGTTCAGGACGACTCGGGGCACTCCCAGTTCAGCCTGACCCAGGTGAACGCGACCGACTGGGCCGTCTCGGTCACCTTGCACTCGTTCCCGGCCGGGGTGTTCACCGTTTCCGCCGGCTACTCGGCCGGCGGCCTCGCTCCTCCCGCCACATCGCCAGCCGTCAGCCTCACCGTCGGCGGCGCATCCATCCACAACACGACGTTGACCCTGACGAGCAACCCGTCGTCGATCAACGTCGGCGACGCACCCACCTTTACTGCCACCGTGACCCAGAACGACGGGGGCACCGGCATCCCCACTGGCGTGGTCACCTTCGACGACAACGGGGTTCTGCTGGGCACCGCGACACTGATCAACGGCGTTGCGACCCTGACTCATGGACGGCTTCGCTGCAGGGACGCACGTGCTCAACGCGTCCTACGTCGGCGACATCGTCGACAAGCCCGCGTCCGGCACCTACAGCCTCGGCGTCGCGGCGGGGGTCAGCCCCAAGGTCAACACGACGACGACCGTTGTCCCGAGCCCAAGCAGCATCGTGGCCGGCAGGGCAGTGACCCTGAACGCGCACGTCGTCCAGACGGGGACGCCGACCGCGCCGCCCGACGGCAACGTCATCTTCTACAACTCGGTCGGCGGCACCGACGTCTACATCGGGCAGGCACTGATCGACGCCAACGGCAACGCCGCGATCACCGTGTCGGGCTGGATCGCCGGCAGCTACGACCTGAAAGCGTCGTACATCGGCGACATCAACGACCTCTACAACGGCTCCTCGGGCATCACCCAGCTCACGGTGTTCGCTCCGCCGGCCGGCTCGACGCTCGTCTACACCGGTGACACGCACGCCGTCTACGGCAGCACCGCGACCCTCTCGGCTTCGCTCGTCGCGACCAGTGGTGGCGCGCCGGTGGCCGGGAAGACGGTGACGCTGACGCTCGGCTCGCAGCACTGCACCGCCGTCACCGACTCGACCGGCGCCGCTTCCTGCCCGGTCAACGTCACGGATCCGTCGGGCGCGTACACCGCGACCGCGAGCTTCGCCGGCGATTCGTCGTTCGCGCCCTCTACCGCGAACGGCGCCTTCACCGTGTCCCCGCGGCCGACGACCGTGCACATCGCAGCTGCCGGCCCGCTTCAGTCCGGCAGCAACCTGACGCTCAGCGCCACGCTGCTCGACGGCGCCAGCCCGATCGCGTCCAAGACGCTCGCTCTCTCCTTCGGTGCGCAGACGTGCACCGCGACGACCAACGCGAGCGGCATCGCCTCCTGCTCGGTGCCCGTCTCGGCCGCGCCCGGTAGCTATCCGACAGCGGCGAGCTTCGCCGGCGACGGCTACTACTCCGCCAGCAGTGACACGGGCAGCGCGACGGTCACGGCCCAGGTCACCACCCTGCAGCTTGCAGCGACCGCGCCGGTGCGCTATGGCGACACCGCAACGCTGGCCGCGACACTGCTCGCGGGCTCGACCCCGGTCGCCGGCAAGACGATCACGTTGACGCTCGGCTTGCAGACCTGCACCGGAGTCACCAATGCGAGCGGCGTCGCGACCTGCTCCTTCACCGTCACACAGCCCGCCGGCAGCTACACGACGACCGGCAACTTCGCGGGCGACGCGCTCAACACATCGAGCAGCGCTTCGGGCACCGCCACCGTCACCACCCGCCCCTCGAACGTGCACCTGAGCGCGGTCGGCACCGTGGTCACCGGCAGCAACGTCGCACTCAGCGCGACACTGCTCGACGGCTCCTCGCCGCTCGCCGGTCGCACCGTCACCTTGAAGCTTGGCACGCTCAGCTGCACCGCCGTCACCAACGCGAGCGGCGTCGCCACCTGCGTCGTCACCGCCTCGCTGGCGGTCGGCAGTTACGCCACCAGCGCGAGCTTCGCCGGCGACTCCTACTACTCCGCGAGCAGCGACTCGGGCACGGCCGCCGTCGCCACGCAGCCGACCTCGCTCAGCCTGAGCGCCCCAGCCAGCGTCCAGACCGGAAGCAGCGTCACCCTCAGCGGCACGCTGGTCGCCGGCTCGGCACCGATCGCAGGAAAGACGATCACGCTGACGCTGGGCACGCAGACCTGTAGCGCGACGACGAACGCGAGCGGCGTCGCGTCCTGCGCCCTCGTCGTGACGCAGCCGGCGGGCAGCTACACGACGAGCGCGAGCTTCGCCGGCGACACGACCTACTCGCCGAGCGCCGCGAGCACGAGCATTTCCGTCACCGCCGCACCCGGCCCGCGCACGACCACCGTCCAGATCGCGGTCAACGGCCCGCTGACGATCGGCAACACGGCCACGCTCACCGGAACCCTGCTCGACGGGACGACACCGGTCGCCGGCAAGACGCTGACCCTCGCACTCGGCTCGAACACCTGCACCACCGGAGCGACCAACGCGAGCGGCGTCGCGACCTGCACCGTCACGGTGACGGCTCCCGCCGGCACGTACGCCACCTCGGCGAGCTTCGCCGGTGACAGCAGCTACAAGGCGAGCACCGGCTCCGGGACCGTGACCGTCGTGCTCAGGCCCTCGACGATCCACCTCACCGTCGCCTCGAGCGTCCAGACCGGGAGCGCCGTCGCGATCAGCGGCACCCTGCTCGACGGGACGACCGCGCTCGCCGGCAAGACCGTGAAGTTGTCGCTCGGCACGCAGAGCTGCACCGCCACGACCGGTGCGACCGGCGTCCTCTCGTGCACGATCAACCTCAGCCAGCCCGCCGGCTCGGTCACCGCCACCACGAGCTTTGCCGGCGACGCTTCCTACGCAGCCAGCAGCGACTCGGCTCCCGTTACGATCACGGCGGCCGGCAAGGCGACGACCGTCACGCTCACGGCGCCCAGCTCGGTCGTCTTCGGCAGCACGATCACGCTCAGCGGCAAGCTGCTCTACGGTTCGAGCAAGCTGAAGAACGAGCTGCTGACCCTCTCCCTCGGTAGCCAGAGCTGCACCGCCACGACGAACGGGAGCGGCACGGCATCGTGCTCGCTCGTCGTCACGCAGCCGGCCGGTACCTACACCGCGACCGCGACCGCTTCGCAGGTGACGGGACCTACCAGGCGAGCAGCGACTCCTACCCGGTCTCGGTCACCCTGCAGACGACGACCGCCAAGATCGGCGCGCTCAGCTCGACCGTCAGCTGGCACCAGCGCGACCTGACGGGCACGCTGCTCGCCGGCACGACGGCACTCGCCGGAAAGTCGCTCACGCTCTCGCTCGGCTCGCAGAGCTGCACCGCCACCACCAACGCGAGCGGCGTCGCCACCTGCACGATCACGGTCACGCAGCCAGCGGGCACGTACGCGACCAAGGCAGCTTCACGGGCGACGCGTCCTACGCCGCCAGCACCGGCACGGGCAGCGCCACCGTCACCGCCGCGCCGAACGACGGACAGCACAGCGGCGACAATGCGGCGGCGGCGATCGCACCACGACAACGGCCACCACGACGGCGACGACAACCACGGTGGCACCGACAACCACGACTTCAGCTGGCCGGGTTCGCACGGCGACGACTCGAACGGCAGCGGCCAGAGCTCGAACGACACGGAACGGTCACGAGCGGCAACTCGGACGCCGGCTGGCACGGTGGCGACGAACGACGGGCACAGCGACGGCGGTCACGACGACGGCGGCCACGACGGCGGCTGCTCGGGCTCCGGCTCTTCGCACGGCGACGGGTCGTAGGCTCCCGCTGAGCTGCCCCCGGAGGAGAACTCCGGCGGGACGCGAAGGGCAATCTGGATGAAAACGGCTCACCTTTGCTGGGTCGCCTCGGCGATCGCACTGACGGCCGCCCTCGTGGCGGCTCCGCTCAGCGCGGCGCCGCCGAAGCAGCTGCGCGACAAGGAGGCGCAGGCACAGGCGATCCTCGCCCAGGTTTCGGTGCTCGACCAGCGGTTCGAGCGGACCGACGAGGACTGGAACCTCGCCCGGCTCCAGTTGCGATCCGCCGAGACGAACCTGACCAAGAACCGGCGCTCGCTCCGTCAGGCCCAGGCCGCCGAGCGGCGTGCCCAGGCGCGGATCGCGCAGCGGCTGGTCGTGCTCTACGAGACCGACAACCCGTCGACGATCGACGTGCTTGCCGGCAGCTCCTCGCTGGTGGATGTGATCGACCGCGTCGAGGCGACGCAGGCGGTGACGGCGGCCGATCACCAGCTCGCGGCGACTGCGACCGCTGTGCGCAGTCGGCTGGCCCGGGTCCGCGAGACGCTCCTGGCCGCTGAGCAGGAACGGCAGTCGGCGCTCGGGCAGCTCGCGCGCCAGCGCGCGCAGATCGGGAGCCTCCTCAACCGGCGCCGCACGCTGCTCGCATCCGTCCAGACGGAGGTGGCCGCGATCAAAGCGCGCGAGGAGCGGCGCCAGGAGCTCCTCGCCGCTCAGGCCCGCGCGAGGATCGTCGCCGCGCAGCAGGCCGCGCTCGCCCAGCAGGCGAAGCTCGAGCAGCAGCGGGCCACGGCAGCTCGTGCCGCCGCAGCCCGGGCCGCGGCGACCAAGCCTGCAGCGACGACGACGACGACCGCCGCATCACCGGCGGCCATGCCGCCGACGACGACCACCGCCGGCCCGCCTGCGCCGGCGCCGGCGACGACGGTCGTCACGCCGGCGCCGACCGCCCAGGCTCCGGCCGCGCTCCCGCCGAGCCGGCCCGGCGCCGCCGCGGCAGCGCTCGCCTATCTCGGCGATCCATACAAGTGGGGTGGAGCGTCGCCCGCCGGGTTCGACTGCTCAGGCCTGACGATGGTCGCCTATGCGCAGATCGGGATCTCGCTCCCGCACTCGTCCGAGGCGCAGTACGGCCTCGGGGTGCCCGTTCCACGCGACCAGCTGCAGCCCGGCGATCTCGTGTTCTTCGACGGGCTCGATCACGTCGGCATCTACATCGGCGGCGGTCAGATCGTGCACGCGCCGCACACCGGCGATGTCGTGCGGATTGCGAGCCTCGCCTCGTTCGGCGCGGGCTACGTCGGCGCCCGCCGCATCTGAGACCTCCAGGAGCTGAACTCACATGAAGGCTGTGTCGCCGGGCCGCGCTCGGCGGCGCGATGCCGCGTCCTCGGTCGCGCCAAGAGCTACGGCTCTTGACGATCCCTGCGTCCTTGCCTCGCACTCGCCGATCGCACCCCATCGACGAGCGTCATCATGAGTTCAGCTCCAGACACGGCGGGTGCGCGGCGTCGTCAGATGCCGTTGAGACGGTGCGGCTTGTCCCAGGCGACCCGGATCAGGTCGGCCTCGGCTTCGACGAGGCCCTCGGCTTCCGGCCGCGGGCTGGACGCGACCCGCTTGCCGGTCGGGCGGCGGGGCGCCGTGGTGTCCCACGAGAGACGGTTCATGCGTGCACCTCCTGCGCGTCGGATGTGGAGGCGGCAGCCGCGGGCGCAGGCGCCCTGACGATACGGATGTCGCCGCTGACGGTCTTGGCTCGGATCTCGACGAGCGGCCCGGTGCCGCCCGGCGCGTCCGGCGTGAGCTCGAGCTCGGAGCTCGTGTCACCGCTGACCGTGTTGCAGTCGAGGAAGACCTTGGAGCCGCGCCGGACGCCGATCTGCACGTCGCCCGAGACGGAGTGGGCCGCGACCTTGCCCCGTTGCACGGCGCCGTGCGACTGGTCGCCGCTCACGGTGTTGACGTTGACGTCCTCATCGGCCGCGCCGACCGCGACGTCACCCGAGACGGTGGCGATGTTCAGGCCGTCGCGTGCGGTGTCGATCTGCACGTCGCCCGATGCGGTCTGCACGCTGACGCGGCCCGTGACCTCGCGCGCGAACACGTCGCCGCTCGCGCTCTTCACGCTCAGGTACCCGCACACGTCTTGCAGCGAGACGTCGCCGGAGGCGGTCTGCACACTCGCCGCGCCGGTCGTGCCGCGCACCGAGACGTCGGCCGACTTCGAACGTGCCGAGACGTCCGACGACTCCGGAACACGTACGTGGCAGGTGATCCCGCCGCGGCCGAGGAGCAGCCCGAGGCTGAAGCCGCTGCGCCGCTGAGGCACGTCGACGATCAGCTGTTGCCGGCCCGGGTGGTTGCGCAGCTCGATCTGGGCCTTGTCGACCAGTTGTTGCGACTCCTCATCGTGAGCGGTCAACTCGATCTCGGCGCGGGTCAGGCCGGCGATCGCCTCGATCTCGATCTCGCCCGCCGCGAGGCGCACCTCGAGTTGGACGGGCCTGCTGACGTCAAAGCTCTTCTCCATGGTTCCCTCCTCACCATCTAGCTCTCGGCGTAGCCGGAGAGGCGCTTGCCGCTGACATGAACGGTGCGCGACTCGGCTGCGCGTGCGATCGCACGCACGAGCCACGCATTGGTGGAGACGCCCTCGCGATCCGCCGCCTTTTCGGCAGCGGCCTTGAGCGACTCGGGCAGCCGGAGGCTGATTCGTGCCGACAGCTCCTCGCCGGCGATCCCTCCGCTCTCGTCGGCGGAATCGACGAACACGAGCTCCGGCTCCTGGCCCGCGAGCCGCACCTCGATGTGGCCGGACGGCAACTTCGACGAGAGCTCCAGGGCCGCCTGCGAGAGCAGATCGAGCAACTTCAGCCGCAGGTTCGAGCCGAGAGCCTCGCCGAGGCGCTGCGCAACCTGCGCCGACCGCTCGTCTCCGAGCTCGCCGAGGCGACGCAGGTCCTCTTGAAGCCCTTCCAGGACAATGGTCAGATTCATGATGACATCACTATGACATCGTTTACGACATCTGTCAAGTGTCATGATGATTCTCACGTCCTGAGTAGGCTTTGGTCACCCGGGAGCCTGCAGAAAGGGGGAGATGGCGGAGCAGTCTGAGGAGTCGCGGCTCGGTGCGCTCTACGCCGCCGCGTTGCAGCGAGAGCGCAAGGCCCGCGCCGACGCCGAGTCGGCTGCTGCCACGCTGCGGCGCCTCGAGCGCGTGTCTGCGGTCGCGCTCTCGCACGTACCTCTGCCGGAGCTCTTGCAGGCGCTGCTCGACAGGATCGTCGAGGTGCTGCAGGCCGACATGGCGCTGATCCTGCTGACCGGCGAGGATGGGTTGCAGCATGTCCGGGCGGCGAGCGGAGTCGCCGAGCAGTTCTACGACGCCTCGCCCGTCCCGGCCGGAACCGGCCTCACCGGCCTCGTCGCTTCGACGCGCGAGCCGCTGCTCGTGCCGGACCTCTCCCAGGTGGAGCCGGCCGGAACGATCCTGGCGCGCCGCG
Organism: uncultured Actinomycetes bacterium; assembly: GCA_963785895.1. Lineage (GTDB taxonomy): Bacteria > Actinomycetota > Thermoleophilia > Gaiellales > Gaiellaceae > PALSA-600. Next base: position 14,319 of record CAWAXB010000024.1, on the reverse strand, counting down.
GGGTCAACTCCCTGGTCTCGGTCCCGTTGATCGTGGCGGACGCCGTCTTCGGCGTCATCCACGTCGGCTCCGAGGCGTATGCGCAGTTCGTCGAGGAGGACGCGCGGCTGCTCGGGCTGATCGCGGACCGGATCGCGCTCGCGATCGATCAGGCCGCGCTCGCCGACGCCGAGCGGGCCGCCCAGAAGCGTTTGCAGGTCCTCGCCGACCGGCTTGCGTTCCTCGCCGAGGCGAGCGCGCTGCTCGGCGCCTCGCTGGACGTGGACGCGACCCTGGAACAGCTTGGAGCGCTTGTGGCCGGCCGGACAGCCGACTGGTGTGCGATCCATCTCGTCGACGAGGACGGCGCCCGCCTTGTGGCCCTTTCCCATCCCGACCCGGCGCGCGCAGTCGCCGCCCGGGCTGTGGTCGCTGCGATCCAGTCCGTGCCGGGAGCCACCGAAGGCGTCGGGCACGTGATCGCGACCGGCCGGGCCGAGCTGTATCCCTCGCTGGGGCCGGAGCAGCTCGGCGGCCCGGCGCCGCGCGGCCGGCGTGCATTCCGCGCTGATCGTGCCGCTCGTCGCGCGCGGGAGGACGCTCGGCGCGATGAGCTGGGCCTGGGCAGAGACCGATGCGGCGTATGACGCGGGCGACCTCGAGTTTGCCCTCGACCTGGCGGGGCGCGCGGCCGTCGCGATCGACAACGCCCAGCTCTACGCAGAGGCCGAGGAGCGTGGCCAAGCCGCGCGGGTGCTCGAATCGGTCGGAGACGGCGTGTTCCTGGTCGACCGGAGCGGGATCGTGCGCACCTGGAACGCGGCGGCGGCGGCCGCAACCGGCCTCGAGGCACGGCAGGTGATCGACCGGCTGGCAGTCGAGGCGATCCCCGGCTGGGCGGCTGTGGCGGGTCGCATCGCGATCGCGCCCGAGGGGCACGCCGCGCAGCGTGCCGAGTCGTTGCCGCTCGACCTCGGTGACGGCCGCGAGCTCTGGCTCTCGCTCCACGGCGTTGCCGTGCCCGACGGCACCGTCTATGCGTTCCGCGACCTCACCGACGATCGTGCGCTCGAGACGATGCGCACCGAGTTCGTCTCCACCGTCTCGCATGAGCTGCGGACACCGCTCGCCGCGATCTACGGCGCCGCGATGACCCTGCGCCGCGAGGACGTCGCGCTCGACGAGGCTCAGCGTTCGCGGATGCTCGACGTCGTCTCGGGCGAAGCGGACCGGCTGGCACGGACGGTCAACGACATCCTCTGGGCGAGCCGGCTCGATGCCGGGTCGCTGCAGGTGAGCCTCTCGACCTGCGACCTGCCTGCGCTCGCGCGCGAGGTGATCGAAGCCCAGCGGGCGCATCTCGACCGCGCGCACGAGCTCGTGCTGGTCGCAGCCGACGACGTGCCGGCGGTGGTAGGCGACCCCGACAAGGTCGGGCGGATCCTGATCAACCTCGTCGACAACGCGATCAAGTACTCGCCCGACGGCGGCCCGGTCGAGCTGCGTGTGGAGAGCGTCGGCGGCAACGTCCGGCTGTCGGTGGCCGACTCCGGGCTCGGCATCCCCGCATCGGAACGGCAGCGCGTGTTCGAGAAGTTCTACCGTCTCGACCCGGACATGACGCGCGGCGTGGGTGGCACCGGGCTCGGTCTGTACATCTGCCGCGAGCTGGTGCGCCGGATGGGTGGCCGGATCTGGGTCGACTCGGCCGGGCCCGGGCGGGGCTCGACGTTCCAGCTCGAGCTGCCGGCCGCGGAGTAAAAAAAGGGCGACCCGCAGGCCGCCCGTCGATCTACATCGTGATCTACCGCAGCCCGGGCGGGGGGTCGTCGATGGTCGTCGTCGTGCGGCGGCGTGTGCCCGCTGTGCCGTCCCAGCTCGACCAGAAAAGCAGCGACAGGATGAGGCCGGCCAGGCCGACGATCATCAGGATGACGCCGACCGTGTTGATGTCGAGGCCGGAGACGGTCGCGTTGACCGCCCACGTGAGGATCGCACCGACGGCGATCAAGATCAGGCTCACTCCGATGCCCATGTTGTGCCAGACCTCCTTCTCGAATGTGTGCGTGCCAGGTGGTCGTGTTCGCCCCGATGTAACGGTCGGCACGTGAATTCGGATGCGGCCGGCGGGTTGTTACGCCCGGTCCTCGTCGGTTCAACTAGGATTTCGCGCGGGGTGCGCAGGGGTTCCATCATTCAGATCGCCGCGATCGCGCTGGTCGCCGGCGGCGATCACGACTGCGGCCGCGACGCTGATCCCGTGGCTGCCGGTCGCGGCAGGCGAGGAAGCCGACCCGGATCCATTTCGTCTACTGGTTCGCGACGGTCATCTCGATCGTCGTCTTCTCGGTCGTGGTCGCGGTGCTGATCTTCACGGTCTGGAAGTTCCGGGCCGAGCCCGACGACGACTCGGACGGCCCGCCGATCCACGGCCACACGAAGCTCGAGATCGTGTGGACGGCGATCCCGGCGGTGCTCGTCACCGCGATCTCGATCGTCAGCGCGATCGTGCTCGCCCAGAACAGCCGCGCCGGCTCGAATCCGCTGATCGTCAAGGTGACGGCCGCAGCAGTTCGCCTGGACGTTCACCTACCCGAACGGCAAGACCTACGGCTCGCTCGACCGTGCCGAAGGGCCGCCACGCGCGCTCGACATCACCTCGAAGGACGTGATCCATTCCTTCTGGGTGCCCCAGCTGTCGCAGAAGCAGGACGCGGTCCCGGGCGCGCACAACTTCATCGTGATCACCCCCACGCGCACCGGCACGTTCCCGGTCATCTGCACCGAGCTCTGCGGCCTCGGGCATGCGCTGATGCGCAGCCACGTCGACGATCGTCGCGCCGGCCGAAGTTCGACGCCTGGCTGAAGAGCGGCGGCCAGGCCGCCGCCGGGCCGCCCGGGCTCGCGGTGTTCCAGCAGAACGGCTGCGGCAGCTGTCACACGCTTAGGCCGCCGCGCACGCGACCGGCAAGATCGGCCCCGACCTCGACAACCTCCAGGCCGAGGCGGCGAAGGCGAACCGCGGCCCGCTCGAGGCCTTCATCAAGGAGTCGATCGAGACGCCCGAGCGCGTACATCGCACCGGGCTTCTCCGGACGTGATGCCGCACATCTTCGGACAGCAGATCCCGACCGACAAGCTGGATCAGCTCGTGCAGTATCTGGCAGCAGGAGAGCAAGAGCGCATGACCGACCTCGCCCACGCACACGACCAGCACGCCGCACCGCCGCGCGCCGACCGGCATCCGCCGGCTGACGGCCCCGGCTGGCTGCGCGTCCTCTGGGTGACGCCGATCTTCTTCGGCATCGGCATCGGCGCTGCCCGTGCTGATCCGCTGGGCCGCCGACTGGGACCCGATCTGGAAGGGCCAGGTGATCGTCACGGTCGAGCTCGTCACCGCGCCGCTCGGCTTCCTCGTCGGCATCGGCGGCTTCGACTACTGGGCGCACTACGCATCGGGCCGGCCGACGCCGTCCGGACGACCACTCCAGCCACGGCGCGAAGTCGTGGCGCGACTACTTCCGCATCAACACCGACCACAAGGTGATCGGCGTCCAGTACGTCGTCACGACGATCATCTTCTTCTGCGTCGGCGGCCTGCTCGCGATGCTCTTCCGCGCCGAGCTCGCGCAGCCGGGCGACCAGTTCTTCAACCCGCAGACGTTCAACGTCCTCGATCTCGATCCACGCGGCGCTGATGATCTTCCTGTTCGTGATCCCCGCCTTCGCCGGCCTCGGGAACTACGTGATCCCGCTGATGATCGGCGCCGCCGACATGGCGTTCCCGCGGCTGAACGCGCTCTCGTTCTGGCTGCTGCCGATCGCCGGCATCGATGCTCGTCGCCGGCATGGTCACGCCGGGCGGCGGCCCGTCGGCCGGCTGGACGTGCTACGCGCCGCTCTGCTCGCACCAGCCGCTCGGGCAGGTGTTCTTCAACATGGGCGTGCAGTGGGCCGGCGCGAGCTCGATCATGACCGCGCTCAACTTCCTGGTCACGATCATCACCATGCGCGCGCCCGGCATGACGTTCTGGCGCATGCCGCTGCTCGTCTGGGCGAACTTCACGACGTCGCTGCTCGTCGTGCATCGCGACGCCGTTCATCGCCGGCTCGCAGTTCTTCGTGATGTTCGACCGCGTGCTGCACACGAACTTCTTCGAGGTCGAGCGGCGGCGGCTACGTGCTCGGCTACCAGCACATCTTCTGGTTCTACTCGCACCCGGCGGTCTACATCATGATGCTGCCCGGCTTCGGGATCATCAGCGAGGTGATCTCGGTGATGAGCCGCAAGCCGATCTTCGGCTACCGGCTGATGGCCCTCTCGCTGATGGCGATCCTCGTGCTCGGCTTCTCCGTCTGGGCGCACCACATGTTCGTCGCCGGGATGGCGGGCTGGCTGCGCGTCCCGATGATGGTGACGTCGATGGTGATCGCCGTGCCGACCGGGATCAAGATCTTCTCCTGGCTCGCCACGATGTGGGAAGGGCGAATCCACTTCACGACGCCGATGCTGTTCGCGCTCGGCTTCATCGTCGATGTTCGTGATCGGCGGCCTCTCCGGCATCTACCTCGCGTCGGTGCCGATCGACATCCACGCCAGCGACACGTACTTCATCGTCGCGCACATCCACTACGTGCTCTTCGGCGGCTCCGTGTTCACGATCTTCGCGGGCATCTACTACTGGTTCCCGAAGATGACCGGCCGGATGTACGACGAGCGGCTCGGCAAGCTGCACTTCTGGCTGACGTTCATCGGCTTCAACCTCACCTTCTTCCCGATGCACTACATCGGGCTGCAGGGAATGCCGCGCCGCGTCGCCGACTACGCCGGCCGCTTCGCCGACATCAACCTCTTCATCTCGATCGCGTCGTTCGGGCTCGGCGCCTCGACGCTCGTCTTCCTCTACAACATGATCCGCTCGTGGGCGCACGGCGCCGCGCGCGCCGGGCGAACCCGTGGCGCGCGATGACGCTCGAGTGGCAGGTCTCGCTCGCCGCCGCCGATCTTCAACTTCGACGAGATCCCGCAGGTCGTCGGCAACCCGTACGAGTACGGCGTCCCGGGCGCGCGGCACGCGATCTTCGGCGCGCCCGCATCCGCGAGCCGGTCGGGGCCGACTAGATGAGCGCACATCCTCGTGATCGCGAACGAGACGGCCGCGTCGGCAGACGCTGCTCGACGCCTTGCGCGCGCGAGCGCGGCGGCGACGACCGCGTCACCGTGATCGCGCCCGTCAACGAGCCGCGCCAGGGCTACGTCGTCTACGAGGACACGCGGCGCGCCGCGGCCGGCCGCCGGCTCGAGCAAGACGCTCAAGGCGCTGCGCGAGGCGCGGCGTCGCCGCGCAGGGCTTCGTCGTCGAGACCGGCCCGGTGCAGGCGGTCAAGGACGCGCTCGCGCAGCTCGAGCCGGCGATCGACGAGATCGTCGTCTCGACGCACGGCGCGCGAGCGCTCGGGCTGGATGCGCCGCGACGTCGTCGAGGACATCGAGCGTGCCGCGGCGGCATCCCGGTCCAGCACGTCGTCGTCGAGCCGAGCGCCGAGGGCGAGGCGAACGTGCTCGTGATCGCGAACCAGACGGTCGTCTCCGACGAGCTGCTCGACCGCGATCCGCGAGCGCGCCGCGAAGGGCCCGGCGAGCTTCCTGATCGTCGCGCCGCAGGGCGACGAGCGAGGAGCACGCAGACGCCGACCGCCGCCTGCGCCTCGCGCTGACCGAGCTGCGCGGCGAGGGCATCGAGGCGCACGGCCAGATCGTCCATCCCGATCCGTACACCGCGGCGCATGCACGTCGTGAACGACGAGCGGATCGACGAGATCATCGTCTCGACGTTCCCGGGCGAGCGCAGCGGCTGGCTGCGCCGCGACCTCGTCCAGCGGCTGCGCAAGGACACCGGCCTGCCGGTCGAGCACGTCGTCTCGGCCGCAGCCGCGGAGTGCGGACGCGTGCCGATGAGCGCGGACGCAGCGACGAGCACCACGGGCCCGCCGCCGATCCACTACAGCTCGCGCGTCTCGCCGCGCGTGCTCGGGATGTTCCTGTTCATCGCGTCGGAGATCATGCTCTTCGGCTCGTTCTTCACCGTCTACTTCTTCGACCGCGTCGTCAACCACGGCGTCGACGGGCACTGGCCGCCGACCGGCTTCCACCGCCCGTCGTTCGTCGCGCGGCATCAACACGCTGATCCTCGTCACGTCGAGCTTCACGATGCACTGGGCCGACACGTCGATCAAGAGGGGCAACCGCGCCGGCCTGCAGGCCGGGCCTCGTGCTGACGCTCCTGCCTCGGCCTGACGTTCCTGCTCACGCAGGTGATCGAGTACCACCGCATCGGCTTCAACACCGGCGACACGTCGTTCGCCGCGACCTTCTTCGGCCTCACCGGCCTGCACGGCGCTCACGTCTTCGTCGGCCTGATGATCCTGCTCGTCATGACGATCCGCGCATTCCGCGGGCACTTCTCGCCCGAGCACCATCACGGCGTCGAGATCGGCGGCATCTACTGGCACTTCGTCGACGTGATGTGGATCGTCGTCTACGTGACCGTCTACCTCCTCTAGGACCTCGAGCATGAGGAACCCGTTCCGGAGCGAAGCAGACGCGTTCCGGTTCGTCTGGTCGACGATCGGCTACTTCGCGCTGATCGTGATCGGCTCGGTGATCGACCGCTGGGTCGGCCTGGCGGTCTTCCTCGTGCTGTCGGCGCGCGCGTCTGCCTGGTGGTTCCTTCGCGCGCGGCCGCCGCGAGCAGCGCCGATCGCCAGGCGCCTGCGCCGAGCCCGCCGAGCGAGCGCCGCATCCTCGTCGTCGCGAACGAGACGGTCGGCGGCCCGGAGCTGCTCGACGCAGATCCGCGAGCGAGCCGGTGGCCGGCGCGCGCGCGTGCTCGTCGTCTGCCCGGCGCTCAACTCGCCGCTCCGCCACTGGGCCTCCGACGAGGACGACGCGCGCGCGGCGGCGCAGGCCGCGGCTCGACGCGAGCCTCGCCGCGATGCGCGACGCGGGCCTCGAGGCGGAGGGCGAGATCGGCGACGGCGACCCGATCCAGGCGATCGAGGACGCCATGCGCACGTTCCGGCCCGACGAGCTGATCGTCTCGACGCATCCGCTCGGGCGCTCGCACTGGCTCGAGCGCGGCGTCGTCGACAAGGCGCGCGAACGATTCGACATCCCGCTCACCCACGTCGTCGTCGACCTCGACGCAGACCGCTGAGCGAACGCTGACGGATCGAGCGCGTCGACCCGCTGCCGCTCGGGCGGAGCTACGCGAGGTGCACCGCTCGGCGCTCGGCGCAGGCGCGCTTTCGGACGAGTGGGCGACGCGACGGCTGCCCGAGCACACCGAGCGCGAGGACTTCGTCTTCCTGGCGGCCCGGGAGCGGCGAGCGAGGTCGCGCTTCGCCTACGGCTACACGGGCGCGCGCGGCCAGTGGTGGACCGAGCACGTCGCCGCGCTCGCTGACCGCCGAGCAGCGCGCCGAGTGGCTCGACCCGCCGCACTACGAGATCGTCGAGCTGCACGTCCGGCCGGCGTGGCAGCGCCGCGGCGTCGGCAGCGCGCTGCTCGCACAGCTGCTCACGCGGCAGCCGCACGACCGGGCTCTGCTGTCGACGCAGGCCGGCTCGCGCAAGGCGCGCGGCCTTCTACGCGAAGAACGGCTGGCAGGAGCTCGCGAACGTCGATTTCGGCGCGGCTATCCGCCGTACCTCGCGCTCGGCAAGCGGCTCGAGCCGTAGCGCGCGGTTACTTGCCCGCGACGGACGCGACGTACGTCGCGACATCCTTGATCTGCGTGGCGCTAGCTGGCTCTTGAACGCCGGCATCGCACCACCGCCGACCTCGACCTGGTGCTGAACCGTCGCCTCGCTCGGCTTGAGCTGATCGAGGTTCGGGGCCGATCGTCCCGGTCGAACCGGCGTTCTTCAACGTGTGGCAACTCGCCGCAGCCTGCCGAGGCGAAGACCTTCTTACCGGCCGCGGTCGCGAGCCGCCGCCCGCCGCGCCGCCCGCGCCGCGGTGGTGGTCGTCGGCGATGTCGTCGTTGCGGCCCCGGCGGCGCTTGCTTCGACGCGGTCACACCGCAGTTCGGGTTGGCGGAGCACTTGGCGATGTACGTTGCGACGTCGCGCGCATCCTGGCCGTGCAGCAGGTTCGCCGGCATCGGCTTCTCCGGATAGGCGATCTGGGAGCGGACGACGTCGGCAATTGTCTGCTCGGAGAAGCCCTGCGACTTGTCGGACGCGAACGCGTCGTCGAGGTTCGGCCCGATCGTGCCGGTCGACTTCGCGTCGGCGAGCGTGTGGCAGCTCGCGCACTGCGCCTGCGGCGCGACGAACAGCTGCTTGCCGTGGCTCGCATCCCCGTTCGTGTCCCTGCCGACGGCGCCGCAGCCAGTCGCGGCGAGCGCGACCAGGACGGCGACGAGAGGTAGAAGCTTCTTACTCAGGGCTCTACGTGGGTTGAGAGGCGCCGTCGAGCTTCGCCACAGCTTCGTCGCGGGACTCGGAGATGGTGAACACCCGGTCGAGGCCGGTGATCTCGAAGATCTTCGTGATGTTGCGGTCGCTGCAGACGAGCGACAGCTGCCCGTCGTTCGTGCGCAGGCGCTTGACGCCGCCCACGAGCACGCCGAGCGTGGTCGAGTCGATGAACGTGGTCGAGGTGAAGTCGACGATCACCTGCTTACCGCCCTGGCCGATCACCTCGAGCAGTTGCTGCTTGAACTCGGGGGCGGTGTAGAGATCGACTTCGCCGGCCAGCGAGATCACGTACGTGTCGTCGGTGAGTTGCTCTGTCTTGATGTCGAAGTTCATCTGTCCCCGTCGGGCGCTCAGTCTAACGAGACGGCGTGAGTCTAACCGCCGAAGCAGCAGCCGATGCGCCGACGGCAGCTGCTTCAGCAACTGCTTGACCTTTGGCGCATCGACATCGGTGGGTGCGAGCTTCAGGAACGGCGGTAGGCGGCGGCTGCCGCGGCATAGTCGCCTGCGGCCTGCGCTGCCTGCCCGAGCTGGAACTGGATCGTCACGTCGTTCGGTGTCAGCTTGGCGACCTTCTGGTACGTCGCTTCGGCGTTCGATTGCGCCTGCTGGTACTTCGAGTAGGCGGTCGGAGCTTGGTCGTCGCCTGCGACTGCAACAGCGCCGCGATTGGATCCTGCAAGCCCTTGGGGTCGGCGAAGATCTTCCCGAACGTGGTGGAGGCGGGCGGCGTGAACAGCGTCTGTGGCGCCGCCATCGCCCCTTCGAGCTGCGCGTTCTGGTAGTCCGTCGCGTAGGTGTTCGCGAGGTTCGTGTACTGCGACGCGAGCTCCGAGAGCGCGCCGGTGTCCCTGGGCTTCAACGCCGTGTAGCGCTCGAGCGCGGTGACCGCATCGGCAGGCGCTGTTTCGTCTCGTACGCCGTCGCCAGGTCGCGCCATGAGGCCGCGTCCTGCGGATGCTTGGTGACCTTGGTCTCGAGCTTGCCGATCGACGCGCCCCGCTCGAGCCGAAGCTGAAGGCGTTCTGGAAGATGCTCGAGAGGCCGGACGAGCCGGAGCCGACCCCGAGGAGCACGAAGGTTGCAAGGAACGCGGCCGCGAGGAACACGTACGCCCACTTCGCATGCGTTGCGCAGCCGCTGGAAGAACAGCTCTTCCTGCCACTGCGGCGGCTTCTGCTTGCGCGGCTTCTTCTCCGCGGCTACTGCTGCGGGGAGAGCATTGCGCGTCGTGCGGCGCTTGCGGTGCTGTGTACCTCTTGCCACTGGTCCTTGTTCCTCGCCTCGTAGCGGGGCTTACCGTCGACGATCGTTTCGAGCACACGTTCCGGCGAGCCGCCGAACACGACTGCCGCAGCGGGATCTTCCACCGGCAGGTAGGAGCTTCCCGCGAGCGACACGACCGTCAGATCGGCGCGCTTGCCCGGGCGTCAGGGTACCCACCCGTCGTCGATTCGCAGAGCGCGTGCGGCGCCGGCGGTCGCGAGCCGCAGGGCATCGGTCGCGGTCAGCGCCTCGGGCCTGCGCTCGCGCGCCCGCGCGGCGTAGACCGCGGCCCGCATCTCCTCGAACATGTCGAACGACGGTGCGGATGCGGGCGAGTCGGTGCCGAGCCCGACGCGCACGCCGGCGTCGCGGAGCGCCGTGAGGGGAGCCACGCCGCAGCCGAGGAGCGCATTCGAGCGTGGACAGTGCGCCACCGGGACGTCGCGCTCCGCAAGCAGCGCGAGCTCGTCCTCGTCGATCTCGACGCAGTGCGCGCACAGCAGGTCGGGGCCGAGCACCGGCTCGAGCGTCGCCACCGCACGGCCCCGACGGGGGCACGAGCAGCGATGCGATCGCCTGCAGCGGCCCGCTGCCGTCCACGAGCCAATCGTTTTCGTTGCTGCTCTCGGCCAAATGCGTACCGACCGGGATGCCCAGCGACATGCACCAGCGGTAGACGTCGAGCGAGCAGCGTGTAGGGAGCGTGGGGCGAGACGCCGATCGTCACGAGCCCGGTCTCCGTCACCCGAGCGCGCTTGCCGGCGAACTGCTGCTCGGCGGCCTCCGCCGTGCCGCCGAAGACCTCGAGGTAGACGATCGCGCGCAGGCCGAACTCGGCGGCCGCGGCGGCGGCGGCGCCCGAGAAGCTGTAGTCGGCGGTGGTCGTGATCCCCGAGGCGAGCGAGTCGACCACGCCCCGGCGGGCGAGGGCGAGCATGCCGGCGGCGTCGAGCCGTCCCTTCCGCTCGACGTGGGTGGCAATCCAGGGCCCGAATGACTGACCGTCGCCGAACCCTGCGTACATCGAGTACTCGAGGTGGGAGTGGGCGTTGATCAGCCCCGGGAGGATCGCGGCGTCCTTGTAGTGCCGCTCCGAACGCCCCGGGCCGATCTCGACCAGCTCACCGTCGTCCGACCAGCGGACGCGGCCGTTCTCGATTGGTGGCCGGTCGATGGGGAGGACCCAGTCGGCGGAGGCCTCTCTCACTGTTCGGTTGCTGCGAGTCTGTGTGGGTGCCAGCGGCGTTCGAAGAAGCCGGCCAGGGCGAGTGAGAGCAGGTAGAGCGAGATCAGCGGCACCATCTCGAACAGGCAGGTGATCGGGTCGATCCCGGGGAGCGCGACCGCGAGCGCGGTCATCGCGACGATCCCGATCCGCCAGTTCCGCCGCAGCTTCGCGGCCGTCAAGACCCCGATCCGGACGAGCCCGAGGATGAACAGCGGCACCTGGAAGACGATCGCGACCGCGAGCATGACCAGCGAGACGAAGCTGTAGTAGTCCTTCGCCCGGATCTGGATGTTGTAGAGCCCCTCGTCGTAGTGGGTCAAGAACTTGAGCGCCGCCGGCAACACGATGTAGTAGCCGAACAGGATCCCCGACACGGTCAAGACGGTCGCGAACAGCACCAGCCAGCGCACACCGCGCTGCGTCTGCTCGTCGAACGCGGGCGCGAGGAACGACCAGATCTGCCAGAGCAGAAACGGGGTGACGATCACGAGCGCCGCGTAGAGCGACACGGTCAGCGAGGTCAGAAACGGCTCCGCCACCCCGAACGTGATCGGGTGACGCTTCGCCGCCGGCAACGGCTGGTTCAGCCAGACGACGAGCCGATGATGGAACCCGTAGGTAACCGACAACGCGACCGCGAGCGCGAGCAGCGAAAAGATGATCCGGCTCCGCAACTCATCGAGATGCTCGACAAGCGTCGCCTCCTCGCCATGCTGCAGGCGCCGCGGTAGACGGCTCACCGACGGCTAGGAGATCGGGTCGTGCTCGCGCGCCGGCGACGGCGAAACAACCACCTCATGCGCCTCACCCACCGCCGCCGAGGGCAGCTGCACCGGCGGAACGCTCACAGGCTCGCTCTCGCTGCCGCTGATCGAGTCCTTGAACTCACGCATCCCCTTACCCAACGAACGCCCCATCTCCGGCAGCCGCTTCGGCCCGAAAACGAGCAACACGACCACCAACAAGATCAGCAACTCCGGAAAACCAATCCACCCAGGCATCCCCAAAGCCTACCGCTTTTCACCGAAGACCGCCGCCACCCCCACCACCCCACACAGCGCCCACGACCAGGCAGAGCGGCAGACCAAGCGAGCTTGGCTAGGATAAGCAACACGAAGTCAAGGAAAAAGCCGCTTCCATGCTCGGCGCGAGGAGTTACAAAGTCTCATGGCAACACTGAAGCTCAAGGACCTGCACGTCTCGCTCGAAAACGGGCTCGAGATCGTCAAGGGTGTCGATCTCGAGATCTCGTCGGGCGAGGTGCACGCGATCATGGGCCCCAACGGTTCGGGCAAGTCGACGCTTGCCTACGCGATCGCCGGCCATCCGGCCTACCAGATCACCGGCGGGCAGATCCTGCTCGACGACGTCGACATCACCGAGGCCGGCGCCGACGAGCGCGCCCAGGCCGGTGTCTTCCTCGCCTTCCAGTATCCCCACGCGATCCCGGGCGTCACCGTCACCAACTTCATGCGGCAGGCGATCAACGCCGTGCGCAAGGCGCGAAACGGCGGCGTCGACAACCCGATGCCGGTGCCCGAGTTTCGCAAGTCGTTCCTCGCGCAAGATGGACGACCTGAAGGTCAGCCGCGAGCTTGCCTCGCGCTACCTCAACGACGGGTTCTCGGGCGGCGAGAAGAAGCGGGTCGAGATCCTGCAGATGGCGATGCTCGAGCCGAAGATCGCGGTGCTCGACGAAACCGACTCGGGACTCGACATCGATGCGCTCAAGGTGGTCGCCGAGGGCGTTCAGCAGCTCGTCGGCCCGACCATGGGCGCGCTCGTGATCACGCACTACCAGCGGATCTTGAACTACATCAAGCCGGACTTCGTACACGTCTTCGTCGACGGCAAGATCGTCGAAGAGGGCGGGGCCGAGCTCGCCAAGAGGCTCGAGGTTTCCGGCTACGAGGAGTGGGAGAAGGAAGGGGTGACGGCTTAATGGCACAGACTGAAGCCGAGATCGTCCAGGGAATCGGTTCCGACTATGAAGTCAAATACGGCTTCAGCGTCCCCGAGGACTACTTCTTCAAGAGTGGCCGCGGGCTCTCGCACGAGCTCGTCGACGCCATCTCGTCGCACAAGAACGAACCGGACTGGATGCGGAAGTTCCGGCACAAGTCGCTCGACTACTTCCTCGCGCGCCCGATGCCCACGTGGGGCGGCGGACAGACGCTGCAGGACATCGACTTCGACAACATCTACTACTACATCAAGCCGACCGAGACCCAGGCCGAGTCGTGGGCCGACCTGCCCGACGACATCAAGGGCACCTGGGACAAGCTGGGCATCCCCGAGGCCGAGAAGAAGTACCTCGCCGGCGTCGGCGCCCAGTACGAGAGCGAGGTCGTCTACCACAAGCTGCAGGAGAGCCTCACCAAGCAGGGTGTGCTCTTCCTCGACACCGACACCGCGCTCCGCGACCACGAAGACCTGTTCAAGAAGTACTTCGGAACGATCATCCCGCAGAACGACAACAAGTTCGCGGCGCTGAACAGCGCCGTGTGGTCAGGCGGCTCGTTCATCTACGTGCCGCCGGGTGTGAACATCGAGCTGCCGCTGCAGGCCTACTTCCGCATCAACGCGGAGAACATGGGCCAGTTCGAGCGCACGCTGATCATCGTCGACGAAGGCGCCTACGTGCACTACGTCGAGGGCTGCACTGCGCCGATCTACTCGACCGACTCGCTGCACTCGGCAGTCGTCGAGATCGTGGTGAAGAAGGGCGGCCGTTGCCGGTACACGACGATCCAGAACTGGTCGACGAACGTCTACAACCTCGTCACCAAGCGTGCGGTCGCCGAGGAGGACGCGACGATGGAGTGGGTCGACGGAAACCTCGGGTCGAAGCTGACGATGAAGTACCCGGCGATCTGGCTGCTCGGCGACCATGCGCACGGCGAGGTGTTGTCGATCGCGTTCGCCGGCAAGGGCCAGCATCAGGACGCGGGCGGCAAGTGCGTTCACGTGGCGCCGAACACGACCAGCGTGATCACGTCGAAGTCGATCTCGAAGAGCGGTGGCCGCGCCGGCTATCGCGGGCTGCTCGAGGTGGCGAAGGGCGCGCAGCGGCTCGAAGTCGAAGGTCGTCTGCGACGCACTGATCCTCGACGACGAATCGCGCTCCGACACGTACCCGTACATCCGCATCGACGAGAACGATGTCGACATCGGGCACGAGGCGACCGTCTCGAAGATCGGCGAGGAGCAGCTCTTCTACCTCATGTCGCGCGGTCTGACCGAGGCCGAGGCGTCCGCAATGGTGGTCAGCGGCTTCGTCGAGCCGATCACCAAGGAGCTGCCGCTCGAGTATGCCGTCGAGATGAACCGGCTGATCCAGCTGCAGATGGAGGGGTCGGTT
>CAWAXB010000023.1:0-84022 GCA_963785895.1 uncultured Actinomycetes bacterium | reverse complement strand
ATTCTACTTGGTGGTCTAGGCGCTGGGCGGACGGGACGGAGGAGTGGGTCCATCCGGGGCTGGGTCCGGGATCGGGTGCCTGAAGCGACGCGGTCCGCCCGCGGGACCGAGCCGCGATCGGGGTCGGCCCGACATAGGCCCGTCAGTCGCAATCTGGTATCATGACCGCAAGGGCACGGCCGGGATGACCCTCAACGCCAACGACTACTTCGTCGCGGCCTCGGAACGGATTGACGAGGCCGGCGACGCACTCCGTCGGGAAGACATAATGGACAGGCGATGTGGATCGCGGGTGTCGCGGTGGAATGCCTGCTCCGGGCCTATCGGGCGAGGATCAAACTGGAATTCGACGCCCGTCATGACCTGGTCGAGATGTTCAAGCAGAGTGGCCTCTATGATGTCGTGGAACGTGACCTCCGGCGGCAGACACATGACGAGTCGGCGATCCGTGACCAGCTCGACGGGCTCCGGGCCGCGATCATCGCGGCGAGTCGCCTCTGGCATAATAATTACCGATACGCCTCGGAAGACCGGATCAGGGCCCATTTGAGGACCGCGGGGGCGCACCTCGGGATCAAGGGGGATTTCCTCAAAGAGAATGCCCGCCGGCTGGTCGAGGCGGCGTCGAGGATCGTCGCCGAGGGGGTACGTCGATGGGAACGCTCGTCGGGAAGTTGAGGTCTCGCCTGCGACGCCGCTTCCCGCCGCCCGCCGGAGGTCCGCCTCCGGGATCGGGACGGCATCATCGGCTCCCGTGATCTCCCGGCCTTCCGGGGCATGGACGACCTTGACCGGGTCCGCCTGATCTGGGATTCGATCGACGATGCCCTGCCTCCCGAGGAACAGCGGAGGATTGTCTTGATCGCCGCCTTTACCCCCGAAGAGCAGTCGGCGGCCTCGGGAGCCGAGACTCCGATAACGAGCATCATGACCACAGCCCCGCCGACCGCCTGATCGACTCGCTTCGGCCGGGTCCACAACAACCTGCGGATCAGCGTCACCGACCGCTGCAACATCCGCTGCGTCTACTGCATGCCCGAGACGGTCGAGTTCCTGCCGCGGCAGAGCCTGCTCACGTTCGAGGAGATCGAGCGGTTCGTCCGCGTCGCGGCGACGCTGGGCATCGACAAGATCCGCCTCACCGGCGGCGAGCCGCTGGTCCGTCGCGACCTGCCCGGCCTGGTCGCGATGCTCGCGGCGATCCCGGGCATCAAGGACGTCGGCCTGACGACCAACGGCATCCTGCTCGCCCCGATGGCCCGGGCCCTCTGGGACGCCGGCCTGCGGCGGATCAACGTCAGCCTCGACACGCTGGACCCGGCCCGGTTCCGCGAGCTGACCCGCCGCGACCGGGTTCGAGCAGGTGATCGAGGGCATCCTCGCCGCCAAGGCGGCCGGCTTCGACCCGGTCAAGATCAACGCCGTCGCGATCAAGGGGGTGACCGAGGACGACGTCGTCCCGCTGGCCCGGTTCGCCCGCGAGCACGGCCTGGAGCTGCGGTTCATCGAGTACATGCCGCTCGACGCCGGCGACCGCTGGGAGCGCGGCAAGGTCCTGTTCGCCGCCGAGATCCTCGACCTGCTCGCCGCGCGGGATCGGCCCGCTCGCCCCGGCCCCGACCAGGACCCGCGGGCCCCGGCGATCGATTACGACTACGTCGACGGCGGCGGCCGGGTCGGCCTGATCGCCTCGGTCAGCCGGCCGTTCTGCATGAGCTGCAACCGCGTCCGCCTGACCGCCGACGGCAAGCTCCGCAACTGCCTGTTCGCCCTGGACGAGACCGACGTCCGCGCCCTGCTCCGCGGCGGCGCGCACCGACGCCGAGATCGCCCGGGCCCTCCGCGAGAGCGTCGCCGGCAAGTGGGAAGGGCACGAGATCAACACCGCCCGGTTCATCAAGCCCGAGCGGCTGATGCACTCGATCGGCGGCTGAGACCACCGGACCGCTGGCGCTGGGCCCGTCCGTTTCCCACCCATCCCTCCGGAGGCGACCGATGCGCAGATCCTCGATCCGCGGCGGTCGTTGCCGCGACGACCCTCGGTCCGGGCGGCCCTGGCGCTCGGAGCGTTCGCCGTCGCCGTCCTGCCCCACGTTCGGGCCCAGGAGATACCCAAACCGCCCGAGGCGACCGGTCGTCCCGCCCCGTGCGTGAGATCGCGGTCCGCGTCGTCGGCAAGGAGGACGGCCGGCCGATCGCCTGGGCGACGGTCGAGGCGAAGTTCTATCGCGAGGACTACACCGACCGGCTCGCCAAGACCGACGACGACGGGGCAGCTGCCGGGTCGCCGTGCCGGTGGTCGATCCGGAGTTCGTCATCGTCGGCTCGTGGAAGGAGGGATACGTCCCGCTCGACCGGGGCTGGAAGGCGGAGGAGCTGGAGCCCGGGCCGACCCTCTCCTACACGTTCCGGCTCGCTGCGCGGCGACGATCGGCGGCCTCGTCCGCGACGAGCAGGCGAGGCCGATCGCGGGGGCGAGGGTGGTCCCCTGGTTCATGGGGAAAGTCGGCGGGTCGGGCAAGGAGCATTTCCACACGAGCGACGCCGGCGCCGTCACGACCGACGCCGACGGGCGGTGGCGGGCCGACGTCCTCCCCACCGAGGCCGGGCCCGATGACAAGCTCATGGTCCGCCTGGTCCACCCCGACTACGCCAGCGATCGCGCCGGGTTCTCGCGGTCGTTGACCGTGGAGGAGGCTCGCGCCGGGACGAACGTCCAGGTGATGAAGGACGGCCCGCCCGTCGCGGGGCGGGTCCTCGACCCGTCGGGGCGGCCGGTCGCCGGCGCGGCGGTTGCACTCGGCTTCTCGAACAGCGACGGCGACTGCGAGCGGACCCGAACCGACGCCGATGGCCGGTTCCGCTTCGGTCACGTGGTCGTCGACCCGCCGCGGTCCCTGCATCTCGGCGTCGAGGCGGCGGGGTTCGCCCCGGCCGTCAAGTCGGTCTGGGTCGCCGCCGACCTGCCGTCGCAGGAATTCCGACTCGCCGCGAGCAAGCCGCTCGGCGGCCGGGTCGTCGATCCGGCGGGCCATCCGATCGCCGGGGCCGCCGTGAAGCTCGACAGCTTCGGCGGGACCCGCCACTGGTCCTGGAAGGGCGAGACCGACGCCGACGGCCGCTTCACCTGGCCCGACGGCCCCGCGGCCGGCGAGGTCGCCTTCAACGTCTCCAAGGCGCCGTTCACCCGCGCATGGGCCGGCACATCGCGGCCGGCGCCGACGACGTGACCGTCACGCTGCATCGCCCGATCCGCCTGCGGGGTAACGTCGTCGATGCGGAGACCGGGCGGCCGATCGACCGGTTCACCCTGATCCCGGCTGGGGGCCGTTCCGGCCGGGGAGGCATCTCGTGGCGGAGCGACGCCTCCGCCAGGACGTTGACCGGCGGCCAGTATGATCAGGTTGACCTGTTCCCCGACCAAGGGTTGGTCCGCTCGCTCCGCGTCGAGGCCGAGGGTTACCTGCCCGACGACTTCATCGGCTTCCGGGACGACGCCGGGGAGATCGTCCACGACTTCAAGCTGAAGCGCGGGGTCGGCCTGTCCGGGGTCGTCCGTCTCCCGGACGGCCGTCCCGCCGCCGGCGCGATCATCGCCTTGCGGAATTCCGAGGCCGGGGTCCGGATCAACGACGGCAAGTTCGACGGCGCCGGCGTCTTCGCCCTCGGGCACTCCGCCCACAAGGTCGGGGCCGACGGTCGCTATGCCTTCCGGCCCCAGGCCGAGCCGTCCGGGGCCGTCGTGATCCACGATGCCGGCTTCGCCCGCAGGACGGCCGAGCAACTCCGCGCCTCGCCCGACATCACCCTTGAACCCTGGGGACGGATCGAGGGGACGGCCCGGATCGGCACCCGGCCGGGCTCGGGGCTCGACGTCGGCGCCTATGTCGAGGATCTGGAGGGCAGCGGGATGCACCCCCAGCTCTACCACTACAAGGCCAAGGCCGATGCGAATGGCCGCTTCGTCATCGAGCAGCGTCATCCCCGGCGACGTCACGGTCCACCGGACCGTCCCCTTCGAGGGGGCCGGGACGCTCTGGACCCACCTCGCCCACATCAACGTCCCGCCGGGGAAGGCCGTCCGCGTGACCCTCGGCGGCGGGGGCCGTCCCGTCATCGGCCGGGTCGCCGGGCCGGGGGGGCGGTGCCGTCGGCGAGCTCGTCAACGCCCACAGCATGCTCGCGATCAAGCGGCCGATGCCCACCCCGCCGGACTTCGCCTCCTTCGCCATCGAGCGGAAGCAGGCGTGGTTCGCCGCCTTCCGCAAGAGCGAGGAAGGGCGGGAATTCTACCGGTCGCAGAATCGGATGGGCATCGCCGTCGCCGCCGACGGGACCTTCCGCGCCGAGGACGTCCCGCCGGGCCATTACGAATTGGTCCTCGGGTTCCGCGGCAAGGGGGACGGCGACCGGCCGTCGACGGTCGCCTCGGCCCGGCGCCAGGTCGACGTCCCCGCGGCCCGGCCGGGCCACGAGGACGAGCCGTTCGACGTCGGCCCGGTGGAGCTGACCTTGACCAACTACCGCAACGTCGAGGTTGGGCAGATGGCCCCCGCGCTGGTCATCAAAACCCTCGACTACCCCAACGTTGAGGCCGGGCAGACGGCCCCCGCCCTGGTCGCCAAGACCGTGGATGGGAAGCCGCTGACGCTGGCCGACTACCGCGGCAAATACGTCCTGCTCGACTTCTGGGCGACCTGGTGCGTCCCCTGCCTGGCCTCAACGTTGGGGTAGTCGAGGGTTTTGATGACCAGCGCGGGGGCCATCTGCCCAACCTCGACGTTGCGGTAGTTGGTCAAGGTCAGCTCCACCCGGGCCGACGTCGAACGGCTCGTCCTCGTGGCCCGGTGGAGCTGACCTTGACCAACTACCGTCGAGGTGACGGCAGAAGGCCACGCGGACGTCCTGGGCGTCCGCACCGAGCGACGCGAGGGTGCCAGCGGCGCCTGCGAGCTCCCCGACGAGGACGCGCGGGCGGCATTGGACAAGCCGTTCTTGGAGGCGTCCGAGTTCCCTCAACCAGACGGCGACTTTGAGCCCGAAGGTGATGGGGACCGCGTGCTGATCATGCGTGCGCCCCGCCATGACCGTGTCCTTGTGGCGCAGAGCGAGGTCTGCGAAACAGCCTTCGAGCTCCTTCAGAGTTCCCTCGACGAGGTCGAGCGCAGCCCGGACCTGCAGCACGGCGCCGCTGTCCATGATGTCGTCGTCGCGCCCCAGTGGACGTAGCGACCGGCGTCGCCCGAGGCTTGCGCGAGCGCTTGCACCACGGGCACTAGCGGGTGCTGCGAGAGCTTCATGCCCTCGCGCAGCTCGTCGAGGTCGAACGCGTCGGCCCTCGCCTCGGCCGCGATCGCGTCCGAGGCCCAGGAGGGGATGACGCCGACCTCGGCCTCCGCCTTCGCGAGGGCGCTCTCCACGTCCAACCAAGCCTGCAGCAGCGCACGCGAGTCGAAGACGGCGCGCATGCGCTCGGTGCCGAAGAAGTCGCGGAAGAGGGCGCAGTCGAGGGTGGTTGTGAGCAGTGTGGCTACCGCGCTGCGCTAGAGGGCCGAGGTGAGGTCTGAGGCTACCCGAGCGCGGCGTCTGGGCGCACAGAGCCAACCAATGAGTACGTACAGGATGTCAATACTACGGCCGCTGGTGCCGAAGTGTCAAGCTGCTGCCGCATCAACTCCGGGTGTTGAAGCGTCAGGTAGGCCGTCCCGATGCTCGCCGCACTCTTGCGCCCGATCTTGACAGCCGAGTCAGGCGAGCAAGCGCGCGAGTTCGTCGGCGCAGCCCTCCACAGGCTGCGCGTCCCGCTGCCCAAAGGTCGCAGATCCCTCGACAAGGCTGAAGACGACCCTACTCGCCTTTCTGAGGGTCGCCTGCGCGTCAGAGCCGGCTATCGCCTGAGGCCTGGGTCAGGCGCGATGTCCTTGTGCGAGAGGTCGCGGTGAGCGGCGATGAACGCGGGACTGTCCGGAGGTTCATGTGAAGTGCTCGCTGATGTACTTCTCGCCCTTGTCGGGAAGACGGCCTTGATCGAGCCGGAGGGTTGCGGTACTCGAGCTTCGCCCAGATGCCGTCGACCTGGACGAGCGGGGTGTTCCCCGATGCCGTCGAGAACGCTCGGCCTCGCGCCGGCGGCATCGCCTGCGGGTGTGCGTGTCAGCTGCGCCATAACCGCCTTTCCTTGAACGGCTGGTCGCCATCTGATATACAACTCATGTGCAAATGGAATCGTACCTGCTCGGTGCTCCGCCCGTCGATTCCGCGCCGCTGGCCGAGCGAGCCTACTCGCGATCCGCGAGCTGATTGTCTCGCTGGAGCTGGCGCCTGGCGCGGTGATCGACGAGCGGGCGCTGATGGGCGGCTCGGCATCGGCCGGACGCCGGTCCGCGAGGCCTTGCGGCGGCTCGCCCAGGAGCGGCTCGTCGAGGTCTATCCCCGCCGCGGGATGTTCGTGACCGGCGTCGACGTCCGCGACCTCGCGCGCCTCTCCGAGGTCCGGGCGTGCTCGAGCCGAGGCCGCGCGGCTCGCCGCCGAGCGGGCGACCGACGACGACCGGCGCGAGTTCGACGCGCTGCTCGACGAGCTCGCGCGGCCGGCGGCCGCGACGAGCGGAGCCTTGATGGCGCTCGACGAACGGATCCACCGCGCTCGTCTACCGCGTGCGCGCACAACGACCTGCTCGAGGCGACGCTCGAGCAGTACTACGTGCTGGCGCTACGGATCTGGTTCGCTCGGCCTCGACCGGGCCGCCGAGCTCGAGGACGCCGTGCGGGAGCACCGCGCGCTGCTCGAGGCGATCCGCGACGGCGACGGCGAGCGCGCCGCGAGGCCGATGCGCGCCCACGTCCAGGCTTCGAGCAGGCGATGCGAGTCCGCGTGCTCCTGATCCGTCGTGAGGAGATCCTGCGGATGAGCAGACCCTTCCCCGCCGCAGCCGCGCGTGCGTCGTGATCGGCGGCGGCATCGTCGGCAACAGCGTCGTCGCCACCTGCCGAGCTCGGCTGGCGCGATCTCGTGCAGCTCGACAAGGGCCCGCTGCCGAACCCGGGCGGCTCGACCGGCCACGCGTCGAACTTCATCTTCCCGGTCGACCACTCGAAGGAGATGACGCAGCTCACGCTCGACAGCGATGCGCCAGTACGAGGAGCTGGGCGTCTGCACCGAGTGCGGCGGCATCGAGGTCGCGCGCACCGAGGAGCGCATGGAGGAGCTGCGGCGGCGGATGGCGTCGGCGAAGTCGTGGGGCGTCGACGCGTGCCGCTCGTCACGCCGGCGGAGGTCAAGGAGCTCGTCCCGTTCATCGACGAGTCGGTGATCCTCGGCGGCTTCTACACGCCGTCGGTCGCCGTCGTCGACTCGCTGCGCGCGGGCACGATCATGCGCGAGCGCGCGCAGGAGGTCGGGCGCGCTGCCGTCTTCGCGAACACCGAGGTGCTCGGCATCGACGTCGAGCACGGCCGCGTCGAGCGCGTGCGCACGACCCGCGGCGACGTCGAGGCCGAGATCGTCGTGATCGCGTGCGGCGTCTGGAGCCCGCGCATCGCGCGGATGGCCGGCGCGTCGATCCCGCTCACGCCGGCGGTGCACCAGATGATCGACGTCGGCCCGGTGCCGCGGTTCCTGGCGTCGAAGAGCGCGATCGAGTTCCCGATCGTCCGCGACATGGACACGAACATGTACGAGCGCCAGGACGGGCAGGGCCTCGAGGTCGGCTCGTACGCGCACCGGCCGATCCTCCACGAGCCCGACGAGATCCCGTCGATCGAGGAGGCGGCGCTCTCGCCGACCGAGCTGCCGTTCACGCAGGAGGACTTCGAGCTGCAGCTCGAGCACGCGCTCGAGCTCGTGCCGGAGATCCTCGGCGACGAGTCGGTCGGCATCAAGTACGCGATCAACGGCCTGCTCTCGCTCACGCCCGACGGCCTGCCGCTGCTCGGCGAGACGCCCGAGGTGAAGGGCCTCTGGTCGGCGGCCGCCGTGTGGGTGAAGGAAGGGCCGGGCGTCGGCCGCGCCGTCGCCGAGTGGATGGTGCACGGGCGAGCCCGAGATCGACCTCCAGTCCTCCGACATCGCGCGCTTCTACGACGAGCAGAAGACGCCCGAGAACGTGAAGGCGCCGCGCCGTCGGAGGGCTTCAACAAGACGTACGGGATCGTCCACCCGCGCGAGCAGTGGGCGTCGAACCGCGACGTGCGCGCTTCGCCGTTCTACGAGCGCGAGCAGGAGCTCGGCGCGGTCTTCTACGAGGCGGCGGCTGGGAGCGGCCGCACTGGTACGAGTCGAACGCGCCGCTCGTCGAGGAGTTCGGCGTCAGCCGCGCGAGCACGAGTGGGACGCGCGCTGGTGGTCGCCGATCATCAACGCCGAGCACCTCGCGATGCGCGAGCGCGCGGCGATGTTCGACCTGACCGCGTTCTGCGATCTTCGACGTCATCGGCCCCGGCGCGCTCGACGTCGTGCAGACGGTGTCGCGCGCGGCAGATGAACGTGCCGTACGGCCGCGTGATCTACACGCCGGTGCTGACGCCGAGCGGCGGCTTCAAGTCCGACCTGACGATCATGAAGATGGACGACGAGCACGTTCCGCGTCGTCACCGGCGGCGCGCACGGCATGGCGGACAAGAAGTGGTTCGCCGACCATCTGCCGACGGACGGCTCGGCGCGGATCGAGGATCTCACGTCGACGTGGTCGCACGGTCGGGCTCTGGGGGCCGCGCGCGCGCGACATCCTCTCGGCGATCACGAGCGACGACGTCTCGAACGAGGCGCTTCCCGTTCGCGACGTGGAAGGACGTCGACGTCGACGGCGTCGAGGTGCTCGCCTCGCGCATCTCGTACGTCGGCGACCTCGGCTGGGAGCTCTACGTGCCGATGGAGCAGGGCGCGAAGCTCTGGGACGCGGTCTGGGAGGCGGGCCAGCCGCACGGGGTCGTGCCCGCGGGCATCGGCGTCTACGGCACGACCGGCCGTCTCGAGAAGGCGTACCGCGCCTTCGGCGCCGAGCTCGACGCGGACTACGACGTCGTCGAGGCCGGACATGGCGTGGTGGAAGGTGAAGGACGAGGACTTCGTCGGCAAGGAGGCGCACGTCGCGCCATCGCGAGGCCGACCCGGCCGCGATGCTCTGCACGCTGACGATCGACGACCACACCTCGAAGAGCGGCGTCAAGCGCTACCCGCTCGGGCGCGAGCCGATCGTGCACGCCGACGGCGCGCCGCTCGCCGACGCGCACGGCCGCCGCTCGTACGTCACGAGCGCGGGCGCGGGGCCGTCGCTCGGCAAGCACATCCTGATGGCCTACCTGCCGCCGGAGCACGCCGTCGAGGGCGACGCAGCTCGCGGTCGAGTACATGACACGAGCTCTATCCCGTGACGGTCGCCGTCGTCGGCTCGCGCCGCCGTTCGATCCCGAGAACGAGCGGATCCGCTCGTGAGGATCCTCGTCTGCGTCAAGCGCGTGCCGATCACCGGCGGGAAGATGGTGCTTACCGCCGACGAGCAGGCGCTCGAGACGCGGCATCTCGGCTTCACGATCAGCCCGCACGAGGAGTGCGGCGGTCGAGGAGGCGGTGCGGCTCGTCGAGGCCGAACGGCGGCGAGACCGTCGTGCTCACGCTCGGGCCGGCGGAGGCGGAGGAGCAGCTGCGCGACTGCATGGCGATCGGCGCCGACCGCGGCATCCTGCTGAAGACCGACGGGACCGACTGGGACGCGCAGTCGACCGCGCGCGGCGATCGTCGACGCGATGCGCGCCGAGCAGAGCCGTTCGACCTGATCCTCTTCGGCAACGAGTCGGCCGACGCGGGCGAACTACCAGGTCGGCATCCGCGTTGCGCACGCGCTCGGCCTGCCGGTCGTGAACGGCCTGAAGAAGATCGAGCTGCAGGATGGACGCGTCCGCTGCGAGCGGGACGCCGGCGGCGGCGCGCGACGTCTACGTGGTGCCGCTGCCCGCGGTGCTGACCGTGCTCGAGGGCCTGAACCTGCCGCGCTACCCGTCGGTGCCCGGCCGGCTGCGGGCGAAGTCGAAGCCGCTCGCGGTGGTCGAGCCTGCGCGGCCCGAGCAGAAGCTCGAGAAGCTGCGCCTCGTCGTGCCGCCAGGGCCAGGGCAAGCAGGCAGAGATCCTCGGCAAGGGCGCCGACGCTGCGCCGAAGGTCGTCGAGCTGATGCAGCAGCTGGGTGTCGCATGAGCGTCGTCTCGTCTTCGTCGAGCCGGACGACGAGCTCTCGCTGCAGGCGCTGACGCTCGCGCCAGACGCTCGGCGACGTGCGGGCCGTCGTCGTTCGACGGCGCGTACCAGCCGGCCGCGTGGGCCGCGGCGATCGCTGCGGCGGCCGACGGCGCCGATGCGATCGTCGCCGCCGGCTCCGACCGCGGCAACGAGCTGCTCGCCCACGTCGCCGCGCAGCTCGACCAGCCGTTCGCAGCGAACGTCACCGCGCGTCGACGGCGACGTCGTGACGCGCATTCGCTGGGGCGGCAGCCTCCTCGAGCAGGCGCGGCTGCACGGCTCGCCGAAGATCCTGACCGTCGCGCCGCACACGCAGGCCGCTGCGGCCGCCGTGCCGGTCGAGACGCTCGACGGCGGCCGACGACGGCTCGCCGCGGTCCTCGAGACGGTCGCCGAGTCGTCGGGCGGCGTCTCGCTGCGCGACGCGAAGGTCGTCGTCAGCGGCGGCCGCGGCGTCGGCTCGTCGGAGGGCTTCGCGATCATCGAGGAGCTCGCCGGGCTGCTCGGCGCCGCGGTCGGCTGCTCGCGCGTCGTCACGAGCGCCGGCTGGCGTCCGCACGCCGACCAGGTCGGGCAGACCGGCACGAAGATCTCCGCCGACCTCTACGTCGCGTGCGGGATCAGCGGTGCGACGCAGCACATCGCGGGCGCGAAGGGCGCGAAGAAGATCCTCGCCATCAACGACGACCCGGAAGCGCCGATCTTCGCGAGCGCCGACTACGCCGTCATCGGCGACCTGCACGAGATCGTGCCGGCGATCAGCGCGGAGCTGCGAAGGGTCCGCTCATAGGCGCGACTCGTCCTCGGCGCGCTGCTGTCTCGTCGTCGGTAGCAGCACGGTGCTCCGCGCGCAGTTCCTCGTCGAGCAGGTTCGCCGCGCGAAGCCGAACGACCGGCCCGGCGGACGTTCCCGTGCGCGTCAGGCAACGAGGTCGAGATCGTGCTCGGCCAGCGGAAGCTGCTGAAGCGCCTCGTGCCCGGCCTCGCGCACGCGTTCGTCTTCTAGGGTTCGTCGTCCTGCTTCCCGACGATCCTCGCTGGCCATGATCGCCGCGGTCGACAAGCACGCGGAGCTGTCGTGGCTCGGTCGTCAGACCTGGTTCGGCTGGACTCGTCGACGTCCTGATCGTGCATGGTGCTCGCCGGCGTCGCGACCGCCGCGTGATCCGCAAGGTCGTGCGGCCGCCCGCTTCGCGGCTCGCATCCGGCGAACGCCGACTTCATCCTCGCCCTCGATCGCCGGGATCGTGCTGACGCTCCTCTGCTGGCATGCCGCGGCGACGGCAGCGGGTCTTGACGACCACGCCGGCTTCCTCTCGCGTGCGCTCGCGAACGCGTTCCCCGGCGGCGCGCCCTGGGAGCGCGCCTTCCTCTGGGCACACCTGTGCCTCATCTTCGGCTTCCTCGCGTATCTCCCGTACTCCAAGCACCTCCACATCGCGACCGCCGCCGCGAACGTCTGGATGGCACGGACGCGCGCGCGCGGGCGGCTCGAGCCGCTGCACTTCGAGGTGCCCGAGGCGGAGCTTCGATTCGGTGTCGCGACCGTCGCCGACCTGACGCGCAAGCAGATCGTCGACGCCTTCTCGTGCACGGAGTGCGGTCGCTGTCAGGACGCCTGTCCCGCCGCACGCCACCGGGAAGGTGCTGTCGCCGAAGCTCCTGATCATGGGCGTGCGCGACCAGCTGCTCGCGCAGAGCCCCGAGCCGATCGTCGGCATCCGGCGTCCCCGAGGAGATGATCTGGGACTGCGTCACCTGCGGAGCCTGCGTCGAGGCCTGCCCGGTCTCGATCGAGCACGTCGATCACATCGTCGATCTGCGCCGGAGTCGCGTGATGGTGGATGCGGCGTTCCCGGCGGAGGCGGAGCCGATGCTGCGCGACGTCGAGCGCGCCTCGAATCCTGGGGAAAGGCGCAGACCGAGCGCGCCGCGTGGGCGGCCGAACTCGGCGTGCGGGTGCTCGAGCCCGGTGACCCGGCGCCCGAGTACCTCTACTGGGTCGGCTGCGCCGCCTCCTTCGACGAGCGGGCGCGCACGGCCGCCGAATCGACCGCGAAGCTGCTCGCAGAAGGCGGGCGTCGACTTCGCGATCCTCGGCCCCCGCGAGTCGTGTACCGGCGACCCGGCCAGGAGGATGGGCAACGAGTACGTCTTCCAGACCCACGCCGCCCAGAACGTCGCGACCCTGAACGAGCACCGGATCACGAAGATCGTCGCCAGCTGCCCGCACTGCTTCAATACGCTCGCCAACGAGTACGGCGACTTCGGCGGCAGCTACGAGGTCGTCCACCACACGGAGCTGCTGGCGGAGCTCGTCGAAGCGGGGCGGCTGACCCCCAAGCCCGGGATCGGGAACCATCACCTACCACGATTCCTGTTACCTCGCGCGCCATAACGACGTGCGTACGCAACCGCGAAAGCTGCTGAACGTGATCGGGCAGCCTGTCGAGATGAGCCGGACCGGCAAGAAGACCTTCTGCTGCGGTGCAGGCGGCGCACACATGTGGATGGAGGAGCGGGGAACACAGATCAACGTCGAGCGCGCGAGGGAGGCGGCGGAGACCGCGGCAGAGACACTTGCCGTCGCTTGCCCATTCTGCACGGTGATGCTCGACGACGGCGTCAGCGAAATAGGAGCGGCAATGCGCGTCGCCGACGTAGCGACACTCCTCGCGGAAGCTGTCGAGTGACCACGGTGGCGCCGGGCCTCCAGGCGGCGGTGCCGGAGGTGCCGCTTCGTCTATCGCGCGCCGGCATGACCGGCGTGCAGAAGGCGGTACGGATCGGCCGCGCCCACCGCGAGGAGCTGATCGCGGCCACGATCGACTGCACCGTTGACCTCGACCCGGCGCGCAAGAGCGTCAAGGTGGAACACCAGGCGGCAGTGGACGAAATAGCGCAGCTCGCGTTCAACGCGGTAGCGCACGACGCCACCGTCGATCCCATTGTTGTTCCGCCTGCACTGCTCGAGCGCGACCAGTGATGATCTCGCTCGAGCGAGATGTCGTGATTCAGCTCCGCGACGGCACGCGTACCTACGCGAATGTCTGGCGACCGCACGGCAACCAACGCGTACCCGCTGTACTCGTGCGCACGCCGTACACCAAGGAGGCCGACGAGCTCACGGCTTACTGCGATCCGCGCGTGCTCGTCCCGGCCGGCTTTGCAGTCGTTTCGCAGGACGTCCGCGGCAAGGGCGGGTCGGAGGGGACATTCATACCTTTCGCCCAGGAGTTCGACGACGGCTACGACACTGTCGAGGCCGTCGCGGCGATGGCGTGGTGCGACGGGGACGTCGTCATGGCTGGCAGCTCCTACGTCGGTGCGACGCAGTGGCTCGCCGCTGCCGCAGCACCACCGTCTCTGCGAGGGATCGCGCCGGCATTGACGTCGGCGCGCTACGACGAGGGTTGGACGTTCAGAGACGGCGTGCTCGAGTTGGCGTTCGTAGGCTCGTGGATCGCAGGTGCGCTCGCGGCCGATCTGGAGCCCTGGCTCGATGACGTTGAGCGTGCGTATTCCGACCGGGAGGCTCTGCTCGCCGCCGCACCCTGGGTACGGCAGTGGCTCGAGGAACCTCCGGGCTCACCGTACTGGCAGTCCGTCTCGGCCGAGGCTCGCCGCGAGAAGATTCGGGTACCCGCGTTGTCGATCGGAGGTTGGTATGACATCTTCGTCGCAGAGACGCTGCGCGCGTTCGCCGCCGATCCCCATCCCTGGTCGCGACTCATCGTCGGCCCTTGGGCACATGACGATTGGATGCCATACCTTGTGGGAGAATCGAACCTCGGCTGGGCAGGCTCTGGCCCCGCGTACGGTTTCTTCGACCGGCTTGTCGCCTTCTACCGTGCGGTCGTCGCCGGTGTCGAGCCGCCTCTTCCTCGCGTCTCGGTTTACGTGCTCGGCGGACGGCGCTGGCTCGAGGCTCCGTCCTGGCCGCCGCCGGGCGTCGAGATGCTCGCGCTCCCCTCACTGGCGGCGGGACATTCCAGTTCTCTCCTGATGACCCTCCGCCCTCCCTCGGTGGCCGCGCTCTCCGAGTGAACACGGCCCCCGGGCCTGGCTGGGGCCAGTTCGATCAGCGACGTCTTGCCGCGCACCCAGGCGTGCTAAGATCTGCACACCGAGGCTCTAGCAAGGGACACGCTCCTCGCCGGCCGCGTGCGAGTGCGTTTGGCGTCGGCGGCTGCCGGCGATGCAACTGCCGACTGGGCCTGCGTCCTCTGCGCAACTGACGAGAGAGGCCGCCTCTTAAATCTCTGCGAAGGGATCAAACGCGCGTCCGCCGACGCTGATTCCGTTGTGATCGACCTCGGTGACATCTGTGTCCAGCTCAGGGCAGCGACGGAGCTACACGTGCTGGTCGCTGGCGGCAGCTACCCGCGCTGGGAACCTCTAGGAACGTCCCGTACGCAGACGGTCAGAGACGCGGAACTCGTGCTCGAGCGGCTGAACTAGATGAGTTAGCTGGTGGCTGAGGCTGCCGTGTGGTCGTCGGCCTGCCTTGCGAACGGGCGGCGTAACGGTGAGGCCTCATCCGGCCCTCCTTTTGCTGAGTCGCCTTGGCAGACATCAGCCCAGCCCGACCTGCTCATCAGGAACGAAACTGGAGACCGGAAAGAAGAACCTCTTCCCAGGTCGTACGGACAGTCCTACAACTGGCTGTCTGGACGTCTTGACACACTCGTTCGTCACATGAGAAACTTGGCCCTCATATTCGCTGAGGGGTGCGTTAACTCGGTTCCGGCCTGGGACGTGCGTGTCGGCCGTAGAGTCGTCGGCCCGTCCTGCTGATTCCGAGGAGCTGGTTCTTGTTCTGGTCGTTCTGCTATCTGGCGTTCCGCTGCGTGCTCCAGCTCGTGTTGCTTCGTCCTCGCTCGAGCGAGTTCAAGGAGCTGGAGATCGTCGTGCTTCGGCATCGAGCTCGCGGTGCTTCGCCGGCAGGCAAGTCGACCGCAGCTGACGACGGCCGATCGCGTGTTCCTCGCTGCGGCGAGTCGGCTGTTGCCGCGGTCGAGCTGGCGGTCGTTCCTGGTCACGCCGACGACGCTGCTGCGCTGGCACCGACGGCTCGTCGCCCGCCGCTGGACCTACGCGCGGTCGGCGCGGCCGGCCGCCGATCGGCGAGCGAGATCCGCGAGCTGGTGCTGCGGCTGGCGCGCGAGAACCCGCGCTGGGGCTACCAGCGGATCGTCGGCGAGCTGAACGGCCTCGGCATCGCCGTCTCCGCGACGACCGTCGCGAAGATCCTGCGCGCAGGCGGGCCTCGGCCCGGCCGGCGCGCGTTCGGCGGCCCGTCCTGGCGCGCCTTCCTGCGGGCGCAGGCGCCGAGCATGCTCGCGTTCGACTTCTTCACCGTCGAGACGATCTCGCTGCAGCGGCTGTACGTGCTCTTCTTCATCGAGCTCGGCAGCCGCCGTGTCCACCTGGCCGGCTGCACCGCGAACCCGACCGGCGCCTGGGTCACCCAGCAGGCGCGCCAGTTCGCCTGGACGCTCCAGGAGCGACGAGCGACCGTTTCGCTTCCTGATCCGCGACCGCGACAGCAAGTTCACCCGCGACTTCGACGCCGTCTTCGCCAGCGAAGGCATCGAGATCATCAAGACGCCGGTGCGAGCGCCGAAGGCGAACGCGTTCGCCGAGCGCTTCGTCCGCACCGTCCGCGCCGAATGCCTCGACTGGCTCCTGATCCTGAACCGCCGCCACCTCGAACGCGTGCTCCGCGTCTTCGTCGACCACTACAACGGCCATAGGCCGCACCGCTCGCTGAATCTCGCGCCGCCGGAGCCGTCCGCGCCGAGGCTCAACGCCGTGCGCCCGCCAACCGCCCCGATCGAGCGACGCGACCGCCTCGGCGGCCTCATCCACGAATACAGCCTCGCCGCGTGACACGCCGCCGGCTGCCTCGGCGATGGACAGGCGACTTAGCCCCTCGTCTCGTTGGCTCGGTGTCAGCAGTTCCACGCCAAGCGGACGGGATGAACGCTGACGCAAGATCAGGCGCCTCATTTCGAGGTCGTGAACATCGAGGTTCGGGTATGGATTGTCGTTGATGCCCCGAGCCGGCCGAACGCCCGTCGATCATCGCCCGGTGGGACTCCGAGAGCGGACAGTTACGGCGGTCGGGTACCGCGGCCTTCAGGGCTCCGTCGTTGTCTCACTCGCCCTTGTCTTCGGCCTGGGGTTCTCCGCGTCGCGTTCGGCGTGGCTTGCAGGTTCACGGATCGGCCTTGGCTTGATGTTGATTATCGAGGGCTATCTACTCGGAACGAACTGGCTCGGTGCTCGACGGCTGACCGTATGGCGAGTTCAGCACCGGCAAAACCGAGAAGGTGCCGGAGGATCAGCGGCCGTCCGCTTTCTCGTCGACGTCACAGCGCAGCTTGCCGGCGTCGTGTGGGTCGGCGTAGGCTCGTATCTTGTTTGGGTTGGCGTTGCAGCGGTCTTCTAGGTCCGCCCGACGAGCGAGTCGGTCGTCACAAAGCGCGGCCGATAACCATCGCCCGCTGGCGAAATGGCTGCGTCGCGGTTTCATGGGAACACGCGTGCGGCTCCGCGTCAACGGGCGACCGGCACGGTGTTGGTTTGAGGTCGGCCGAGTGGGTGCCGACCTCAAACCACTGTCCTTGGGTCGCTCGAGGGGAGCAAGCGATTCGTCATGACTATCAAAGTGAAAGTGATGAGAGTGAGATGTGGAGATGGGGATTGACTCGGGCGTCAACCGACGATGTGCCGACGGCGGTGTTGTTGGCCGTATCGGCAGTCTTTGGCGTGTGAAGACCGTTGTTGTTCTTGCCGGCGGGCCGGATCGTCCTGCTGCTGTTCTAGTCCTGCCGGCAGGCGGATGGTGATCGCGGCCGACGGCGGGCGCCGAGCTGGGAGGGCCTGATCGATCTGCGTGGTGGGCGATCTGGACTCGATCTCTGCGGAGACGTTGGCGGGCATCGAGCGCGTCGAGCGGCACCCGGTGGACAAGGACGCCACCGATCTCGAGCTCGCGCTTGCGGCGGCGCTGCGGCTCGAGCCGGAGCGGATCCTCGTCCTCGGCGGCGCGGGTGGCCGGCTCGACCATCTGTTCGGGCGACTGCTTCTGCTTGCGGCCGAGGCTTATCGCGGGTGTTCGAGGTCGACGCGCAGATCGGCGCTGCCGCTGTGCACGTGTCCGCGGCGAGCGCATGCTGTCGGGCGAGCCGGGCGAGTTGATCTCGCTGTTCGCGGTGCACGGCTCGGCGAGCGGGGTCGTCACCGAGGGCCTCGTCTATCCGCTTCGCGGCGAGACGCTCGAGCCGGGCTCGAGTCGCGGCCTTTCGAACGTCTTCGCTGCGCCGCGAGGCGCGGGTCAGCGCTCGAGCGCGGTGTGCTGCTCGCCGTGCGGCCTAGCGGCAGCGTGACGGCAGGAAGCTGCGTCGACGACCGAGGCGGCCGGGATCGGCTGCTTCAGGAGGCCGGTCGCGTGCATCCAGTCGCCGAAGCGCTGCCAGTCGCTGGAGCGTCGAGGCAGCCGATGCCCTTCGGCCCGGTGAGCAGGCGAGCGTCGCCGGCGTCGCGCGCGCGAGGAACTCGGCGTCGGACGCGGTCACCCGCTGCAGGATCGTCGAGCGCGCGGCCGGGTGGCGGCGGGCATCGGCGGTGCCGGCGAGGAACGCGCCGACGAACCGTCGCACCTCGGAGCGGTACGCGGAGTCGTTGCGCAGGCGCGTCTTGTTGGCGACGAGGACGAGCTCGTCGTAGGTGGGGACGCCGGCGCGGTCGACGGGGATGATCGTCGGGTGGAGGCCGCGCAGCTGCAGCTGGATGCCCTCGACGTTGCGGTAGACGCCGAGTACGGCGTCGACGCGGTGGGCGAGCAGCGCGGGCAGCAGGTTGTAGCCGACGGTGACGACCTTGACGTCCTTGCGTGTGAGGCCGACCGAGGCGAGTGCGGTGTCGAGGGTTGCGTAGTCGGAGGGGACGCCGGTGATCCCGATCGTCGCGCCCTTCAGGTCGCGCAGCGACTTGACGCTGCGGCTCGATCGCCATGAACGAGTTGAGCGGCTGCGGGACGACCGCCGCGACCGCGACGACGGGCAGCTTCTTCGCGGCGGCGAAGAAGAGCTCCTGTTCGTAGCTGACGGCGAGGTCGCTCCGTCCGACGCCGACGAGCTTGAGCGGCGCGGTCGGGTCGGAGGGCGCGCGGATCGTGACGTCGAGGCCGGCCCGCGCGAAGAGGCCGGTGTCGCGCGCGTCGTAGAAGCCGACGTGGTCGGGGTTCGGCGTCCAGTCGAGCGTCAGCGTCACCTTCTGCCCGCCCGCGAGCCGCGGCGGGAGCGAGAGCGACGAGCGCCGCGAGCGCGGCGAGCGCGGTGGCTCTACGCATGGTGGGCCTCCGGCTGCCAGGGGACGAGGAGACGCTCGGCGAGCGTGACGAGCGCGTAGAGCGCGAGCGCGAGCGCGCTCAGGACGAGGACGGCGGCGAAGATGCGCGCGGTCTCGAGCGCCGGCTGCGCCTGCAGGATCACGAAGCCGAGCCCGGACGAGGAGCCGGCCCACTCGCCGAAGACGGCGCCGACCGCGGCGTAGGTGGCGGCGACGCGGGCGCCGGAGAAGATCGCCGGCAGCGCGCCGGGCAGCTCGACGCGGCGGAAGATCGCGAGCCGGCCGCCGTGCGAGCGTCCGCATCATCCGCACGAGCTCCGGATCGGCCGAGCGCAGCCCGTCGACGGCGTTGACGACGATCGGGAAGAAGCAGACGATCGGCGACGACGACCAGCTTCGGCTCGATCCCGTAGCCGAGCAGGATCGCCAGGATCGGCGCGAGCAGCACCGTCGGCACGGTCTGCGAGAGCACGAGGATCGGCAGCAGCGCCCGGCGCAGCGACGGCCGAGAAGTGGAGCACGACGGCGATCGCGAGCGCGACGGCGACCGCCAGGAGGTAGCCGAGCAGCGATCTCGCGCAGCGTCACGAGCGTCGCCCTCGCCGAGCAGCCCGGCGTCGGCGACGAGCGACGACGCGACCGCCGAAGGCGCGGGGAAGAGGTAGTCCGGCACGTGCGCCGGCGCGCACGACGAGCTCCCAGAGGCCGACCGCCGCGGCGAGCAGCGCGAGCGGCGGCCAGACCAGCGTCCTCATCCGATCGCCTCCAGCGCCCGCTCGCGCAGCTCGACGAACGCCGGGCTCGTGACGACGCTCGCGCCGCGGCCGCTCGCGCGGGACGTCCACCTCGAGCTCGGCCGCGATCGCGCCGTCGCGCAAGCACGAGCACGCGGTCGCAGAGCAGCAGCGCCTCCTCGACGTCGTGCGTGACGAGCAGCACCGTCCGCGGCTCGCCGGCGAGCGCGCCGATCAGCCACTCCTGCAGCTCGGCGCGCGTGATCGCGTCGAGCGCGCCGAACGGCTCGTCGAGCAGCAGCACCGGCTTGTCGGCGAGCAGCGTGCGCAGGAAGGCGACCCGCTGGCGCATCCCGCCCGAGAGCTTCGCCGGGCGCAGCCGCTCCGACCCCGCCGAGGCCGAAGCCGCGCGAACAGCGGCGCCGCCCGGCGACGCGCCTCCCGTCGCGGCACACCCGCGTTCTCGAGCGCGAGCCCAGCGTTGTCGAGCGCGGTTCGCCACGGCAGCAGGCAGTCGCGCTGCGGCATCAGCGCGCAGCGTGCGAGCCGCTCCGCGCGGCACGTCTCGCCGCCGACCGAGATCGCGCCCGGCGTCGGGCTCGTCGAGCCCGGCGACGAGCGAGAGCAGCGTCGACTTGCCGGCGCCGCTGCGGCCGACGATCCCGACGCCGTCCCGTGCGCCGGCACGTGCAGGTCGACGCCGTCGAGCACGCGCCTGCCGCCGAGCACGCGAACAACGCCCTCGACGACGACGATGCCGCCGCGCGTTCGGCGCGACCTGCGACTTCGACCAGCGACTGCGACATCGCGCTCCCTTCGCCGGCATGACCCGGATCAGGTTCGACGGGTACGCGCTAGGAAGCGCTCTCTCAGCCCCTCAGATAGGGACTCCCCGGTGGGTGAAGGCTAGCTGCTGTCATCCGGATCGGTGCGAAAGACGCGACCCCGGTGTTGTCGCGCTCTATAGCTTCAGTTAGTAAAGTAATGAACGAGTGAACCACGGACGGGAGCTCGCACGTGCGGGCTGAGAGGCGGCGTTGCCGCGACCGGTGAACCTGATCTGGGTAATGCCAGCGGAGGGAGAGAACAATGAATGAAGGCGTTGCTGTGTCGGGAATACCGTCGACGTTGCGGCTTGCCGTACTTCCGAGACCGCGTCTGCTCACCGATGTGGTGCTCGTTGCTCTCGGCGCCGGGCTGATCGCGGCTTCTGCACAGGTTTCGTTGTCGCTTCCGTTTACGCCGGTGCTGATCACGGGGCAGACGTTCGCGGTGCTGCTGGTCGGGGCCTCGTATGGGACGCTGCGCGGCGGGTCGAGCGCGCTTCTGTATGTGCTGCTCGGGATCGCGGGTGCGCCGGTGTATGCGCATGGCGCGTCGGGGTGGACGACGCCGACATCGGCCGCTATCTCGCTAGCGATTCCTTCGAGTTGACAAATCCGACCGGCGGGAGTTCGCCCCCGAGGGCGCGCCGGAGCGCGAAAGCTCCATAAACGGCTCCATACCCACCGCACAATCGACGTTGCAAGTCGACCTGAACGCAAAAGCCCCGACGTGCGGGGCTTTTGCAGAGCCCTCTAACGGACTCGAACCGTTGACCCCCTCCTTACCATGGAGGTGCTCTACCAACTGAGCTAAGAGGGCGCTCGGGGGCAGAGTGTAACGGGGGAGGGGCCGCCTTCGGTGAGCAGGGCGGCCCGGGCCGGGAGTCGCACAAATTGCCTTCGTTGGCTAATCTGGCTACGTGATCGGCGTCTCTGGTCGGGCCGTCGAGATTGTTATCGCCGATGACCATCCTTTGGTCCTGGCTGGGCTTCGCTCGGCCCTCGAACAGGATGCAGGCTTTGCGGTCACGGGTGAGGCCCGGACCAGCGCAGAGGTCTTGCCACTGATCGAGCGCGTCAGGCCTGACGTGCTCCTGCTCGACCGGGGGATGCCGGCGATCGACGCGCTTGCGTTTCTCGACCGGATGGCCGCCGGCTATCCGGAGGTGAAGGTCGTGCTGCTGTCGGACGAGGACGACCCGGAGCTCGTGCAGGCGGCCTTCAGCCGAGGCGCCGTGGGGTACATCCTGAAGCGCATCGACCCGATCGACCTTCCGTCGGCGATCCGCCAGGCGGTCCAGGGCACTGCCTACCACGCACACGGGCTGCCCGCGATCAGCCAGAACAGCGCCGCGAGATCGGCCGGGCTCACCGAGCGTGAGCTGGCGGTCATCACGGCCGTCGCGCGAGGACTCTCGAATCAGGCGATCGGCAAGGAGCTCTGGGTGACCGAGCAGACGGTCAAGTTCCACCTCACGAACGTGTACCGCAAGCTCGGCGTCGCCAACCGGATCGAGGCCGTGCGCTGGGCCGTCGCCCACGGGCTCGTGTAACCGGGATTCCGAGGACCCGACGATCGGCTAGGTAGTCCTCGACGTTGCGGCGGTTAAGGATGTTCCAGGATGAAGGTCTCGTCAGGGGAGTAGTGAGTGAGCAGGAGCGTGTCCTCGAGGTCGCGCACGAGCATTCGCCTGGTGACCGGCATCGCGGTCATCCTGGTCGCGGCCGGCCATGTAGGGGTCGCACGCGCCGGCGGGGGCGGCGGCCAGTCGGGAGCTCCCGGCCGAGGACACGCCGACCAGCAGTCGCAGCAGTCGCAGTCGCCGGGCGACTCCCACGGCGACCAGGGACATGGCTCGGGGGACTCCGGGCACGGATCGCAGGGTTCTCCGCCACCGACTCCTACGATTCAGATCCCGGCACCGCCGCCGGTCGCGCCGGCGCCCGTTACGCCGCCGGCCGCGCCCAAGCCGCCGACGCCGCCGGCCGCTCCCACGCCGCCGACGCCGGCCGCTCCCACGCCGCCGACGCTGCCGGCCGTGCCCATGCCGCCGACGCCGCCAGCCATACCGCCGTCGAGTTCGAACTCGAGCGTTAGCTCGAGCGCAGCCGCGGCCAATCCCGCGCCTGCGCCGCCAAGCGGGCAGTCCAGCAATGGCGCGCCGCCGCCGAGCTCGTCCGGCGCTCCCGGACACAAGGACTCGAAACAGGCCTCCGACCGGTCGGAGAAAGACCCCAGAACGCCAAGAACCAGAGCAAGTCAAAGAGCTCGACCAACTCGAGCGCGCCGAGCTCGTCGCACGGCTCTGACGCATCCAGCGGTTCGACGACACCGAGCGGGTCGACAACACCGAGCGGGTCGACAACACCGAGCGGTTCGACGACACCGAGCGGGTCGACAACGTCGAGCGGCTCGACGGCCACGAGCAGTCCGGCAGCGCCGAGTAACTCGACTGCGTCCAGCAGTTCGGCGCCACCGAGCAGCCCGGCAGCACCCGGTAGCTCCACAGCACCGAGTAGCTCGGCAGCGTCGACCGGTCCGGCGGCGCAAAGCAGTCCCGCACCGACGCCCGGCGCGGCAGCGCCGGACACGGCCTCCAGCGCCCCGGCAGGGGCGGCGGCTCCGGCGACGGGCGCCGGAGCGCCTCCGACGTTCGGCGCATCCGAGCCCGGTGACGGAACGCTCGCCTCGATGCAGGCGCCCGCGCCCGCTCTGGCCTCCGCGGTCGTGCATGCCGACTCGCCGCGGAGCCTCTTGTCCACCGGGCCACGGAAGCGCACGCCTCACCTCCTGGCGCCGGCAGACGCGCAGCGTCTGTCCCAGTTCATCGCCTTGGTGGCGCCGGCTCCGGCGCCGCAGCGGGCACAGCCGGAGCTCCGGGCCCAGCCGGCCGGCGCGCACGCGTCCGCCGCCCGTTCGGGCGATTCGACGCAGTCGACGGGGTCACACCCGCTCGCGCCTCCGCTCGTGCCTCTCCCCGATCAGCAGTCGCCGACCGGGGCCCAGTCGGCCCCCGCCGGCTCGGGCGCGGACGGTGGTTGCTGGCCGGTCGCGCTCAACGGCGGCCGCCAGCTCGCAACCGCCCCGCAAGGAGGCGCGTGCGTCTGGCGCGCGTCCCGGTTCAGACCGCTCGACTCCTTCTTCTCTCAGCGCACCGAACGCCCCGGATAGCCGCGCTCGCGGCGGTCCCCAGCCCCAGCCGGGGCTGGTCGAAGCGTTTGGTCAACCTTGCCGAGAAGGAGATCACCATGAGTACCAAGCTGTTGCTGGCGCAGGATTTCGCCCTCGTTCGATCGGGAGTGCGGAGGGCGCTCCAACGCTCGCCGGAGATTCGCGTCATCGCCGAGACCGGGGCCGCGACCGAGCTGGTCACGCTGACCCGCCGGACCTGCCCCGACGCGGGTCCTGCTCGACCTCGAGATGCAGGGCCGGCCGACCGTCACCTACCTCCAGCGGGTTCGGGACGGGGTCGCAGACGTTCTCGTGATCGTCGTGGCCGATCCGAAACGGATCGACGACTCCGGCGACCTGTTCCGTCAGGGCGCGGCATCCGTGATCTTGACGACGATCGAGCTCGACGAGCTCGGGCCTGCGATCGCGGCGGTCGTCAGCGGGGCCCGCGGCCAGGTCTTCGGGACGCGCCCACCGGACGTGGCGCCGGCCGGAACGGTTCTGAGCCCGCGTGAGATCGACACGCTCAAAGCCGTCGGGCTGGGGCTTTCGAACCGGGCGATCGCGGCCCAGCTCTCGGTCACGGAGCACACCGTCAAGTTCCATCTGACGAGCGTGTACCGAAAGCTCGGGTTGCAGTCGCGGACGGAGGCCGCGCACTGGGCGATCGAGAACGGTCTGGTGGCGAGGTGGTTCACGAGCCCCAACCTGCCCCCCACCCTGCGGTCGTGGCCGAACTGGCGCGTCGTCTAGCCGGAGTGCCGGATGTGCTGGCTAGCGTCATCTCGCATGTACCGCGACGCGGTCAACGTGGTGAATTGGGCAGGCCCAACCAGCTTGCGGGCCGAGCTTGGGCTCACGCCGGCAGCGCCGGTGATCGGCGTCGTCGGCGGGTTGAGGGCGGAGAAGCGGCTCGACGTCGTGCTGCTCGCCGCCGCGCGGCTCCGAGTCGAGTTTCCCGAGCTGACCACGGTGATCGTCGGCGAAGGGCCCGAGCGCCCGTTCTTGGAGGCGCTCGCGGCCGAACACGGTTTGGGGGAACAGGTCCGGTTCCTCGGCCGGCGCCACGACGCGCTCGAGCTTGCCGCGGGCTTCGACGTGGCGCTCCTGACATCGGAGCGCCAGGGCTACCCGCTCGTGTTGCTCGAGTACATGTCGCTCGGCCTGCCGATCGTGGCCGTGCGCGCCGGTGGCATCCCCGGGTTTCTGCACGACGGCGTGGAGGCGCTGCTCGTCAAGCCAGGTGACTCCCGCGTCGTCGCCTCGGTGGTCGGGCTGCTGCTTCGCAATCGACGTCGCGCTTCGCTCCTCGGCGCCGCCTGTGCGCGGCGCTACGCCCTCGAGCTGGGCCTCGAACAGCTGCCCCAGGTCAGCGCGTCAGCTCGCTGACAGCCTCGCCGAACACCTCGGTGGGCGGCGCGTCAGCGGCTCGGCGTTCACGGCGTGTGTTCGTCGATCCCGTGCGGCGAGCCGTGCTCGGCCAGGAGGTCGAGGAACGGCACGGCGTCGAACGCCTCGGGGCCGAGCACGCCCGCGCCCTGCCAGACGCCCTCGGCCAGCAGCTCCAGCGCGACGACCGGATTGAGCGCGGTCTGCCACACGACCGCCTGCGAGCCGTCGCGCGCGCATCGACTCCTCGTTGTCGACCAGGTGGTAGAGGTAGGTCGCGCGCGGGTTGCCATCCTTGCCGGTGCCCGTGACGTAGGTGCCCGCGCAGGTGCGGCCCCGCATCTTGTCGCCCAGCGTGGCCGGGTCGGGAAGCGCCGCCGCGACCACGTCGCGCGGCGCCACGTCGACGCCGCGCACGCGAACCGGAACGGTCGAGTCGAGCCCGAGCTTGTGCAGCGTCTTCAGCACGTCGATGAACTCCTCGCCCAAGCCCGTACTTGAACGTGACGCGCCGGCAGTCGATCCACCGCGGGATCAGCAGCACCTCTTCGTGCTCGACGTTCACGCACTCGACCGGCCCGATGCCTTCGGGAAACGTGAACAGCTCGGGCTCGGAAAACGGCTCGGTCGTGAACCAGCCGCGATCCTTCTCCCAGATCACAGGCGGGTTGAGGCACTCCTCGATCGTCGTCCAGATCGAGAAGGTCGGCGCGAAGTCGTAGCCCTCGACGACGAGATCGGCGCCGTCGCGCACGCCGATCTCGTCGATCTCCGAGAACAGGTGGTCGGCCGCGTAGCGCGCGAACACGTCCGACAGGCCCGGCTCGACGCCGATTCCGACCAGCGCGAGCAAGCCACGCTCCGCCCACTGCTGCGCCTGCGCGAACTGCGCGTCGCCGAGCTTCTCGCCGCCGGGCTTCGACAGCGTCATCGCCATGTCGAGATACGTACAGCCGGCGGCGAATGCCGCCTCGAAGATCTGGGGGTTGAAGCGCGGGTCGGTCGCGTTGACGATCGTGTCGATCTGCTCGGCGCGTGCGAGCGCTTCGATCGCCCTTGCGTCCGACGCGTCGAGCTCGCGCCGCGCCGAACCGTGCGTCGCCGAGCCGCGCGACGAGTGCCTGCGGGCGTGCCGGGTCGAGATCGGCGAAGACCATCCGCTCGAAGAAGCTGCGGCGCGCGGCGATCGGCGCGATCGCCGCGCCGACGCCGCCCGTGCCGACCACGAGTACACGCATCAGTGCTTGATCCGGGCCTGCGCCTCGGCGAGGACGTCGCCGAGGATGCCCGTGATCTCGTCGATCTCCGCCGGGCCGGCGATCAGCGGCGGCGAGATCTGGATCACCGGGTCGCCGCGATCGTCCGCGCGGCAGATCAGGCCGCGCTCGTACAACGCCGGGGAGAGGAAGCCGCGCAACAGCGTTTCGCACTCGTCGTGCGTGAAGCTCTCGCGTGTCTCCTTGTTCTTCACCAGCTCGAGTGCGTAGAAGTACCCGGTTCCGCGCAGGTCGCCGACGATGTCGAGCTCGAGCAGCTGCGCGAGCGTGTCGTGGAACCGCTGCTCGTTCGCTTGGACGTTCTCGACCACGCGCTCGCGCTTCATGATCTCGATGTTCTTGAGCGCGATCGCGCACTGCACCGGGTGGCCGCCGAACGTGATGCCGTGCGTGTACATCGCCTTGCCTTCGGCGAACGGCGCGAAGACACGGTCGGTCGCGATCACGGCGCCGATCGAGGCGTAGGCCGACGAGAGTCCCTTCGCCGACGTGACGAGGTCGGGGCGGATGTCGTAGAGGTCGGATGCGAACCAGGCGCCGACACGGCCGAAGCCGGTGATCACCTCGTCGGCGCAGAGCAGGATCCCGTAGCGGTCGCAGATCGCGCGCACGCCCTGGAAGTAGCCGGCGGGCGGCGTGAACGAGCCACCCGAGTTCTGCACCGGCTCCATGATCACCATCGCGACCGTGTCCGGCCCCTCGGCGAGGATCGCCTGCTCGAGGTCGTCGAGCAGGAACGCGGTGAACTCCTGTTCCGTCTCGGCCGCAGGGCGGTGATAGCGGTTCGTGTTCCGCACGTGCACCGTGCCCGGGACGAGCGGCTCGAAGTCGTTCTTCAGGGCCGCGATCCCGTTGATCGAGAGTGCGCCCATAGTCGTGCCGTGGTACGCGGTGCGTCGTGCGACCACCTTCCAGCGGCGCTCGCCGCGTGCGGCGTGGTACGAGCGTGCGAGCTTCCACGCCGACTCGACCGCCTCCGAACCGCCCGAGACGAAGAAGACGCGATTCAGGTCGCCCGGCGCAAGCGACGCAACCTCCTGCGCCAGCTCGATCGCGCGCGGATGCGCGTACGACCAGTTGGTGTAGAAGGGCAGCTCTTTCATCTGCTCGAGCGCCGCGGCGCCGACCTCCTCGCCGTACGAGTAGCCGATCTGGACGGCGAACAGCCCGGCGAGCCCATCGAGGTAGCGCTTGCCGTTCGAGTCCTCGAGGTAGCAGCCGTCGCCGCGCACGATGATCGGAACCTCCGGGGCGCCCATGCGCGTGAAGTGCAGCCAGAGATGGTCGTGAGCAGCGCGTTGCAAATCGAGTGTCATGCAGTAACAGCCCCTTTTTTCGCTCGGATGTTCTGGAAGAAGATGTTCGCGAGCATGCCGCTGACAGCGACCGCGAAGATCGCCGTCCCGATCACGTTGATCTGCGGCGGCAGCGCAACCCGAGCCGCGCCCCAGACGAACAGCGGGAACGTGATCGTCGAGCCGGCATTGAAGTAGGTGATCACGAAGTCGTCGATCGACAGCGCGAATGCCAGCAGGCCGGCGGCGAGGATGCCCGGCATGATCAGCGGCAGCGTCACGCGCGTGAACGTCACGAGCTCGTTGGCGCCCAGATCCATCGCCGCTTCCTCGAGATGGCGGTCGAAGCCGACGAGCCGCGCGCGCACCGTCACGACGACGTAGCTGATGTTGAACATGATGTGCGCGATCAGGATCGTCCCGAACCCCTGCGGGATCCTCCAGTTCAGAAACAGCGTCAGGAGCGACGCGCCCATCACCACTTCGGGCGTGGTCATCGGGATGAAGATCAGCAGGTTCGTCGTCGCGCTTCCCCTGAAGCGGTAGCGGACGAGGGCGAGCGCGACCAGCGTTCCCAGGATCG
Source organism: uncultured Actinomycetes bacterium (assembly GCA_963785895.1). Lineage (GTDB taxonomy): Bacteria > Actinomycetota > Thermoleophilia > Gaiellales > Gaiellaceae > PALSA-600. Next base: position 56,158 of record CAWAXB010000023.1, on the reverse strand, counting down.
TCGCGAAGATCGCCGAGAGGACGGCGATCTCGATGCTCACCCGGAGCGCACCGCCGAGCCCGGGATAGCCGAACGGGTCCGTCCAGTTCTTGAAGGTGAAGCCCTGCCAGGTGTAGTTGAAGCGTCCGGCCGGGTTGTTGAACGAGAACGCGACGACGATCGCGATCGGCAGGAAGAGGTAGCCCAGCGCGAGCAGGATGTACACCGTCAGCACGTGATGGCGGACGAACCGCCAGAAGCGCCAGGTTCTCGGTACGCCGTTCACGGGAACGGCGGTCATGCGCCCACCGTGAGGCGTTCGGTGCCGAGGAGCTTGGCGAAGATCAGCACGATCACGAGGATCGCCGCCATCAGCACGAACGACAGCGATGCGGCCGTCGGATAGTCACGCACCGACAGGAACTGCGACTGGATGACGTTGCCGATCATGTACTGGCGCGGTGTCCCCAGTAATTGGGCGTTGATGAAGTCGCCGCAGGCGGGAATGAACGTCAGCAGCACGCCGGCGAACACCCCCGGCAGAGAAAGGGGCAGGGTGATGCGGAAGAACGCCTTCGGCCGCGATGCGTAGAGGTCGGTTGCGGCCTCGATCAGCCGGGTGTCGATCTGCTCCAGGCTGACGTACAGCGGCAGCACCATGAACGGCAGGAAGTTGTAGGTGATGCCGGCGATCACCGCCGCCGACGTCGCGAGCAGCCGGCCACCGGACGACAGCACGCCGAGGTGCTGCAGCGTGTGCACGACGACCCCGTTGTCGGTGAGGATCGTCTCCCACGCAAGTGTGCGGATCAGGTAGGTGACGAAGAACGGTGCGATCACCAGCAGCAGGAAGAGGTTCTTCCAGCGCCCGCCGCGGAACGCGATCCAGTAGGCGAGCGGGTAGCTGAGTACGAGCGCGATCGCCGTCGCGATTGCCGCGTACTCGCCCGAGCGGACGAACTGCACGCGGTACGCGCTGACCGCGTCGTGGAAGTTTCCCCACGCCCAGCCGAAGCTGAACGTGGGGAAGAGCCCATGCGACAGTGACGTCTTGCCGAGGTACCACATCGGCACGACGAAGAACACGAGCAGCCACGCCATTCCCGGCGCGAGCAGCAGGTAGGGGATCGTCCCCTTCGGCCGGCGCAGGGAGGCGGGCTTCTTCATCCGCCGATCAACTGGTTGAACTTCTTCTTGTACTTCTCGTTGTTCAGCGCCTTCGAATCGAACGCATGCACGTTCGCCAGCATCTGCTTGGTCGGGAAGATCAGCGGGTTCTTCGCGACTGCGGGATCGGTCTTCAGCAACACCTGGTCGGCGCCGACCACCGGGCAGATGTAGTTGACGTAGTCCTCGACCTCGGCGGCGATCTTCGGCTGGTAGTACCAGTTCATCAGCACCGACGCCCCGTAGACGTTGCCGCCCTTCGGGATCAGCATCTGGTCGGTCCAGATCATCCCGCCCGTGCTCGGGATCACCCACTTGAGGCCCGGATGGTCGATCTGCAGCTGCACCATGTCGCCCGACCAGGCGAAGCATGCGTAGACGTCGCCCTTCGCGAGCATGCCGGAGTAGTCGTTGCCGGTGAACTGGCGGATCTGGCCCGAGCTGACCGCCTTCTGGATGCGGGTGGCGGCCTTGTCGAAGGTCGCGTCGGTCACGTGCGACGGGTCGTCGCCGTTCGCGGCCATGACGATCCCCATCGTGTCCGACATCTCCGTCAGCAAGGTCACCTTCCCCTTCAGCTTCGGGTTGGTGAACAGCTCCTCGACCGAGTTGATGTCGCCGCCGACGAGCTTCGGGTCGTAGCCGATCCCGGTCATGCCGGACTGCCACGGCAGGCTGTACTCCCGGTTTGGGTCCCAATCTGGGTGCGCGAGCGACGGCTGCAGGTTCTTGATGTTCGGGAGCGCCGAGCGGTCGAGCTTCTCGAGCCAGCCGAGCTCGATCATGCGGCCCGGCAGCCCGGAGGAGTCGGTGAGCACGATCACGTCGCGGTTGATCGACTGGCCTTGTGAGAGCGGGCCCTCGATCTTCCCGAAGAAGCTGTCGTTGTCGTTGATGTCCTCGAGGTACTTGACGTTGACGCCGTAGTGCTTGTCGAACGCGACCAGCGACGGATGCGACTTCGTCTTCTCGTTGATGTCGATGTACAGCGGCCAGTTCGAGAACGTGAGCGACTTGGGCATCGTCTTCTTGACCGCCGCTGCAGCGGTCGAGATCGCCTTCTTCGACCCGCCGCCGCAGGCCGCGAGTAGAGCCGGCAGCGACAGGAACGCGCCACCTGCGATGCCGCGGCGCAGCAGCTCTTCACGCGAGAACGACTCTTTCATGCGAGATCTCCCTCCGGTCGTGAAACGACGAATGTCGCGTCCGGCGAGAACGACAGCTGGAGCTGTTCGCCGGGCGTGTGTGAACCTGCGCCCTGGACGTACACCGACACCTCGCCCAGTGCCGTGCGCACCAGGTACTGGGTCGACACGCCGACATACGCGCGATCGATGATCTCTCCGGCCAGCGAGTTCTCCTCGTCGCCGCCGACTCTCAGCTTCTCGGGCCGGATTCCGACCGCGACCTTGCCCTTGCGCCCGTTCAGCGTCCCGGGCGGGACGTGCAGCACGGTGCCGGAGTCGAGCCGGACGGTCTCCGTGCCCTCGACCGTTCCCGGCAGCAGATTCGAAACACCCAGGAAGTTCGCGACGAACGCGGTCGCCGGGCGCTCGTAGAGATCGGCAGGGGTGCCGAACTGCTCGATGCGCCCGTCGTGCATTACGACGATGAAGTCGGCCATCGTCATCGCTTCCTCCTGGTCGTGCGTGACGTGCACGAAGGTGATTCCCATGTCGTGCTGGATCCGCTTCAGCTCGAACTGCATCTCCTTGCGGAGCTTCAGGTCGAGCGCGCCGAGCGGCTCGTCGAGCAGCAGCACGCGCGGCCGGTTGACGAGCGCACGCGCCAGCGCGACCCGCTGCTGCTGACCGCCCGAGAGTTGCCGCGGCCTGCGTCCGCCGTAACCGTCGAGCCCGACGATGTGCAGCATCTCCTCGGTGCGGTTGCGCAGCTCGTCGCCCCGCACGCGCTTGCGGCGCAGCCCGAAGGCGACGTTCTCGTAGATCGTCAGATGTGGGAACAGCGCGTAGCTCTGGAAGACCGTGTTGACGTCGCGCTTGTGCGGCGGCAGGCCCGTCACCGGGCGGTCGCCGAGATAGATCGTGCCGGCGGTGGGCTCCTCGAAGCCGCCGATCATGCGCAGCGTGGTCGTCTTGCCGCAGCCCGACGGACCGAGCAACGCGTAGAACTTGCCGCTCTCCACCTCGAGCGACAGGTCGTCGACGGCCAGTACCCCGTCGAAGTCCTTCGTCACGTTCTCGATCCGAATGTCCGTGGTCATGCCGCGGCTCCTTGCTCCTCGCCGTGGGTGCCCCACGCGAAGATCTGCTTGCACAGCTGCAGGTAGAGGAACGTCTCGGTCGTGACGACGCCGGGCACGGCACGGATCCGATCTGTCACGTCGAGCAGATGGGGACGGTCGACGCAGACGAGCTCGGTGAGCACGTCGTAGCGGCCCGCTGTCACGACGACGTAGCTCGCCTCGTCCCACTCCGAGATCGCGTCTGCGATCGGCCCCGGAGCGCCCGTGGTGTTGATGCCGATCAGCGCCATCGCGTCGAAGCCGAGGCCGAGCGGGTTCGTGACGCCGGTGACCTGCAGGATCTCGTCCTTGACGAGCCGTGCGTAGCGGGTGCGGACGGTCGCTTCGGCGACGCCTGTCTTCGCTGCGATCGCACGGAAGGAGTCGCGGCCGTGCTCCTGCAGCGCCTCGATGATGCCGCGGTCGATCCGGTCGAGCGAGCGCGAGCGTGTGACAGGACCGCGGCCCTCGTGGGCAGGCAACGACACAGACGTGGTTCTACAACGTTCCTGCGTATTCCGTCAATGGTCTGGCAGCCGACCGACGAAATCCGCAGTCGATCAGGTTTCTGATGGCGGATTGCGCAGAGAGAGGGTTAGTGCCCCTCGACGCGTGCGAGCGCCTGGGCGACCGTCGAGCCGTACGTCGGGTCGCCCAGCAGCATCGAGGCGAGCTCGTTGGCCTCGCGGGTGATTTGTTCGCGGGACGAATCGATGTGCCCGGTGAACACGAAGAGCTCGGCGTGTGCGTGCGAACACCATTCGATCAGCCGTTCGAGGCTCTCGGCGGGAACCGCCAGCTCGGGAACCTCGTCGCTCGCCGAGCGTGCCCGCGCCAGCAGCACGGGCAGCTCCGCCGGAAGCGCGGCGGCGTCGTGTGTGAGCTCGGCGCGCTCGGCCGTCGTGCGGGCCAGGTGCGCCTCGGCGGTCGAGGCCCGATCGGCCGCGCGGGCGACGGCGCGCTTCGCGAGCTCTCGCTGCAGCTCGTCGCGAGCGTGTGTGGCGTCCGCCTCGGCGCGGGCCACGTCGCTGCGGCGCCGCTCGAGCTCGTCCGCCGCCCGCCGGACGGCGTCGTCTCGCTTTGCCTCCTCGTCTGCGAGCGCCCGGAAGAACCCGGCGATCTGCTCGGCGCGTGTGCGGATCGCCGCCACCTCTGCGTCGAGCCGGCGGAGCCGTTCGGCGTCCGCAGCGAGCGCGCCGTCCCGGCGTGCGAGCTCGCGCAGATCGGTGAGGGCGCGCACGTCCACGGCGCCATTCTCTCAATTACGATCGCCGCCCATGGTCTCGTTCTGGTTCGACCAGCTCGGCGGCCTGCCCGAGCCCCGGCCGGCGTTGCCTGGTCCCTGCGAGGTCGATGTCTGCATCGTCGGCGGCGGCTTCACCGGGCTCTGGACCGCGTACGAGCTGCGCCGCGCCGACCCGAGCCTCGAGGTCGTCGTGCTGGAGCGCGAGTTCGCCGGGTTCGGAGCCTCGGGCCGCAACGGGGGCTGGGTCTTCGGTGCGCTGTCGGGCGCGCGCGAGCAATGGGCCGAGCGGGGCGGCCGGGCGGGCGCGATCGCGCTCGAGCGGGCGATTCAGGAGACCGTCGACGAGATCGGCCGTGCGGTCGAGCGCGAACGGATCGACTGCGCGTTCGTCAAGGGCGGCTCGCTGGTGGTTGCGCAGACCGAGCGTGAGCTCGCCCGCGTGCGGGCGCACGTCGAGGCCGACCGTGCGTGGGGGCTGGGCGAGCACGACAGCGCGCTGCTCGACGGCAAGCGGCTCGGCGAGCGCGTGCGCGTGCAGGGGGCGCTCGGCGCCAGCTTCACGCCGCACTGCGCTCGCGTGCAGCCGGCCCGCCTCGTGCGAGGGCTTGCGGAGGCGGCCGAGCGCGCGGGCGCGCGCCTGTACGAGCGGACACCGGTGCTGGCGGTCGAACCGCACCGTGCCCGCACGCCGTTCGGCGACGTCTGGGCGCGCTGGGTTGTTCGCGCCACCGAGGGCTACACCGCCGAGTTGCCCGGTCTCGTTCGAACGGTTGCGCCGATCAACAGCGCGATGATCGTGACCGAGCCACTCGGCGCCGCCGCCTGGGCGGAGCTCGGCTGGGAGCGCGCCGAGACGATGCTCGACGGCCGCCATCTCTACGCGTATCTCCAGCGGACTCCCGACGACCGGATCGCGATCGGCGGTCGCGGGATCCCGTACCGGTTCGGCTCGAAGACCGATCGCGAAGGCCCGCCGGCGGAGCGCACCGTCTCGGAGCTGCGGGGTCGCCTGCGCGGTCTGTTCGGCCCGGCCGCGGATGTTCCGATCGAAGGCGCGTGGCACGGCGTCCTGGGCGTGACGCGCAACTGGCTCCCGTCCGTCGGCGCCGATCCGGCCACCGGGATTGCATGGGCCTTCGGGTACGCCGGTGAGGGCGTCGCCGCTTCGAACCTCGCCGCCCGGACGCTGCGCGACCTCCTGCTCGGCGAGCGCACAGCGCTCACCGAGCTGCCCTGGGTCGCCCCTCCTCCGAGGGCGTGGGAGCCCGAGCCGTTTCGTTATCTCGGCATCCGCGCTGTGCATGCGCTCTACGGCGCCGCCGACGCAGCCGAGCGGCGCACCGGCCGGAGGTCGCGCTTCGAACGCCTGGCGAACGCCCTCAGCGGCCGCCGTTGACGATCCGCAGCGCCCTGTCCACCGTGCTCGTCGAGACTGCCTCGTAGGCCTGGCTGTCGAGCAACCACTTCGAGACGGCGGCGGACGCCTCGTCGACGATGGGGGCGAGCACGGTGACAGCCGAGCGCCGGGTCGTGAACGGGCCCGGCACGCGGATCACGAACCAGTTTGAGAAGACGGTGACCTCGTACGAGCGGCGCAGAGCGGCCAGGGCTTCGGGCTGGAGCACGTCGCCCGGCCCGAGCGGCAGCGTCACCCACATCTCTCTTGCCCCATGGCCGTCGCCGATTGCCGCCAGCAGCGTGGGCGCGTCGCCGCGGGGCAGCGTGCGGGCCTTACGCGCCTGCGGGAGCGCGCGCAGGTACGGGACGGCGTAGGGGAAGAGCAGGTCGCCGGGCTGGATCCGTTCGCCGAGCCAGGTTCCGATCGCCGTCGTCTGCTGGACGTCGCCGATCGTCGACCAGAACGGGATGGCAGTGCGCGGGTCGCGGGCGGTCGCGGGCGCGCTGGTGACGAGGACGGCGGCGACGAGGACCGCAACGGCAGGCAAGCGTCCGCTCACGCGCCAGGCGCGGACGAGGCGAACCGCGCCGACGCCGATCAGCGCAGCCCAGAGCACGAGCGCCGCCATCAGATGCCGCGGGGTCAGATACGCCGTGCTCGTGTTGCCCACGTGGGCGAGCAGCGAGAGCACGGGTGGCACGACGAGCGCACTGGCGCCGACCAGGATCAGCGCCGGTGTGCGTCGCGTGACGATCCAGATCCCGATCAGGGCGAGCAGGGTGAGGATCCAGAGGGTCGCCCCGCGGCCTCCGGCGAAGCCCTCGACCGCTGCGCGGAGCTGCCGGGTTGCGCTGCCGCTCGAGCCGATCGCCGTGCCGTTCGACGTGGAGACGTCGAAGCGTCCTGCGAGCCTGAGCTCGCCGGCGAGGAGTGGGAGTGTCGCAGCGCCCGCGATCAGAACGGGGAGCGCGCGCCGCCAATCCTGTCCCCGCCAGAGCCAGAGCGCGATGCCCGCTTCGGCGGCGACCGGCACGATCGCGAACGGGTGGGTCGCGGCGAGGAGCCAGGCGCTGAGCGCGGCGAGCGTCACCCGCCGGCGCGTCGGCCGTTCGAGAGCGCGCACGAACAGCAACATGTTGAGCCCGCCGAGGAACGCGAGCAGCGAGTACATGCGACCGAAGGTTCCGTAGACCCGAAGCAGGCTCGAGCCCGCGGCGACCCACGCCGCCGCGGCGCCGGCGGCCTCGCCGGCGAGGTGGCGGGCGAGCGCGTAGGCACAGACGACCGTGCCGAGCGCGAAGAGGATCGAGAGCCAGCGCAACGCCCCGACGGTCGGGCTGATGTCGAACGCGATGTGTGCGAGCACGAAGTGCAGCGGCGAGCCGCCGCGGTTCCAGACGACGGTGTGAATCAGCTCGCCCCAAGGACGTGCGGCGACGAGCCCGGCGACGGCCTCGTCCTCGAAGTACGCCTTCGTCCCCAAGTCGTGGATGAGGCGGACCGCGAGGAAGATCGTCGCTGCGCCCGTGGCCGCGAGCGCCAGCGGCGTTCCCACCAGCGCCTGGGCGCGGCTGCGCAGATCTGCTTTTGCATCCAGCTCCGCGGCCGGCGTCGACGCCCCGGGGCCGATCGCTTCGCCGCCGCTCATCCGGCTCCGATTGAACCGGTCGTGCCGCTGGAGATCAAACGTGAACCATCGCGCAAAGTGGGGGCGGGAGGATTCGAACCTCCGTAGGCTGAGCCGACGGGTTTACAGCCCGTTCCCTTTGGCCGCTCGGGCACACCCCCAGGTGAAGCCGGACAGAGCGCCGCGATTGTAGCCTCAGTGGGATGAAGCGCTTCGATGTCATCGTCGTCGGCGGCGGGCCTGCCGGTTCGGCGACCAGCCACCACCTTGCCGCCGCGGGTGCGTCGGTGCTCCTCGTCGACAAGGCGACCTTTCCGCGCGACAAGCCCTGCGGTGGCGGCGTCACCACCCGGGCGGCGGCGCAATGCCCGGTGGACGTGTCGCCGGTCGTCGAGGAGGAAGTCGACATCGTCGAGCTCCGCTTCCGCTACGGCGACGCGGTCGAGCGGCGCTCGTCGGCGCCGGTGATCCGGATGACGCAGCGCCGGCAGCTCGACACGTTCCTGCTCGACGCGGCGCGCGAGCAGGGCGTCGAGGTGCGCGAAGGGGTCAGGGCCGAGCTCGATCCGGCGAGTAACAGTCTGTTGCTGGCCGGGGGTGAGCGGGTGCAGGCGGACGCGATCGTCGGAGCCGACGGCGCGAACGGGATGACGGCCCGTGCGTTCGGGCTCGCCGAGGGGATCGCGCACGGCGTTGCGTACGAGGGGAACGTCCCGTACGGCGTCGTCTCGCGCACGCGCTACGCGCGCCGCGCGGTGGTCGAGTTCGCCGACATCCCGGGCGGCTACGGCTGGGTGTTCGCGAAGGGCGATCACGTCAACATCGGTGTCGGCGCCTGGCAGGCCGAGGGCCCGAGGATCCGCAAGCATCTGGCGCGCCTGTGCGCTGCTCATCACCTCGATCCGGCGCAGCTCAGCGCGCTGCGCGGCCACCGGCTGCCCTATCGGCGCCGCGGTGCCCGGATCGCCGGCGAGCCGTGTGCTGCTCGTCGGTGACGCCGCCGGGCTGATCGACCCGGTCTCGGGCGACGGCATGTACGAGTGCTTCGTCTCGGCGCGGCTGGCGGCCGCGGCGGTCGGTGACCTGCTGGGCGGGCACTCGGAGACGCTCGAGCCGTATCAGCCGGCCGTCGACCTGGCGCTCGCTCCGCTGCACCGCGCCTCGTGGAAGCTCAAGCAGGCGCTCGACCGCTGGCCGCGCGCCACCTGGCGGGTCGCGCGCACGCAGCTCCTCTGGCGCAGTGTCGAGCGGCTGCTGCTCGGCGAGCTCTCGGCCCCGCAGCAGCAGTACGGGCTCGCCCGCTTGCCCCTGCGCGCGCTCGACGTGCTCGGCCGCTAGGCAGGTCTCAGACACCCGGGACACGGGCCTCAGCGTCAGCCGGCGAGCTTGCGGATGCGGTCGATCGCCCGGCGCAGTCCCGCCTCGTCGAAGACGTAGGGCGTCGCGTTCGCGACGTCGTGCTGGGGGCGGTCCAGGTCGTCCGAGCCGGCGGCGGCGTTGATCGCGTAGCGCACCGGGATCTCGTGGCAGACGACGAGCACCGTCGAGTCCTGGCGGCGCAGGATCCGCTCGTACGCCTGGCGTAGCGGCGCGCGGCGTCGTCGAGGCTCTCCCCGCCGGGGAACGGATCGTCGCGGCCGCGGCCGTGCTTCCACTCGCGGTAGTCGTCGAGCGTCTTCCCTTCGAGCTCGCCGATCCGGATGTCGTTCAGCTCCGGGTCGACGGCCCGCGCCACCTCGCGCCCGGCCAGCGCGATCGAGGCCGTCTGCTGCGCGCGCGGAAACTCCGAGACCACGCAGAGGTCGATCGCGTGCCCGGCCAGCTGGCCGGCGAGCTGCCTAGCCTCGTCCTCACCGTGCGGGCTCAGTCCGAGGTCGCGCGCCGGGTCGCCGTTGACGAGCCCGGCGACGTTGAACGCCGACTGGCCGTGGCGGGCGAGCAGGAGGAGCCGCATCGGCCCAGTCTCTCAAGCGATCGGGGTGCGCTGCCGACAACTGATGGCGTGGAACTGGACCCGCTGCTCCGGCGCGCCGTCGAGGCCGGCGCCTCCGACGTGCATCTGAAGGTCGGCAGGCCGCCCGCGTTTCGGCTCGACGGCGACGTCACACCGCTCGACGACGCGCCGCTCGACGACGCCGACCTCGACGACGCGTTGCGCACGGTCACGGCGTCGACGCCGCAGCGCTACGAGCAGTTCGTCGAGACCGGCGATCTCGACCTCGCCTACACCTCGGACGGCCTGCCGCGCTTCCGCGTCAACGCCTTCCGCCAGCGCGGCGCCGTCTCGTTCGCCTTCCGGCGTGATCCCGACCGAGGTGCCGAACTTCGAGCAGCTCGACCTGCCGCCGGGCGTGGAAGCGCTCGCCAACGAGCATCGCGGGCTCGTGCTCGTCACCGGCGCGACCGGCTCGGGCAAGACGACCACGCTGGCCGCGATTGTCGACCACATCAACCGCAGCCGCCGCTCGCACATCGTGACGATCGAGGATCCGATCGAGATCCTCCATCCCGACCACCTGTCGATCGTCAACCAGCGCGAGGTGGGGCTCGACACCGAGAGCTTCGCCCAGGCGCTGCGGCGCGCGCTCCGCCAGGACCCCGACACGATCCTGATCGGCGAGCTGCGCGACGCCGAGACGGCGCAGACCGCGCTGCAGGCAGCGGAGTCCGGGCACCTCGTCCTCTCGACGATGCACACGATCGACGCCGCCGAGACCGTCGGCGCGCCTGATCGAGTTCTTTCCCGGCGGCGAAGCAGCAGCAGATCCGCTCGATCCTCGCCGGCGTCCTGCGCGGCGTCGTCTCGCAGCGCCTGCTGCCGCGCGCCGGCGGCGGGCGCATCGCTGCCGTCGAGGTGATGATCAACGAACGCGCGCATCGCCGACCTGATCCGCGAGAGCCGGCCCGACGAGATCACCGACGCGATCGGCGAGGGCGAGTTCTTCCAGATGCAGACGCTTCGAGCGGGCGCTGATCGAGCTCGTGGCGCGCGGCGCGGTCGAGACCGAGGTCGCTGCGAACGCGGCCGGCAACCGGCACGACTTCCTCGTCGCGCTCGAGCGCGAGCTGAAGCGGCGGCGCTCTGCGCGGTCGAGGCGCCGAGCCCGAGCCGGTCGTCGTCGAAGCCGAGCCGCGAGCCCGAGCCCGAGCCGGCACGCTGCTCGGACTGCGGCTCGCAGGCGCATGAAGCGCGTGCTCGCCGACGAGCAGGGCTTCACGCTCGTCGAGCTGCTGGTCGTCTGGTCGTGCTGGGCATCGTGCTGACCGGGCTGGTGAACATCTTCGTCTCAGCGGCTCGCGCGCGACCGACGACGCGACGGTCGCCTCCAGGGCCAGCAGAACGCGCGGCTCGCGCTCGACCGCCTCGAGTACGAGGCGCGCTGCGCGATCGAGCGCCACGCAGGTCTCTCGGCGGAGCTGGAGTCCTTCTGACCCTGCCGGCGAATGCTCGCACGCGATCCGGCACCGTCATCGTGGTGCGTGGCCGGCGGAGCGCTCACGCGCTACACGGCGACCAGCTGCACGGGCAGCGGCCAGCCGTTCGTCGACGAGCATCACCTCGGCGACGCCCGTTCCGATCCTCGCCGGCGCACGCGGGCGACCTGCCGCAGCTCGCTGTCGACCTGACCGTCAACACGACCGGCCGCTCGTCGGACGCAGCGTTCGACGTTCACCGACGCGATCACGCTGCGCAACGCATCCGCGAGCTCGTCTCCTCAAGCCGACCGGCGCACGGCTGCCGATAGAACCGGCTGTGAACGCCGCGCTTCGCCGCCGTCGTCTTCGCGCCCGGCCTCGCGGTCGGGAGCTTCCTGAACGTCGTCGCCGCGCGGCTGCCGCTCGGCCGCTCGGTCGTCGAAGCCGCGCTCGGCCTGCATGCACTGCGGCACCGAGATCCGCGCGCGCGACAACATCCCGGTCGTCTCGTACCTGCTGCTGCGCGGCCGCTGCCGCGCCTGCCACGCGCCGATCGGCTGGCGCTACCCGGCGGTCGAGCTCGAGCACGGCGCTGCTCGTCGCCGCGTCGCGTGCTCGCGTTCGGGCCGACGCTGCACGCGCTGGCCGCCGCGATCTTCTGCGCCGCGCTCGTCGCGATCTCGGCCACCGACCTCGAGCGCCGGATCGTCCCGAACCGCGTCGTCCTGCCGGCAGCGGTCGTCGTGCTCGCGCTGCAGCTCGCCTGGCGACCCGAGCATCGAGTGGCCGGCCGCCGGGCTCGGCGCCGCGCTCTTCCTCTTCCTCGCCGCGCTCGCCTACCCGCGCGGGATGGGCATGGGCGACGTGAAGCTCGCGCTGCTGCTCGGCGTCGGCGTCGGCCGGACGGTCCCGGTCGCGCTGCTCGCCGGGATGCTCGCCGCGCTCGTCCCGTCGATCGTCCTGCTCGCCCGGCACGGCGCGGCGGCGCGCAAGATGAAGATCCCGTTCGCGCCGTTCCTCGCGCTCGGCGGGCGTGGTCGCCCTGTTCGCCGGCGACCGCGATGCTCGACTGGTACCTGCGCTTCCTCTAGAGCGCACGCCTCAAGGCGTCGCAGCACCGGCTGCCGATACCTCGTTCGAGGGATATGGACGAGCACGGCCCACCCATTTCTGAACGCAGCACTCGCCGGCGGCGGTCCGCGGCGCAGCGGCTCGGCCGGCTCGACGGCCGGACGCGGTCAACGAGCTCGCCGAGCTCGTCGCCGACCTGCTCGAGGCGACCGGGCTCGTCCCGGCCGACCGCCTGGCCGCCGCGCGCGGCCGCGCCGGCAGCGGCTCGCTCGCCGCAGGCGCTCGTCGACGAGGGGCTCGCGCTCGGCGAAGGCGTCGCGCGCGCGCTCGCCGAGCGCTACCACCTGCCGCTCGTCGACATCCTCGCCGAGCGATCTCGCCGGAGGCGGTCGAGCAGATCCCGCTCGCCGTGCTCGAGCGCGCCGGCGCGCTGCCGTACCGGCTCGAGGGCGGCGTCGCTCCAGGTCGCGATCGCCGACCCCGCGAACATCGCGGCGATCGACGAGCTGCGCCTCGCGCTCGCGCTATCGCGGTCGAGCTCGCCGTCGCGCCGCGCGACGACATCCTCGCCGAGATCAAGCGGCTCGCCCGCGCCGAGCGACGCGCTCGGCGCGCGCGACGGCGTCGATCTCGAGCGAGCTCGAGGTCGTCGAGGACGACGCCGGACGACCTCGAGGCCGACGACGGCGTCTCGGACGCGCCGCTCGTGCGGCTCGTCAACTCGGTCATCTTCCAGGCGGCCGAGGACGGCGCCAGCGACGTCCACTTCGAGCCGCAGGAGGACTGCCTGCTCGTCCGCTTCCGGATCGACGGCGTGCTGCAGGAGGTGCAGCGGATCCCGAAGCGGCTCGCGAGCGGCGTCGACCACGCGCCTGAAGGTGCTCGCGAAGCTCGACATCGCCGAGCGGCGCAAGCCGCAGGACGGCCGCATCTCGCTGAACGCCGCCGCCGCCGGCCGGACGCTCGACATCCGCGTCGCGACGCTGCCGACGGTCGAGGGCGAGTCGGTCGTCATGCGCCTGCTCGACAAGTCGACGCAGCGCGCCGACGCTCGAGGAGCTCGGCCTCTCGGACGAGATGCGCGACGCAGCTGCGCGAGCTCGTCGCGCCGCCCGACCGGCGCGCTGCTCGTCACCGGCCCGACCGGCTCGGGCAAGTCGACGACGCTCTACGCGGCGCTGACCGAGATCAACCGGCCCGAGATCAACATCATCACCGTCGAGGACCCGGTCGAGTACCGGCTCGCCGGCGTCAACCAGGTGCAGATCAACCACGCGCGCCGGGCTGACCTTCGCGACCGCGCTGCGCTCGATCCTGCGCTCCGACCCCGACGTCGTGATGGTCGGCGAGATCCGCGACGGCGAGACCGCGAAGATCTCGATCGAGGCCGCGCTCACCGGCCACCTCGTGCTCTCGACGCTGCACACGAACGACGCGCCGAGCACGATCACGCGCCTGAACGAGATGGGCGTCGAGCCGTTCCTCACCGGCGCCGCCGTCTCGGCCGTGCTCGCCCAGCGGCTCGCGCGCAAGCTCTGCGCGCACTGCTGCGAGCTGTACTCGCCGTCGGTCGAGGAGCTGCTGAAGGCCCGTGTCTCGCCCGACGTCGCGGCCGCGAACGACGGCGTCACCTTCTACCGCAAGGTCGGCTGCCCGCGCTGCAACCAGACCGGGCTACCGCGGCCGGATCGGGATCTTCCAGCTGCTGACGATGACCGAGGAGATCGAGTCGCTCGCCGTCGCGAAGGCGAGCCGCGACGAGATCGAGCGCGCGGCGCTGCGCGGCGGGCATGCGCACGCTCTGGGACGACGGCCTCGCCAAGGTCGCCTCGGGGCTGACGTCGATCGAAGAGCTGACCCGCGTCGTCGCTGGCCGAGCTCGGTCAGGCGGCAGTCGCGAGTCTCGGCACGTCGTCGGCATGGCGACCGTGCAGCCGAGGTACTGCAGCGCGAGCAGCGCCTCCTGGACGAAGCGGAACGCCTCGGGCGCGGTCGCGAAGCGGTACGGGCCGCGCCGGACGGGGCTCGCGGCTGCCGGCCGGGGTCACCTCGGCCTCGACGATCGGTCACGCCGTCCGGCGTCGTAGCAGCGGAGCAGCGCGAGCCGGCGACCGTCGCGCGTCACCTCGCGGACGAGCTCGCCGCTCATCCGCGCGCTCGCGCGCGGCCTGCGCGACCATCGTCGCGGTCGGCGTAGCCGTCGAGCTCGACGACCACGTTGCCGGGGCGCCTGACCACGAGCACGGCGGGTCGCCCGCGGCGGCGGTGCCCAGCCGGCGAGCGCGGCCGCGATCGTGCTCGTCGGCGACGTTCAGCGCGACGAAGCCGACGTGCGCCGCTGCGGGCGGCCGGCGTGCTGCCGCGACGCCGTCCGCTCGCGGCGACGCCGGGCGTCCACGACGACGGCGACGACCTCGCGGCTGGAGCGCAGCGCGCGGCGCAGCGGAGCGGGCAGGGCGCGGGTCGAGCTGATCGGCCGGACGCGCGCGGTGAGGAACGGCGTGCGCCGGCTTCGCGGTGAAGACGTGCACGGGCGGCCGTCGGTGGCTTGATGGCCGCCTTCGCCGGCGCGCGCTGTGGCCGAGCGCGCAGCGTCGCGATCCCGTGCCCGCCGAGCACGAGAGCGACGCCGACGAGGGCGATGATCTTGACCGGGGTCGAAGCTGCAGCGTCATAGTGCTCCGTATCGGCAGGCGCGGCAGCCGGCTTGAACGGGCAAAGAGAGGGCGCGGTTTCCCGCGCCCCTTCGGAACCGACGAACTATCCCGAAGCGCTTACGTGCAGCGTCGGGCACGCTTCTGCGATGACCTTGCCTTCGTCCGTGACCATCGAGGCGGCGGCCGTGCCACCGACGTAGTGGTAGGTGCTGGTGCCGTTCGTGTCCTGGAGGCAGTACGACGCGGCCTGTCGATGCCGACGATCGCGTCACGATCGGTCGCGATCCCAGCACCGGGGCCTGCAGGCTGCGACGGTCATCGACTGATCCATGCTCGGTAGTAGCGAGCTGTTGCTCTGGTAGTAGCCCTCGGCAGCCGGAATCGCCGAGCGGACATTCGACTTCGCAGCGGCGTCTGTCGCCGAGCCGCGGAAGCTGAGGTACGACGGCACCGCGATCGCGACCAGGATGCCGAGGATGACGATGACGACGAGGAGCTCGATCAGGGTGAAGCCCTGCTCGCTCGCCAGGCGGTGTCTTGATCTTGTCGATCACAGTGTTCGCTCCTTGAGAGAGGTGACGGACGGTTGCGGTGCGGGTATCGACAACGGCCCGGCGACTCCAAGACCCTCGAATGGGGGATTCGTCACTTCACGACGGGTGAGCGGCATCCCCCAGGCTGAGCGATGCGGCGCCGGCGCCACCAATCCCTCAAGGAGCGGACGGCCGGCTGCCGATAGCCCCGTCGTGGAAGCGATCCTCTCCATCGACGCCCTGCTCGAGCAGGCGGTCGAGCGCGGCGCGTCCGACCTGCACGTCACCGTCGGCGCGGCGCCCGCCGCGCGCGTCCGCGGAGAGCTGGAGCCGCTCGCCGGCACGACGTCGCTCGACGCCGACACGAGCCGCGCCCTCCTCTACCGCATCCTCACCACCGAGCAGCAGAAGCGGCTCGAGATCGACCGGCAGCTCGACTTCTCGTACGGCGTGCCGGGCCTCGCGCGCTTCCGCGTCAACGTCTACCAGCAGCGCGAGCACGCATCGCGGCCGCGTTCCGCGTCATCCCCGACGAGCTGAAGACGCTCGAGGAGCTCGGGCTGCCCGACGGCCTGCACGCGCTGACGATGCTGCCGCGCGGCCTGGTGCTCGTCACCGGCCCGACCGGCTCGGGCAAGTCGACGACGCTCGCGGCGATGATCGACGAGATCAACCGCACGCGCACCGACCACATCATCACGATCGAGGATCCGATCGAGTTCCTGCACCGGCACAAGCGCTGCATCGTCAACCAGCGCGAGATCGGCACCGACGCGACGAGCTTCGGCGAGGCGCTGCGCGCGGCGCTCCGGCAAGACCCCGACGTGATCCTGCTCGGCGAGATGCGCGACCTCGAGACGATCTCGACCGCGCTCACCGCGGCCGAGACCGGCCACCTCGTCTTCGGAACCCTGCACACGCAGAGCGCGCCGGCGACGGTCGACCGGCTCATCGACGTCTTCCCGGCAGCGCAGCAGGATCAGGTGCGAACACAGATCGCCGGGACGCTGCAGGGCGTGATCACGCAGACGCTCGTGCCGACGGCCGACGGCCTGGGCCGTGTCGCCGCGCTCGAGATCCTGATCCCCGACGACGCGATCCGGAACCTGATCCGGCAAGGCAAGGTCGAGCAGATCTACTCGTACATGCAGACGGGCTCGCGCAGCGGGATGCAGACGATGGAGCAGTCGCTGGGCGACCTCGTGACGCGCCGGATCGTCTCGGCCGACGAGGCAGTCGGCCGCTCGTCGCGCCGCGCCGAGCTGCTTGCGCTGCTCCAGCGCTCGGGCGTCTCGGTCGGTGGCGAACTGAGGCTGGCCAGTGTCTGAGCTGAGCGCGCCGGGGTTCGAGAAGTCGGTGTGGAAGAAGGAGCTGCACGTGCGCCGGCCGAGCCTGTTCGCGCGGCACCGGAGCCCGATCCCGGAGCTGCCGCCGTCGCTGCAGCTCGCACTCGCACAGGCGCGTGCCCAGTCCGCTGCGGTCGAGCTCCCGAGCGAGGCGACCGTCGTGGAGCCGGCGAGCTCGACCGCGAGGCGCACGTCACGGCGGCGCCGGCAGCCGA
This sequence comes from uncultured Actinomycetes bacterium, assembly GCA_963785895.1. Classification (GTDB taxonomy): domain Bacteria; phylum Actinomycetota; class Thermoleophilia; order Gaiellales; family Gaiellaceae; genus PALSA-600. The sequence continues at coordinate 39,256 of CAWAXB010000023.1, read as the reverse complement.
TTCCCGAGCTGCCGCCGTCGATCAGGCGTGCGCTCGAACAGGCCGCGCGCGCAGGTTCCGGCGAGCGTCGTGGCGGTCGAGCGGCCGCCGGTTTCCGAGCCTGTGCTCCCGGCCGAGCCTGTTCCGCCGCCCGAACCAGAGGCGTGGCCCGTCGCGAAGCGGGACGAGCTCTGGGTCGCAGAGGCGCTGGAGCCCGAGCCGCCGAGCCCGATCGAAGAAATCGACGCCGCCCCGGACGACGACTTCCTCTCGCCTGCCGAGGAAACCGTCGCCGGCCCGGCGGAGGACGTCGAGCCGGCCACCCCCGAACCGAAGAAGCCGAGCCTGCTCAAGCGCGAGCTGCACCTGAAGCTGCCGCGGCCCGCATTGCGGCTGCCGGCGCGCCAGCACCGGGTGCAGCGGATCGTGGGATTGCGCGTCGGCTCGTCGCAGCTTGCGGCGGCCGAGGTGCACAACAACGGCTCGGTCGAGCTCGTGCAACTCGCGCGCGCACCGCTCGACCACGGCCTGGTCGTCGCGGGAGAGGTGCGCGAGCCCGAGGCGCTCGCGGTCGAGTTGAAGGCGTTCTTCGCGAAGCACAAGCTTCCGAAGCGCGACATCCGCCTCGGCATCGCGTCGAACCGCATCGGTGTTCGCGTGCTCGAAGTCCCGGCGATCGACGACCCGAAGGCGTTCGCGAACGCGATCCGCTTTCGCGCGCAAGAGCTGCTCCCGATTCCCGTCACGGATGCGGTGCTCGACCACGTCATCCTCGGCGAGGATCTCGACCCGAACGGTGAGCCGATCCGTCGCGTACTGCTCGTGTTCGCACACCGGGAGCTCGTCTCTCGCTACGTCGACGTCTGTCGCAAGGCCGGGCTGCGGCTCAGCGGCATCGATTTCGACGCATTCGCCCTCCTGCGCTCGCTGTCGGTCCCGGGCGAGCCGTCCACCGACGCGGTCGTCGCGGTGGCGATCGGGCACGAGCGAACGGTGTTCGCCGTCTCGGATGGGAAGATCTGCGACTTCACCCGCGTGCTCGAATGGGGCAGCGGCACGCTCGACATCGCGCTCGCACGCGCCCTCGACCTGACGCCCTCCCAGGCCGCGCCGATCAAGCACGAGCTGTCGCTCGTCGAGGAGACAGTCCCGTCGGGCCTCTCGGCCGTGCAGGCCGCGGCCGGGCGGGCGGCGATCCGCTCCGAGCTGGGAGTGCTCGCACGCGAGCTGCTCTCGTCGCTGACCTATCTACCAGACCCGTCCCGGATCGCTCGACATCTCAGAGCTGTTGCTCTCCGGTGGCGGTGCGCAGCTCGACGGGCTCGCTGCCGAGCTCGAGCGGGCCGTCGGCGCGCCGGTTCGCATCGGCGACCCGCTCGCACGCGTGCAGCTCGGCAAGAAGGTTTCCCGTCCCGCGGATGCCGGATCGTTCGCGATCGCAGTCGGCCTGGGAATCGAAGACTGATGCGCGCCGTCAACCTGCTACCGCCCGAGGCGAACGCTCCGCGCCAGCGCATTCCGAAGGCGCCGATCGTGCTTGCCGCCACCGCTCCCGTGCTGGCGGGGGCGCTGATCTATCTCGGTGCGTCGCTCGAGCACTCGACGGTCGTCAACAGGAGCGCGACGCTCGGCGACTTGCAGTCGCAACTCGCGGCGCTCGCCCCGTCGCCATCGCTGACGTCGGAGTCGACACAGGTCGCCAGTGAGCGCCAGACGCGCGAGGCCGCGCTTGCCGGCGCGCTCGGCAAGCGCGTGGCATGGGATGTCGTGCTCGACCAGATCGCACGTGTGCTTCCGGCCAACGTTTGGCTTTCGACGCTCACGGCGCAGTCGCCGACGCCTGCGGGGATCGCCTCCTCGACGACGTCTTCCACGGGCAGCCCGACCGCGATGACGATCGGGGGCTTCACCTATTCGCAAGCTGATGTCGCGCACGTCCTCGCCCGGCTGGCGCTTGTCCCGTCGCTCTCGAACGTGACGCTTATGTCGACGACGCTCAGCCAGGCTGGGTCGAAGCAGGTCGTGCAGTTCCAGATCAGCTCGGGCATCCGCGGAGCGGCAGCGGCGTCGTGAAGAAACAGCTGAACAACCAGACGATCGCGATCGCCGGCTGCCTCGTGCTGGCCGTGATCGTTCTTGGCGCCGGCTACCTCGCGGCCGTCGGCCCGCAGTCGTCGAAGGCGAGCTCGCTCTCTCAGCAGATCACCACGGCACAGGCGCAACTCGCCGCGCTTCGCGCTGGTGGGACGAAGACGCCGGATCTGCGTGCGGCCGAGCTGTACCAGCTTGCGCGCGCCATGCCGGCCTCCGACGACATGCCGGGCATCGTGCTCGAGCTCGCCGACCTCGCCGGCAAGAGCCACGTCACGCTCGTGTCGATCACCCCCTCACCGCGGATCGCGCAGGCCGACGGCACCTCGTCGATTCCCATCGCCGTCGTCGTCAACGGCCCGTTCGCGAATCTCACTGCATTTCTGCGCGCCGCTCGTGCCCAGGTCTCGGTGGACTCGAAGCTGCACGTGGCCGGGCGGCTGATCGTCGCCGATCAGCTGCAGCTCACCGCCGCTACTACCTCTGCGGCGCCCGGTGGCACAGGCGGCCCGACTGTTGCGCAGAACGGGTCTGTGCAGGCGACGATGAATCTCGTGGCGTTCGACTACGGCGCCCCGCCCTCGCCGAGTGCCACCGCGGGCGTGACCGGAGCCACGTCGACCACCACGACGACCAGCACGACGCCCGCCTCGCCGTCGGGGTCGACCGCAGTCGGTGCGACGCCGACCGGCGGGAGTCACTGATGGCCACCAGTGCCGCCAAGTCCGCGGCGAAGGCCCGCGAGCGTCGCTCGAAGTTGATGGCGATCAGCCTCGGTGTGGTACTCCTTGCCGTCGCGGCGATCCAGGGCCCGAAGCTGATGAAGCAGCTCTCCGGCTCGAAGCCGAGCGCTTCGGCACCCCACCTGCCGCAGTGGCGCCGGCACCCACGGCGACCTCGACGCCAACGCCGACTGCGGTCGCCACCTCCAGCTCGGCAACGCTCGCTGCGAGCCCGCTCGTCCCCGCGCCGGCCGCGGGCCAGCTCGCCTCGTTCTCACGCTTCGCCCTCAAAGACATGTTTCACCAGCAGGTCGACGCGGGCGTCACGGGCTCGTCGCCGGGAGGCGGCGCAGGCACGACGCCGCCGTCGACGCCGCCGTCGAGCGCCGGAAGTAAGCAGACCGCCCAGGGTAAGCCGCTCACCTTCGCCGTGACACCGAGCGGCGCGCAGAAGCCCGCCGGCCCGCTCGTCCCGGCCGCGCTCCTTCGCTTCAACGGGAAGAAGACGGTCGTCGCGCTGGGCGGCACCTTCCCGCGCAGGCATCCGCTCTTCCGGCTTGTGTCTCTGTCGCCGAAGTTCGTGGTCATCAAGCTGATCGGCGGTTCGTTCTCGAACGGGAAGACGACCCTGCGCATCAACTACGGGCATCCGCTCAAGCTTGCGAACGTCACCGACGCCTCACACTTCCTGATCGGGCTCGTGCGGCCGACGACCACGCAGGCGCGGATCGCACCCGCGGCGCCCGCCAAGTAGACGCGTCCGGCATCGCTCGATCGAGCGATTGGTCGACCACAGCCGGCTGCCGATGCCGGAAGCGGGATGTTCCGCCGAGTCGCTCAGGACGAGCAGGGTGTCGCGCTTGTGCTCGCGATCATGACCATGCTCGTGCTCTCGCTCGGAACGGCTTCGGTGCTGTTCGCGACCGCGGTCAACCATCGCAGCGCAAAGAACTCGGCCGATGCCAATCATGCATTCGCGCTTGCCGAGCACGGTCTCGCATTCGCCGAAGGCCGTCTGTACAGCGCTCCGACCACGGCCGAGAGCGTGCTCGTCCCCGGCACGACGATGACGCCCGAGGACGACACGGGCACGATCGCGTACCACGGAACGCTCTGTACGCCCTCGACCATCCCAGCGTGCAACCCGAAGGTGTGGACGCTGTTCGGGACCGGCACGGTCAACGGCGTCTCACGCACCGTCAGCGCGCAGGTGACCGTCCCGACCGTGACGACGCAGGCGCAGTCGACCACCACCGACACGACCGTGTGGAACTACCTCTATTCCGACAGCACCGCGGCGTGCAGCCAGCAGTTCTCGGGCAACGTCAACTTGAACGTCCCTCTCTACACGAGGGGTGGGCTCTGCCTGAGTGGCAACGTGACCTACAAAGGCGCGGACCTCGAGGTCGGCGGCGATCTCACGTTGAGCGGAAATGTCTCCATCGGTTCGAGCTCCCAGCCGATCTCGAAGATGAACGTCGTCGGCTCGTGCCCCGCGCCTTGCTCCGGCGTGAACAAGATCTGGGTCAACGCACCGGGCGTCGGCCACACGTTGACGCCTGCGTTGACGAAGCCGCCGGTTGACCTGGCCGGCAGCTACGCCGCGGCGAACCCCGGGCCGGCGACGGGCCATGACTGCCAGGCCGGCAGCAATGTCCCCGCGAACTTCTTCGACAACGACCACACGCTCAACCTGAGCGACGGCAATATCAACCTGTTTCCGCCCGGAGTTGCCTACGACTGCGTGGTCGGCTCGAACGAGATCAAATGGGACGGGTCGAAGAACTTCATGGTCAAGGGGACGTTCTACTTCGACGGGAACCTCAATCTCGCTGGCAACACCGACATCGTCTACAGCAACAGCAGCGGCACGCTCTACTTCACCGGCTCCATGGCACTCAGCGGAAACGCGACGCTCTGTGGCATCTCGAACTGCGCCAGCACGTGGAATCCCGACAAGAACGGCATCGTCTTCGTGACGGGCTGCTGGGCCAACTCGACCGGGTCGTCGCTCGTCTCTTCTTATTGCGTCAATCTCGCCGGTAACAACACCCTTCAGGCGGCGATCTATTCAGCAACCGATTACCACGCGGCCGGGAACGCCCAGGACATGGGGCCGGTGATCGCCAACTCAATCACCCAGGCCGGAAACGTTTCGGTGTTCATTCCCTTCCACACGTTGCCGGCCGGTGCGCCTGTCAACACGACGACCGTGACGACGACGACGACGGGCGACGGCACGCCGCAGTCGCCGGCGAACTGGAACGGTTAGCCGGGGCCGCGGTCGAAGGCGGTGCTCTCCCGGACGAGCTCCGGCTTCGTGCTCAGGCCGGCGTCACGGACGATCACCCAGACGACGCGCTCCGTCCAGCTGATGCCGGTTGCGCCGGGGCGGTCACGGATGAAGGTCTCGACCCGGTACGGGTGGTGGTCGGGCCCGGACACTGTCTGCACCGGCGAGCAGGCCGCCGACGCGCCGCAGCCCGCGATCGCGACGTCGTTGACCGTCCCGCTCGGATTCTGGGTGACGACACCCGTGATCGGGTCGGTCACGAAGTCGCCGGCCAGGATCGGATTCGTCGTGTAGAGAGCGTCGTAGCTCGCGTTTGTAGAGTCGCCGATGTTCGCCGTCGTGGTGGCGTCGAGCCCGATCGAGGCATAGGGCCGCGCCCGGTAGAGCTCGAGCTGTGCGTCGGCGAGCGTCGCCGCGGTGGTCTTCCGCTGCGCGTTGTGCAGCGAGACGAACGCCGAGTCGTAGCCGGCCATCAGTGCCAGCAGGGCGATCGTGATCACGAAGACGGCCGCGATCAGCTCGAGCATCCCGAACCCATCTTGTGCGCGCACACGGCGGAGCATCAGGACGGTCATCGGCAGATCGGATGCGGGACTCAAGCCCTCGCCCGGGGTTGCCGATCAGAGACGTGTGGCCAGCTTCGCTTACAGCGCGATCAACGCGCAGGGGATCGAGCTCGACGGCACGCTGACGGCGCCCGATCTTTCGGGCGCGCTGGAGCAGCTGCGCATCAAGGGACTGATGGCGCAGAAGCTGGACGAAGTCGGGGTCGACACCTCGTCGTCGTCCGCGAGCTCCGGCGCGTTCAAGGGAGTCAAACCGAAGTCGCTGCAGGTTTTCTCGCGGCAGTTCGCAACGATGATCGAGGCGGGCCTGAACGTCGTCCAGGCGCTGGTGATCCTCGAGCAGCAGACCGACGACAAGGTTCTTGCCGAGGTGATAAGCGAGCTGCGGGCCGATGTCGAAGGCGGCCTCCTCCTCTCCGAGGCGATGTCCCGCCATCCGAAGGTGTTCTCGCGGCTCTTCATCGCCATGGTGGAGGCGGGGGAGGCGGCCGGCATCCTCGACGTCGTGCTCGACCGGGTCGCGTTGCAGACCGAGAAGGAGCAGGCGATCAAGCGGCGCGTGAAGGGTGCGATGGTCTATCCGACGATCGTCCTGATCTTCGCGACGCTGACGCTGAACGGGATGCTGCTGTTTCTGGTCCCGATCTTCGTGAAGATCTTCAAGCAGTTGAACGGCCAGCTGCCGACGCTGACGCAGTACGTCGTGACGGTGTCGAACCTGCTCCGGAACGACTGGTACATCATCTTTCCGCTCTTCGGCTCGATGCTCTTTGGCGTACTGCGCGGCCGGAAGACGGAGCGCGGCCGCCAGATCTGGGACAGGCTGCGTCTGCGCTTACCGCTGAAGATCGGCGACACGGTCCGCAAGATCACGATCGCGCGTTTCGCTCGCACACTCTCGACGCTGGTCGCAGCCGGCGTCGACATCATCAAGGCGCTCGAGATCACAGGGCAGGCAGCCGGCAACTACGTCCTCGAGGAGGCGCTCGCCCACGTCGGGCAGCGCGTGCGCGAAGGCGCGTCGATCGCGCAGCCGCTACTCGAGAATGCCGTCTTCCCACCGATGGTCTCGCAGATGGTCCGGGTCGGCGAGGAGACGGGCGAGCTGGACAAGATGCTGGCGAAGATCGCCGACTTCTACGAGGAGGAGGTCGACGCCGCGGTCGAGACGCTGACGAGCATCATCGAGCCGGTGATGATGATCGGCGTCGGGATCATGGTCGGCATCATCATCATCGCCATGTACCTGCCGATGTTCAAGATGCTCACGCTCGTCAAGTAAGAGCGAGCCGGCGGGCGAGGCGGGCAGGCGACGGTCACTCGACACCCTCCAAGAATGCAAGGACGCGTTGCTTGAGCAGCGTCGCGGCGCTCTCGTCGTAGTCCGGCAGGCTGCTGTCGGCGAACAGGTGCCGATCGCCGGGGTAAAGGAACAACTCCGCGCCGTCGATCGTCTCGACAAGCTCGCGCGCGGCTGGAAGGTCTTCGACGGCCCACTCGTCGTCCTCCATCATGTGGATCTGGAGGGGGACTCCCGGCGGCCAGGAGCCGCCGAACTCGGAGGCCGGGAAAGCAGCGTGAAACAGCAGTGCCCCCTTGGAGCCCGGGCGCGTCTGGGCCAGCAGCTGCGCGGGCAGCCCTCCGAGCGAGAATCCGGCATAGACGAGCTCGTGCGGCAGCTCATCGGCGGCGAGTCGACCGCGCTCTGAATCGTCTCGAAGCCAACCTCCTGCGCGTAGCCGACGCCCTCGTCGAGGTCGGTGAAGGTCTTGCCGTCGTAAAGGTCGGGGGCATGAACCACGTGTCCGGCAGCTCGCAGCTCGTCGGCGAACGCGAGGAATCCTCGCGTCTGGCCCTGTGCGTGATGAAACAGCAGTATCTCGGTCATGACGCAGTTCCTACCACGCTCGGAGAGATTTCAAAACGCATCAACAGGCGTTAGGATGTCTCCCCTGTGTCCGGGGATCGCTGCGACCTCCTGTGTCTCGATCTGCCTCTTGCCGAGGCGCTGCGGGCGCAGCGGCTCGATGAGGCGACGGCGCGCCGCGTGTCCGGGAGCTTCCAGGCGCTTGGCGATCCGACGCGGCTGACGATCGCGGTCGCGCTCGCAGCCGCGCCGGAGCTCTGCGTGTGCGATCTCGCCTGGATCGTCGAGCGGGCACAGAACCTCGTCTCGCATCACCTGCGGGTGCTGCGCGCGGCCGGTCTCGTCGACTACCGGCGCGACGGGAAGATGGCGCTGTACGCGCTCAGCGCGGAAGGGCGCGCGCTGCTCGAGCCGGCCGAGATCGGAGCGGCGGCTCGTGCCTGAGACGCTGTTGCAGATCGGGCAACGACCGGCGGTCGTAACCCGGCTGCCCGAGTTCGAGCGGGAACGACTCGAGCGGCGCGCAAAGCTGCTGGCGTGGGGCGGGAACGCCTGGCATCTGATCGAGTTCGCGATCGCGGTCGGGGCAGGCATCGCGGCCGGCAGCGTGGCACTCGTCGGCTTTGGCGCCGATTCGCTGATCGAAGGGCTGGCCGGCTTCGTGATCGTCTGGCTGTTCACCGGCGGCCGTGGCGCTTCTGTGTTTGCGGAGCGACGTGCGCAGCAGCTGATCGCTGCGAGCTATTTCGTGCTCGCCGCGTATATCGGTGCCGAGTCGATCCGGGATCTCGCCGGCGGCCATCATCCGTCGCCGAGCTGGGTCGGGATCGGCCTCGCCGCGTTCACCGCGCCGACGATGCCGTTGCTCGCGGCTGCGAAGCGCCGGGTCGGGCACCGGCTCAACTCGTCGGCGACCGTCAGCGAAGCACAGCAGAACCAGATCTGCGCATACCTGTCGATCGCGCTGCTCATCGGGCTCTCGCTGAACGCCGTCGCTGGTTGGTGGTGGGCGGACCCGGCGGCTGCACTCGTGATTGGCGTCATCGCCGCCCGCGAGGGTGTCGAAAGCTGGCGCGGCAAGAGCTGCGACTGCTGCTGAGCTCTAACCGCGGTCGAGCTCGAGTACGAGCTCCTCGACGCGGCGTTGCAGCTCGTCGCGGATCGGCCGCACCTGCTCGAGCGGCACGTCCTTCGGGTCGGGCAGCTCCCAGCTGATCCGGCGGACGCCCGGCGTGACCGGGCAGGCCTCCTCGTTACACGTCGAGACGGCGACGTCCGCCCACTCGAGCAGCGCCGCATCGAGCTTGCGCGGGACGTGGCCGCCGGCGTCGATCCCGACCTCGGCGAGCGCCTCGACGACCTGCGGATGCGGAGCGGCTCCGGGCTCGCTGCCGGCCGAGCGAACCTCGTGGCGTCCCTCGGCGGCGACGCGAAACAGCCGCTCGGCCATCAGGCTCCGGCCACTGTTCGCGACGCAGACGAAGAGCACGTTCACGCCGCCTCTACCTTTGCGCCGACCTGCTCGCCACGCACGAGCTGATACGCCAGCGCGCCGAGGCCGGCGCCCACGAGTGGCGCGGCGATGTACAGCCAGAGCGCGTGGAGATCGCCCGAGACGAGCGCAGGCCCGATCGAGCGTGCGGGGTTCATCGACGCTCCGGAGATCGGGCCGCCGAACATCGCGTCGAGGCCCACGGTGCCGCCGATCGCAATCGCGGCCGCCTCACCCGCTGCACGAGCGTCGGTTGCGACGGCCATGATCACGAACATCAGCAGGAAGGTGAGCACGATCTCCCAGAGAAACGACTGCCCCTGCGACCCTGCCGGCAGCGTCGCGCCCACCTGTGCGACGTCGCCGAGCGAGCCACGCAGGATCGCGGCGGCGAGCAACGCGCCGCCGACCTGCGCTGCGCTGTAGGCGGCCACACGCGGCCACGGGAAGTGCCGCGTCAGCGCGAAGGCGACCGACACGGCCGGGTTGAAGTGCGCCCCGGAGATGTGGCCGACGCCGTAGACCATCACCATGATCACGAGCCCGAACGCGATCGCGACCCCGGTATGCCCGAGCTGATGCGTCTTCGCATCGACCATCACCGCGCCGGCGCCTGCGAATACGAGTGCGAACGTGCCGATCAGCTCGGCCGCGAGCGCCCGGAGCAGAGCGGGCGGTGTCATCTGGCCTTGATCGCCTGGACGATCGCGCCGTGCATCCCGTCGGCGACCTGATGCGTGAACCGGACCGAGATCTGCTCGAAGCCCGCTGCTTCGAGGCCGGCCTCGTACTCGCTCTGCGAAAGCGCGCCGGCGATGCAGCCGACGTAGCTGCCCCGTGCAGCGCGTTCGCCGGGCGAGAGCCGATCCTCGGCGACGACGTCGCTGATCCCGATCCGGCCGCCGGGCTTGAGGACGCGTGCAATCTCGGTCAGCACGGCGGGCTTGTCGGTGGAGAGGTTGATCACGCAGTTCGAGATCACCACGTCGACCGACGCGGCGGGCAGCGGGATCTGCTCGATCACGCCCTTCAGGAAGTGCGCGTTCGTGAGGCCGGCGTCGCGCGCGTTCCGTTGAGCGAGCGCGAGCATCTCGTCGGTCATGTCGACGCCGTAGGCCGTCCCGCTCGGCCCGACGCGCCTCGCCGAGAGGATCACGTCGATCCCGCCGCCGGAGCCGAGGTCGAGCACCGTCTCGCCCGCTCGCAGCTCTGCGACGGCGGTCGGGTTGCCGCAGCCGAGCGACGCGAGCGTCGCGGCCTCGGGGAGCTCGCCGCGCTGCTCCGCGTCGTAGAGCACCTCGCCGAAATCTCCGGCTTCGCCCTCGCAACAGGCGTTGCCGCAGCACGAGCTGTCGTCGTTACACCCGCAGCCACCACCCGCGGCTTTGGTCGCGGCCTCGGCGTACCGCTGCCGGACCTCCTCGCGCAGCTGGTCAGACGTAGTCGGCATCAGCAACACGCTCCTTTCAGATCGGCGACTGCCGCGAGCTTCTCCACGGCGTCGCGCCTCAAGGAGAAGTAGGCCCACTTGCCACGCTGCTCCCGCTCGACGAGGCCCGCTTCGAGGAGCTTCTTCATGTGATGCGAAACGGTCGGCTGCGAGAGGCCGAGGGGCTCGACCAGGTTGCAGATGCAGACCGGCTCGGCGCTGGTGGCCAGCAGGTTGACCGCCCGCACTCGGGCCGGGTCGCCCAGCGCCTTGAAGAGATCGGCCGTTGCCTCGGCCTCGTCGGTGGACAGCGTCGAGGCCCCAAGTGGGGCACAGCAAGCAGCGGGTTGCAGCAGCGCAGTTGTCATATCGATGAACATCAATATAACGGAGAGTGAGGTTCCCGGCACGGCCCGTTCGCCCGCGATATCTTCGCCGTCATGGAAGGCAACACTCCCACCGAGGGGTTGCCGCTCGAGCGGGTGATGCGGATCGCCGAGTTCCGCGCGGGACTGCGCGGGTTCATGTACAGCAGCGAGCAGATCGCGCGGCGCTGGCGGCTCACGCCACAGCGATACTCGCTCCTGCTTGCGATCAAGGGCGCGCCCGACGGCAGCGAGCGGCTGAGCTTCACCGAGATCTCGCGGCGGTTGCTGCTCTCGCGCAACACCGTCACCGAGCTCTGCCAGCGCGCGGAAGAGGCCGGGCTCATCCGGCGCGAGCCGTCGGCGCAGGATCATCGCGTCACCTACCTGCGGCTGACCGCCGAGGGCGAGCGGCGGCTGGCCGGCGCGGTACTCGAGAACGACCTGCTGCGCCGCGACCTGGACAAGACGTTCAGGCGACTCTCTGCGTCGCTGAGCTAGCGCGACCGGCGCCAGCGGTGCAGCTCCTTGTTCTTGCCGGCGGACTTCGGGGGCAGCGGCTCGGGTGTCGCGTCGTGCTCCGCGAGCCAGCGGGCCGCCTCGTCGTTCGTGTCGAGACCCGCTGCCGCTTCGCGCTCGCGCATCTTCTTCACGCCCCGCTCGCTGAGTCGTCGCTTCGCTGACATAGCCTCCAGCGGACATCGTGCTGAAAAACCACCGCTCCTCGCCGGGAGTGCTGCTGGCGGCGATCGTGCTCGCGGGGCTCAATCTCCGTGCTGTCTTCGCGAGCCTGCCGCCGCTCCTCCACCATGTCCGGGACGATCTCGGGCTCTCCGCCGGCGTCGCCGGCCTGCTGACCACCGGGCCGGTGCTCTGCTTCGGCCTCTTCGCGCCGCTCGCCCCCCGGCTGGCGCAGCGGGTGTCGATCGAGCGCCTGCTCGTCGCGACCGCGCTCCTCACCGCCGTCGGCACCGGCGTGCGCGGATTCGGCGGAGCCGTGCCACTGTTCGCCGGCACGATCCTGGCCGGGATCGCGATCGCAGTCGCCCAGGTGCTCGTCCCGATTCTGGTGCGCACCCGCTTCCCCGAGCGCTCGGGCGTCCTGATGGGAGCGTTTTCGCTCGCGCTGACGCTCGGCTCGGCGATCGCGGCGGGGCTCGCCGTGCCGCTCGAGGATTTGTTCGGCGGCTGGCGCGCAGCGCTCGCCGCCTTCGCGCTGCCCGCGGCCCTGGCGGTCGCGGTCTGGCTCGCGCCCGCGGCCGAGCTTCGCACCGTGATCCCGAACGGCCCCTCGCTGGGGCTGCACCGCCTCCGGGGTTCGTGGTCGATGGCCGTGTTCTTCGGGCTCCAGTCGATGGCGTTCTACTCCGGGCTCACCTGGTTCCCGTCGATCCTCGAGGCGCACGGCTTCAGCGAGGCGGCCGCGGGTGGGCTGCAGGCGTTCGGCAACGTCGTCCAGCTCGGGCCGGCCTTCCTCGTCCCGATCCTGGCCGGCCGGCGGCGAAACCAGACCGGGATCCTTTTCATCCTGATCGGGATCTCGCTCGCCGGGCTCGCCGGCCTGCTGGCCGCCCCGGGCGCCGCGATCGCGTGGATGGCGCTGATCGGGCTTGCGCAGGGCGGCGCGCTCGGGCTCGCGCTCATCCTGCCGGTGCTGCGCGCGCGGACCGGGGCGGGCGTCGCCGCGCTGACGGCGATGTCGCTGTGCGTCGGCTACCTGCTTGCCTCCGTCGGCCCATTCCTGCTCGGGGTGGCGCACGACTCGACCGGCCACTGGACCGTCCCGCTGCTGCTCCTGATGGCGATCACGGTCGCCGAGGCGATCGGAGTTCCGGCCACCCGGGTGTGGCAGGACAGCGGCGGCGAGTCACGAAACCCAGGCGCATCACCCGGCGCCGTCCGGGTGGATCGAGAGACTTCCGGGCCGAGAGCGCAGGTCGAAGGCACATTGACGGGTGAGGTCGGGCTTCAGGTGCCAACTGACCCACCGACCGAAGCGCGTGGGGCTTGAACGAGCGGAGCGCGGGCTCGCCGGGAAACGGCGGGCCCGCGTGAGCTTTTACGTTCCCTTTACGAAACTGCTACCGGTCGATGACCGTGGATGGTGAGAGTCCCGACCATGCGGAGGCTCGCCGTCATACTCGCCGCTCTCTCCCTGTTTGCGACGGCCGGCATCGCCGGCGCCGGCGGCGTGCCTCCGTTCCCTCGTTTGCCGGGTGCCTGGTCGCATGCCGAGATCAACATCAAGATCAAGCGCATTCCTCACACGCTGGTCCTCGACCGGGGACGCATCCGCGACGTCTCTGCGACGCAGCTCACGCTTCGTGAGGCCGACGGCACCCCCGCCGTCGTTTCGCTCTCGCCCGCGACGATCGTGACGCTCAAGCGGGTCAAGCACGCGACGATCTTCATGCTGAGGCGGGGCATGAACGTGGAGACGATGAGCATCGACGGCGGCGCGGCTGTCCGCGTCCGCGTCACATCCTGAGTACGCTTTCGATCGTGGCCGGGACAGTTCTCCTCGTCGAGGACGAGCCATCGGTCGGAGAGCTCGTTCGCGGCTACCTGACGCGCGACGGGTATCGCGTCCTCTGGGTGCGCTCCGGCGAGGAGGCGCTCGTCGAGCTCGAACGGCATCCGGTGCGCCTCGTCTTGCTCGACATCGGACTGCCCGGCAAGGACGGATTCGACGTCTGCCGTGAGATGCGTGCGCGCTCGCACGTGCCGATCCTGATGTTGACCGCACGCGACGAGGAGCCCGACCGGATCGTCGGGCTCGAGGTGGGGGCCGACGACTACATCACGAAGCCGTTCTCGCCCCGTGAGCTCGTGGCCCGGATGAAGGCGGTGCTGCGCCGCTCCGAGCCTCCGGACGAGCGCGACCGGCTCGCGCTCGGCGACGTCGTGCTCGACCGCGAGTCGCACGACGTCACGGTGGCCGGAAAGCCGGTCGAGCTGACCGCGAAGGAGTTCGATCTGCTCGCCTACTTCATGGCGCACTCCGGCGTGCTCGTCTCGCGCGACCTCTTGCTCGACCGGGTCTGGGGGATCGAGTATCCGGGCGGTACGCGCACCGTCGACGTGCACGTCGCGCAGCTGCGCCGCAAGCTCGGCCGGCCCGACCTGATCCGCACGCTGCGCGGCGCCGGCTACAAGGCTGTCCAGCCCCCTCAATGAAGAGCCTGCGGGCGCGGCTGTTCGCGGCGACGCTCGCGGCGCTCGCCCTCACGCTGGCGCTGACGATCGGGATCGGCGCGATCCTCACCCGCCGCCAGGTCGACCGCTCGCAGGCCTCCGCGCTCGCGCGCCGCGCCGACGACTTCGCGCTGCAGCGCCGTCAGAGCGTGAGCTACCGGAACCAGGACACGAACGAGGGCCAGGTGCGGATCCTCGTGCAGCCGCGCCCAGCGCTCGCTCCATACGTGCCGAACCCAAAACGCTCCAGCGACGGGACGACGACCTACGGCGGTGCGCGCTACCTCTACTCGTATCGAACGCTGCCCTCGCGCGGCCTGCTCATGCTGCGTTCCGAAAGCCTGCGAGCGTCAGAGTGGCGCCCGTTCCTGCGCGACCTGCTGTTCGCTGCGGCCGCCGGCGTGCTCTTCGCGGCGGCACTCTCGTTCCTGATCGCGCGCTCGATCGCGCGTCCGATCCGGCGCGTGGCAGAGGCGACGCGCTCGCTCGCCGACGACCGGCGATACGAGCCGCTGCCGCGCGAGGGCACGAGCGAGGTGGCGGCGCTGGCGGAGGCGTTCAACGAGATGGCGGAGCAGCTCGCCGCGTCGCGCGAGGCGGAGCGCACCTTCCTCCTCTCGGTGAGCCACGAGCTGAAGACGCCGCTGACCGCGATTCGCGGGTATGCGGAGGGCCTGGCCGATGGAGCGTTCACCCCGGGCGAGGCGGCGCGAACGATCGCGGTCGAGGCCGGGCGCCTGGAACGCCTCGTCCGTGACCTGCTCGATCTCGGCCGGATGCATCGAAGTGAGTTCTCGGTGCGGAGGGAGCCGGTCGACCTGGCCGAGGTCGCTCGCGAGGCGGTGTCCGGCACGAGTCGGCTGCGCGCCAGTTCGAGCTCACGCTCACCGCCCAGGGTGAGGAGTCGTGGGTCGAGGCGGATCACGGCCGGCTGCTCCAGGTTGCGTCGAACCTCGTCGAAAACGCACTGCGCGAGACGCCGGCAGGGGGCGCGGTGACGGTCACGGCCTCCGCCGGGGAGCTGGCCGTCTCCGATACGGGGCCGGGCATTCCCGCGGGCGACGTGCAGCACGTGTTCGAGCGCTTCTACCTGTACGACAAGATCGGCAAGGACAGGCCCGTCGGCAGCGGGCTCGGGCTGGCGATCGTCGAGCAGCTCGTGCGCGCGATGGGCGGCGAGGTGAGCGTCGACAGCCGCCCCGGCGAGGGCGCGACGTTCGTCGTGGATCTACGGACGCAACTTCGAGGTGTCGACCACCTCGAAGTCGGCGCCGGTCAGCCCGCCTAGCGCGTGCAGCTGGTCGTTCGACCAGTGCGGGCTTGGTGCGCCGCCGATGAACCAGCTCGATCCGTTGTCGGCCACGATCATCCCGTACGTCTTCAGCGCCTGGGCGACAATCCGTGCCTGGCGTGGCAGGTGCGAGATGTCGACCGACGCTTTCAGCCGCACGCGAAGGCCCATCGGTGGCAGGGCTGGGTCGGTCGAGCTACCGGCCTGGTGACGTGCGGGGTAGACGTAGGCGCGGCGGCTGCTCGCAACCGTGAAGCGCAACGCGTGGTCGATGTGGCCGGTCGACGCGTCGCCGTCCCAGCGCGCGAGGCCCGGCAGGATCGGCAGCCCCGCCGCATCCGCCGACGTCCAGCCTGCGTGACGCAGCCTGTTCGTGCGCAGGCTCCAGATGGCACCGGACCCCGCCGCCCACCCGGCGCCCGACCGGCGCAGTGCGTACAGCTCGTAGAGCGTGCAGCTGTCGCGGTCGACGATGAGCGCGTGGCGGTCGCCATCGTTTGCATGCGCGGGCGCGCCCTCGATCGGGACGTTCGCGGGGATGGGATACGGGCCGCGGTCGCTCTCGGTGGCGTAGTCGAAGCTGACTCGCGCCTTCGGTGTCTGCATGCCGTGCACGACCACGAATGGGATCCCGATGCGGGAGCCGTCGTAAAGGCCCGAGCCGAAGTCGGCGTGCACGTGCCCGTCGACTCCGATCGCCGCGATCGTCCCCGCCGATCCGGCGGCGACGGGCAGCCGGTCGACAGGCGTGTTCCAGACGCTCGTCGCCGGGAAGACGGGGCAGCCTGCGAGTTGCGGCGATCTCGGGGCGGTCGCACCTGCCGCGGTCGAGACGAGAGCGGCGCAGGTCGCCGCGACGGCGAGCAGCTTCACGGCTGCAGGAGTAGCACCTCCCAGCTGTCCCCGCTTCGACGGAACGCCTGCCGCTCGTGCAGCCGGTCGTCGCGGTGGCGCCAGAACTCGTAGCTGTCCGGCACGAGCCGGTAGCCACCCCAGCGCGAGGGCCGCGCCGGCGAATCGGGCTGCGCCGCGACCGCTGCTTCGAGCTCTGCGCGCGAGCCGATGGGCTGTGACTGGCGAGATGCAGCCGCGCTCCGGCGCGACGCCGGCGGCCGCGACGCCCAGTACGCGTCGGACTCCTCTGCCGGCAACCGCTCGACGTCTCCTTCCACCCGGACCTGGATCCCGGGGCGATGGAAGAGCAGCGCGGCGCGTGGATTCGACTCGAGCTCGCCGCCCTTGCGCGACTCGTAGTTCGTGAAGAAGGCGAAGCCCCGGTCGTCGGCGCTCTTCAGCAGCACCATGCGCACGGACGGGCGCCCGTCGGGGGTGGCTGTAGCGAGCGCCATCTCGTCGCCGGTGACCCACTCGCGGAACAGCTGCAATGGATCGGTCGTCACAGAGCCGGAGCCTCCTCGGGCAGGTCGCGCAGGCCCATGATCGGTGACGGGAGGATGAAGAGGAGGCCCGCAAGCGCGCCGACGGTCGCGATCCAGAGCGTGGGGCGGAGGCCGATCAGCGAGCCCAGCACGCCGCCGGCGGCGGTGCCAAGCGGGCGCACGCCGTAGTTGACGACGTTGAAGGCGCCCGAGACGCGGGAGCGCAGCGCCGCCGGGATCAGGCTGGCGCTGATCGTGCCGGCCATGATGTCGAGCAGCATCAACCCGATTCCCGACGTGAACTCGGAGACGAAGAGGCACCCGATCACGAGCCACCTCGGCCCACCCGCCGCGGGCACGAGGATCAACGGCGCGGGGAACAGAAAGCAGCCGGCGACGAACGCCGGCCCGACGCCGACCCGCCGTGAGATCCGGGCCGTCACGAACGACCCGCTCAGCGTCCCCACCGACGCCGCGCCGAGCACGACCCCGAGCGTCGCCGCGTTGACCTCCCAGCGTCCGGGTTGCGTAGAGCACGAACAGCGCGAAGAAGATGAAGTTGAAGAAGTTCAGCGTGGCGACGCCGAGCAGCTCGGCACGGATGATCGGGTTCCGGCGGATCCAGCGGGCGCCGGCGGTGAGCCCGCCGGTCTCCGGCGGCGCGCCGGGCGGCTCGGCGAGCTCCATGCGCCGCAGGAACAGCGCCGACCAGAGAAAGGAGACGGCGTCGACCGCGAGCGCGTACGGGCCGCGCAAGAGCTGCACGAGCACGCCGCCGATGCTCGTGCCGGCGAGGAACGAGAACGCGCGACTGCCGTGGACGAGGGAGTTCGCCGCGACGTACTCTCTGCGCGGTACGAGCATCTGGATCATCGCGCCGTACGCGACCGAGAAGAACACGCTCAGCACACCGGTCAGGAACGCCACCACGTAGAGCTGCGGCCACGTCAGGTGGCCGAGCGCGTAGGCGACGGGGATCGACCCGATCAGCGCGGCGCGCCCGAGGTCGGTCGCGATCATCACGTGCCGGCGCCGGCCGCGCCGGTCGACCCAGGCGCCGGCGTGCAGCGAGAAGATCAGGTTCGGCACGAGATACGCCGTCGTGAGCGCCCCCATCTGGCCGGCCGTCGCGTGGAGGGCCAGCACGGCGGTCAGCGGCAGTGCGATCGACGTGATCTGGTCGCCGACGAGCGACACGGACTGGCCGAGGAAGAAGCGGCGGAAGCTTGCGTTCTCGCGAAGCAGCGGTGGAAGCGGGGGCCGGCGCACCGCGCCAGTCAATCAGCGCCGTCAGTCGACGGGCACGGTTACGGCGGCGTCGAGGAGCGCGCGCACCCTGCGCGTGAGATCGTCGGCGCTGAACGGCTTCTGCAGAAACGCGATTCCCGGCTCGAGCACACCGTGGTGGCCGATCGCCGAATCCGTATAGCCGGACGTGTACAGCACCTGCGTTCCGGGCCGCATCGCGACGACAGCCTGCGCCACCTCGGGGCCGCTCATTCCCGGCATGACCACGTCGGTGACGAGCAGGTCGATCGGCCCGAGGTGACGGCGCAGCAGCTCCAGCGCCGACGGGCCGTCGCCCGCCTGCAGCACGTTGTACCCGGCGGTCTCCAGGATCTCGGCGACCAGCCGGCGGACGACGGTCTCGTCTTCGACGAGCAGGATCGTCTCGCTGCCGCCGGCCGGGGCCGCGCGTCTGGGCGGCGGAGCCGGATCGGTCGCCGGCCCCTCCACGCGGGGCAGCAGGATCCTGAACGTCGAGCCCATCCCGGGAGCCGAGTCGACCTCGATCGTCCCGCCGCTCTGGTCGACGATGCCGTACACCGTCGCGAGCCCGAGCCCGGTGCCGCCGTCCTTCGTCGTGAAGAACGGCTCGAACAGCTGGAGGCGCTGGTCCTCGGTCATCCCTGCGCCGGTGTCGGACAGGCGCAGCTCGACGTACCTGCCGCGCTCGCTCGCGACGTTGGCGGTCTCGATCGACACGGAACCTCCGTTCGGCATCGCCTCGCGCGCGTTGACCGTGAGATTGACGATCACCTGCTCGATCTGCGTCGGGTCGGCCAGGACATGAGCGATCTGCGGGTCGAGCCGGGTGGCGAGCTCGACGTCCTCTCCGATCAGGCGCCGCAGCATCGACTCCATGTCGGAGACGACGGCGTTCAGGTCGAGGACGCGCGGCTGGAGCACCTGGCGGCGGCTGAATGCCAGCAGCTGGCCGGTGAGCGACGCAGCGCGCGAGGAGGCCTTCGTGATCTCCTCGGCGTGCCGCCGCAGCCGCGGGTCGTCGAGCCCGCTGACGAGAAACTCGCTGTAGCCGGTGATCGCGGTCAGGAGGTTGTTGAAGTCGTGCGCGATCCCGCCCGCGAGGCGCCCGACGGCTTCCATCTTCTGCGCCTGGCGCAGCTGCGCCTCGAGCTCCTTCTGGTGCGAGAGGTCGCGGACGACGGCGATGTGGCGCCCGGGGCGAATGTCGGCGGTCGCCGTGAACTCGATGCGGCGGCGCGTGCCGTCGGGGCGCAGCATCGTCACCTCGGCCGCCAGCGTTCCCTTGTCCCTGAAGGTCGCCCAATCGGTCGCCACCGGTGAGTCGGGCAGCAGGTCGTCGATCGCCAGCCCGAGTGCGTCGTCGTACTCGACCCCGATCAGTTGCACACCGGCGTTGTTGATGTCGACGATGCGGCGGTCGTCGTCTGCGATCAACATCGGCACGACCGATCGCTCGAATGTGGCCGCGAACAGCATGTTCGCCTCCATGCGTTCCGTGATGTCCTGCACGTGCGAGACGACGTGGGCCGCGGTGCCGTCGTAGGTCCGGACGACCGACGCGGTCAGCTCGGCCCATACGGTCGATCCGTTCTTGCGCACGTAGCGCTTCTCGCGCTGGAACGAGTCACGTGTCCCGGCGATCATCTCCGCCGCGAACGCGCGGTCGATCTCGAGATCGGCGGCCTCGGAAATCCCGGCAACGCCGATGCGCATCAGCTCGTCGGTCGTGTACCCGAGCATCTCGGCGAGTCGCTCGTTCACCTGCACGAAGGTGCCGGTGAGCGAGGTCAACGCCATCCCGACCGAGGATGAATGGAACGCCCCGCGGAACCGGCTCTCGCTCTCCTGCAGCGCGCGGCGGGCCCGGACCTTCTCGGTGACGTTTTCGAAGGTGACCGCGACGCGCTGGTCCGACAGCGGGAACGCCTTCATCGAGAAGACGCTCAGCGGAATGCGTTCGTCGCTGTACTCCACTTCACCCGCGTCCACCAGCTCGCCGTGCTCGATCACCTCGCGGAACATCTGCGTAACGTGGTCCGACACATTCGGGAGAACCTCCCGGATCGTCCGGCCGACGATCTCGGAGGGGGTGAGGGTCGTCGCTGCCTCGCTCGCCGTGTTCACGTACTCGAGCCTGAAATCCCCGTCGTCCAGGAGCCGCCAGACCCAGAGTGCGGCCTGCATGTGCTCGACCACCTGATCCTGGGCACGCAGACGCTCGACCAGGCGGTGGCGCGTGTCGAGCTCGGTCGAGTTCCGGAAGACGCTGCTGACGAACTCGGCCATCAATCGCGCCGTCTCGATGTCGTGCTCGTCGAATGCACTCGGGCGGGACGAGACTGCAGCGAGAACGCCGGTGACCACGCCGTCGCGTGAGAGAGGCGCGCACAAAAGCGACCGGGCGCCGATCCGCCGGCAGGTCTCGACATCGACACGAGGGTCGATCTCCGTGTCGGCCGAGTACGCGTACTGACCGGTCTCGAGCACGATCCCCGAGAGGCTGCCTTCCCGCTCGAGCCGCCACCCGTCGTGGCCGTCGGAGATGCCGGTCGTGATCTCGAACACCGAGTCGCCGGCCTCGAACCACTGCACCGACACCCCGTCGGCGCCGGTCAGCCGCTGCACGCGCTCGACGATCGTCGTCGTAACCGCGTCGAGGTCGAGCTCAAGGGCTGAGATCTCCTGCTGGGTGCGCACGAGCTCGTTCAGCCGCTCGAGCGCGGTGCGCATGCGGTTTTCGTCGCGCTTGCGCTCGGTCACGTCGTTGGCGAGCCGCTCGACCAGCTCGGCGTTTCGCAACGCGATGCTTGCGCTGCGGGCGAGCATGCCGACGGCCTCGACGGCGTTCTCCTGGAAGGCCGCCGGATCGGCGCTCCGGACGCCGAGGATGCCGCGGGTGGCGCCGTCGTAGTCGAGCGGCGCGAGGACGATCGCGCCGGCGCCCGGCGTGAGGCAGCGCGAGACGTCAGGCCCGTTGGTGGCGCGGAGCACGGTCACGTCGCCGCGCTCCAGCATGAGCGGGCCGAGCGTGTCGGCCAGCGGCATCCGCACGTCCTGCAGGGCGCGATCCTCGCCGGCCGTCACGGTGAAGTGAGCCGTGACCCCGTCGATGGTCGAGAGGCAGGCGCCATCGGCCGCCGGAAGGTCCATCAGCCGCTCGACGATCCCCTGCATGACGGCCGCGACCTCGCCCGAGAGCGCGGCGACCTCGAGCTGCTGCTCGACGAGCTCGACGAGATCGGTGAGCGAAGAGTCGTTCACGCGATCAACCCCCGCCGCAATGCGGTCGCGACAGCCTGGGTGCGGGTCGCGGCGCCGAGGCGGTTGCTGGCCTTGCGCAGGTGGGTGCGCACGGTTTCGGAGCTGATTCCCAACCGGTCGCCGATCTCGGCGTGCGGCAGCCCTTCGGCGAGCAGGCCGAGCACGTCGAGCTCGCGCTGCGTGAGCCGGGTGCGTGGCGAGGCGTCACGGATCAGCGTCGGGTCGACGTAGGTCGTCCCGGCGAGCACCGTCTCGAGGGCGCGAAGCAGGTCGGCGAGTGGCGCTTCCTTGAGGATGACCGCCACCCCGCCCGCCTCGAGGACGCTCTCCACGAGCAGCTCGTCGCCGTCGGCGGTGTAGACGGCGATGCGTGTCGCCGGCGACACCTCGCGGAGCGCGCGCACCAGCGAAGCGCCCCCGAGGTACGGCATCCGGTAGTCGACCAGCGCGACCTGCGGCCGCGCGGCCGCCGCGAGCTCGACGGCGCGGCGGCCGTCGGGCGCGGGGCCGACGATCTCGAAGCCGCTTGCCGAGAGGTACGCCGAGACCGCGGCTGTCAGGGCCGGGTGGTCGTCGGCGAGCAGGCATGTGACTGGTGTTGTGAGCGGCAACGTCAGCCGGGTCCCTGGCCCGCGATCACGCGACCTCCGCCTGCACGGTAGCCTCGCGGTCGCGCGGGGCCGCAGGCCCGAGCAGCCGGAGACCGTTTTCGTTCAGCTCGAGCTCGCCGGAGTCGATCAACGCGAGCGCCACGTCGACCACGACCGGGTCCCACTGGGCCCCGCGGCACCGCACCAGCTCCTCGACGATCTCCGCGCGCGTGCGTGGCTGCCGGTAGAGCTGTCGCGAGGACATCACCTCGATCGAGTCGGCAACGGCGACGATGCGCGCCCCGACCGGAATCAGCTCGCCCTGGATGCCGTCCGGGTACCCGCCGCCGTCCCAGCGCTCGTGGTGGTGGCGGACGATCGGCCGCGCCGACGCGAGCAGGTCGAGCGGCTCGAGCAGCTTGTCGCCGATCACGGGGTGCGTCTCGATGATGCGCCGCTCCTCGTCGTCGAGCGCGCCCGGCTTCAGGAGCACGCGATCGGGGATCCCGATCTTGCCGACATCGTGGAGGATCGCCCCGAGCCGGATCGTCTCGAGCACGTCATCCGGTAGGCCGAGCACCTCCGTGATGCGAACGGCGAGCGAGGCGAGGCGCTCGCAGTGGCCATGCAGGTACGAGTCGCGCGCCTCGATCGCGTTCGCGAGCGCGCTGGCGAGGGTCGGCGCCAGCAGGCGCTCGCGGAGCTCGTCGCGACTGCGCAAGGCGCGGTCGAGCGCGTCCGCGACGGCCGACCTTCAGCTCGTCGTGCGTAAAGGGCTTGGTGACGAGGCCGGCGGCGCCGCGCGTGAGCGCCTGGCTGAGGGTGTCGTACGTCCCGGCCCCGGTCACCAGCACGACCGGCAGCGACGCGCGCTTCACCTGCACGACCTCCAGGAGCTCGAGTCCCGAGAGGCCGGGCATGACGATGTCGCTGACGACCAGGTCGAAGTCCGAATCGGTGTCCTCGAGCAGTGCGAGCGCGCGCTCGGCGCTCTCGGCTCCGGTCACCTCGTGACCGTCCGTCCGGAGGATTTCCATCACGAGCAGGCGCACCACCTGCTCGTCGTCGATCACCAGTACCCGACTCATGCGCGCCCCTCGCCGGCGGCAGCTCCCGCCGGGCAGAGCCCGGCTCCGCCGCCACCTGACGCCGCTCGAGGGACGCGCATGGGCCGAAGGGCTGACACACGATGTCTCATGCTGTCTCCTCATCGGCGAGAGGGAGCCGGAGCGTGAATGCCGCTCCGTGGCCCGGCTCGGAGCTGACGGTCAGGCTCCCGCCGTGCGCCTCCGCGATCCCGAGGCTGACCGAAAGGCCGAGGCCCGTTCCACCCGCATGGCGCTTCGTCGTGAAGAACGGCTCGAAGATGCGGCCGGTGATCGACGGGTCGATCCCCGGCCCGTCGTCGGAGACGACGATCAGGCCGCTGCGGCCGTGGCGATGGACGGCGATCGTCACCGTCCCGCCGTGGGGCATCGCCTGGCGCGCATTGGCGATCAGGTTCAGGCAGACCTGCTTGAGCTGGTTCGGGCTGGCCCAGACGATCGCCTCCGCCGCGTCGTAGTGCTCGACGACCTCGACTCTCTTGTGGGCGTTCGTGCGGCGCACCAGGTCGACGGTGGAGCGGACGACCTCGGAGAGCGACACGTCGCGCCGCTCGCCCGTGTTCTCGCGGGCGAAGTCGAGCAGCGCGCGCACGATCTCGCGGATCTCGATCCCGGTCTGCTGGATCAGCTCGAGGCGCTCCTGGGCGCGCGAACCCGGCTCGGCGTCCTTGAGCAGGAACTCGGTCAGCCCGAGGATCGCGAACAGGGGGTTGTTGATCTCGTGCGCGACTCCGGCTGCCAGCTCGCCGATCGCCGCCAGCTTCCCGCTCTGGATCAGCTGTTGCTGCATCCGGCGGTGCTCTGAGATGTCGTCGACGAGTACGAGCAGCAGCGGCGAGGAGCCCGGTGCCTCGCGGACGGAGACCTCAACCGGTTGCGGGCGTCCGTCGGCACGCCGGTAGATGCGCTCGTAGCGTGCTCCCGGCTCGTAGGCCGCGGCAGCCTCCGGCTCTCCTTCAGCCCATGGAAACGGCGGCACGAGGCCGACGATCTCCTCGTTCGGACGGCCGACGATCTCGACAAAGCGCGCGTTGGCCGCGAGGAGCGCGTGCGTCTCGGGGTGCAGCACTCCGAGCGCCGTCGGGAGTGCGTCGAAGAGCGCGTTGAGCGCCGCCTCGTCCAACGGGCTCAAAGGGGCGTGAGCGCCTGCCCGGCCCGCTGGGTCTGGTGTGATTTGCCGCAAAGTCGGGGAAGGGCCGCCCTCGAGAGGGCTCGAGGTGATTAAGTCAACTATCGGCAGTGGAACCTCCGAACCGGTATCCCTAGAGCTGTGCGGCCATCATCCCCCAGATCGGGGATCCTTGGAACTGAGAAACGTGTGACCTCGCCCGTCACCTGTGTCGTCGCGGACGACCATCCGGCCGTGCTCGAGGCGGTCTCCGAGTTCCTCGGCTCCGGAGGGGTGGAGGTTGTCGGCCGGGCGCTGGAGGGGGAAGAGGCGCTCGAGCAGATCGAGGCTCGTCACCCCGATGTCGCGCTGATCGACGTCCGGATGCCGCGGTTGGACGGGATCGAGCTGGCGCGGAGAGCGCAGCGGTCCGCGCCGGGCACGGCGATCCTGCTCTACACGGGCTACGGCGACCGGGCGCTCCTCACCGAGGCGCTCGACGTCGGCGTGCGCGGGTTCGTGCTCAAGGAGGCGCCGATGGACGACTTGCTGCGCGCGGTGCGCGCCGTCTCGGCGGGCGGGACGTATGTCGATCCGGTGCTGGCGGGAGCGCTCGCCACCTCCTCGACCGGATCGGATCTGCCCGAGTTGACGCGGCGGGAACGGGAGGTGCTGCGTCTGCTCGCCGACGGGCTCTCGAACGAGGAGATCGGCAAGCAGCTCTTCATCTCCGCCGAGACGGTGCGCACGCACGTGCGCAAGGCGATGGCGAAGCTCGACGCCGACACGCGCACGCAGGCGGTCGCCCGCGCGCTCCGCGAACACCTGATCGCGTAGACGTTCAGTACGCGTCGAGCACGGCGCTGCGGCGCGACTCGCGCTCGAGGATGCGGAAGAGCAGCAAGCCGGCGGCGGCGTAGGCGAACGCGATCGCGGCCTCCGTGAGCACGAGCCCGGAGACGTCGCCGAGGGTTGCGCCGCCGGCGACCTCGCGCGCGGCTGCGATCCCGTGCGTCAGCGGCAGGCAGCGTCCGACCGCTCCCATCCAGCCCGGCAGCTGGTCGAGCGGGATGTTGACGCCGCAGAAGAGCAGCATCAGGAAGTAGGCGAGATTCGCGGCGAAGAAGAAATCCTTGGCGCGGAGCCCGATCGAGCCGAGCAGCATGCCGAAGGCCGTGCACGACCCGACTGTCACGACGACCACCGCGGCAAGCGCGGGCAGCGTCCCGAGCCCGGGGCGGAAGCCGAGCAGGAGCGCTCCGGCGCCGAACGTGAACGCCGAGACGACGATGCCGTTTGCCAGCACGGGCACCCCGCGCCCGAGGAACACGGCCGCGCGGTTCGCCGGCGACGCGAGCAACGGCCCGAGCGTGCCGAACCAGCGCTCGTTCGCCACCGCCATCGTCATCCCGTACACCGACGACATCGCGCACACCTGGACGGAGTTGCCGACGATGTAGAAGTCACGCGACTCGGCCTGGGCGTACTGGCCGAGCTTCGTGAAGAAGATCAGCTGGAAGAGGGGCGAGCCCAGCATCGTCGGGATGTACATCGCCGGGCGGATCCAGTTGAACAGGCCGCGGTACGCGATCACCCCACCGACGAAGAACGTCGACCACCAGTGCCTCATGTGAGTGCCAGCGTCGCCCGTGCGCGGGAGAGGTACTCGAACCAGCGGAACGTGAAGAACGAGACGACGATCGACGCGAGGCCGAGCGCGAGCACTGCTGCGAGCGGCCCCCAGACGCCGCCGCCGAGTGCGGCATGGCGGAGCGCCAGGATGCCCCAGTACGGCGGCAGCAGCCACGAGATCGGCCGCGTCCAGCCGGGCAGGATCGAGGTGGAGAAGATCAGGCCCGAGGCGATCCAGACCGGATACTCGAGCAGGTTCGACATCGCGTTCGCGTAGCGGTAGAGCACGAATGTCGACGCGAGCACGAGCCCCATCAGGCCGAGCGAGACGACCGTCGCCGGGAGCGCGAGCAGGAACAGCCACGGGTGCGCGAAGTGCAGCGGGACCCCGAAGACGAGCCGTCCCCAGACGAGCGTCGCCGCGAGCGCGTACATGCCGGTGAACGCGTTCGCGAGCGAGAACGGCAGGTAGACGAGGGCGAGCGACGGCGGCGAGGCCACGCCGATCTCGAGCGTGCCCTGCCAGCGCTGCCACTGGATCATCCCGCCCGAGCCGAAGAGCGTCGTCGACCAGACTCCCATCATCCCGGCCCCGAGCGCCGCGTAGAGCAGCGTCCCGGAGCGTCCGCCCGAGCGGAACATGTAGAAGGCAACCGTCGCGAAGATCACCGGCTGCACGGTCGATGTGAGCAGGAAGAACGACGACGTTCCCAGCATCTTCAGGTTCGTCCGGAAGCCGCTCCAGACGATGCGAAATACGCTCATACCCGCTCCGGCGCCGGCCGAGCCGCCGCCTGCGCGGGCATGCTGCTCTTTCCGGAGACTCCGTCGAGCCTACGTCTCATACCCGCTCCGGCGCCGGCCGAGCCGCCGCCTGCGCGGGCATGCTGCTCCTTCCGGAGACTCCGTCGAGCCTACGTCTCATACCCGCTCGAGCGTCGCGTGCATCCGGCTCTGCCATTCCATGAAACGGATCAGACCGAACCCGGCAACGGTGTAGACGATGCCGAGCGCCGCCTCCTTCCCGAGCAGGCCCTGGACCTGCCCGAGCGTCGCCCCGTTCGTGACCGCGCGCGCGGCGGCAATTGCATGTGTCAGCGGCAGTGCTCGCCCGATCTCCGCCATCCAGTGGGGGAGCGACGCGAGCGCCACGTTGGCGCCGCAGAAGATCAGCAGCAGCCCGACGAGCACGTTCGACAACACCGACGTCTCACGGATGCGCAGGCCGATCGCACCGGTGATCAGCCCGAGGCCCGTGCACGAGAACATCGCCACCGCGAGCACCGGCACGAGCCGGATCCACGACGCTGCCGAAAACGTGATGCTCAGGATCAGGCCGCCCGCGAAGAGCGCGAACGCGGCCACGAAGAGCGCGTTCAGGATCACCGGCAGCGCGCGCCCGAGGAAGAGCGGCACGCGGTGCGCCGGCGAGATCAGGATCGGCCCGAGCGTCTGGAAGAACCGCTCGTCGGCGATCGTCTGCGACATCACGAAGATGCACGGCACCGATGCGTACTGGATCGAGTTGCCGATCACGTAGAACTCGTCGCCCTGGCTCCCGGCCGCGCGCCCGATGTAGGCGAAGAGCAGGATCTGGAAGATCGGCGTGAGGATCAGCGCGGGGATGTAGACCGCCGGGGTCAGCCAGCCGAAGAGCGCCCGGTAGCTGATCAGACCGCCGACGAAGAAGACGCGCAGGCTGTTCACGTCAGCGAGAGGGTCGCGCGTCTGCGTGCAGAGTCGAGCACGGTGTCGAGCAGGAGCACCCCGCCCCCGACGTAGACGGCGGCAAGCACCAGGCACATGGCGACGTCGGGCAGCCCGTTGCCGCCGAACGCGCCTGCGCGGATCGCGCGCATGCCCCAGGTCGGCGCCGAGCAGCCCACGAGATCGGGCGCACCCAGCCGGGCAGAAGGCGAGATCGGCACGAGGAAGCCGCAGACGAGCCAGATCGGATACTCCGAGACGCGCGCCGAGCGCCCACGCGCGGCGCGAGCGGACGAAAGCGACGGCCATCAGGAAGCCGAGCGATGCCGATCGTGAGCACGATGCCGACGATTCCGAGCGCGAAGGACAGCGGATGCACGACCGGGACGTGGATCCCGAAGAGGAAGCCGCGCCCAGACCAGCGTCGCGACGATGCAGTAGAGGCCGATCGTCGAGGTCGGCGAGCGTGACCGGCAGCAGCATCGAGCGCGAGGTTCGACGGCGCCGCGACGAGCAGCTCGAGCGTGCCCGAGCCGGCGCTCGCGCTGCAGCGCGGAGGACGCCGAGACGCTCGTCGCCGTCCAGACGCCCATCACCGCGGCGCCGAGCGCCACCGGCGCCGAGCGCGGCCACGCGTGCCCGGCCGGAACATGAAGAACGCGACGGTCGCGAAGAAGAGCGGCCAGAGGACGGCGAGGAACCCGTCGAACGCCGACTGCGAGAGCATCCTGAAGTGGAGGAGCCAGCCGAAGCCGAGCAGGCGCAGCGGTCGCGCACGGCTCACTCGGCTGCCGACGAGCGCGACGTACGCGTCCTCGAGCGTCGGCTCGCGCGAGGCTGACGCGCCCGACTTCGAGCCCGTCGAGCTCGGCGAGGAGCGGCGCGGTCAACTCTCGCTCGCCGCGTCGTCTGCACGACGAGCAGCTGCTTCTGGTCGCGCTCCTCGACCGTCACCGCGGTGACGCCGTCGAGCCCGCGCAGCCGCTCGACGGCGGCCTCGCCGACGCCGAACACCTCGATCTCGGTCACGCGGCCTTCGGCGACCCCGGCCTTCAGCTGCCTCGGGAGTCCCCTCGCCGACGATCTGGCCCTTCGCGATCACGGCGATCCGGTCGCAGAGCGCATCGGCCTCGAACATGTAGTGCGTCGTCAGCAGGACGGTCTTGCCGGCCTGCGATCAGGCCCGGCGATCATCGTCGCGCAGCTCGCGCGCGCCGACCGGGTCGACGCCGATCGTCGGCTCGTCGAGGAACACGACCTCCGGGTCGTGCAGGATCCCGCGCGCGATGTGCAGGCGCTGGCGCATGCCGCGCGAGAAGCCTTCGACCCGCTCCTGCTCTCGGCCCTTCAGCCCGACGAGCTCGAGCACCTCGTCGATGCGCGTGCGCTGCGCCTTGCCCGAGACGCCGTACAGCTCGGCGAAGTAGCGCAGGTTGTCGAGCGCCGAGAGTCGCTCGTAGAGGCCACGGTCGCCGCCGAAGACGTAGCCGATCCGCTTGCGCACCTCGCGCGCGTCGGCGACGACGTCGTGACCGAGCACGCGCGCCTCGCCGCTCGTCGGCAGGAGCAGGGTGATCAGCATCTTGATCGTGGTCGTCTTGCCGGCGCCGTTCGGGCCGAGCAGGCCGAAGAGCTCGCCCTGCTCGACGGCGAACGAGATGCCGCGCACGGCTTCCACCTCGAGCGGCTTCCGCCGGATCACGCCGGTCGTCGTCTTGTAGGTGCGCCTCAGGTCGCGCGCTTCGATGACGGGGCCGTTGGCCAAGCCGCCACCTTAAACTCTGCGTCGCACGGCGTCTGCGGATCGCCCTCGCAGCATCCGAGCTTGAAGGCGCAGCGGGGGCACTGCCACGTCCCGTGCCGCCACTCCATCGGAGTCGGGCAGCGCCAGCACATCTCGATCTCCGACATGAGATCGAGGGTAGGCGGCGCGGCGGATGTCTACCCGGGAAGGGCCGCGACGCAGGTCGGTGTCTATCGTGCGTCCGTGAGGCGCTGGGGAGTGATCGCCGTCGTGCTCGCGGCGCTCGTTGCCGCCGCCGCGGCGCCCGCGGCCGGCCCGGTCACGCTCGAGATCATCTTTCCGGAGGGCTACACCGTCAGCCGCATGGCCGGCAGGGTGAGTGCGGTGCGCCAGCTCGCGATCCACAAGCGGCACGTCACGCCGGTGCTCACGGGCGACGCGTACCTGGCCACGGCGAAGACTGCGTCGCCGCCGCCGGCATTCAGGGCCGACGACCGCCGGCACAGCATCGAGGGCTTTCTCTTTCCGGCCGGCTATCTCTTCCAGCCGTCGTGGCACGCCCGCGACCTGATCGCGCTCCAGATCCGGACGTTCGAGGCCAACTGGGCCAAGCTCGACCTCGCCTACGCGAAGAGCAAGCACCTGACGCCGTACGACGTGCTCGTGATCGCCTCGATGGTCGAGCGGGAGACAAAGGCGCCGGAGGAGCGCAAGCTTGTCGCGGCCGTGATCTACAACCGGCTCGCGAAGGGGATGCCGCTCGGGATCGATGCCACGCTTCGCTACGGGCTCGGGATCCAGGGAACGTTGCCGCTGACCGAGGCCGACCTCCGCAACCAGACGCCCTACAACACGAGCATCCACAAGGGGCTTCCGCCGACCCCGATTGGCAATCCCGGCCGGCCGTCGCTGGAGGCGGCGGCCCACCCGGCGAAGGTCGACTACCTCTACTACGTACGCAAGCCCGACCACGTGCACCACTTCTTCACCGCAAGCGAGCAGGAGTTCTGTGCGAAGGCGCTCGAGTACGGGTACCACTGCTGAGTAGCGGCGGGTGGGCTCGAACCACCGACCTTCGGGTTATGAGTCCGACGCTCTAACCAGCTGAGCTACGCCGCCAGGCGCCCGCGCACTTTACCAACGGTCCCGCTACAATCCCGCAGCCCTGGGGCGGTGCGTCAGCGTGCGCGCTGTCAACACCACCAGGGTCGTCCCACTTCTTTCGGAGAGACATGGCCAAGAGCGGAGTCAGAGTTGCGATCACCCTCGCCTGCACCGAGTGCAAGCGGAGGAACTACCAGACCCTGAAGTCCAAGCGGAACACACCGGACCGCGTGGAGTTCAAGAAGTACTGCCGTTGGTGCGGCGGCCACACCCCGCACCGGGAGACGCGGTAGACCCGTGTCGGAGCTGGGCTCAGAGCGCAGGGCGGCGCGCCCGAAGGCGCAGCCGGCCGAAGCCCCTCAGCGTCGGTCGAACTTCCTCGTCGAGTCGTACGGAGAGCTGAAGAAGGTCGAGTGGCCCGGGCAGAACCAGGTGATCCAGGGCACCGTCGTCGTGCTGATCGCCTGTCTCGTCGTGGGTGTGTACCTCTATGTCAACGACATCGTCTGGAAGCACGTTGTTTCCAAGGTGTTCCTGGGCCAATAGGAGTCATTGGATGTTTCGCTGGTACGTCGTCAACACCTATTCCGGCCATGAGAACAAGGTCAAGGCCAATCTCGAGCACCGCATCGAGTCGATGGGGCAGCGCCCGCGCTTCCGGCGGGTCGTCGTTCCGACCGAGCAGGTGATCGAGACGAAGGACGGCCAGAAGGTGCAGGCCGAGAAGCGCGTGCTCCCGGGCTACGTGCTCGTGAACATGGACCTGAACGACGACGCCTGGACGGTCGTGAAGAACACGCCGGGCGTGACCGGGTTCGTCGGCGCGGGCTCGAAGCCCGTGCCGCTCTCGCAGCCCGAGGTCGACCGGATCCTGAAGACCGGCGCCGCAGCAGGCGGCGACCGGCCGCGCGCGACGATCGAGTACTCGCTCGGCGAGTCGGTCAAGGTGACGTCGGGCCCGCTCTCCGACTTCGACGGCGAGATCGTCGACGTCAACCCCGATCAGCAGAAGCTCAAGGTGCTCGTCGACATCTTCGAGCGCCAGGTTCCGGTCGAGCTCGGCTTCGACCAGGTCAAGAAGCTGGACTAGAGGAAGGATCGATGGCGAAGAAAGTCCTCACACTCATCAAGCTCCAGATCCCGGGCGGCCAGGCCAACCCGGCGCCGCCGGTCGGTCCTGCGCTCGGCCAGCACGGCGTCAACATCATGGAGTTCTGCAAGGCGTTCAACGCGCAGACCGCGCAGGAGAACGGCCGCATCATCCCGGTCGAGATCACGGTCTACGAGGACCGGAGCTTCGACTTCATCACGAAGACGCCGCCGGCCGCCGTCCTGATCAAGGAGGCGCTGCGGCTCGACAAGGGCTCGGCCGAGCCGAACCGGACGAAGGTCGGGCGGCTGACGCGCGACCAGCTCCGCTCGATCGCCGAGACGAAGCTGCAGGATCTGAACGCGCGCGACGTCGAGCAGGCGATGCTCGTGATCGCCGGCACCGCGCGCTCGATGGGCGTGGAGGTGGACAGCTGATGGCGCAGCACGTGGCAAGCGCTACGCGAAGCGCGCGGCGCGATCGACCGCGAGCAGGTCTACTCGCCCGTCGAGGCGGTCCGGCTGCTCAAGGACGCGCCGAGCGCGAAGTTCGACGAGACGGTCGAGGTGCACATGAACCTCGGGCTCAACGTCCGCCACGCGGACGAGCAGCTGCGCGGGACGATGATGCTCCCGCACGGCACCGGCCGCGAGCAGCGCGTCGCCGTCTTCGCCGAGGGCGACAAGGCGCGCGAGGCCGAGGAGGCCGGCGCCGACGTCGTCGGCTCCGCCGACCTCGCCAAGCGCGATCGAGGAGGGCTTCACCGACTTCGACGTCGCGATCGCGACGCCGGACCAGATGGGCAACGTCGGCCGGCTCGGCCGCGTGCTCGGCCCGCGCGGCCTGATGCCGAACCCGAAGACCGGCACCGTCACGTTCGACGTCGCCAAGGCCGTCCGCGACGCGAAGGCCGGCAAGCTCGAGTACCGCACCGACCGCGGCGCGAACGTGCACATCCCGATCGGCAAGAAGAGCTTCGACGAGCGTGCGCTGGTCGAGAACTACGCGGCCCTGATCGACGAGATCGTGCGCGCGAAGCCGGCGGCCGTCGAAGGGCCGCTACATCAAGAAGATCACGCTCACGTCCACGATGGGCCCGGGAATCCACGTCGACCCGACGCGGACCCGCGAGCATCGCCGAAGAGCTCGATGCGGGAACGCAGGAGGCCGTGCAAGCTACGGCCTAGCGTCACGAGCCCGTCGCCACGAGACAGCCGGCAGCCGCCCGTTCGCAGGCGGCAGAAGTCCAGCCGAGGCGGCCTCCTGGGAAGAAGGACACCACCTTCTCTTCCCGCGAGCCCGCCCCTTCAGTGCGGGCTCGCGATTCGAGAAGAGGAGGTGAAATGCAGAAAGAGGACAAGGAACGCGTCGTCGCCGAGCTGACGGAGAGGCTCCGCAACGCGGAGACGCTGATCGTCGCCGACTACCGCGGCCTGACCATGCCCCAGATCGACGCCCTGCGCGGGCAGGCTGATCGAGAACGGGGCGCGGTTCACGGTCGTCAAGAACACCCTCACCCGCCGCGCGGCCGAGGCCGCCGGGGCGGATGCGCTGCTGGCGCTGCTCGAGGGCCCGTCGGCGATCGCGTTCATCGAGGCCGACGGCGACATGGTCGCCGTCGCCAAGGCGCTGGCCGACTCGGCCCGCGAGACGAAGGTGCTCGAGATCCGCGGCGGCGTCATGCAGGGCCGCGAGATCTCGGCGCCGACGTCGAGGAGCTCGCGAAGCTCCCGCCGCTCGATGTGCTGCGTGGCCAGGTGCTCGGCGCGATCATCGCGCCGCTCACCGCCATCGCTCGCGCTCGTGAACGCGCCGCTGCAGAACCTCTACGGGCTGATCGACGCCCGGATCGAGCAGCTGCAGGGGCAGGAAGACACACCGGCCGCGGCGGCACCTGCCGTCGAGGAGGCCGAGGCACCAGCAGACACCGTGGCAGAGACCCCGGAGCCTGCGGAAGACACCCAGGAACCCACAGAAGACCAGGAGGCATAGAGATGGCGGCAGTTGACACCGTCTTCGAGCAGCTCGGGACGCATGACCGTCCTCGAGCTGGTCGAGCTGAAGAACAAGATCGAAGAGGAGTGGGGCATCACCGCCGCCGCTCCGGTCGCGGTTGCCGCGCCCGGCGGAGCCGGCGGCGGCGCCGCGGCGGCCGAGGAGAAGACGGCGTTCGACGTCGTCCTCACCGGCGCGGGCCAGCAGAAGATCCAGGTGATCAAGGTCGTGCGCGCGGTCACCGGCCTCGGCCTCAAGGAGGCCAAGGACCTCGTCGACTCGGCGCCCGCAGCCGGTCAAGGAGGGCGTGAACCAGGAAGAGGCCGACACGGTCAAGGCCCAGCTCGAAGAGGCCGGCGCCACGGTCGAGATCAAGTAACGACAGTCGCTACTGGCCCGAGGGCGCCGGCCAGAGCTGGTCGCGCCTCGCGGCCGTCTGCTACTGTTTCGGACGTCGGCCCAGCGGGTCCCTCGCCGCACGCTTGCGGCTGGAGGGACGCCTCCGCTATCGTGGAGGGTTGCGCCGACGTCCGGACACGTCCCATCCTGTACGCCCTTTTCGCCGCTTCGCCCTGATTTCTCTCCTGCTCTCCTCATTTCATAGCCAGTAAGGGAGGCTGTTCTCCTTGGCCAAGACGGTCACAGCGCCTCGCGCGCGCAAGTCGTTCTCACGTCTCAAGCACGTCCTCGACCTCCCCAACCTGATCGACATCCAGCGCGAGTCCTTCGACTGGTTCCTCAGCGAAGGCCTCCGGGAGACGATCGACGACATCTCGCCGATCGAGGACTACACCGGCTCGCTCGCCGTCGAGTTCGGCGAGTACCGCTTCGGCGAGCCGCAGTTCTCGATCCAGGAGTGCCGCGAGAAGGACCTGACCTACCAGGCGCCGCTCTCGATGACCGTCCGCTTCGTGAACAAGGACACGGGCGAGATCCGCGAGCAGACGGTGTTCATGGGCGACTTCCCGATGATGACCGAGTGGGGCACGTTCATCATCAACGGCACCGAGCGCGTGATCGTCACGCAGCTCGTTCGCTCGCCCGGGCGCCTACCTGATGGAGCCGAAGGACGCGACGAAGCAGGTCTTCACCGCGAACCTGATGCCGAGCCGCGGCTCGTGGCTCGAGCTCGAGATCGACAAGAAGGGCGTCGTCTACGCGCGCATCGACCGGAAGCGCAAGCTGCCGATCACGACGCTCCTGCGCGCGCTGCCGGCCGAGGACCCGACCACCGGCTTCCAGCTCGACACCTCGACGAACGAGGCGATCCTCGCAGCTGTTCGACGACTCGCATCTTCATCGCGAAGACGCTCGAGAAGGACACGACGACGCGCGAGGAAGAGGCGCTGATCGAGGTCTTCAAGAAGCAGCGCCCGGGCGAGCCGCCGACGCTCGACAACGCGCGCAACCTGCTCAAGTCGCTCTTCTTCGACCCCAAGCGCTACGACCTGACGAAGGTCGGCCGCTACAAGCTGAACCAGCGGCTCGGCGTCGACGTGCCCGAGGACACGCGCGTCCTGACGACTCAGGACATCCTCGCGCTCGTCCAGAAGCTCGTCTCGATGCCGCACGCGATCGGCCTGACCGAGGAGTCGAAGGACTACGCGGCCGACGGCGATCAGCATGAACCGCGACCCGATCCGCTCCGAGCTCGACGAGTACGAGCACTTCGGCAACCGCCGCCTGCGCACGACCGGCGAGCTGATCCAGGAGGCGTTCCGCGTCGGCCTCTACCGCATGGAGCGCGTCGTCCGCGAGCGGATGACGACCGAGGACGTCGACACGATCACGCCGCAGACGATCATCAACATCCGGCCCGTCGTCGCCGCGCTGAAGGAGTTCTTCGGCTCGTCGCAGCTGTCGCAGTTCATGCAGCAGACGAACTCGCTCGACGGCCTCACCCACCGCCGGCGCCTCTCGGCGCTCGGCGCCGGCGGCCTGACCCGCGAGCGCGCGCCGATCGAGGTGCGCGACGTGCACCCGACCCACTACGGCCGCATGTGCCCGATCGAGACGCCGGAAGGCCCGAACATCGGCCTGATCGGCTCGCTCGCGTCGATGGCGACCGTGTCGCGAGTTCGGCTTCATCCAGACGCCGTACCGCAAGGTCGCTGAACGGCAAGGTGACCGACGACATCATCTACCTCGACGCCGCCGAGGAGGCGCAGTACACGATCGCGCAGGCCTCGGAGCCCGTCGACAAAGACGGCAAGTTCGAGCACGACCAGGTGCTCTGCCGCTCGTCCGAGGGCGAGGCCGTGATCGCCGCTGCCAAGGACATCGACTTCATGGACGTCGCGCCGGCGCAGATCGTGTCGATCGCGACCGCGATGATCCCGTTCCTCGAGCACAACGACGCGAACCGCGCGCTGATGGGCGCGAACATGCAGCGGCAGGCGGTGCCGCTGATGATCCCGCAGGCGCCGCTCGTCGGCACCGGCGTGGAGTACCGCGCCGCGGTCGGGCTTCGGTGGTGCCGAGATCGCCCATCACGGCGGCCGCGGCCTCGACGGTGAAGCCGCTGGCGAAGATGCCCAGGGCGCGGAACAGGCGCCGCTCGGCCTCGGGCAGGAGGTCGTAGCTCCAGCCAAGCGTCGCGGCCAGCGTCCGGTGTCGCGGCAGGGCCGTCCGGCGGCCCTGGGTCAGCAGCAGCAGGCGGCCGTCGAGGAGCGTGCGCAGCTCGCGCACGCCGAAGGCGTCGACCCTGGCGGCCGCCAGCTCGATGGCCAGCGGCAGCCCGTCCAGCCGCTGGCAGAATTCCGTCACGACCGGCACGTCGGCGTCGGTGAGCTCGAAGTCCTCGGCGCTGGCGCTGGCGCGCTCGACGAACAGCCGCACGGCGCCGAAGGAGAGCGCCGCGGCCGCGTCCACCCCGGCCGTCGCCGGGGGCGTCTCGAGCGGCGGCACGCGCAGGACGCTCTCGCCCTCCGCCCGCAGCGGCTCCCGGCTGGTCGCCAGCAGGCGGACACCCGGGGCGGCCCTGCAGCAGCTCCTCCGAGAGGAAGGCCGCAGCGTCAGCGAGGTGCTCGCAATTGTCGAGCACGATCAAGACCTCGCTCTCGCGCAGGTAGGCGAGGACGCCCGCGGCCGGATCGTCGGACGTGCGGGTATCCGCGCCGAGGGCGGAGGCGAACGTGTTCGCCACCAGCGAAGCGTCGGCGAGGGGTGCGAGGTCGACCACGCGGACGCCGTCGCGGAACGCCGCCCCGAGCCTGTCGGCGACCGCGAGCGCCAGGGTCGTCTTGCCGATCCCGCCCGCCCCGACGAGCGTGACGAAGCGCCGGCGCTCCAGGCGGCCGATGATCACGTCGATGAGCGCGTCCCGCCCGATGGGCCGCGTGATGCGGTCGGGCAGTACCGCACGGTGCCGCGGGGACGCCGGAGGCGGCTCCAGCACCTCGGTCGAGAGCGCGCCGACGAAGCAGTGCCCGCGTCCGGGCACCGTCGCGACGTAGCGGGCAGTCTTGCCGTCGTCGCCGAGAGCGCGTCGCAGCGCGGCGATCTGCGTCCGGAGGTTGCTCTCGTCGACGGTGATGCCGGGCCAGGCGCGAGCGACGAGCTCGTCCCGCGACACCACCTCGCCCGGTCGCTCGGCGAGTGCCATCGAGAATCTCGAGCGCCCGACTCCCGAGCGGGACGGGCTCGTCGCCCTTCAGCAGCAGTTGCCGACCGGGCGCGAGCCGGAACGGCCCGAACGTGATCTCCCCTGCCTGCGCGCCGGGCGGCCGGTGCGGCGGGACAAGGCCGCCGGCACGACCGCCGCCGGCGGGTTCCACCGAGTCGTGCGGGCGCACCCTCCCGAGCGGGCGACATGCGACCTCCGGGCGTCGTGGGGCGAACACCCACCGCCGCGTCTCAGTGATAGCCTATCGAAATTCTCGTCAAATCACGATCGGGAGGGGCGCTCGCCAGCGTTCTACCGGCTACCCCATGCCGGCTGGCCGAGGTACAAGGGGTGCGCCCGCGCGGGCGCCCGGCGGCCGAGGCGGGGCGGCGTGACGGCTCAGGCCCGTGCCCGATCCGGGGAGTCGCCGATGGCGGAAGCTGGCGAGGCGTCGGTCGGGCCGTCGGCGGCCGTGGCGCGCGGCGCGGCGCCCCCGGATCCCGCCGTGGTAGCCTGGTCTATCTGCTGCTGGGCTTCGTGCAGAACGGCGTCGTCACGATGGCGCTGCCGCTGGCCGCGCGCCCGGGCGCTCGAGGTCGGTGTCCTCTACGGCGCCTACGTCCTGGCCGGGCTGGCCGCCCCGCTGCTCGCGTCCTGGGCCGACCGGACGGGGCGGCACCGCGGCCTCCTCCTCGCCGGGCTGACCGTCGCGACGGCAGCGCTCCTCGCCCTGCCGTGGTCGGGCGCGCTCGCCTGGCGCGTCCTGGCGGCGGCCTGGGCCGGGCTTGGAGTGATTGCCGCCAACGTCGTCGGGACGATGATGGTGGCGGGCTCGACACCGCGGCCGCTGTGGGATGTGCGCCTGGGCCAGCTTCAGGCCTGCGTCAGCGCGGGGCAGGTGGCGGGATTGCTCGCGGGCGGAATGCTGATGCCGGCGCACCCGACGGCCGCCTTCCTTCTCGCCGGCGGAACGGTGGCCCTCGCGATCCCGATCGCCTGGCGTTTCGCCCCTGTGCCCGACGTCGTGCCGCGCCACCACGTGCCGTCGCGCCCGGTCGTCGGCGGCGAGCTGCGCGTGGTGTCGCCGAACCGCTCATTCCACCACCTGGGCCTGCTGCACCTCCCGACCGGCGTCGGGGCGATCCTGAAGGGTCCGCTCGGGCGGTTCGTGCTGGTCTGGCTCCTGTCCTACACCATGACGAACGCGATCGCGGTCATGTTCGCGCCGGCAGTCGTTCACGGCTTCGGCGTGCCCTCGACCCTGCCGGCGGCGGCCTACGCGGTCGGGATCACGCTCAGCCTTTTCCTCTACAAGCCGGTCGCGACCTACGAGCTCGGCCACGGCGCCTGGGCGGTGCTGCGCGGCGGCCTGGTGGCCCGTGGCGTCATCATCATCGCCCTGCTCGGCCTGTTCTGGCGCGGCGGCGCCGGAACGCTCTGGCCGGTCCTGGTCGTCTTCAGCCTGACCCAGGTCGTCTGGCCGCTCCTCGCCGACATCGAGCAACACCCTGGCCGTCACCCTCTCGCCCGGCAGCCGCGCCGGCGGCTCGGCCTGCTGAACGCCGCGACCTCGCTGGCGGCGGCGCTCGGCTCCGTAATCGGCGGCCTGCTGGTGCAGATCGCCGGCTACGCCGCCTTGTGCCTGGCCGGCCTGCTGGCGGTGTGGCTGGCAGTCCTGCTCACGGCCGGCGCAGGGGCGCCCGTGTCCCCCGCGAGGGACCGGTCGTGACCGGCTGTGCCACAAGGCCCGCAACCGAGCGGCCAGCGCGAGTCACACCGCCGGCGGGAAGTGCGACCTCATGAACTCGACATAGCCCTGCTCGGGCATCTCCCGCCTCGCCCTGACGAAGCCGCGGCTGTCGTCGCCCACCAGGTAACGCAGCCGGTCCGTGCCATCGGTCGCGGCACCGAGGATGGTCCGGGCGACATCCTCCGCGCTCGTGGATCGTGCGGCGGTCATGCGGGCGAACGCCTCGTTCGTGCGGGCGACGAAGGCGTCGTAGTCCGCGAACGAGCCGTCCCTAGCGTGCTCCTCGGCCGCCTTCTCCGAGAAGCGCGTGCTGTCACGCCGCCGTGCGGCTCGACGATCTTCACGACGATGCCTTGGGAGGCCAGCTCGTAGGCGACCGCCTCCGAGAAGCCCTCGAGCGCGAACTTGCTGGCGCAGTAGAGGGAGATCATCGGCAGGGTGAAGATGCCGGCACCCGAGCTGACGTTGACGATCAGGCCGCCCTTGTTCCCGCGGAAGTGGGGCAGGATCGCCCCGTCACGTCCATGACGCCGAAGACGTTGACCTCGAACTGCCCCTGGACCTTCTCCCTCGGGATCGCCTCGAACAGGCCGTACTGGCCGTAGCCCGCGTTGTTGACCAGCGCGT
>CAWAXB010000022.1:0-11351 GCA_963785895.1 uncultured Actinomycetes bacterium | reverse complement strand
TCGATGTTCGGGTAGTCGATCAGGTCGAGTGCGATGTCGAGCATCTGCGCGTAGTCGCCCGAGTCGTAGACGCAGCCGTTCGGCGTCTCGTAGGGCATCTCCTCGGTGCGGATGTAGTTCTTCTTGCGGATCTCGACCGGGTCGAGCTCGAGCTCGTGCGCGACGATGTCGATCACGCGCTCGGTGAACCAGAGGTGCTGCATCCGCGAGTAGCCGCGGTTCGGCGAGACCGGCGCCTTGTTCGTCGCGACCTGCGTGAACTCGACGCGGATGTTGCGCCAGCGGTACATGCCGGGTGTCACCTGCGCCCAGATGACACCGCCGAGCGGCTCGTAGCGGAGCCACGCGCCGGCGTCGTCGAGCGCCTTCGTCCGGAAGCCGAGCAGCGTGCCGTCGTTCTTGACCGCGACCTCGGTCTCGAGGAACCAGCGCTCGTTGCCGTGCGACATCGACATGTGGAAGTCGGTGCGCCACTCGGTCCACTGCACCGCGCGGCCGAGCTTGCGCGCGAGCAGGCAGCAGACGACGAGCTGCGGATGCGAGGTGATCTTGTTGCCGAACCCGCCGCCGATGTCCTGCGTGACGAAGCGGAGCTTGTCGAGCCCGCGGCGCATCGCGGGGCCCATCATGATCGCGGCGAAGCCGGGGAACTGGTTGTTCGTGTGGATCGTCCACTGCCCGACGCCGCGGTTGTACTCGACCAGCGCGCCGTCGCACTCGAGCGGCGTCGAGTTGAAGCGGTGGAAGTGCAGCTGGTCGATCTTGACGACCTTGTCCGCCTCGGCGAATGCGGCGTCGAGGTCACCCCACTCGTAGACGCCCTCCCACATCAGGTTGCCGCCGGCATCCTCGTGGATCGTCGGCGTGCCGTCGCCCGCGCATGGCGCGCGTCGGTGATCGCGCGATCGGCTCGTACTCGATCTCGACGAGCTCCGACGCGTCGCGCGCGAGCTCACGGGTCTCGGCGACGACCGCGACGATCGCCTCGCCGACGTAGCGCACCTTGCCGACTGCCAGCGCGAAGTCCTTCAGGTTCGCGCCGGGACCGACGAGTCTGGAAGAACGGATCGGTCAGCGACGCGACCTCTTCGCCGGTCAGCGTGCCGTAGACGCCGGGCATCCGCTCGGCCTGCGAGACGTCGATCGAGGTGATGTGCGCGTGCGCGTACGGCGAGCGCACGAAGTGGATGAAGCCCATCCCGTGCCGCTTGATGTCGTCGACGAAGACGCCCTGGCCCTGGACGAGGCGGCGGTCCTCCTTGCGCGGGACGCTCTGGCCCTTCCAGGTCTCCTCGGCGGTCTCGGTCTGCTCCGGGGCGACCGTGGTCGAGCTCATTCGGAGGCCGCCTTGACCGCCTCGAAGATGTTCCAGTAGCCGGTGCAGCGGCAGATGTTGCCCTGCAGGCCCTTCTTGATCTCGTCGCTCGGACGGATGCGGGTTCTCGCGCAGCAGCGCGGTCGCGCTCATCAGCATCCCGGGCGTGCAGTAGCCGCACTGGAGCGCGTGGTGGTCCGTGAACGACTGCTGCAGCTTCGTCAGCTCCTCGCCGTCGGCGAGCCCTTCGACCGTCTCGACGCTCGAGCCGTCGGCCTGGACCGCGAGCAGCATGCAGCTCTTGACGAGCGTGCCGTCGACGATCACCGAGCACGCGCCGCAGTTGCCGGTGTCGCAGCCGATGTGGCTGCCTGTCAGGTCGAGGTCGTCGCGGATGAAGTGGATCAGCAGCTTCCGCGCTTCCACCTCGCGCTCGTAGGTCGTGCCGTTGACGGTGACCGCGATCGAGCGGGAGGTCGGGATCGTGCCTGCTTCCACGTGGCTCAGCTCCTCGCGTTGTCCGTGGCCTGGGCGACGGCACGTACGGCGAGCACCTGCGGCGAGATGCCGGCGGTAGTCGGCCGAGGCGTGCACGTCCGAAGGTGGATCGAGATCGGCGCCGGCGACGGCGGCGCGCACGGCGTCGGCGTCCGCCGAGGGCGGCTCGAGCACGACCGGCACCGCGTCGACGCAGCCGAGCGCGACCCTGACGCTGCCGTTCACCGACGCGGCCGCGCTGACGATGCACGTGCCTTCGACGCCGAGCGTGACCGCTGCGAAGCCGTCGGCGCGCCCGGCCGGCACGCTGATCCGCGTCAGGAGCTCGCCGGGGCCGACAGCGGTCAGGTAGACGCCGAGGAAGAACTCGTCGCGCTGACCGGTGCGCTCGCCGTCTGCACCGGCGATCGTGAACTGGGCGTCCAGCGCCGCGAGCAGCGGTGGCAGGTGGTTCGTCGGGTCGTTCGTGCAGACGTTGCCGCCGAGCGTGCCGCGGTTTCGCACCTGGACGTCGGCGATCTGCGCGCAGACGTCGCCGAGGATCGGCCGGGCTCGCGCCTCGCTCGACTTTGACGATCTCGGTGTACGTCGTCATCGCGCCGAGCGTCAGCGTGCCGTCGGCGGCGAGCTCGATCCCCTTCAGCTCCGTCGATCCGGCTCAGGTCGACGAGCTGGTCGGGCGAGCCGGCCCGAGCCTTCATCACGTTCAGCAGCGTCTGGCCGCCGGCGAGCGCCCGGGCGCCGTCGTTCGGCGGCGAGCAGCTCGACCGCCTCTGCGAGCGGACGTGGGCCGCGCATATCCGACTTCGCGAAGAAGCATCGCAGTGAGGTTTTATCAAATGTCAGCTCCGCCGCGCAAGTCGGGTGTAACGCTTCCCCTGCGTTCCTACAGTACGAGTCATTACAGAGACCATCGACGAGGCCCGGTTTCGCGGCATCTTCTCGCACCTCGGCGCGGTCACCGCGTACGCGGCGCGCCGCGTGCAGCCGCGTTTTTTTGCGTGATCCCGTTGCCGCCGAGGATCGTGCGCGCCGAGCGGGCCACTTCGATGGCGCCGCGCACGTTGCCCATCTTGCCGAGGCTCACGTGCTGGGGCCGGAGCGTCCCTGCGTCCTTCATGCGGCCGATGTGCAGCGACACGAGCAGCGCGCGGTTCAACTCGAGCGCCATCTCGGCAAGCTTGGCCTGGGTGAGCTGGTAGGCGGAGATCGGCTTGCCGAACATCATCCGCTGCTTCGAATACTCGAGCGCGGACTCGAAGCAGGCGCGGCCGGCGCCGACGGCACCCCAGACGATCCCGTAGCGCGCCTCGTCGAGGCACGAGAGCGGGCCTCGCAACGTGGAGATCTCGGGGAAGCGGTTCGCCTCGGGCACCCGAACGTCCTTGAGGACGAGCTCGGAGGTGACCGACGCGCGCAGCGACAGCTTGTGCTTCATCTCGGGGGCCTCGAAGCCGGGCATTCCCGATTCGACGAGGAAGCCGTTGATCGCGCCGTCCTCGGTGCGTGCCCACACGACGGCAACGTCGGCGACCGAGCCGTTCGTGATCCACATCTTCGTGCCGTTGAGGATCCAGTCGGCGCCGTCGCGGCGCGCGCTCGTGCGCATCGAGCCCGGATCGGAGCCGGCGTCCGGCTCGGTCAGGCCGAAGCAGCCGATCGCCTCGCCGGTGTGCATCGGCGGCAGCCAGCGCTCCTTCTGCTCCTCGGAGCCCCAGCGCCAGATCGCGAACATCGCCAGCGAGCCCTGCACCGAGACGAGGCTCCGGATGCCGGAGTCGCCTGCTTCGAGCTCCAGGCAGGTGAGGCCGTAGGCGACGGCGCTCGCGCCCGGCAGGCCGTAGCCCTCCAGGTGCATGCCGAAGAGGCCGAGCTTCCCGATCTCGCGGGCGAGCTCGCGCGGCAGGATCCCCTGCTCGAACCACTCGCCGACCTCGGGTAGGACCTGGTCGTGCACGAACTGGCGCACGGTGTCGCGGATCGCCTTCTCCTCGTCGTCGAGCAGCGCGTCGATGGCGAGGAAGTCGAGCGGTTCGAGTGCGGTTTCGCTGGCTGTGACGTTCACGGGGTCTCCTTCGTCGGCTTCCGGTTCACGACAGCAGCTCCCGGTTCCGGGCAAGAACGGCGACGAGCTTGTCGATATCGTCGTTGGTGTTGTAGGCGTGGGCGGAGACGCGAAGGTTGCCGTCGCGCTCCGAGGTGACGACGCCATTGTCGCCGAGGATGCGCACCAGCCGCGGGGCATCGGTCGAAGCGACGCAGACGAGGGCGCCGCGCTGCTCGACGGCGCGCGGCGTGACGACGGTGGCGCCGAGCTCGTCGACCCCCGCGATCAGGCGCTCGTTGAGGCCGTTCACGTGCTCGCGCGTCTCGGCGACACCGATCTCCATCATCAGCTCCATGCCCGCGATCCCCGCGTAGAGCGACGGAACGGGCGGCGTGCCCGACTGGAAGCGGCGAGCGGTCGGCGACGGCGAGTAGTCGTCATTGTCCATCTCGAAGATGTCCTTGTCGGCGAACCAGCCTGTCTGCGTGGGCAGCAGCCGCTCGGAGAGCCCGGGCCGGCACCACATGAACGCGAGACCGGCCGAGCCCAGCAGGTACTTGAGCGCACCGCCCGCCAGCACGTCGACCCCCAGCTCGCGCACGTCGAATGGATACGTGCCGAGCGCCTGATAGGCGTCGAGGACGACGAGCGCGCCTCGCTCGTGCGCGATGCGGGTGATCTCCTCGACCGGCAGGCGAGCCCCGTTGCGGTAGCAGACGGCCGCGATCGAAACGACCGCCGTCTGCTCGTCGATCGCCTGCTCGAAGCGCTCGAGCGGGATCTCGGGCCGTCCGCCGGAACGTGCACCACCTCCGCCCCGCGCAGCTCCTGCGCGTGCCAGATCTGCCCGACCGTCGGGAACTCGAAGTCGCTGATCACGACCTTGCGCCGCTCGCCGAATTCGATCGCGCTGGCCAGCGAGCTCAGACCGGCCGAGACCGAGGTGGTGACGGCGACGTCGTCGGCCTCCCCGCCCACGAACCGGGCGAACGTCGCGCGCGCCGTCTCGCTGCGCTCGACCCAGTAGTCCCAGGGGGCACCGCGCTCTTCCCAGCCGGTCAGGTAGGCGCCGTAGGCGGCGCGGACGGCGCCGGAGAGCGCCCCTTGCGAGCAGGAGTTGATGTACGCCAACCGCTCGAAGATCGGGAAACGATCGCGGCAACCGGCAACGCTATC
This sequence comes from uncultured Actinomycetes bacterium, assembly GCA_963785895.1. GTDB lineage: Bacteria > Actinomycetota > Thermoleophilia > Gaiellales > Gaiellaceae > PALSA-600. Next base: position 6,315 of record CAWAXB010000022.1, on the reverse strand, counting down.
GTCCAAGGTAGGCCTTTCTCAGCTCTTCGTTTTCGCGGAGGTCGGCCGCCTTGCCTTCGAGCACGAGGCGGCCGGTCGAGAGGACGTAGCCGCGGTCGGCGATCGACAGCGAGACGTTGGCGTTCTGCTCGACGATCAGCATCGCGACGCCCGACTCGTGCACCTGCTTGATGATCTCGAAGTTCTTCTCGACCAGGATCGGCGCAAGCCCCATCGACGGCTCGTCCATCAGCAGCAGCTTCGGCCGCGACATCAGCGCACGGCCCATCGCAACCATCTGCTGCTCGCCACCCGAGAGCGTCCCGGCCAGCTGCGTACGCCGTTCGTAGAGCAGTGGGAAGAGCTCGTAGACACGGTCGAAGTCCTCCTTGTCGCCGCCGCCACGCAGGTAGGCGCCGAGCTCGAGGTTCTCGAGCACCGTCATCGGCGCGAACAGACGCCGGTTCTCGGGCACGATCGCAAGCCCGCGCGCGATCCGGTAGCTCGTCGGACGCTTCGTCACGTCCTCCCCGTCGACCCGCACCGCGCCGTTCCGCGGCCGCACGATCCCGAGGATGGTCTTCAGCGTCGTCGACTTGCCCGAGGCGTTACCGCCGAGCAGGCAGACGAGCTCACCCGGCTGGATCGAGATCGAAAGACCCTGGAGGATGTGGATCTGGCCGTAGTAGGTATTGACCTCCTCCAGCTCGAGCAGCGGCGGGGTCAAGCCTACGCCGCTCATTTCGTCGCCGTCGTCTGGAGACCGAGGTACGCCTCGATCACCTTCTCGTTGGTTGCGACGGTCTCGAACGACCCTTCGGCGATCTTGACCCCATGGTCGAGCGCGACAACGCGATCGGAGATGCCCTCGACCACGTGCATGTCGTGCTCGATCACCAGGATGGTGTAGCCACCGTCGGTGCGCAGCTGGGCGATCAGCTCCGTGATCTCGTGCGTCTCGGACGGGTTCATGCCGGCCGCGGGCTCGTCGAGCAGGAGCACACGCGGGTTGCTCGCGGTCGCTCGCGCGATCTCGAGGCGCCGCCGGTTCGCGTATGAGAGCGAGTAGGCGGGCTGGTCCCACCGGTAGCCCATCAGACGCTCGCCGAAGAAGGCAAGGCGCTCCTGTGCGAGCTGCTCGATCTCGCGCTCTTCACGGCGCATCCCGGGCGTGCGCAACATCGAACGGAAGATGCCGGCGCTTCGTATGCCCGTAGGCGGCGGCCATCACGTTCTCCTTCACCGACATGTTCAGGAAGAGCCGCAAGGTCTGGAACGTGCGCGAGATGCCACGCTGGCTGATCTGGTGCGGCTGCAGGCCGACCAGCGACCGGCCGTCGAGCGTGATGTCGCCGGCAGCAGGCCGGTAGATACCGGTGATCAGGTTGAAGAGCGTGGTCTTGCCCGCCCCGTTCGGCCCGATCACGCTGACGATCTCACCCTCGTCCAGGTGCAGGTTGAGGTCGTTGACGACCTGGAGACCGCCGAACGAGAGCGAGACGCCCTTCAGCTCGAGCAGCTTGCCCATTCGTGGTGGCTCCACTAGACGATCTCCACGCGGCGCTCGCCGAGCAGGCCGTTCGGGCGCAGGATCATCAGCGCGACCAGGATCACGCCGAGCACGATGTACCGCATCGGCTCCGGGTTCGCGAGCATCACGTTCTCCCACACGAACGCGGCGAGGTAGAGCGTCGGCACGAGCAGCACGATGCGGACCCGGCGGTCGACAAGCGTCAGTAGGAGCGCCAGGCCGATCAGGCCGACGTAGGTCGTCGGCTGCACCCAGCTCGCCAGATGGGCAGGCACGACGACCCAGTGCGCCATCGCGCCGCCGAAGCCGCTGGCCTTGTCGCCGGCGACCCACGCGGCGTCATGGGCGCTCGCCGCCGCGTGCATGACGAAGCCGAAGGCGATCGTCGCGGCCGAGACGATCCCGAGCGTCCGCGAGCGCCGGAACCCGAACACGACCCCACCGACGAGAGCGGCGTAGAAGAGGATCCGCGCCTTGCCGGGGTCGCGCAGCAATTCGAGCAGCGGCCCGATGATCAGCGCTCCGAGCACGACTCCGGACTGGCTCCCCGAGCCGCCCAGGATCACCATCGTGTAGACGACGATCAGCAGGATGAAGTAGAAGGTGAGAGGGAAGACGCTCGCGTTCAGCGCGGAGAACAACGTCCCCGTGAGCGCTGCGACCCCGGCGCCGAAGGAGAAGCTCATCAGCTTCAGCCAGTTGACCGGCATGCCCATCGCCTCGGCGGCGAGCGGGTCCTCGCGCAGCGAGCGCCAGGCACGGCCGGTACGCGAGAGGTTCACGAACCGGAGCGCGACGTAGACGACGGCGAAGACCGCAAGCGCGAGGTAGAAGTACGAGACCGCGAACACGCCCCCGTGCTGGACGGCCAGGTCGTGGCCGAAGATGTGGAACGGATCGATGTTGAGGATCCCGTTCGGGCCGCCGGTGAGGTCGTGGCCGAAGACGCTGTCGCCGTTCGTCATCAGCGTCTGGAAGAGCTGCAGGAAGAAGAGGGTGACGATCGCGAGGTAGTCGCCGGTGAGCCGCCGGGACGGCAGGCCGAGCAGCAGGCCGACGAGGGCGCCGACGATCACCGTGATCGGCACCGCGAGCAAGGTCGGGAGGTGGACGCCGAACTGATCCGAGGCGAGGAACGCGTAGGTGTACGCACCGACGCCGTAGAGCGCGACGTAGCCGAGGTCGAGCAGACCGCCCCAGCCGACGACGATGTTCAGCCCGAGCGCGAGCAGCATGTACAGCACCGTGTCGAACGCGACGCGACGCACGTAGCCGCTCGACTCCATCACCGGCAACAGCGAGAACGCCGCGACGAACAGGATCAGCCACGCCCACCAGGGGACGACGACGCAGGCGCTCCTCGAGCTTGCCGAGCCGCCCGCCGCGGAGCAGCCGCCGCTCGCCGTGACGCGCGACCCATTCGTCCTGGCCGACGGCCGGCCCTTCGGCCGGGATGTGCGAGGAATGTGGCGTCGAATCGCTCAATTGCCGCTCCAGCGCTCTCCCAAGACTACGCCCACGGCGTCATACCTTGTGGATGTCCGCCCGGCCGAGCAGTCCCTGCGGCCGGAAGATCATGAAGGCGATCAGGATCAGGAACACGACGAGGTCCGACCATTTGGTCGAGACGTATCCCTGGGTGTAGGCCTCGGCAAAGCCGAGAATGAGGCCGCCGGCCATCGCGCCCGGGATCGAGCCGATCCCGCCGATCACGGCGGCGGTGAAGCCCTTGAGTCCCGCGACGAAGCCGATCGAGACATTCGTCGGCACGCGCAACCCAAACATCACGCCGGCCGCTCCGGCGAGGGCCGAGCCGAGGACGAACGTGAACACGATCACCTTGTCGATGTCGATGCCCATCATCGCCGCGGCCTCGAGGTCGAACGACGTGGCACGCATCGCCTTGCCCGTCCGGGTCTTGTTGACGAGGTACCAGAGCATCACCATCAGCACGAACGCCGCGACGATCGTGATGATGCGCAAGAGCGGCACTCGAACCTGCCCGATGTCGATGCCGTGCAGATAGAGCGCGCCGTTCGCGAGCGAGAACGTGTCGTAGTTGCGCGGCTGGGCCCCGAACAGGAGCTGCATCGAGTTCGCGAGGAAGAACGACACGCCCAGGGCGCTGATCAGTGGAGCGATCCGCGGCGCGTTACGCAGCGGGCGGTAGGCGAAGCGCTCGATCACCACACCCAAGACGGCGCAGCCGGCCATGGCAGCGAGCGTGACGAGCACGAGCAGCGCCCAGATCGGGACGATCGGGTTCGAGGTGCCGCCGAGCAGCTGCAAGACGCCGAAGCCGATGAACGACCCGACCATGAACACGTCTCCGTGCGCGAAGTTGAGGAGCTTCAGGACCCCGTAGACAAGCGTGTAGCCCAACGCGATCAGCGCGTAGACGCTCCCGAGCGTGAGCGCGTCGATCGTGAGCTGGATGAAAGTATCCACAGTTCGGAAGGTTCTATCGCGAAACGTGCAGGGGCGGCCCGGTCAACCGGGCCGCCCCCTCGTGCCGTCCGTCTTCCGCTAGCCGACGAGCTTGTACGACCCGTTCGACTGGATCTGGAAGATGTAGAACTTCGCGTTCAACGGATCGTTGGACTTGGTCGAGAACCGGAAGCTCCCGCCGAGGATCCAGTTGTTGATCCGCACCTTCTTCATCTGGCGCAGGACATCGCGCTTCTGCTTGATCACGCCGTGGTCGGCGACGCACGCCTTCTTGATGGCGTTGAGCATCACCTGGACGGCACCGTAGGCGGGCGGGCCGAACGAGCCGACCGGCTTGCCAGAGTTGTCCTTCTTCCAGCCTGCGATCAAAGCCTTGTCGGCCGCGATGGCGGTGATGTCCGGAGCGAAGTTCGAGACGTACGAACCCGCCACCTTGAATGCCGTCGAGTCGTTCGACCCGTCGGAACCGAACACCTTCGCCTTCTTGCCCTGCTCGATCAGCTGCTGGGCGAACGTCTGCGCGTCACCCGGCTTCTGGGTCGGGAAGAACACGATGTCGGCGTCACTCGGCACCTTGGTCACGTACGCCGAGTAGTCGGTGGTCGTGTTCGGAGCGGACAGGCGGGTCACCGAAACGCCGGCAGCCTTCAGGACGGACTGGGCCGCATCGGCCAGACCCGTCGAGTACGGCTCCTGGAAGTCGACGATCACGACCTTCTTCGCCTTCAGCTTGTCGACCATGTAGTGCGCGTCGGTGGGGCCCTGGATGTAGTCACCCGGGACGACGCGGAAGAACGAGGGCGTGCCCTCGAGCGTCGGGGCGGCCTTGGTCAGCGTCGTCCTGGTCGCAGACGGCGAGATCTGCACGATCCCGGCCTGCTGGTAGGTCTTCGTCGACGCCACGGCAGAGCCGGAGGTCGCCGGGCCGATCACGCCGAGCACCCGCGGATCGCCGACGTACTTCTGGGCCAGCGTCTGGGCGACTGCGGCGCCCTGCTCGACCGGCGTGTCGCCGAGAACGAGCTGGATCTTCAGCCCCAGCGGCTTCGCGAGGGTCTTGACCGCATACTTCGCCCAGCTCCCCTGCTGCTCGCCGAGGAAGCCTGCTCCACCGGTCAGAGGGGTGACGAGGGCGATCTTGAGCGTGCCGTTGCAGCTGACCGCCTGAGACGTCGCGGCAACCTGAGACCCGGCACTTGCCGTCGCCGCCGCAACCGATGCGACGAGGACTGCAAGCGCGAGTCCGATGAGCTTCTTCATTCAATTCCTCCTGTGAGACGGGGTGCTACGACTGCGTCCGCCTGGGGGACGGGCCGCAAACTCCGTTCCGAGTGTCACATCGCATTCTGCGGGTGTCAATGGATCTGATCAAATCCAGGACCAGGGAAACCCGCCCTACTGATCGTTGGGACGAACGGGAGGCCTGCTTTGTTTGACACCGATGCCATCCGACTGCGAGGTGCGAAGCCATGAAGTATGCGATGCACGCCGACGAGAGCGACAGCGGCAGGCTGTTCGACGCCCGGAACGGCTGCGAGGTCTTCTCGCAGCGTCTCGTGCAGTTCGACCGCAACGCCGAGGAGCGGGGCGATCAGGACTCGGACGAGGTCCTCTACGTGCTCGACGGCGCGGCACACGCGACGATCGATGGGGAAAGCCACGACCTTCGGCCCGGCACGGCGGTCTTCGTCGCCCGCGGCACGAGCTGGACGGTCGACGGCGAGGCAAGCGCAATCTCGGTGCTCATCCACCATCCCGAACAGAACGCCGCAAGCCATGCCGTGCTCGACCTCGCTCACTCGGAGCGCGACGACGCGACCGCGGGGCGGCAGTTCATCCTCGGCGCCACGCCCGACTCGGGTTGCGCATCGGTCACCCAGTTCATCGGCCTGATCCCGATCGGCCGCGCACCCGATCACTTCCACACCTACGACGAGGTGATCTACGTGCTCGACGGCGAGGGCTACCTTGAGATCGGCGGCGAGCAGGCGCCAGTACGGGCCGGTTCGTGCATCCACCTTCCCGCGCGTCTGGTGCACTGCCTGGCGAACAACGGCGAGACGGAGATGCGCGTGCTCGGCGTGTTCCGCCCGGCAGGCTCGCCGGCCGAGGCCTACTACCCCGACGGCACTCCCGCCGTCGTGCAAACGGAGGACTGACCATATGCCGAGAATCGAACGGACCGCGACCACTGTCTGGGAAGGGAACCTCGCACGGGGAGGCGGCCACATCACCGCCGCAACCGGGGCGTTCAGCGAGCTCGCGTTCTCGCTGGCCACCCGTGTCGGCGCCGCCGAGGGGAAGACCAGCCCGGAGGAGTTGCTCGCGGCAGCCCACGCCGGCTGCTTCACGATGTC
>CAWAXB010000021.1:0-22897 GCA_963785895.1 uncultured Actinomycetes bacterium | reverse complement strand
GATGATCCATTCGACCGGATGGCGACGCGGGCTACTGGCCGTGGCCAGCATCGGTCTAGCCGTGGTGATCCTCGGTTACCGTCAGCCCGGCGACGTCTGAGTGTTGCCGGCAACGGGACCGCCGGCAGCTCAGGCGACACGGGGAGCGCGACGGCGGCGACGCTCGACCGACCGGCCGGTTTGGTGGCGATCCCCGGCGGCGGCTTCTACGTCGCGGACACGGCGCAGTGCACGATCCGCAAGGTCGATGTGCAGGGGAACATCAGCACGGTCGCGGGCGTCGCAGGTAGCTGCGGACACTCCGGCGACGGTGGCCAGGCAACTTCCGCACAGATCCGGGTGAGCTTCGGGAACGTCAACAGCAGTCTCGCCCTGGGTGCCGACGGATCGCTCTGGTTCTCGGAGATGACCGCGGTTCGACGCATCGCTCCCGACGGCACGATCAGCACCGTCGTATCCGGAGGTGGGTACTTCGGACCGGCCGGAACTCCTGACGGCACGATCTACATCGGAACCGACCTCACCGACTCGAATGGCAACCGAACGTTTGCGATTGACCGTGTAGATGCGAACGGCACGTTGACGACGGTCGGCACCGGAACCGACTCCGTCGAGGCGCTGACCGCCATCGACGACGGTCACCTCATGCTGCTCGACTGGACCGAGCAGCCCGCGCCGCTGCCCACGGAGATGGGGTATCGGTTCGACGAGCTGACCATCGCCGACGGGATCATGACCTCGCTGATCGGGGCAGGGTACGTCAATCCTCAGGCGGGGTTCACGGTGGCCCCCGACGGCACCAAGTACATCGGCTGGAGCGCCTGGACGGACAACGGCACAACCATGCCGACGGTCACCCCGGACAACAGGGTCTATCGACTCGACCCCGCGACTTCGACGGTCATCGCCGGTACCGGCACGCCCGACCCCGATACGGGGGCACAGCAGGGCCAGGGGACGACGCTGGCGCTCACACCGAACGGGATGGCCTTCACCCCGAACGGTTCGCTGCTGAGTCTCCTCGGGTCACGTCGTGTACCGGCTGGAATCTGCGGCGAGCGCACCTGGCCCGTCCTCCGTGCCCGTCGAGGTATCCTCTACTCGACGGTGGGGATCCGCACGCTGATCGTCGAGAACGTCACCGTGCCGCCGAGGGCGGGCTTGGCGTAGAGCGACCGTGGTGGCCACGAGTTGCAGGGTGAGCTTCGCGCCAGGCCTCGCGTCGAACGCCACTGCCTCCAACGGCACGGTCACCCGGTGCGTCTTGCCGTCCAGCACGACCTTGATCGGCGTGACCTGGTTGCCGAGCACGATGCCCGGTCGTGTCGTCGACCAGTTGGGCGAACACCCGCTGCGGGCCGGGCGTTCCCTCGGGCAGCGTGCCCGAATAGGTGAACGTCAGCTTCGGGGCACCGAGCAACGTTCGACCTGGTGTCGCCGAGCCGCACGGACACGTTCACGGCGTTGGCGGCCTTCGCCGGCGTGATCGGCAGCGCGAGGTTTCGACGATGACGTCGTTCACCTTGGTCGTCGGGGGACCCGAACCGCCTTCGTCGGTGAGGTCAAGGTGCCCTCGCCGTGCGCCGTGACCGGCGTGCCCATGGGCACCGGGTAGGACGGGTACGTGTGGACCTGCCGTTCTGGTCGACGGTGCGCGAAGCCCGGAACCTGGGGTGCGTGGGCGTCGAGGTCGAGGTAGCGCTTCAGCCAGTTGCCGGTCTCGGTGGCGACGAGCTTGGGATCGCCCGGGTTGGTGAGGCACGACGCCGTGGCCTCCGCAGTACCAGAGCATCGAGATGGGCACGCCGTTCTTGGCGATCGCCAGGTAGTTGCGGATCGCCCTCGTCGAGCGTGAAGAGGTTGTCGACGGTGCCTTGCACGATCAGCGTCGGGATCTTTATCTGGTCGAGCAGCGGCGCAGGACCGCGGTCGAGGAACCAGGTTCGGTCTTCGTTGCTCAGGATGCCGGTCGTCTTCCCGGCCTGGTCGGCAGAGAGGATGTGCGGGTCGAGCTTGTGGCCTCCCGCGATGCTCGTGAGGATGTCGGCCCACCCGGACTTCACCGTGTCCGCCTTGTACAGGCTCGTTCCCAGTGAGTTCCATGCGATCATCGGCACGATCGCGTCGACCCGGCAGTCGATCGCGGCGGTGACCAGTTGGATGCCGCCACCGTAGGAGCCCCCCACCATCCCCACCCGGGGATCGGACTTGGCGTCGAGCACGACACCCGGCTGAGCGGCGACCCACGAGATGAGTCGGGAGACGTCGCGCCCCTCGGCGTCGGCACTGTCCACCTCGACGGTGCCACCCGAGGCGCCGAACCCCCGTGGATCCCAGGTGAGCACGTTGTATCCCTGCTTGTGGAGCGCCGGGATGCCGAGGGCCCCGAGGAGCTGCGCCGCGCCGCCGTCGGTGGTCGACGTGTCCCCGGGGAGGCTCCAGCCGGGCCCCATCAGCACCGTGGCGTGGGGCTTCCCGTCGCCGACCGGGAACCAGTGGGCGCGAATCGTGGTGCCATCGAACGAGGTGATGTCACGGTCGCTCGCGGACCCCGCCACCGTCGTCGCCTTCGTCGCCGGAGCAGCGGGCCGGTCGCACGTGGGCTGCTTCCAGGGAGTGGATGACGTCGATGCGAGGTCGTGCCGGTGGTCGACGTGGTCGACGCCCTCGCGCCGGACGACGAGCAGCCGGCGATCGCCAGACCGCCGACGACGCCCCACATCGCAACCGTGCGCGCCGTCCATCGGAACCGCTGTGTGGACGGTGGTTCGGTGCGCCGCTGGGCGGGGCTCATCAACTGGTCTCCTCGACGGTTCGCCGCCGCACCTCGGACCTCGTCCGAGATCCTCCCCCGGGTTGGGGCGCGACAGCAGGAGGTGACGCTACCGGCACCGGCAGTGTCAGAAAAGTCGCCCGGTCGGACGCACTAGGCGGGCTCGCGCAACGGTTCGAGCGGCGGCGCCTCGGTCGACGGATCGGCCCGAAGGTCTCGGAGGAACTGCTCGGTCGCCGAGCGATCGCGGGTGCGGCGCATGGGAGGCAGCGCATCGATGAGGTCCCACCGGTAGTTGCGGCTGGTCGCCAGGCGTGGCGTCGAGCACCGCGACCACCCCGCGGTCCGAGGCGCGCCGCACCAGGCGGCCGGCGCCCTGGGCGAGCAGCGTCGCGGCACGCGGGAGGTCGACCCGACGGAACGCGTCCTGCCGGTGGACCTCGCGTCGGGCTTGCAGGAGCGGCTCGTCCGGGCGGGGGAACGGCAGACGGTCGATCGTCACCAGCGACAGCGTCGGGCCGGGCACGTCGACGCCTTGCCAGAACCCGAGCGTTGCGAACAGGCACGCCTCGCGATCGGCGGCGAACTCGGCGACCAGGGCCGGCTTGGGGCGGTCGCGCTGGCTCAGCACCGGCACGTCGAGCCGCCCTCGCAACTCCTCGACCGCGGCATCCATCGCCCGGAAGCTCGTGAACAGGGCGAGGGTGCGCGCCGCCCGCCGCGCTGATCAACGCCTCGAGCTCGTCGTGCAACGCGTCGGTGTACGCCGCGTTGCGCGGGTCGGGGAGGTCGGCCGCGCAGTACAGCAGCGCGTGCTTCGAGTAGTCGAACGGGCTGCCGACGTCGAGCTCGTCGGTCTCGTCCGGGGGAAGGCCCACCGTCGATGCCAGCCCTGCCGGCACGGTCGCGCTCGTGAGGATCGCCACGCCGTTCTCCCACGCGCCGGAGGCGAGGATGTCTGCGACGTCGAGGGGCGCGAGGCGCATCGACGGACGATCGGTCGGTCCCTCGATCCACAGCACCGTGTCACTCGGCGGCGCGAGCAGGGTCTGCAGGTCGTCGAGCAACGAGGAGGCGAGCTTCATCGCACGATCGCGGCGCGTCGAGACGTCGACGTGGTCGCCCGGGTCGACGGCGCGCACCGCGGCCAGCACCCGTTCGACCCGGCTCGCCGCCAAGGTCACCAGGTCGGCGGCGGCAGCCTCGAGGCCCTTCGGGAATCGCCGACCGACATCCTCGGCCAGCGTGCGCTTCCAGTCGGCGACGATCGTGTCGAGGGGCGCGAGCGTGTCGGGGTCCTCGAGGATCGACCCGGCCGCCCGCCGAACGGCGACGACCCGGCTCGACGCGACGTCGAGGCCGGCGGTGGCCGAGATGACGTCCTCGAGCTGATGGGCCTCGTCGATGATCACGACGTCGTGCTCGGGCAGCAGCATCGCCGCCGCTCGCGACGTGGAGGCCGTAGAGGTGCTGGTTGACGACGACGACGTCCGCCTCGGCGGCCCTCGCGCGGGCGGCCTCGGCGAAGCAGGCGCCGCCCGACGGGCAGCGGGTGGCGCCGGGGCACTCCTGCGCCGAAACGCTCACCGCGGCCCACGCCGGCAGCCGTCGGCTCGACGTCGAGCTCGGCGCGGTCGCCGGTCTCGCTGGACGCGGCCCACTCGACGAGCATCGCCAGTTCGGCGGCCGGGGCACGGTCGACGGTGCCGTCCAAGCTGAGTTGACCGTCGTCGCCGGCGGCCAGCTCGCGAAGCCGTTGTCGACAGGCGTAGTTCGACCGACCCTTGAGCACCGCGAACTCCACCGGCGCGTCCGGGTGGGTCGCGAGGAACGGGAGGTCCTTGCCGGCGAGCTGGTCCTGGAGCGCCTTGGTGGCCGTGGCCACCACGGTCCGCTTGCCCGAACGCACCGCAGGCACCAGGTAGGCGAGCGACTTTCCCGTCCCGGTGCCCGCCTCGACGACGAGGTTCCGTCCGGTCGCGATCGCGTCGGCGACCGCGGCGGCCATCGTCCGCTGCCCCTCGCGCACCTCGCCCTCGGACAGCGAGGCCGTGAGCGCGTCGAGCGTGTCCAGCGCCCGGGCCGCCGCCGGGGAGGGCGCGGCCGAAGTGCCGGCGGCGTGCGCCGACGGGGCCGTCGGTGTCGTCGTCGGTCACCGGATCAGGGTACCGTCCGCGCCGGTTGCTGACGGAGTGTCAGAATCGGCGGCCATGGACGGCATCGCACTCGACCCCACCCACCCCGCACGGCGGGCGGCCCTCGCCTCGATCGAGGCGATCGAGGCCGGCGATCGAGACGCCTGGCTCGCGCTGTTCGCCGACGACGCCGTGGTGGCCGACCCGGTCGGGGCGTCCCCGTTCGACCCTGACGGGACGGGCCATCGGGGACGCGCTGGCCATCGGGGCGTTCTACGACGCCGTCATCGCGCAGGCCCAGGTGCGCTTCACCCTTCGTGCGTCGTACGCGGCCGGCTCCGAGTGCGCCAACGAAGGCACCATCACCTCGACCTTCCCCGACGGCACCGCGGGCATCGTCGACGGCGTGTACCTCTACCGGGTCGACGACGACGGGCTCCTCCTCTCGGTGCGTGCCTTCTGGGAGTTCGAACGACTGCGCGTGGTCGCTCCCGGAAGCTGATCTGGAGCGCGTGGCGGTACGGGACCGCCGGGTAGGTTGCACTCGTGGCTCCGCCCGGCATCGACCCCAAGCGCATCCCCCGGCACGTGGCCTGCGTCATGGACGGCAACGGGCGGTGGGCCGCAGCAACGTGGGCTGAAGCGCACCGAGGGACACGCGGCCGGCGAGGACGCGCTCTTCGACGCGGTCGAAGGGGCCCTCGAGCTCGGCCTCGATCACTTCACCGTCTATGCCTTCAGCACCGAGAACTGGAAGCGCCCGCCCGACGAGGTGCGCTACCTGATGGGGTTCAACGAGGGCATCCTCATGCGCCACACGCGACGAGCTCGACGAGAAGGGCGTGCGCATCCGGTTCCTCGGCCGCCGCGACTGGCGGGTGCCGCGGCGCATCCTGCGGCGCATCGACGAGGCCACCGAGCAGACCAAGCGCAACCGCACGATGACCTTCAACGTCGCTTCAACTACGGCGGACGGGCCGAGATCGTCGATGCGGTCAAGGCGCTCGTGGCCGAGGGCGTCGCCGAGTCGAAGATCGACGAGAAGGCCATCCGTCGCCACCTCTACGCCCCCGAGCTGCCCGACCCCGACCTGGTCGTCCGCACCTCGGGCGAGTACCGCATCTCGAACTTCCTGCTGTGGGAGCTGGCCTACAGCGAGCTGGTCTTCACCGACGTGTTGTGGCCCGACTTCCGCCGCGAGCACCTGTTCGACGCGGTGCGCGAGTACCAGGCTCGCGAGCGTCGCTTCGGGGGCGTGCGAGGGGCGGTCCTGAGCCGTGCTCGTACCGCGAGCGCGGCGTGGTCCTGCGCACGCACAAGCTCGGCGAGGCCGACCGCATCGTGTCGCTGATGACCGAGGGGCGCGGCAAGGTGCGGGCCGTCGCCAAGGGGGTGCGCAAGACCCACTCCAAGTTCGGGGCGCGCCTCGAGCCGACCAGCCACGTCGCGCTCCAGCTCCACGAGGGTCGCGAACCTCGACCTGGTGACCCAGGTCGAGACGGGTCGAGCACGTTCCGCGCGCTGCGCGAAGACCTCGACACGCTCCGCCGGGCCGTCTCGATGCTCGAGGTGGTCGACCAGGTCGCCCAGGAGGGCGAGCCCGACGCCGCGCTCTACCGGATGCTGGTCGGCGCGCTGCGCACGCTGGACGAGACGGGGAACCCCGTGGTCGTCCCGGCGTTCTTCTGCAAGCTGCTCGCCCACGACGGCGTTCGACCCGTCACCGACCGTTGCACCGAGTGCGGCACCACGCTCGAGCTGGTCGCGTTCGACCTGGTGCACGGTGGGGTGCTGTGCCGCACCCATCGGCGCGGACAGCCGATCTCACCCGAAGCCCTCGCCCTGTTGGACGACGTCCTCGGGGGCCGCATGAACCAGGCGTTGGCCGAGCCCGAGAGCGCGGCCACCATCGAGTTCGAGGGCGTCGCCACGCGCTCGATCGAGGTGCACCTCGAGCGCCGCCTCAGGTCCGTCGGACTCTACTGAGCGACGATGCTCTCGAGCCGGAAGCCGATCAGGTGCTGATCGGTCCCCACTGGTTGGCATGCGGGTCCCACTCGATCCACACCTGGTGGGCCGAATCCCACTGGATGTAGGTGTTGCGGGCGTGATCCCAGATGGGGATGTCGGGTGGCAGCGCCCCGCCGAGGCCACCGGCGAGGGGATCCGGAGCGAGGCCGGGGATGTTCGGGATCGCACCCATCGCCGCCTTGTCGACCACGAGGGTCGCCGCAGCCTGGTCGCCGAGACGGCGATGACCGGGGGAGCGGCTCGCCGCGAACAGCCCCACGATGCCGAAGCAGAACCCGTCGATGATCCACAACACGTTGCGCAGCACCGACGGGCCGAACCCGCAGACCTGACCGGTCTTGGAACGCATGACCCGGAGGCCCATGGCCAACTTCCCGGGGGTCCAGCCGAAGTGGCCTTCGAGCCAGGCGATCACGAACCACCAGACCACGGCAGGCAGGTACATGAGTGGCGAAGGCTGGTCGTACTCCCAGACCGACGCGGCACCCATCGGTAGGCAGGCATGACGCAGGGACCGGACCTGCTCGCAGTAGGCGGTGGCATCAGGGACGCTTTGGGCATGAAAGCTGTGCACGAGCGAGATCAACCCCACCGACCCGATGGCGAAGGAGATGATCGCGTCGATGATCTTGGCGGCGACCCGCCGTCCCATCACGTCGGTCGGGTCGGCGACCGGGGCCACGACACCCGATGCGGCCCAGCCGGGTTGGCTCACGTACTGATCGGCTTCCACTGCTGGGAGGCCTGGTCGAACTCGAGCCACGCCTGGCGGGCCGAGTCGTACTGGATGTACGTCTTGCGGGCCTCGTCCCAGCTGGGGACGTCCGCTTCGTAGTCATCACCGTTCGCGCTCTGGGTCGTCGGCGCGGTAGGTGCGGGAGATCCGGGCCCGACCTGGCCGGGGGTCGGCGTGCCGGCCCAGGGGTTCGCGGCGGGGGGCACCTGTCCCGGTGGCGGGAACCCGCCCGGCGGGCCGTATCCCGTCGGTTGTCCGTAGCCGAACCCGGGTTGCGCCGGTGGGTACGTGCCCCAACCGGGCTGGCCGGGAAGGATCACCGGCTGACCGACCTGGTGCTGGTCCACGACGTAGGTGCCTGCGGCCATGTCGCCGACTCGCCGGTGACCCTTCGAGGCGAACATCGCGATGCCGCCGACGATCGGAAGACCGCAGGTCAGGGCGTCGACGATCCACATGACCGTACGGATCGCGGAGGGGCCGATTCCCGCCCTGGAGCCATCGGCCTTCACGATGCGCAGGCCGAGCGCCAACTTGCCGAGGCTGCCGCCGAGGAGGCCTTGGACGACGATGTAGAGGACGACGAAGCCGAGGAAGATCCAGATCACGGGCAGGAAGTTGGTGATCGTCGTCGCGGTGCCGTTCGAGCTGCTGCAGAACCCGTTGTGCGATTGGCGCCAGGCAGAGCAGAAGTTGCTCGCCGCGGTGTTGTCGCCGTTGAAGTCGTGGGAGGTGGTCTTGGGCGCCGTCCCGAGCGCAAAGTTCAAGAGGTTGATCAAGATGAGGTAGATCACCCCGTCGATCAGCCAGGCGGCGATGCGCTTCCAGGTGACGTCGGTCGGGTCGACCGGGGCGGGTGGGGGCATGCCGTAGGGGTATTGGCTCACGTGCCGAACGCTACCTGTTGGCCGGGTCGTGGCCGGGGAGTCATGGTCATGCTCCCGAGGTCGCAAGAGTCGGCGGTCACCCCCGATGCCATGCCGATGCACCGCACGGCCCCCGCTACCCTCACGGCCATGACCGCCGAGCCCGTGCCCGACAAGATGGAAGCCGTCGTCAACCTCTGCAAGCGGCGGGGCTTCGTGTTCCCGTCGGCCGAGATCTACGGCGGCTTCCGCTCCACCTACGACTACGGGCCCGCTCGGCGTGCTGCTGCTGCGCAACGTGAAGGACGCCTGGTGGCGCTCGATGGTGCAGCTGCGCGACGACGTCGTCGGCCTCGACGCCGCGATCCTCTCGCCGCCCGCGATCTGGGAGGCGTCGGGCCACCTCGCGAACTTCACCGACCCGCTCGTCGACTGCCGCAACTGCAAGGAGCGGTTCCGCCTCGACCAGCTCGACGACCCCGACGCGTGCCCGAACTGCGGCGCCAAGGACACGCTTCACCGAGGCCCGCCAGTTCAACCTCATGTTCAAGACCCACGCCGGCCCGGTCGAGGACGACGCGCCGGTCGCCTACCTGCGCCCCGAGACCGCGCAGGGCATGTTCGTCGAACTTCGCGAACGTGCTGAACACGACGCCGCAAGAAGCCGCCGTTCGGCATCGCCCAGGTCGGCAAGTCGTTCCGCAACGAGATCACGCCCGGCAACTTCGTGTTCCGCACCCGCGAGTTCGAGCAGATGGAGATGGAGTTCTTCGTCCCGCCCGACGAGGCCGACCAGTGGTACGAGTACTGGTGCAGCGAGCGCTTCAGCTGGTACCTCGACCTCGGCATCCCCGAGCCGAGAGCTGCGCCTGCGGCCCCACGACGCCGACGAGCTGTCGCACTACTCGATCGGGCACCTCCGACGTCGAGTTCCTGTTCCCGTGGGGCTGGGACGAGCTCGAGGGCATCGCCAACCGCAGCGACTACGACCTCACGCCAGCACGCGAAGCACTCGGGCGAGAAGCTCGACTACTTCGACCAGGCGACCAACGAGCGCTACATGCCCGTACGTGATCGAGCCGGCGGCCGGGCGCGACCCGCACGATGATGGCGTTCCTCCTCGCCGCCTACGACGAGGAGGAGGTGCGGCGGCGAGACGCGCACCGTGCTGCGCCTCGCACCCCCGCCTCGCGCCGTACAAGGTGGCGGTGCTGCCGCTGTCGAAGAAGGACGAGCTGACGCCGCTGGCCACGCGAGGTGCTCGGCGCTGCTGCAGCCGCACTTCGATGTGCGACTACGACGAGACCCAGGCCGATCGGCCGCCGCTACCGGCGCCAGGACGAGCTCGGCACGCCGTACTGCGTCACCGTCGACTTCGACTCGCTCGACGACCGGGCCGTGACCGTCCGCGACCGCGACACGATGGACCAGGACCGCGTCCCGATCGCCGACCTCGTCGCCCACCTCGACACCCGCCTCGCCCTCTAGCCTCCATCGCCCGCCCGGCCCCCATCGCCCGCCCGCCCGGCCCCGTTCCGATTTTGGGTGCCATATTCGACCGGGAAGTGATCGGATTCGGCACCCAAAACGCGGCCTGCCGGATTTTGGGTGCCACTTTCGACCGGATTGTGATCGGATTCGGCACCCAAAACGTGGCTTTCCGGAGGGGCGGAGGAGGGTCGGAGGCTGTCACAGTGGCTGGCTGTACTGGTCGGCATGACTCCCTCAGACGACGTACTCACCCACGCCGCTGCACCGCTGCAGCCGCCGGCAGCACGCGATTCGAACCTGCGACGACAGGCCGCTCGGCAACATGGGCTCCTCACCCGCGGCACAGGCACGCTCGCTCCCGACGCCAGCGCTGCGACGCAGGGTCGAGGGAGACGAGTGGGTTCCCGAAGGTCCGAGGATCATCCGGCACCTCGCGGCACCGACGACCCCGGTGCAGTGTGCGCTCGGCGCGGTGCTCGACGCGGGGGAAGGCGCGGTGTTGTCGCACCTGTCCGCGGCGGCACTTTGGGGCCTGCCCGGGTTTGCGCTGCTGCCGGCGCACGTCACGACCGTGCGTCGTTCTCATCCGGTCGGCCAGCCGGTCGGCACCGTCCACCGGATGCGTGCGCTCAAGCCCCACCACGGCACCGTGTTGGAGGGGATCCCTGTGGTGCGGCCCGAACTGCTGGTGCTCCAGCTCGCCGGGACGGTGTCGGCACAACGTGCCGAGCGCCTGTTCGATCGGACATGGTCGATGCGCCTGCTCAGCGGCGCCACCACGCGCCGCGTGCTCGACGAGGTCGCCGCGTCTGGGGTGCGCGGCGTGCGGGTGCTGCGCGACATCCTCGACGAACGAGGTGACGAGTACGTGCCTCCTGCGACCGGACTCGAGGGTCGCTTCGCGGAGATCGTCCGGGACGCGTGTCTGCCCGAGATGGATCGACAGATCGACCTCGGCGACGATCACTGGTGCGGACGGGTCGACTTCTTCGATCGGACGCGTCGCCTGGTGGTGGAGGTCGACAGCGAGAAGTACCACAGCGCCTTGAGCGACGTTCGTGCGGACGCCGAGCGGGCGAGGAGTCTGGAGCGCGCGGGCTTCACCGTGGTGCGCGTGTCCGACGGCCAGGTCTTCCATCGCCCGTGGGAAGTCGTCGACGCGATGCGCACTGCCCGGGTGCGAGCCATGCCGCTCTCGCCCCGCTGATCCCTGGAGTCGTTGAATCGCCAGGTCCACATCGATCAAGGCCCACCCTCCCCGATTTTGGGTGCCACGTTCGACCGGAACGTGACCGGATTCGGCACCCAAAACTTGGACCGCCGGATTTTGGGTGCAGCTTTCGACCGGGAAGTGACCGGATTCGGCCCCCGAAAACACAGCAGGAGGGGGTCAGGGGATGAGGGCTCGGCGGAGGGCGCGGGAGGCGAGCGCTCGGGCTTCGACGCAATCGGGCAGGAAGTCCATGCCGAAGAACCCGTGGATCTCACCGTCGAATCGGACGTGCTCGACGGGGACGCCCGCCGCGGTGAGGGCCGCCGCGTACGCCTCTCCCTCGTCGCGCAGCGGATCGAACTCGGCGGTGATGACGAGCGCCGGCGGCAGCCCTGACAGGTCGGTCGACCGCAACGGGGAGACCCTCGGGTTCGATCCATCGCGCCCCCGAGGTACTGGCGGCCGAACCACTCCATGATCGGCGCGGTGAGGAAGTACCCCTCGGCGTTGTCGCGCATCGACGCGGTAGTCGCCGACGAAGTCGGTCACGGGGTAGACGAGGAGCTGGAAGGCGATCGCCGGGCGTCGAGCTGCCTTTGCCAGCTGAGACACCACCGCTGCGAGGTTTCCCCCTGCCGAGTCGCCTCCCACCGCCAGCCGTGCCGGATCCACGCCGAGATCATCGGCGTTGGCGACGACCCAGTCGACGGCGGTCGCTGCATCGTCGACCGCGGCCGGGAAGGGGTGCTCAGGCGCAAGGTGGTAGTCGACGCTGGCCACGACTGCGCCCGAACCGTTCGCCAGCGCGCGAGCGGTCGAATCGGTGGTGGAGAGGTCGCCGAGCACGAACCCGCCACCGTGGAACCACACGAGGACGGGGAGGCGCGCAGCTTTCCCGGCGTCGGCTGGACGGTACGTGCGAATCGTGAACGGGCCGCTGGGGCCGGACACCTCGTGATCGACGATCGCCCCGACGGGCTCACCCTCGAGCACCGCCAACTGTGCGAACCCGGCGCGCACCTCTTCCGGGGTCTGCTCGTCGATGGGCACGTCGGCGGCGTTGACGAGGTCGAGGATCGATTGGACCTCAGGCTTGACGGGCACGGACATCCTCCGGTTGCGCTCTACGGGTCGGCGAGGGTGCGGAGATGCTCTCACGGTTCGCCGGGCCGGTGCATGAGAGGTGTCCGACCGCCGGGCGACGACGGGGCGTCGGCGGCGGACACGAACGGCCAGGGACGTCCTGCTCGGGCGGCCAACTACTCTGCACACCGCGCACGTCCCGAACCGCGCTCGTCCCCGGTGATCCCGGGCCGATCCCCGCAGCAAGGACGTCGCCGGCGCCGACCACCCACGTCGGTCGTTGCCCGACCCGTCCCCCGACACCCCTGGAGAGACCTTGCCCTTCGTCTACGCCTTCGACCACAAGCACCGCCGCGCACCCATGCAGCTCAAGGACCTGCTCGGTGGAAAGGGGCGAACCTGGCGGAGATGACGTCGGTGCTCGACCTCCCGGTGCCTCCGGGCTTCACGATCTCGACCGACGCGTGCCGGGCGTACCTGGCCGATGGTTGGCCCAAGGGTCTCGACGCCGAGATCGACAAGCACGTCGCCAAGCTCGAGAAGGCGATGGGACGCAAGCTCGGTGACGCGAAGGACCCGCAACTCGTGAGCGTCCGTTCGGGCGCCGCGTTCTCGATGCCCGGGATGATGGACACCGTCCTCAACCTCGGGCTCAACGACGCCTCGGTCGAGGGCCTCGCGGCCGCAACGGGCCAGGAGCGCTTCGCGTACGACTCCTACCGCCGCTTCATCGCGATGTACGGGCGCATCGTGCTCGGCATCGAAGCCGAGGTGTTCGACAAGCCGCTCGAGAAGGCCCGCGAGAAGGCGGCGGTGAAGACCGACTCCGAGATCCCGGCGAAGGCGCTGCGCAAGCTCTGCGAGGACTACAAGAAGGTCGTCGCGAAGCACTCGGGCAAGCCGTTCCCGCAGGACCCGCGAGCGCAGTTGCGAGGCGCGATCGAGGCGGTGTTCTCCTCGTGGAACACGCCCCGCGCCGTGGCCTACCGCACTCGCGACAAGATCAGCCACGACCTCGGCACCGCGGTGAACGTCCAGGCGATGGTGTTCGGCAACCGTGACGACAACTCGGGCACCGGCGTCGGGTTCACTCGCAACGCCGCAGACGGCGAGAACCGCCCCTACGGCGACTTCCTCGTCAACGCGCAGGGCGAGGACGTCGTCGCGGGCATCCGCAACACCTCGAGACCTCGACGAGCTCGGACGGCTCTTCCCCGAGATCCACACACAGCTGCTCGGCATCTTCGATCGGCTCGAGCGGCACTACCGGGACATGTGCGACACCGAGTTCACCATCGAGCAGGGCAAGCTCTGGATGCTCCAGACCGCGGGTCGGCAAGCGCACGGGTCGTGGCGGCCCTGAAGATGGCCGTCGACATGACCCGCGACTCCTGGATCAAGCTCACCCGTGAGGAGGCGGTGCCCGCATCACCGCCGACCACCTCGACCAGGTGCTGCACCCCCAGTTCGCCGAAGCCGACCTCGAGGTCGTCACCAAGGGTCTGTCCGCCTCGCCGGGCGCGGCGGTGGGCATGGCGTACTTCGACGCAGACCGCGCCGTGAGCGCGGCCGCGAACGGCCAGAAGGTCATCCTCGTCCGCAACGAGACCTCGCCTGACGACATCCACGGCATGCAGGTCTCTCAAGGCATCCTCACCGCACGTGGTGGGCTCGTGAGCCATGCCGCGGTCGTCGCCCGAGGCTGGGGCATCCCTGCCGTGGTGGGCGCCGAGGCGCTCAAGATCAGTGGCAGGACCGCCAAGGTCGGCAAGGTCGAGATCGACGAGGGCGATGTCATCTCGCTCAACGGATCCACCGGCGAGATCGTGCTGGGCGAGGTCGAGCTCGTCGCCGCCAAGCCCTCCGCCGAGTTCGACACGATCCTCAAGTGGGCGGACACGATCCGCAAGGGCAAGTTGGCCGTTCGGGCCAACGCCGACAACGGGCCGGACGCCGCGAACGCCCGAAGCTTCGGTGCCGAGGGCATCGGACTGTGCCGCACCGAGCACATGTTCCTCGCCGACGACCGCCTGCCGGTCGTGCGCCGCATGCTCCTCGCCGAGACCGAAGACGAGGAGGCCGCCGCGCTCACCGAGTTGCACAAGGTCCAGAAGGAGGACTTCCTGTCGATCCTGGCCGCGATGGATGGGTTGCCCGTCACCGTGCGGCTGCTCGACCCGCCGCTGCACGAGTTCCTGCCCGACATCTGCGAGCTCGAGGTCAAGGAGGCGACCAAGGGGCTCAGCCGCAAGGAGAAGAAGCTGTTGGCGGCGGCGCGGTCGTGGCACGAGTTCAACCCGATGCTCGGGGTGCGCGGGGTGCGCCTCGGCGTGGTCAGGCCCGGTCTGTACGCGATGCAGGTGCGTGCGCTCGTCGAGGCGGCCGTCGAGTTGCAGGACGCGGGCGGCAAGCCGATCGTCGAGGTGATGATCCCGCTGACGGTCTCCCGCGCCGAGTTGGCCCTCGCCCGGAGTTGGGTGGCCGACGCCATCGCCGACGCCACCCGGGGGCGCCGGCGGGCTGCGGACGCCGCCGCCGCACACGAAGAGGACGCCGTTCACGTTTTTCGTCGCAAGTACGAAAGCGGATCCGCGTGGAGGGTCGCGGAGCGTTTGACGAGGCGGGCGCCGGGAATGTGCCGCCCTTCGCCCATTCGGCGGGGCTCGCGCACGTCGACGATTTCGACGCCGTTCGCGATCAAGTCCTGGGCCCGCTTCGAGTTCACGCTAGCGAACATAACCTCCAATATAACGGACGTCCGCTAAGGCGCAAGGCTGTCCGCTATCTTGGACAACGCCATGACCCGCGGTAAAATACGGTCGATCGGGCGTTTTGCGCGACGATTTCGCGGATTCGCGCCGCGCCGGCCGAGCCGCCGGGGCGTCGTATTTCTGGACGGCCCAGTGAAGCCGGCGAACCGCGGCGACGAGCGCGTCGATGTCCTCGCACGTGTTGTACGAGCGCGAGCGACGCGCGCACCGTCGCCTCGAGGCCGAAGCGGCGCAGGATCGGCTGCGCGCAGTGGTGGCCCGAGCGCACGGCGATGCCCTCCTGGTCGAGCGCGCCGCCGACGTCCTCGGTGCGCTGACGCCGTCGAGCACGAACGAGATGCACGCCCGCCTTCTCCGGCGCGGTGCCGATGATGCTGCAGGCCCGGGACGCGTCGAGCAGCTGCTCGTCGCGTAGCACGAGCAGCTCGTGCTCGTAGCGCTCGACGTTCGTCGATGCCGATCGCGCTCGAGCTAGTCGAGCGCCGCGCCGAGGCCGACCGCGTCGGCGATGTTGCCGGTGCCGGCCTCGAAGCGCGCCGGGCGGCGGCTGGTACGTCGTCTTCTCGAACGTGACGTCCTGCGATCATGTTGCCGCCGCCCTGCCACGGCGGCATCGCCTCGAGCACGCTCGCGCTTGCCGTACAGCGCGCCGATGCCGGTCGGGCCGAACACCTTGTGCCCGGAGAACACGTAGAAGTCGCAGTCGAGCGCCTGCACGTCGACGCGGCATGTGCGAGACGGCCTGCGCGCCGTCGACGAGCACGCGCGCGCCGTGGCGGTGCGCCATCTCGACCATCTCGCTGCGCCGGCGTGATCGTGCCGAGCGCGTTCGACACCTGCGTGAACGACGACGAGCTGCGTGCTGCGGGCCGAGGAGCTTCTCGTACTCCTCGAGGATCACCTGGCCGCGGTCGTCGACGGGCGCGACGCGCAGCCGCGCGCCCTTCTCGGCGCAGAGCTGCTGCCACGGGACGATGTTGGCGTGGTGCTCGAGCTGCGTGATGACGATCTCGTCGCCCGCGTCGACGTTGCGCCGGCCCCAGCTCTGCGCGACGAGGTTGATGCCCTCGGTCGCGCCGCGCACGAAGACGATCTCCTTCGGGCGACGGCGCGTTGAGGAAGCGCCGCACGCTCGTCGCGCGCGCCCTCGTACGCGTCGGTCGCGCGCGCCGCGAGCGTGTGCGCCGCGCGGTGGACGTTCGAGTTCTCGTGCTCGTAGAAGTACGAGAGGCGATCGATCACCGCGCTGCGGCTTCTGCGTCGTCGCCGCGTTGTCGAGCCACACGAGCGGGCGCTTGCCGTGGACGCGCTCGCTCAGGATCGGGAACTCGCGCGACGGCGTGCGGATCGAAGCATGCCGCCGGCGAGACGGCACCGCGGACGCACCGGCGGCTGACCTCGAGCGGGAGCTCGGCGCACGGCGCGCGCGGCGGATCGATCTCGCGCACGCGGAACGCGCGGCGGCTCGCGGCGTCGCGCCGGAGCGGCGTCCTCGCGTCGAGGAAGTCGAGCGACGGCGCGCCGCGGCGGCGTCGGCGCCCGAGCTCGACGGAGACGGCGCGAGCCGCGCGGCTCGCGTCGTCGGGCGACGGCGTCGGCAGCGCGCGCGGCGCCGACTCGGCCAGCGCGCCGGGTGCGTCTCGCGTGACGCGCGCCACGGCGAGGCACGCGCTCGGCGGCGACGGCGTCGC
The DNA here is from genome assembly GCA_963785895.1 of uncultured Actinomycetes bacterium. GTDB lineage: Bacteria > Actinomycetota > Thermoleophilia > Gaiellales > Gaiellaceae > PALSA-600. The sequence goes on along the minus strand of CAWAXB010000021.1, from coordinate 6,107 downwards.
CGTCGACGAGCGCGCCGGCCCGCGCCCATGATCAGCTGCGTTCGCGAGCCGCGCCGAGCGCGCGCCCCGTCGAGCATGCCGGACTGTCGCCGAGCCGCTGCGATCTGCTCGCCGGCGAGCTGCGCGCGCCGAGCGCTCGATCGCCGCGCCGACGTCCGGCCGGGGACTCACGTGTAGTCATGGTAGTTGTCGACCTCGACGCTCTCGAGCACGCCGAGCGCGTCGTCGGTCAGCACCGCCGCCGAGCAGTAGAGCGAGATCAGGTACTGCGCCGCGCCGCGCTGGTTGATGCCCATGAAGCGCACCGACAGGCTCGGGCTGACCTCGCCCGGGAGGCCCGGCTGGAACAGGCCGACGACGCCGCGCTTCTTCTCGCCGATGCGCATCAGCAGGATGTTCGGTCTTGTTGCCTGCTCGACGTGCGAGCTTGTCGCACGGGACGAGCGGGAGGCCGCGCCACGTGAGGAACGGCGAGCCGAACAGCGTCACCGTCGGCGGCGGCACGCCGCGGCGCGTGCACTCGCGGCCGAACGCCGCGATCGCGCGCGGGTGCGCGAGGAAGAACGCCGGCTCCTTCCAGACGCTTCGCGATGAGCTCGTCGAGATCGTCGGGCGTCGGCGCGCCCGTTGCGCGGCTTGATGCGCATCGACGGCGTCGACGCTGTTGAGCAGGCCGTAGTTCTCGTTGTTGACGAGCTCGTTCTCCTGCCGCTCCTTCACCTTCTCGATCGCGACGCCGAGCTGCTCCTGCACCTGATCCATCGGGCTGCGGAAGAGATCGGAGATGCGCGTGTGGACCTCGATCGTCGTCGTGACCGTGCGAGAGCGTGTACTCGCGCGGCTTCTCCTCGTAGTCGATGAACGCGACTGCGGCAGCGTCGTCGCGTCGCTCGGCGCTGCACTCGATCGCGACGACCGGCTCGTTCGCTCCTTGACCCGGTTGACGCGGTACGTGCCGGCCTCGACCGGCGTCCACGGGAAGAGCTGCACGAGCCAGCGCGGCGTCGTGCCGATCCACTGCGGCGGCGTCTTGGTGGTGTTGGCGAGCTGGCGGGCTGCCTGCGGGCTGAGGGAGTGGCGCTCATTCGTGCGGCGCACTCTACCCCATCTCGCGGCCTTCTCGTACGCTCGCGCGCACCATGATCAAGGTCCTCAAATTCGGCTCGGCGTTCGGGCTTCCTGACGCGAGCCCGTTCGTTCACAAGGTGGAGACGTACCTTCGGATCACCGATCAGAAATACGAGACCACGAGCGGTGACGTCCGCAAGGCGCCGCGAAAACAGCTTCCGTTCATCGACGTCGACGGGACGGTCATCGCCGACTCGAGCCTCATCGTCGATCACCTCGAGAGCAAGCGTGAGCACAAGCTCGACGCGCACCTCGACGCGAAACAACGCGCGCTCGGGACGGCGCTCAAATCGATGCTCGAGGAGCACTTCTATTTCGGGATGCTCTTCATGCGTTGGGCGACCGACGAAGGCTGGGCCGTGTTCGAGCCCTCGAATCCGCGAGATGCTGGGCAAGATGGGCGTGCCGGGGCTCATGCGCGGAATGGTCTTGAAGAGCGCGCGAAAACAAACGGTCGGGCGCGCCGCGACGCAAGGGCTCGGGCGAAAGCCGCGCGCCGAGGTCGTCGCGACGTGCAACAAGCTCCTCGATGCGTTCTCGGATTTGCTCGGCGATTCGCCGTGGGTGCTCGGCGACAAGCCGACGACGTACGACGCGACTGCGTACGCGTTCGCCGCCGGCGCGCTGTGCCCGTCGTTCGAGAACGAGGTCCTCGCTCATGCGAAGAAGAAGCAGAACCTCGTTTCTTACGAGCAGCGCCTGCGAGAGAAGTACTGGAAAGACTGAGAGCGGAAGACGTATCGATATTCATCGATGTTTCGCTTCGACAACACGTACGCCCGCCTGCCCGATCGCTTCTACGCGCGCGTCGCGCCGGCGAAGGTCGGCGACGCCGCGCTCGTGAAGGTCAACCGCGCGCTCGCGGAGCGCTCGGCGCTCGACGCCGGACGAGCTCGCAGAGCGCGGGCGCGGCGAGTCTCTGTCCGGGCAACGCGATTCCGGCAGGCGCCGAGCCGATCGCGCTCGCGTATGCGGGCCATCAGTTCGGCGGGTTCGTCCCGCAGCTCGGCGACGGGCGCGCGATCCTGCTCGGCGAGGTCGTCGGCACGGACGGGAAGCGGCGCGACGTCCAGCTGAAGGGCGCCGGCCGCACGCCGTTCTCGCGCGGCGGCGACGGGCGCGCCGCGCTCGGACCGGTGCTGCGCGAATACCTCGTCAGCGAGGCGATGGCGGCGCTCGGCATCCCGACGACGCGCGCGCTCGCGGCGGTGACGACGGGCGAGCCCGTCGTGCGCGAGACGGCGCTGCCCGGCGCGGTGCTCACGCGCGTCGCCGCGAGCCACATCCGCGTCGGCACGTTCGAGTTCTTCGCCGCGCGCGACGACCGCGAAGCGCTGGCGGCGCTCGCCGCCTACGCGCTCGCGCGGCACTACCCGGACGCCGCCGGCGACGGCAACGACGCGCTCGCGCTGCTCGAGCGCGTCATCGACGCGCAGGCGAACCTCGTCGCGCGCTGGCTCGGCGTCGGCTTCGTCCACGGCGTGATGAACACCGACAACACGTCGATCTCCGGCGAGACCATCGACTACGGCCCGTGCGCGTTCCTCGACGAGTACGATCCGAAGAAGAAGTTCAGCTCGATCGATCACGGCGGACGCTACGCGTTCGCCAACCAGCCGCGCATCGCGCAGTGGAACCTGTCGCGCTTCGCCGAGGCGCTCTTGCCGGTGATCGCTTCCGGCGATATCGCGACGAAGATCGCGCGTTCGCATCTCGCGACGGAGCGCCTGAGCGCTTCTCCGCCCTCTTCGAGGCGGCGCACGCGCGTGTCCTGCGGCGAAGCTCGGGCTCGTGGCGAACGGACGAAGGGACGGCGATCGCGCGCTCGCGGACGATCTCTTGGCACGGCTCGCAGACGAACCACGTCGACTACACCCTTTTCTTCCGCCGCCTGTGCGCTGCGCCGCCGATCCCGTCGACGCCGACGCCGACGTCGCGGCGCTGTTCGACGAACCCGGGCGCCTTCCACGTGGGCGGAGGCCTGGCGCGAGCGGCTCGCCGAGAAGCCGTATCGCCCGACCGGCGCGCGCGGCCGCGATGCGCAAGTCGAACCCCGCCTTCATCCCGCGCAACCATCGCATCGAGAGGTCATCGACGCCGCCGTCCGTCGCGCCGACTTCGGCCCCTTCGAGCTGCTCGCCGACGTCCTCTCCCGCCCCTACGACGATCGCAAAGACTCCCCCGCCCTCTCCCGCTTCGCCGACCCGCCCGAACCCACCGAACGCGTCGAACGAACCTTCTGCGGAACGTGAGCTCGTCACTCCGCGAAGCAACGACGATGTTGCGGTGCGCGGATTGTCAGAGCTGAATCGTCCCGGGACCCGTCTTACTGTTGGGGGCGAGCTTTTTCACGACGTCGAACGCGCTGATTCCTTCGTGCGGACAAACCTTGTGCGTGTTCACGTTCTCGGCGCCGCGGAGTGACGGGCCCCAGGCGTTCGGATCGAAGGTCGATGCCTTCATGAACCGGGTCGTCGCGATCAGGACGACGTCGTTGTCTTGCGCGCTCTTCTGCTCCTCGATGAGCACCGCGATTGCGTTCCCGTTTTCGAACGGGACGATACCGGTTGCGCGGCCGGACGTCCCGACGCGCCGGCTGATTGCTCGGTACCATGCGCTCGCGTCGGCATCGCGACGCCGCGGAACGACACCACCGCCGCCATCCACGGAATCGGTGGAACCCAAATCGTCTGCGGAGTGCTTGACGAGAACGGCGCACCAGTCGCGCTCCCGCCTTCGGACGAAGACGCTCAACGGAGCGTCCCTCATGTCGACGCGCGAAGCGAGGATTTGATTCGCGGGCGCGGCAACCTGCAATCCGCCGCACACATCACGGAACAAAAGGAGGTGATTGACGACGAACGCGCGAGAGGACGCTTTACGGGGAACGCGCGGCGGTCTTGAGCAGCGACTCGCACTGGTCGCGCGTGCTCGGTCGCAGGCAGCCGACTCGCACGAAGCCCCTGCCGGCGACGAGCGCGACGGTTCCGGCCTCGCACTCGGCAGACGTGCCGTACCAGCGGCGCAGCTCGCCGTCGCCGACGATCCGACTCGTGTCCGCGAGGCGCTCCGTCCGACACCCCGCGTCTCGCGCGCTCACCTCGAAGCCCGCGACGTAGTCGCGCGCGTCGCCGCCTTGCGGAAGCGGGACGTCGAACGATGTCCGATGTCTCGTCGTTGTGGCCGGAGAACGAGCTCACGCGCGGCGCGGTACTGCCGCACGCAGCAATCGACACGAAGAGCAGCGCCCGAAGCACGTGCATCGCGCGGACTTTAATCGCGACGCCTGCGCCGGCAACGTCAATCAAACGTGTTAGCGCGCGACGAACGACGCGCGCCGCGCGCCGTGCGCTCGTGGAGAACGCTAAGGCGCGACCGGCGGCGGCCGCTCGCTGAGAGGGCGCGCCGGAGGCGTTCGGCGGTGAGCTTGAGGAACTGTCGCCGCGACGGGTCGTAGTCGAACACCTCGCCCGTCGCGAGTCTTGAAGACCCAGCCGCTCATCTTGAGCTTCCCCTCGTCGAGGCGGCGCGCGACGAAGTCGAACGAGCGGAGGTTCTCGAGCTGGACGAGGACGTTCTCCTCGACGGCCGCGATCATGCGCGCCTCGCCGTCGAGGTTGCCGTAGCGCTCCTCGATGAGCTGCGGGATGCCGTCGACGTCGGCGAGCCAGCGCGACGACGAACGGCAGGTGCGCGACGCGCTCCGGGTGGAGGATCGCGTCGATCGCGCCGCACTGCGTGTGGCCGCACACGATCACGTTGCGCGATCTCGAGCACCTCGATCGCATACTGGATCGCGCCGAGACGCCGCCGATGCACGCCGCGCGGACCGACGGGACGATGTTGCCGATGTTGCGGACGGATGAAGAGCTCGCCGGGGCGGTGTTCGTGATGAGGTTCGGCACGACGCGCGAATCGCAGCACGTGATGAAGAGCGTCTCGGGCTTCTGCCCCGACTCGGCGAGCTGCTCGAAGAGCTGTCGTTGGTGGCGAAGTAGTTCGCCTGAAAGTGGTGGATGCCTGCTTCGAGCTTTTGGATCTTTCGAAATCCGCCTAGCCGCCGATGCCGCGCATCGACACGTCGGCGGCGCTCGGCTCGGTGCAGCCCTTGCAGACTCTCGCCGTCGGGCTTCATCGTCCACGCCTCGGCGACGGCGCGCGCGACGCCCGCCGCGTCGCCGCTGCGCGCGATGCTCGCCGCCGGCGAGCCCGTCGTTCGTCGCGAGGCACGGCCGGAGCATGCCGTCGCTCGCGACGCGCAGCCGATCGCAGCCCTTGCAGTAGGTGTCGCTCGTGCCGGTGATGAAGCCGACCTTCTTCGTCGCGTCGTGCCGCGCGACGAGGTACCGCGCCGGGCCGCGATTCTGCCTCGCGCTCGGCGTCGCCTCGTGATCGACGAGGTGCGCGAGGCGCGCGCGCATCTCGCTCGCGGTGACCACGCGGTCGTTGAGCTTCGCGCCCTCGCCGATCGCCATGACCTCGAGGAGGCGCGGGACGATGCCGCGCTCCCACGACCAGCGCACGAGCGCCTCGAGCTCGTCGTCGTTCTCGTCCGCGCACGACGACGGCGTTCAGCTTGATCTCGTCGAACCCGGCCGCGAGCGCGGCGTCGATGCCGCGGAGCACGACGTCGAGCTGTCCGCCGCGCGTCATGCGCTCGAAGCGCTCGGCGTCGAGCGTGTCGAGCGAGATGTTCACGCGGCGGAGGCCCGCCTCGCGGAGCGGCGCGGCGAGCTTCTCGAGGCGCGTGGCGTTCGTCGTGATCGCGACGTCGTCGAGCCCGAGCGTGCCGAGGAAGCGCGACGACCTCGACGACGTCGCGATGCAGCAGCGGCTCGCCGCCGGTGAGCCGCACGCGGCGCACGCCGGCCGCGACGAGGCCGCGCACCATCGTCTTCCAGTCGAGGTCGAGCCGCTCGTCGAGGTAGCCGTCCTGCTTGCGGGGCCGGCAATAGATGCACGCGAGATCGCAACGGTCG
>CAWAXB010000020.1:0-23519 GCA_963785895.1 uncultured Actinomycetes bacterium | reverse complement strand
GGCCGAACCGAACGTTGCGCAAACCAAGTAGTTATCGCCGAAGTGCTGAACGTCAAGTAGAAAGACACCATCAGACGTAAGCACGCTGGAGCATCCGGCGGCTCTCGCGCCTGGAGCTACATACTGCGCGGTGAATGGCTTCGGCGAAGCACAAGACGCACGTCTCAGGGCAAGCGTTGTTTGGGAAGCACGCACTCGCTGGTCAGCTCAATGGTCTATTTGGCGGAGCTCGGTCTACCTCTGAGCGGATACACGGCGATTACGTCCGGTTCACTCTTTGGCGTTCCGAGTGCGGAGGAGCGCCAGCGGTTGCTGGGGGTGTCGGCCAACGTCGAGCGAGCCTGGTCGAGGGGCGAGAACTCCGTGCTCTCCGGAAGCACAAGAAGACCCTCGCGCGACTTGTTCGCGAACACGAGGCGCAACGTATCGCCGACGACCCGTAGCGCCAGTTGCTCCAGTGGCGGCAGCCCACCCTCTGGGGTCATTGCTGAACGCTCGCCCAGGCGAAGAGCGAACCGACGTGATTGCCGTACTTCCCGCGCACGGTGCTGTAAGAATCACGGTGGGAGGTTCGATGGACGCTCGTAGCAGTCTGCTCATCTCGGAAGCCTGGCGTCGCTCCGCGCGAACCTGTCGACGACCGTCGCGGCGACGATGACCGTACTGATCGGCATGTTCCTGCTTGGCCTCTTCATCGCGTTGGGTACGTGGACGGTGTTGTGGTCGAACGACGTGAAGCGAGAACTGCTCGTCAAGGTCTACTTCGCGCACGATGCATCGAAGGCGCAGGAGACCAGCGTGGCGAAGATGCTTGCTCAGAACCAGTACGTGAAACCCGGCGGGATCGTCTACGTGTCCAAGGAACAGGCGCTAAAGATCATAACGGCGCCGCTATCCCGATCTCGCCGAAGGGCTGACCTCCAACCGGAGCCCTACGTGTTCGAGGTGACGCCAAAAAGACCCGAGGATGTCAACAAGCTCTACAACTCGATCGTCCTGCCGCACAGACCGCCGGGCGTCCACGAAGTGAACGACGGGAAGCAGATCTCGCATCGCATCCTCCAGGTGGCGCACGTGATCGAAGCGGTGTTCACGATCGCCACAGCCGTGCTGCTGATCGCGTCGATCCTGCTGATCGCGAACACAATCCGGCTCTCGATCTTCTCGCGGCGTCGCGAGATCGAGGTGATGAAGCTCGTCGGCGCGACCAACTGGTTCGTCCTCGGACCGTTCATGCTCGAAGGCGTCTTCTGCGGGCTGGCCGGCTCGATCCTCGCGTGCTTTGGCCGATCATCGGGAAGACGGTTGCGTTGCCGTCGATCCTCCCCCACCTATCCGGCGACACGGACGTCCGGGTGTGGAGCTTCCCCTTGATCGCGCTGATCCTGCTCGGCATGGGCATCGGAGTCGGGGCGGTTGGCTCCGGCTTGACGATCAGGCGTTTCCTGCGGATCTGATCACGGCGGTCGAACTGCGGCCCGTGGGCATCGAGACTCGTTCGACCGTCGAGCGCCTCCGGCAGCCGACGCATGGTCTGTAGCCAGTACCCCGCCGATCAAGTACGCGCTCTTCCCGCCGCTCGGGCTCACCGGCCTCGCCCCGTCTTCTCTAGACGAAGGGAGATCGAAGTAATGAAGCTCGTCGGCGAAGCAACTGGTTCGCGCGCGCGGCCCGTTCATGCTCGAAGGCCCTGTTCTGCGGCCTGATCGGATCGTTCGTGGCGATCCTCGTGCTCTTGCAGGTCGATGGCTCATCCTGCCCTTCCCAATCTCTCAGGCGATCACAAAGTCCATGCCTTGAGCTTTCCCGCAACCGCAGTGCTCCTGGTGGTCATGGGCTATTGGTAGGGGCGGTCGGCTCCGGCGTTTCCGTCCGTCGGTTCCTGCGCATCTAGGGAGACCTCCAGCAGTACAGATCCGGAACACCCAGCGAGGGTCGCCGAAGCGAAGATGCAACGGCAGCGTCGTGGTTAGGGTGCCCGGCCCCACCCGGCAGGGTCAGCAAGACGCCTAATTGTCGCGGGGCGAGAAGACCCATAAGTATCGGTTCCAGAGCGGGTTGATCGTGTCGAGCCACGCTGCGACGCGCCTCAGCCCAGGCGATCAGGGTCGGCGTTCGCCAGTAGCGAAGAATTCGCGCAGCGCATCAAGGGCGTCCAGCCAGAGTTAGAAGACGCCGCCGACGAGGCTCTTGCTTCGACCGCCACTACCTCGTTCGAGCCCGACACGCGGGTCAAGAAACGCATAGAGGGCATCGACGAGAAGGTTCCCGGCGACCACGATCAATGTAATCAGGACGACGATGGCGAGATCGGCGTAGAGGTCGAGACCCGGCAGCGTACCCCCGAGCTGCTGTATCGCTGCGCTGCCGAGGCCGTCGATGCTGAACACCGCCTCGATATACACGCAGACCCCGATCGCGGTTCCGATCTCCATCCCGACCATGGTCAGGACGCGCAGGCCGGCGCTCGGAAGGACGTGCCGAGCGAGGACGCGTAGGGGCGATGCTCCCTTGGCACGGGCAGTCCGGACGTAGTCCTCGTCGATCGTTTCGGCGACGCTCGCCCTGATCATCCGCGTGTAAAGGGCGAGGAACAGGAGCGCGAAGGTCATCCAGGGAAGAATCAGATGACTCGCCCAGTCGCCGATGCCGCCACAGCCTGTGAAATGCATCACGCCCTTCGGGACGATGAAGCCCGTCGGCAGATTCGCGAACGAAGGTGGGTGGGTGTGCCCGATCAAGGGGCAGTAGCCTTGGGTCGGGAGCCAGTGGATGCTGCCGCCGCCGCTTCGGAGAATCAGCCCGAGCATCATCGGGTGGGTGCAGAGGAGCGCGAGCGCGAGGAAGGCGATGATCCGGTCGCGCCATGAGCCGAGCCTGCTGCCGGAGATCGCACCGAGCGGCAGCGAGAACAGAAGGACAAAGACCGCGCCGCCGAGGAGGATCGAGAGCGTTTCGCGGGCGGCCGAGACATACACGGGGCCGACGGGTTCGGTGTCGGCGATTACGGGCTTTTGGCCGGGGAGGAGGAAGATCGTCTTCTCACGCCCGAAGTCGCCGCGGACGAGCTGCCACAGGTAGTCGCCGAAAAGGGCCGGCTTCGAGCGGTCGAGGTAGTACAGGTGGCGGACGAAGTGCACCTCCTGCGGCGTCGCTGGGACGCCGTGGGAGACCTGCGGAAAGAAGTTGGCGACCGGCGGCTGCTTCTCGATCGCAAAGTAGAGCGCGAAGGTGACCGCGATCATGATGAGCACCGTCAGCACGCCGCGGAAGGCACGCCAGAGCAGGAATTGGGCGATCCTCACCGGACGGACCTCGGCTCTAGTGCCCTTCGCAGGCCCTCCGCCAGCCGGTTCAGCGAGACGACTGTGAAGACGATCGCCGCCATCGGGAAGATCGTCTGCCACGGCGTGTAGGCAAGGCTGTCGTAGTTGTGCGGGTTGAAGATCGTCCCCCAGACGGTCGCTAGCAGCGTGCCGAGCGTCGGAACCCATGGCTCTACGCCGATCCCCAAGAAGCTCAGGCCGATCTCGGCGAGAATGTTCGTCCCGATCGCGACGGCGCCCCAGACAAGCAGCGTCGGCGCGAGATGGGGAAGCAGGTCACGCCGGAGGATGCGTAGGTCTGAGGCGCCCACCATCTCGGCTGCTTCGACGAACTCCGCATGACGAAGTGTCAAGAGCTGGGCCCGGATGAGCCGCGTCGGATAGAAGGCAGTGAAAATCCCGATCAGCACCGCCTCTCCGACAGCACCGCTCGGCAAGACCCAACTCCAGCCGACGACGCGAAGGTCGCCGAGCAGGTAGCGGTTCGCGAACAGTAGGAACAGAAGGAGCGGGAACGCCATCACCGTCTCGGTCGCCTGCGAGACGATGGCATCGACCCAGCCGCCGAAGAAGCCCGCCGCGGCGCCGAATGGAATCCCAATCAGGAGCGCGACCAGCATTGCCACGATTGCGACGTCGAGGGAACTGCGCAACCCGTCGAGCAGGCGGATTAGCTCGTCGCGGCCGAGCGGCCCGTCAGCACCGAGTACGAACAGCGTGCTCGGCGTCCCTTTCGGCGCCGCCTTCAGGTTCCCGTACTCGTCCAACGGCAGGTTGGCGGGGGTCGGAACGTGCGTCCACGGACCGACCGGCCGCTGCGCGTCGTTCGCCGCATAGATGAACGGCTGCTCGCCGTTGTGGCCGAGCAGCCGCGTGGCCGCCGCGCCGCCGAAGAACGCAAGTGCGACAACGAAAGCGACCGCGACGAGCGCAGCGAAGCTCCCTCTGTCCCGGCGAAGTCGCCGCCACCCCGCGCGCCACGGCCCCACCGGCTGCTGCGCCGCGACCGTCACCGAGTTCGAGACGAGCAACGTCATGCGGCCGATCCCCCATCCAGCCGACTAACCGACCACGACGCCTCTGACGCGCTCCGAGCGGTGACGTGCCCGCCAGGGAGCTCGCGGATCACGTCACGAAGCTTCTCTAGGAGCACGACCAACCCCAAGCACGAGATCCTCTCACAGCACGGACCGTCCAACCAATCCGCATCTAAGACGGTCACCACCCTGCTGCAACGCATTCGCTTGTGCGGCCCGCGAGCACCCGGTCGATCAGAGCCTCGGTTGGTTCAGTGTTGCCCCAAGGACGCGTCGGCGCTCGCCCCATCCCGTGACTCTTCAGGCGGCTACGGTGGCCCTTCCACCAGAACGCCACTTCCTTACGGATCAGTGCTGGAAACTGACGCGTCACGTCGCTGAAGTGACCATGCGAGTAGGCCCAAAGCTAAATCGGTACACCAGAGTCCGTGTAGTCGGTGAATTCGTATGCGAACGAGTCGTCGCCGGAGCGAAATAACGCATGGCCCGACGAGCTAATCAGCGAGGCGCCTGAGTCTTTGAATGAGATCTCCGACTTGCACGGCGTCTTGCCGCTTGAGTCGTAGACCTGCTCGACTGAGCAGCAGTGTGCGCCGCCGGTATAGAGGGAGAGAAGCAACTTCGGGGCTACCGGCGCGAGCGGTTCCGCTGTTTGCCGGCGCGGTTCTGGGCTGTCATTGCGTCGGCGGCTTCTTAAGGGTTTCGCTTCCGACTGCTCGGCCGCGGGCGTCGTAGCCCGTGAAGCGCCGTACCCAGTCGTTCTTTCCGCTCTCGGATCGCGGTACGGCGTAGAGGACAGCCCCGTTGGTCGGATGGATGGTGGCGTGCTTGCCGTCGCCGAAGGTCACGTCGACACGCGTCACATCTGGACGGACTCGGCCGTACCAGATTGCGGCTGCGCCGCCTCCGCCGAGTTGTACGGGCGAGCCCTTCCAGACGCGGCCCTTGCAATTGGTCGAGGCGCCTTGCGCGAAGCGGCTTTGATACCAGCGGACGTAGGTGCAGAGACCGCCTTCGTTGGAGCGGCCGATGAGAAGCGTTGCGGTCGCACCGTTCGGTGCGGTCGCGTGGAGCAGTGGCTTTGCCCGGCCAGGTGCCGGGCCGGCGCCGCCGCCGATGTCGGTGAGCGGTGAGGCGACACCGATGATCCGGCCTTCCGTGTCGTAGGCGACCAGCCGGATTGGGAAGCGGGCGCGAGCGATTGATGCCAGGAAGGCGTTGTGGACGACGGCCAGCTGCTGGGTGCCGCCGGTCGCCAGATAGGCGACGAGGCGATGGACGTCGTCGCTGACGAAACCGGAGACGAGCATGAACTCGTCCGAGCCGTTGGCCAGGAACGAACCGGCAGAGATCGGGCCGCGCGAGAACAGGCCGTTAAGAGAGCCGCAGCCGGCGCCGGCGCCTGAGCCGGCGACGGTCCAGCCACAAACGACCGGGCCGCGCGACTGGAGGCCCAAGAACGGCGGGTGGCGGTCGGGCTTGGAGAGCGTGATCGCGTAGCGGGCCGGCACGCTCGGGTTCGGGTTGAGCACCCTGCCGAAGATCAAACCGTTACTGATCGAGCGCACGGCGCGGCCGTGGAGCGTGGAAAGCGGCTTGCCAACCGGATCGCGTCGCATCAGCCAGCCGATCGTTCCCGAGCGGAGCACGCGCTGCACCTTCGTTGGACCGGTCGCTACACGGCTCCCAGCGCTGCCGCCACCGCCACCCCAGGGTGCGGGCGCGAACGGAACGTCAACGCGTGCGCGGGCCGTTTCCGCCGAGATGGCATCGACACGCTGGCCGATGTTCGGGTTCCAGGAGACGTAGAGAAAGCTGTTCGACCGAACGGGAACGGTGTGCGTTCCGGAACCATCGTGGAGCGTGACGGCCTTGACGCCATCGGCTGCGATGCCCGCGGTCACCTGCACCGCTGGCGCTCCTTCGCGCTCGATGCCGTACCAGACGCGCTTCGAGCCTTGGCCGAAGCCGTCGTCGACCATCACGACGCGCACCGGTGCGCCGGCGTGTCTCAGCTCTTCGAGCGGCGCGCAACTCTGCCGCGTGGTGGATCCCTTCCCCACCACGGCGAGACGCAGGCAAAGCGTTCCGCCGGCGCGGAAGCCGAGGAGCTGCACGTTGCGCTGGCCGGATGGATCGTTCGCTGTCTCGAGCACGCGGAGTTGCGTGCCGGCTGGGAAGCCGAGGAACGAGTGGGCGTTCGCACGTGCGAAGGCCTGCTGCTGCGCCTTCGGCGCCGGCGAGCCGGGCTGGCCACTGATCCACGTCGAGAAGCCGCCGAGGCTGCGAGCGATCGCCGCACCCAGAGGGGTCGCCAACGTGATCGCGGCCGCCGCGGTCGCGACGACCGCGCACGCCCCGACAACCAGAGCGCGGCGCCGCTCGGCCGTTCCCGCCAGCCTGAGCACACCCGGCCAGTCGGGACCCTCGACCGCCGGCAGCAAACGCTCGAGCTCAGCGCCCAGGATTTCTTCGACGTCGATCACCGCTCAACCTCCGTCATCGCTTTTCGAAGCTTGGTGTGCGCCACGCTGAGCGTGGCCGAGACGGTCCCGACGTCGATGCCGAGTACCTCTGCGATCCGGCTGTACTGCATGTCGGCCTGGTAGCGCAAAAAAAGCACCGCCCGCTGACGCTCGGGCAGCGTCGCGATCCAGGAGCGCAGCCCATACTCGTCGACTGCATGACCGTTCGTCGATCGCTCGTATCCATCAACAAGCGGCAGCGAGCGGTACGTCGAAGCCAACCGCCGTGCCTCGTTGAGGACAATCCGCCACAACCAGCCCTCCAGCGACCCCTCTCCTCTGAACGAGTTCCGCTCGCGGATCGCGACCGCGAACGCATGCTGCACAGCGTCACGACCGGTCTCGCCATCACCGACGATCCCGCCCGCGACGCGCGCGAACCGCTCGTAGCGCTCCCGGTAAAGCGCCTCAAGCTGAGCCACCGAGACCCCTCGACGTAAACCCACTCCCCTAAGAGTTCTCGCAGAGCACCGTTTTGTTTATCGGGCCGCCTCGGATGTTCAATCTCTTCAGAGCGGCGGCCGGCGTCGCTCTCCGTCAAACCCGGGATGGCTCATTCTTTGCGCTGGGGCCAGTCGTGGCCAGCCGCTCGCTCGGTGGCGGGATCGCCTGGGGCCTGATCGGCGCTTCTTTCGCGGTCGGGATGATGGCGGGAAGTGCGATCGCGCGCCGTGTGCGTCCGAAGCGCCCCCTGCTGGCCGCGTTTGCGGCGATCATTCTGGCGGCGCCGCAACTCGCTCTGCTTGCATCCGCTGCCCCGCTCGCCGCGATCGCACTCGCCGCATGTCTCGGCGGCGCGCAGGCGTCCTTCTGGGGTGCGCTCTGGACAACAACGATGCAACGAGAGATTCCAGGCAACGCCCTCTCACGGGTCGCCGCCTACAGCCAACTTGGGTCACTTGTACTCGGGCCGCTCGGCTACGCCGGGGTCGGATTCGTCGCCGAGGCAATCGGACTCTCAACAACCCTGTGGGTCGGCGCCGCCTGGATCATCGCCCCCACCGCGATCGTCGTCTCGCTGCCTGCGCTTCGCGGATACAGAGCGACGATCGTCGAACCTGCTCCGGCTTAGCCTCGCACCCGACGAAGCGCGGAAAGCCCACGACTTCCCCGCGAGTCGCCCCAACGATGCATCAGGGGCCATCCCCGAACTCACTCAGGGCGACCATTGCTGGTGCGAAAGCAACGCGATTTCGCAGAAGATCGAGCCGCTTGCGTCAGGCCGCCGGGTGGGTTCCTTCGTTGGTCGCGCAGGTTGCGAATTGGCCCTGTGTTCCGCGTAACCGTGCGGTGTGGATGTTGCATTTCGGCCTGGTTGGGGTTCTGGTACGGGGTCGCCTGGTTTGGCACATCCGGGCTGTCAGCGGGGCTCTGGTGGCGCCGCGATGACTGGTAAGGGTTTCGGGTGGATCTGGGTTTGGGTGGAAAGATCGGGGGCTGAAATCGGCATATGTATGTGGAAGGAGTCTCTCGTCGCTGACCCGCGACTCGTGTGCCGTTGTCCTGATCCGTGATCTCGACGGCGGCGCTGCTGTAGCTCGGGCCAGGGTCGGGTGTCTCGTTTTTTGTGGTGGTTGTCCGGTCTTCTCCGCTGGCCCCGATCATGGATGGCGAAGCAGGTTGAGCTCAGGTTGTTGTCGCCGCGGTTGTTGCCGCTCACCCCGGAGCGGGAGCAGACAGTGGTCCAGGCTGTTGACGGAGCTGCTGCTGGAGGAGCTCGTGAAGTGTCAGGGCTGACGCTTGGTCGCTACCACCGATAGCGGCTCCGGTGTTGTTGTGCCGTTCCCAGCCCGGCGCGAGAAGGCGCGCAAAGTCGCGTGAGCGGACCGGGCTCACGCGCGCCGATGTCCGCTGTTCGCGGCTGGTGCGGGGGTGGTCGTTCCTTGTGGTCGTTTCATGTGGTCGTTCCACGAACGACCAGCTGGTGTCCCGGAAGGCCGCATGGCCAGTGGGTTTTGGGGGTGCGTTGAGACGGCAACTCCCTACCCACTGTTCATTTCATTCGATTCGGCCGTCTGGCCGTCAGTGCCGCTGCTCTTGCAGCGGCCGCTTCCTTCACTGGCAACTGCCCGTCGGCCTGCGCAGGCAGACCCGGCTGCTCGTCCTCGAGCCAGGGACGGAGGTCGCCTGTGCCGCTGTGCGTCATCGCCCGCCGCTGGCCGTCCTCAACCGGTTGTCGTCCAACGCTGACAGAGCGACCGGTGAGCCGATGCGTGTGCTGAGCCGTCTGCGCGTGTCGCTGCTGGGTGTGCACGAGCTGGCTCCGCCCGGGTCCCGTGCTGCTCCTGCCGCGTACGCTCGAAGGCAACAAGTCGTCGTGCGCAATCGGCTGCGTCCCTGCTGGGCTTCTACCGCTGCCTGCCTGGTCGATCCCGACTCCGCCTGGTGGCTCCGCTCGGCTGCTGGCCTCACAATCGGTCGGTTATCACGGCTGGGGTGGCGGGGCCGGGCCGTGCACGATCCGGGCGATTTGCGCTGGGGCGGGATCGATGGCCTAATGGACGACCCGGCTCCGGCCAGGGACAGTGTGAGGAGGTGGTGTCGTGGTGATCAGGGTCTGTCTGTACACGCGGATCTCGACCGACGAGGAGAACCAGCCGACCTCGCTGCATTCGCAGCGGGAGCGGCTGGAGGCGTTCTGCGAGTCGCAGGAGGGCTGGCGGATCGTCTCCCACCACGAGGACCGCTCGACCGGCACCAAGCTTGACCGGCCCGGCCTGCAAGCAGCGCTCGACCTCGCGCGTGGCGGCGCAGGTCGATCTGCTGCTCGTCTACCGCGTCGACCGGCTCAGCCGCAAGGTCCGGCAGCTCGCGCAGCTGGCCGAGGAGCTGGACAAGCTCGAGGTCACCCTGCGTTCGGCGACGGAGCCGTTCGATACCGGTTCGGCGGCGGGCCGGATGATGTTGCAGATGCTCGGCGTGTTCGCCGAGTTCGAGCACGCGACGATCGTCGACCGCGTCAGCGCCGGCATCGAACGCCGCGCGAAGGAGGGCCGCTGGTACGCCGGCCGTCCACCCTTCGGCTACGCCTTCTCCGACCAAGAACGCCGCCTGGTCGCCGACCCCGTCAAAGCGCCGGTCGTCCGCCGCGATCTTCCAGCTGTACACCCGTGACCGGCTCGGCGCCGTCGAGATCGCCAAACAACTCCGCGCCGAACACGCACCCGCACCCGGAGCAGGCTGGGGACACCCGGCGATCCACTTCGTTCTCGGCAACCCGACCTACACCGGCAAGGTCCGCTGGCGCGACCAACTCTTCGACGCCATCCACGAACCACTGATCGACGACGCCACCTTCCAGCACGCGCAGGCGATCCTTCAAGAGCGCGGCGAGCGACATCTCCAAGCGGCGCGGCAACGCGAGCGACTTCCTGCTCTCCGGCGTCCTGCGCTGCGGTCGTTGCGGCAAGGCCTACGTCGGCATGTCAGCGCCGCGGCAACGGCGGCCTCTACCACTACTACGCCTGCACCGGCCGCCAGAAATACGGGCCAAAAGCCTGCACGAACGAGCGGCTCCCACGCGAGAAACTCGAACACGCCGTCATCGACCAGCTCACCAGGCTCTACCGAGACAGCCGCCTGATCGAGCAGACGCTCGCGAACGCGCAACAAGAGGCCGAGCAACGCCAGCCCGAGACCAAACAGCGGCTCGCCGCCATCGGCGCCGAGACCACGCGCAACGAGCAGGCGCTCGAGCGCTACTACGAGCCTTCGAGCAAGGCAAGCTCTCACCCGAACGCTGCGAAGCCCGGCTCACCCGCCTCCAAACCCGTCTCGACGACCTCCACGCCCAACACGCCGAACTCTCTTCTTCGACGCCACACACGGCACACAGGCGCCGACAGCCGGCCGACCTCGCCGCCGTCGCCGACCAACTCGAACAGATCCTCACCACCAGCCAGCCACAGAAAGCCAAAGCCCTGATCCGCGAACTCGTCGCCGAACTGAAGGTCAACAGCAAAACCGAAATCCAGCCCAGCTACTACCTCGTCGGCGCCCGTGGTTTGCGCAACGTCCGAAAAAGTGGGCGTGACGGGATCGAACCGCCGACCTCCGGGGTGTAAAGCAGGCGCTCTCCCAGCTGAGCTAACCGCCCTCGCCCAACCGTACCGCGACAATCGACCGATGGAAGTGAAGCCGGTACCCGGGCTGGCGCACCTGCCGTTCGCGGAGGTGTGGTTCGACGCGATCGACGCCCACTCGGCCGCGCGCCAACGAGTTACGCCTGCCGCAGATGCTCGCGCTGAACGAGCGTCTCGGCTATCAACGTCTCTACGACGAGCTCGTGCTGCACGGTCACGTCGCCGAGCCGGCCGGCGAAGTACCCCCAACGGGATTCGAACCCGTGTTGCCGGCGTGAAAGGCCGGTGTCCTAGGCCACTAGACGATGGGGGCGCGCACGCAGGGTACCTCTGCCAACGGGCAGCCTCGCCTGGATCACTCGCCCTCCAGGCGCTCAGCCCGAGTGCGCTCGCCTGGCTTCTTCCTCCATCTGCTCCAGCCGGGTGTAGTAGTCGGGGAATTCGTTCAGGTGCGCGAGCGCGATCTTCCCGGTCACCAGCGGATCGCTGTCGCTGACATTCGTCGTCGGGTCGTGCAGGCCGTGCTCCAACTCGACGTCCATCCCCATCCGAAACTGCTCGATGTCGAACGGGGCGATCGTCCAGTCGATGCCGATCTGCTCACCGATCTGCTGCGCTTCGTCGCTCGTGAAGGTCGTCCGTTCAGCCACGGCCCCAGCCCCTCTCATGCGTCGGTCGATCACAGCGTACGCCATGCCACAGCCGAGATTCGACGACCTGAGCCTCGGGCCCGATACCGTGGGCGGATGCCCGAGATTCGCGGCACCGGACGGGAGATTTCGCCGTGGTCGAGCTGCCTCGACACGCGGAGCGGCAGTGCACTCGGGGTCTCCGATGTCGAGCCCGAGATCGTGCGCCGGCGCTGGCTGCTGGCGGGGGACGAACTCGGGCACGACAGCTGGGTGGCGATCGACGGCGGGAGCCTCGTCGGACACGCGCTGCTCGAACGGACACAGGATCTGGGCCTCGCCGTATGCGACATCGAGATCGGCACCGTGCTCCTTGCACACGCCGAACAACGCGCCCGCGAGCGGGACTACCCACACCTGACGCTGACCGCCGTCGAGCAGGACGCGCCGGTGCACGAGACTCGCCCTGCACGGCGGGCTTCACGCTCGACCGCGAGATCCTGCGCATGTGGCGCGCGCTGAACACCGGCGTGCCCGAACCGCGCTGGCCGGACGGCGTCGCCGTGCGGACCTACGCGACGCCGACGCGGAGCGGGTGCACGCACTGCTCGACGACGCGTACGCGGGCTGGGACCCCGACTACGTCGCCCGCAGCCACGCAGGCTGGCTCACGTTCATGACCGAGCACGACGAGTTCGACCCGGCGCTGTGGTTCCTCGTCGAGCGCGACGGCGAGCTCGTCGGCTGCGCGCTGCACTGGCGGGAGCACCAGGGCCGCGGCTGGGTGAAGGACATCGTCGTCGCGAGAGCGAGCGCGGCCACGGTCTCGGCAAGGCGCTCCTGCAGCACGGCTTCCGCGCGTACGCGCGAGCGCGGCGTCGAACGCGTCGGGCTGAAGGTCGACTCGACGAACCCGACCGGCGCGCCGGCGCTGTACGAACGGCTCGGCTTCGTCACCGACCAGCGCTACGGCATCTGGGCAGAAGCGCCTGTGACGACCGCCGACGACCGTGTCGCTCCTGCGCTGGCTGCGCCGGCAGCTGCGCGAGCCCAGCGCCGCAGCGCGAACGGCTCGAGGCGGCGATCGCCAACGACGACCCGGCCGAAGCACGCAGGATCGTCGCAGCGGATGCCGTTCAACGACGCACAGCGGCACCACGTCGAGCGCTGCTCGACGAGTGGGAGCGCGAGGTACGAGACCGACTCAACTGACGACGCGTGCTCTCGTCGTCGGTGAGCAGCGGTGAGGGGTCGCGCGCTCATCGCTCGCGCCGCGGTCGCGTCGCGCTCGTCGGGCGCAGCGCCGGCGACGTCGCGTCCCGCTGGCCGCGCTGAAGAGCGCTGCTGCGTTGAGCGGCGCTCGCCGCGCCGCGATCGACGCCGCGACGCGCCGCAGCCGGTCGCGCAGAGATCGCCCGTGCCGCGCACCTGATCCGCACGCTGCCGAGCGGCCGGCGCGAGCACGTCGCGCGTCGCGCTCGGCAGAGCTCGCGGCGTTCGCCGGCAAGCTGACGCAGCCGCGCGCGCTCGCGCTGTTCGGCGCAGCTGAAGGCGAACGACGACTACTTCGCGAAGCACTACGCGCCGGCGCCGAAGACCGACGTCACCGACGCCGACGGCATCGTCTACCGCTACTTCGCCGGTCGGTGCCTCGAGTTCCATCCGCTCGCGAACTTCGGCGCGCTCAACGCGCGCGTCGCCGCAGAGCGACGCCGAAGGCGCGCAGCGCCTCGCCGACGCTCTGATCGCGCGCGGCGTCTACCAGCAGCGGCGGCGGGATCGGCTGGGAGTACACGTTCCCGTTCGCGGCGGCCGCGCGCCGTGGCTCTCGGGGATGGCGCAGGCCGTCGCCGCGCAGGCGTTCGCGCGCGCCGCAGCGCTCGTGCCCGACCGAGACGACCGCGTGCATGCGCGAGGCGCCCGCCGCGTACCGCGCGATCCCGCGGCCGCCTGCTCACGTCGGTCGCGGCCGGGCCGTGGATCCGCCTCTACTCGTTCAACTCGCTGCCCGTGCTGAACGCGCAGCTGCAGGCGGTGATCTCGCTGCAGTCGTACGCCGACGACGCCGAGGACGCCAGCGCCGCGCGCGCTCGCGGCGCGGATGCAGCGCGCGGCGGCGGCGACGCTGCCGCGCTTCGACACCGGCTACTGGACGTACTACTCGCTGCCGCGCGATCCGTCGCCGCTCGACTACCAGCAGTTCGTCGTGCAGCTGCTGAAGAAGCTCGCGCCCGACCGACGCGCGCTTCGCCGACGCCGCGACGCCGCTTCGCCGCCTACGAGAAGCAGCCGCCGGCGTTCAAGCTCGCGAACGCCGGCGCTCGGCCCGCTGCGGTTCTGGCTCTCGAAGCCGTCGACCGTGCAGGTCGTCACCGGCGCCGGGCCGGACGAAGCGGCGTCTCGCTCGGCGGCGGCTGGCACACGCTCGCCTGGAACGTGCCGAAGCGCGCCGGGCATCTACCCGGTCCACGTCAGCGCGGTCGACTGGGCCGGGCAACCGCGCCTCGTTCGATGCGCTGCCGATCGTGCGCGCGACCGCGACGCTCACGCCGACGAAGCCGAAGCGCTGCGACGGCGGCGGCGCCCGCTCGCCGCGCCGCCGTCGTTCGCAGTCGGCACCGGCCTCGACGACCCGTCGCACGCTGCCGCTGGCGCAGCAGGCTCGGCCTCCGCCTCGTCCGCTTCGGCGTCGCGTGGCCCGCCGGCGCGACGGCGCCCGACCCGGGCCTCGTCGCCGCGCTGCAGCAGCTTCGCCGCGTCGAGCGGCGTCGTCGTCGAGCTGAACGCCGACGCCCCGTTCCCGTCGACGCTCGCCGGGCGCGCCGCGCTCGCGCAGTACGCGGCTCGCTCGCGCAGCAGGTGCCGGCGCTGCGCGACCTCGTGCTCGCACCGGCGCCGTCGCCGTCCGGCGTCACGCCGACCGCGTACGCGGCCGCTTCGCAGCCGTGCGCGACGCGGTGCACGGCGTCGTGCCCACGCTGCCCGTCGCGGCCGCGATCGACGGCGCGCAGAAGCCGAAGAGCGCAGTGCCGGCCCTGGCCCGTGCGCTGGGCGGGGTCGCACCGCGATGCGGTCGCGTTCCGCCCGGCGCCGCTGCCGGCGACGAACTTGGACCGCCGCAAACGTCCCGCAGCTCGTGGCGGCACTCGCCGAGGGCTTCGGCGGCACCGCTCCGCCGGTGCTGATCGACGGGCTCGCGACGCCGACGACGATCCCGCCGGCCGAGGCGGCTCCCTACGCGGGCGCTCCGCCGGCGGCCGGGGCCGTTTCACCGATCGCACAGGCGACGGCGTACGCGGCCGCGATCACGCCGCCGCCTGCTCCCCGACCGTCGCGGCGTGATCCTCGACCGGCTCGTCGACAGACCCGGCGTCGCGCCGACCGGTGATCTACTGCGAGCGGCGACGCGAAGGACGCCGCTGACCGCCGTCGCGGCCGCGGCCGCGAGCGCAGCGGGGCGTCACCGTCTGCCCTGGCGTCGCGTGCCGGCGGCGGCCGGCACGCTCACCTTCCCGGCGTCGCTCTCGACGCCGCCGGCAGCGACGGTCGCAGCTCGCGTGCGACCGCGACTGCCTCTACCTGGCGACGCTCGACGCGCGGCGGGACGCCGGTGGTCGCAACGCGCGGCTCGCTCACCGGCGGCGCCGCGCCCGCACGATCACGCTGCCGCGGCAACGCTCACGCCGGGCGCGTACAGGGTCGACGTGCGCCTCGTCGGCCAGGTGAATCCCGGGCACGGTGACGCGCCGTCAGCCCGGCGATCTCGTCGTCGGCTAGCTCGGCTCTCCGCGCGGCGCACGACCTGGATCCCCCACGCCTCACCCGAGGCGAACAGCGCGTCGGGGTCGACCTCGTCGAGCCAGCCGATGAAGTGCTGCTCGGGCTCCTCGTCGGTCGAGCCGTAGACCGCCGCGCGGCCGGCAGTCGAGCGCGGCGTCGAGATCGTCGCCGCGCTCCATCGCCGCGAGTCTCTCCTCGACTGCGGAGCCTTCCGCGTACCCTTTCCCCATCGGGCGGAGCGTACTCCGAGTCGAGGGCCGGTAGCTCAGCTGGTAGAGCAGGGGACTTTTAATCCCAAGGTCGCAGGTTCGAGACCTGCCCGGCCCATACGCGAAAGGCCCGCAAGGCGGGATCTTGTGTTTCCTGAACAGGCGACGGGCCGGCCAGATGTTACTCGCGGCTTCGTCACGTCGGACCATGTAGCTGGACGACGGTCGGGCCGGGGTCGGGCAGCGGCAACGCCTCTGCCTCGGCGACGACGGCCTCGCGCGCGGCGCGCGAGAGCCGCTTCCAGGTCTTGATCGTGAACGTGCGCTTGGCGCGGCGCCACGTGCCGGCGATCGCGCCGTCGACGAGGAGCGCGCCCGGCCACACACGCGGCGTCCACAGCTCACCGCGCTGCTTGGTGTCAGGGACGAGGATCGCGCGCTCCTCGCTCGTGCCGTGCAGGGTGTAGGCGTCGCCGCTCGGCAGGAGTCGTGCAGCCGCCGCGGGCCCGGGCGGCTCGCGCATCGTCGCCTCGTCGGCGGCGAGGAGGTACGCGTCGCCGGCGGGTGCGCACCGGAACGAGCTCGGCGCCGAGTTCGTCGAAGGTTTGGGCCGCCTCCTTGGCGCCGATGCCGCCCCACTTCGCGAACGCATTCGCCGTCGACGGGCCGAAGATGTGGAGGTAGCGGCGCGCGAGCTCGCACCGTCGCCTCCGCACGCTGATCTTCGGCGCCGGGACGGTCCAGACGTGCGGCGCCGTGCGCCCTCCCAGCGGATCACGAGCCTGCCGGTCAGTGTGGCGTAGCGGAGCCTGTTGCCGATCCCGCCCACCGCGTTCCGGCGTCGCGGTCGCGCATCCGCCCGCCGCCGAGCGACGCGCTGCGAGCCGGTCAGCCAGGTCCTCGGCCGCGCCGCGCGTCTTGCCGGTTGCGGGCAACCGCGCGAGCGTGAAGAGGGCGAGGTCCCGCGCCGCGACGACGTAGACCTGATACCGCGGCCCCCACACCTGGACGAGCGACGGGTCTTCCCAGGCGGTGGCGTCGCGCCTTCGATGCGCGCGTGGATGGAGAGGAGCGCGGCGCGAGGCATGCTGTCCTGCAGCCCGGCCCACGCGCCGCGCTGGAGCGAGTGCTTCCCCGCCGGGAGCCGCTGGTCGAGCGCGCCGCGCGCCGCCGGAACGCGAGGATCTGCGGTCGGGTGACCTTCAGCGCCACGCCGGGGATCGTAAGGGCGAGCGCTACTCGCGTGGCAGGTTGTCGTATCCTGCTGGATGATCCGAGCGAGACGCTGCCACGTCCAGGGCTCGGCCGTAGACCCCTCCCACTTCGCGTCCCCACCTGTCTGTTGCAGCTGCGACGCCGTTCGCTCTCGTCTTGGTGGCCGTCGCCTCGGGATGCGCCGGGCCTCGAACGGTTCCTCGGGGCCGCCGTTCTGGCCGCGCCGGGTCGGCGTGTCAGCTCCGGCACGGGTGCTCTTCCGCTCGTCCGATGCACCCGGAGCAACAGGAACGCACCACTACGAGTACGTCTTCCCCGATCGCGCGATCGAGGTCTACGACATCGATCACGGTCACCGGCTCGTCGAGCGGGTGGCATCCCGGAGCTGCACTCGCTCCGCGGTGTCGCCGTCGATCCCGCGACGGGACTGTCTACGCGAGCGTCGGCGGCAACGGCGGCTCGAGCGGCAACGGCGGGCTGGTCGCCTACGACCTGCTCACGCAACCGCGTGCTCTGGCAGCGCGCGTTCCAGACCGGCACCGACAGCCTCGGCGATCACGCCGGACGGGCGGACGCTCTACGTGCCCGAAGGCGAACGGACGATGAGCGACGTCTGGTACGTCGTCGACGCGCGCACGGGACACGTCACTGCCGAGATCCACGCGGCGCCGGGCCGCACAACACGATCGTCTCGCCGGACGGGACGACGGTCTACCTCGGCCCACGCAACTCGCGCTTCCTCTTCGTCGCGTCGACCGCGACGAACGCGTCGTCCGGAGGATCGGCCCGCTCCAGCCGGCGGCGTCCGGCCGTTCACGATCGACGAGGCGCGCGGGCTCGCGTACACGACGGCCACCGGGTTCCTCGGCTTCCAGGTCTCGAGCCTCCGCACCGGGCGCGTCCTCTACACCGTTCCGATCCGGCTTCCCCTGGCGGCACTCGCTCGGGCACGCCGAGCCACGGCATCTCGCTCACCCCCGACGGCCGCACGCTCGACGTGATCGACGTGCCGAACAGCTATGTGCACGTCTTCGACGTCTCGGACCTGCCAGCACGACCGCCACGGCACGTCGCCGATGTGCGCGCTCACGCACTCCATGACGGGTCACGGACAGCCCGTGCGGCGGCGACTGCGGCCGGGCCGGCTGGCTGCAGTACGGCCTCGATGGCCGCTACCTGTAGGTCGCGCGACGACGGCAGACGTCGTCTCGGCACGCGCACGTACCGCGTCGTCGCTTTCCTGCCCGCGCTCGCGAACTCCCGCTACCTCTTCGAGCTCGACTGGCACGGCACGACCCCACGCAAAACAAGCACTCGCAGCGGAATCGGCTACCCGCCCTAACGCCCAGATCCGCGCGATATCGCCGCTTGAATCTGCGCGATCGTCACCTGCTCGGGCTCGAAAGGAGGGCAAGGCGGCCACGTAGACATTGACGTTCTGACGCTCGCCCTCAGCCGGGTGCGCCGATGCTGAGGTCGGGTGCCGGCGCACCGAGTTGGCGGGCGAGCGCGAGGGTGTTCCAGACGTGCCAGAGGTCGGTGAGGTGGCCGTCGGCGTCGTAGCGAAAGAAGTGCATGTGGGGAACCTCGATCCGGGCGCCGTTCACGGGGAGGCCGGCCATCGGCCCGATCCGCAGCGGCCCCTGGTGGGTGCCGGTCATCGTTGAGCGGCAGGCGACGGTGTCGTCTTCGCAGATGAGCTGGTGGACGTCGAAGCGCAGGTCGGGGAAAGCATTGCGCAGCGTCGAGATCACGTTCTTGAGGTGTGCGGCGAAGTCGGTGCCCTTCGGCTCCTGATGATCGACCGCGCCTGACGCCAGAGCGCCGTCAACGTAGCCGAGATCGCCTTCGTTGAACATGCGCTCGAATCCTTCGAGCGTCCGTACCTTCAGTTCCTCGGTCGTCATCACTCAGCTCCTTAGCATGATATTCCAGTAACTAGAACGCTATCCTAAGATCGTGCAACCCGTCAAGACGAGGAAGCAGCTGGCGGCAGAGGAGACGCAGCGCGTGATTGTCGACTCCGCGTCGCGGCTGTTTCTCGAGCACGGCTACCACGCCACCTCGATCGGCCGGATCGCCGCCGAGGCCGGCGTCGCCGTGCAGACGATCTACAACGCAATCGGCTCGAAACGCGACCTGCTCTCGCGCGTCCTCGATTTCGCCGCGGCCGGCGAGCGCGCTCCCGTACCCGTGCTTCAGTTCATGCGCGAGCAAGCCGAGCGTCGAGCCCAACCCGCGCCGGATCATCGCGCAGCTCATCGAGTTCTGGCGGGTCGCGCTCCCGCGGACCGCACCCGTCTTCCGGATCATCCGCGAAGCCGCTGCGGCCGACCCTGAGATCGCTGTCCTCGAACGCGCCCGCAGCGCCCAGCGGCTCCGCAACTACCGGCAAGCCGCGCAACTGCTCGCCGACCGCAACGCGCTGCGCACCGGGACGACCATCGACAACGCAGCCGCCGCAATCTTCGCCATCGGTCACCCTGAGACCTATCGCGCGCTCGTCCTCGACGGCGACTGGGACGACAACGCCTGGGCCAACTGGCTACAAGCGACGCTCGAGGCCGTCCTCATCGAACCCGCGTGAAACCGACCACCGGCGGCCGCGCCTTGCTTCCGGAACCTCGAAGAGGTGGAGGCGCCTGCGAGAGGCCCCTCCACCGGAGGTCGCTATTCAGCGAACGTGCGGCCAGGCTCCGAGTGGCCGCAAATCGCCACCGGCTCGTCTCACTGGGCAACAGTCGCCGGGTGGGGCGGCACTCCCGTGCCGCCCCACCCGGAGTCGAAAGTCGCTTGTTCGCCGACAGCACGCGGCAACACTCGCAACGAACTGCTGCTTGTACGATTGACCGTTACTTGAATGCCGCGATCAGCTTGGCGAGCTCCGCCTTGTTGTTGTGAGTGACCCAGACCGACGGGAGAATACGGTCTGTCTTGTGGCCTCGACGCGGATGATTGATCAACTGGATGTTCACCTTGGCGACGGCAGCCGCGACAGTGTCGAGCGGAATAGCGGCCGTCCCCTTGATATAGCCGCCTTCTTTGACTGCCTGGAGACCTTCGAGGGAGCCGTCCTGTCCCCCGATCCACACCTTTGCGGGATCCTTCTTGGCCAGTTTGAACGCTTGAGCCGCCCCGAGTGCGGAGTCGTCGTTCAACGCAATGACGACTGAGAGATCGGGGTGAGCCACCAGCGCTGCCTGCGTTACCGTCAACCCCTGGTCCTGCGTGTCCGCGTCTTGCATCGAGACGATGGTTGCCTTGGTTCGCGCCTTGAGCATGTTGATGGGGACCTGATAACGGGGCTTGTTGACTGGAAGATTCGACTGTGTATGAAGGAGGACCTTTGCGGTCGGGTTGTGCTTGTTGATCCAGTCCACGGCTGCCTCGCCGATCAGCCGACCGGACTGTGCGGAAAGAAAACCGATGAACCCACTTGACGTTTTCATATCCGCGCCGCCGTACGTGGTCCAGATAAGCCCCTTCTTAAGAGCCTGCTTCGCGTATGGCTCCAGTGCCTCGGGCTGAGTCGGAAGCACACACATCGCGGGAACGCCTTCCGTAATCCACGCCTGCACCGCACTCACCTGATCAGTGAGCTTGCCATTCTGTCCGGAGTCGAACAGCACCTCGTATCCCTCAGCGGCTGCATGCTTCGAGATGAGGTGCTTCACGACCTTGATAACGGGGATATCGTTGAAGTTCGAGGAGAAAGCAATCACTTTCTTCTTCCTTGCCAGACTCGCTCCCGCGAATACCGGTCGCATACGCTGCGCGGCGGCGGGCCCGACAAGGGCGCCTGCGCCGGCGGCGACGATCAAGCCCGCTCCCGCCCGCAGAAGCCCCTGCCTCGTCGTAGTCAGCTCCTCGCCAACCGAGTCGGTGCCATCGTCCATCTGGTCAACGCTGAAGCCGTCTTCGTCTGCTGTCATCGTCACTCCTTTGTTTCGATGGGGATATTCCTGTCAACGCGCGGTCGATGCAAAACGACAGTCAATTCTCCAGCGTGAGGGGTCTCGAACACCGCACGGGAGTGTGCATACCTCGTCCAACAACAATCAGTCGAGATGCCAAATCTCGTCGACTGTGAGGAACTTTCCGTCCGAATCGACCGCGCGAGTCATGAGCGCTCGCATGTAGGCCGACCACCTGACATTGACCTCCATCGCCTCGAGTGCAGCTACCGCAGCTGCCGCAGTCGGCTCGCACTCCGCATACGCAATGACGTCGCGTCCTCGACGAAAGAGCGAGTGGTTCCTGAAACCAGCTTCCTGAAGCGCGACACACATTTCCGGCCAAATCTCGTCGTGGCGTCGGTCATACTCGCTTTCCTGGCCGGCAACGAGCTCGAACGTGTAGCACATACGTTCCACTTATACCCTCCTCGTATGAATGGAAAAGCAAGTCCAATCTTCTTCGACTCTTTCGATCGTTCTCGACATGGTGGGGCTCATCTGCGCGCGGTCCATGTACCCGCGAATCTGTCGAGTGAGGCCGCGAAGACAAGAGCAAGACCCTGAATAAACAAGGCAATTGCGGCCGGAGCATTTACAATCGTCAGCCCGTTCTTCAAAATCGCCAAGAACGCGACGCCCAGGACAACGCCCCTGATCGAGCCACGTCCTCCGTCAAAGGCAACGCCACCGAGCAGCACGGCCGTAAGGACATCCAGTTCGAATCCCACGCCGAGGGATCCCGACGGCGCGCTGTTGAGTTGCGCCGCAAGCATCACACCGGCGAGGGCTGCACCCGCCCCCGTAGCGACGTACAGTGCGAAGCCGACACGGCGCACCCGCACCCCGGAGAGATACGCCGCTTCATGGTTGACGCCGAGGGCAAAGATGTGTCTCCCGATTGGCATGAACGCGAGAACCCCACCCGTCATCAACAGGATCAGAATTGTCAACCAGCCGAGGTACGGCACACCGAGGAAGTTCAGCGTTCCAAAATTGACGAATCCTTGATTGAAGCCATATACAGGATTAGGGGCAATCCATTCGGTAAATCCTCGGACAGCACCAAGCATTCCGAGGGTAACGATGATCGGAGAAAAGCGAAGCAGCGAGATCATCGTTCCATTAAGAGCACCGACAACAGCTCCAGCAGCGACTCCAAGGAGGGCAGCGAAGATCGGAGGCACGCCGTTGGTCATGAGGAGACCGGCTACCACAGCCCCCAGCGCGAGGACCGATCCGATCGAGAGGTCGACCAGCGCAGCGATCAGCAGCAGAGCTTCAGGAACAGCCGCGACGAGAGTCGCCGAGTTGAAGCGGAACATATCCCGGAAGTTTGCGACCGTGAGGAAATTCGGAGCCGTAAGCGCGAAATAGATAACGAGGGCTGGTACCGCGATCAGAAGGCTGTTGTCAAAGAGCGTCCTCAGCCCGATTTGAAGGCTTCTGCGCGTCGCAGGGAGTCGAAAGGTGTGATGATCGACCGTTTCCTTGCCTGCATTACCGTTCAAGAATGCCCTCCCTCGTCGCTGTGCGCATAGGTCAGTAGACGCTCTGCAGTTGCATCGTCTCGGCTGAGTGACGCGACCACAGTGCCGGCTCGCAGAACTAGGATCCGGTCTGCCAAAGCCAAGGTCTCGTCTGGATCGGACGAGGTGAAAATGATTGCCTTTTCCTCCGTGCGGGCAAGATTGAAGAGAAGGTGGTAGAGGTCGCCGCGAGCCCCGATATCGATGCCCTGTGTCGGTTCGTCCAGCAGGAGAACGCGGACCCCGGCCGCAGAGGCTAGCCAGCGGCCGACAGCCAGCTTCTGCTGGTTCCCACCTGAGAATGTCCATGCCGGAAGGCTCGGCGTACTGGGTACGAGACCGAGCCGAGCGCTGAGGGAGGCAAACTCGCTTCGCTCGCGACGTTTCACACGTATGCCGCGGCGCGCCAACCTCTTCATGTGGGGAAGCAAGAGGTTGTCCAGCGCCGACAACCGCGGAAAGATGCTCTGCCGCAAACGCTCACCCGCGACAAGCGCCACCCCTGCTCGCAGCGCCTCGGCGGGCGACTTCGCGCCGTAGCGCTTCCCGTCGAGAAGAATCGTCCCCTCTCGCTTCCGAATGCCATAGATCCCTTCGAGGAGCTCGGTCCGGCCGGACCCGAGCAGACCGAAGATCCCGATGATCTCTCCACCGGCCGCGGCCAGCGTGAGCGGCGCGATCCCCGGCGTCGTGTACGCGACAAGCTCGAGCACGGTGGTTCCGGCCGGCTCGGCGACCTCACGATCTCGATCGTCGGCTCGCTTCGACGGGGCGATCGCGGCGATGACTTGCTCGGGCTCGAGTTGCGCCACAGGTTCACCGAGAACCACCTCTCCGTCACGCAGGACTGTCACGTGATCTGCGAGCAGGAAGACCTCACCGATGAAGTGTGTGACGTACAAGATCGCCATCGCCTGTTCACGGAGCCACTTCAATGTCTCCGCGAGAGCCTTGATCTCGTCCTGACCGAGCGCCGCCGTCGGCTCGTCCAGAATCAGCAGCGAGGGCTCCCGACGGAGTGCCTTGATGATCTCGACGATCTGTCGGTCTCCCGAGCTCAGATCTCCAACCTTCGCGTCGGGATCAAGAGGACGGCCCAGACGCTGGAGCTGCTCCACGACCAACTTCTTTTGGCCCGCTCGATCAATGCGGAGGCCGGAGCGAAGCTCGTCCCCGAGAAAGACATTGTCGGTCACGGAGAGAGTCGGAACCAGACTGAAGTTCTGATAGATGA
>CAWAXB010000019.1:0-8455 GCA_963785895.1 uncultured Actinomycetes bacterium | reverse complement strand
AGCGAGCTGGGGCTCAACCTGGCCGGCGTCGAGCGCGTGCTGCTGATGGAGGACGAGCTGCGGCGGATGCGTCGCCGGCTCGAACGCATGGAGCGCGAGATGCGCACGGGCACTCGACGAGGTGCACCGCTTCTACCGGCGCGACCTGGTGCTCTACCGGGCTCCGCAGCCTCCCGCGCAGAGAAACGGCGGGTCGGTTATTTTTTTCGGCAAGCTGACAATCAAGAGCCAGGAGGCGATCGCCGCCGCGCAGGACGCGGCGCGGCGCCGTGGCAATCCCGAACTGACGCCCGACCATCTGTTGCTGGCGCTGCTCGACCAGGATCTGTTCGCCGACTGGCAGGGTCTGCGGGCCGAGACCGAGCGCAAGGTCGCGGCGCTGCCGTCCGTGCAGGGCGGCGTGCAGCTTTGTCGGCGGCGTTTTCGAGCGTCCTCGATCGTGCCGACAAGGCGCGCCAGGAGCTGAGCGACGACTTCGTCTCGACCGAGCATCTGTTCCTTGCGCTCGAGCCGGTGCCGCGCGACGAGATCCTGGCGTGGATCGAGCAAGTGCGGGGCGGCCAGCATGTGACGACGCAGGACCCGGAGGGGACGTATCAAGCACTGGCGAAGTTCGGTCGTGACCTGACCGACGCGGCCGAGCAGGGTCAGCTCGACCCGGTGATCGGACGCGACGAGGAGATCCGGCGCGTGATCCAGATCCTCTGCGCCGCACGAAGAACAACCCGGTGCTGATCGGCGAGCCCGGCGTCGGGAAGACGGCGATCGCCAAGGGCTGGCGCAGCGGATCGTCGCCGGCGACGCGCCCGAGGGGCTCAATGACCGGCTCGTGTGGGCGCTCGACCTGGGCGCGTTGCTCGCGGGCGCGAAATATCGCGGCGAGTTCGAGGAGCGGCTGAAGGCGGTGCTCGGCGAGATCAAGAATTCCGACGGCCGGATCATCCTGTTCATCGACGAGCTGCACACGATCGTCGGCGCGGGCGCCGCCGAGGGTGCGGTCGACGCCGCGAACCTGCTCAAGCCGTTGCTCGCGCGCGGCGAGCTGCGCTGTGTGGGAGCGACGACGCTTGACGAGTACCGCAAGCACATCGAGAAGGACGCGGCACTCGAGCGCCGGTTCGCCCCGGTCTTCGTCGGCGAGCCGTCGGTGCCCGACACGATCGCGATCTTGCGCGGCCTGAAGGAGCGCTACGAGGCGCACCACGGCGTGCGCATCCGTGACGCGGCTCTCGTGGCGGCTGCGGTGCTCTCCCATCGCTACATCGCCGACCGGTTCCTGCCCGACAAGGCGATCGACCTGGTCGACGAGGCGGCGTCGCGGCTGCGGATGGAGATCGACTCGAGCCCGCTCGAGCTCGACGAGGCGAACCGCCGCGTCTGCAGCTCGAGATCGAGCTGGCGGCGATGGCGAACGAGTCCGGCCAGGTGCGCGAGCCGCTGGAGCGCGCGCTCGCCGAGGCGAAGGAGGAGCGGAACGCGCTGGCCGCGCGCTGGGCGAAGGAGAAGGAGTCGCTCGAGCGGATCAAGGATGCGACGCGCCGCATCGACGAGCTGCGGGGCGAGGCGGAGCGCGCGGAGCGCGAGGGCAACCTGCAGCGTGTCGCCGAGATTCGCTACGGCGAGCTGCCGGCGCTCGAGCGTGAGCTGGAAGAGCGCGAGCGCGGGCCGGCCGACCCGATGGTCAAGGAAGAGGTCGACGAGGACGACATCGCGACCACCGTCGCGAGCTGGACGGGCATCCCGGTCGACCGGCTGCTCGAGGGCGAGACCGCGAAGCTGATCCACATGGAGGACCGGCTGCACGGGCGTGTCGTCGGCCAGGACGAGGCGGTGTCGGCGATCGCGAATGCGCTCCGCCGGGCGCGCACCGGCCTGCAGGATCCCGACCGGCCGATCGGCTCGTTCGTCTTCCTCGGCCCGACCGGGGTCGGCAAGACGGAGCTGGCGCGTGCGCTCGCCGAGTTCATGTTCGACGACGAGCGGGCGATGGTGCGTATCGACATGAGCGAATACTCCGAGAGGCACACGGTCTCGCGCCTGGTCGGCGCGCCGCCCGGATATGTCGGCTACGACGAGGGTGGGCAGCTGACCGAGGCGGTGCGCCGCCGGCCGTACTCGGTGGTGCTGCTCGACGAGATCGAGAAGGCGCATCCCGAGGTGTTCGACGTGCTGTTGCAGGTGCTCGACGACGGGCGGCTGACCGACGGTCAGGGTCGCACGGTCGACTTCCGCAACACGGTGCTGATCATGACGTCGAACATCCGCAGTGCCGAGCAGATGCGCGAGCACTTCCGGCCCGAGTTCCTGAACCGGATCGACGAGATCGTCGAGTTCAGCTCGCTCTCGCGTGAGCAGCTCGCGGAGATCGTCGAGCATCAGCTGGAGCGCCTGCGCACGCGGCTGGGCGAGCGCGGCCTGTCGCTCGACCTGACCGACGAGGCGAAGACGACGATCGCGGAAGCCGGTTGGGACCCTGCCTATGGCGCGAGGCCGCTGAAGCGCGCGATCCAGCGCCTGCTGGAGAACCCGCTGGCGCTGCGCTTGCTGGAGGGCGACTTCGGCGACGGCGACACGATCCAAGTGGACGCCCAGAACGGCGACCTGGTCTTCACGAAGGCCTTGCGCGCCGCCGCAAGGTTGGGTGTCTGACACCTCCGACGGCTGCCGCAGCTCAACTGGCCATTCCGGCGTCCGACACCGTTTCAGTGCCGGACACCTTTTGCGCGTTAGGCGCGAGGCGGCAGGGGAACGTCGTCGAGCATGTCGGCGCCCTCCTGCAGCGGCGGTGCGCCGTACGCATAGACGACAAGCTCTTCGTCGCC
This sequence comes from uncultured Actinomycetes bacterium, assembly GCA_963785895.1. Taxonomy (GTDB): domain Bacteria; phylum Actinomycetota; class Thermoleophilia; order Gaiellales; family Gaiellaceae; genus PALSA-600. The sequence goes on along the minus strand of CAWAXB010000019.1, from coordinate 5,633 downwards.
TTCGTTTCGGATCTGCAGCGGCGTCATCGCGTCGACCGCGATCACGCTGCCGGGTCCGACATCTGCGCGGTCGCCTTCGTCACCGAGCAGCATCGTCAATTGACCCGAGATGACGACGAACACCTCTTCCTGCGCGTGATCGCGATGGCGCCGGCCGGTCGAGTGAGCCGGGTAGCGCCACACGCGCGCCCGCGACTGCTGGAGCCCGGCGGCGGTCGTGATGTCGGTGAGGCGCCGTGGCTCCTCACCGTCCTTGGCCGGACGCTCATCCCACTCGAGCGTGCTGATGTCCGCAACGCGGTAACCCACGGGCGGCATCATTGCAGTTCGTCTGCGCCGCGCGTCCCGATACGGTGGCGCCGTGCTTCTCGTGGTTGCAGCGACCCCCGGCGAGCTTCGTGGCGCAGCGGGTGCGTCGACTCTCGTGTGTGGAGTAGGCCCAGTCGAGGCCGCCGCACGCACGGCGGCGGCGCTGGCCGACTTGCGGCCGACTGCAGTGCTCCACGTGGGGCTGGCCGGGGCGCGCGATTTTACGGGCATCATCGGCTTCGCGGTCGGTAGCGAGGCACTGTACTGCGATGCCGACGATCCGTACTGGATCGTGCTGCGTCTCTCCCCGGCCGAGCAGCTCGTGCGTGCCGCCCGCCGCGCCCTGCCCGACTCGCGCTTCGAGCCGATCGGCATGACCGCGCGCGCCGGCAGCTCGACCGGCTGCGGGATCGAGGCGATGGAGGGCTACGCGGTGCTGCGTGCGGCCGCGCTGGCCGGTGTGCCGGCCGTCGAGGTGCGCGTGATCGCGAATGCCGTCGGCGAGCCCGACCGCGCCAAGTGGCAGCTGACCGACGGGTCGGACGCGCTGGCCGCCGTACTGCCCCGGCTGATCCAGGAGCTGTCGCGTGCGGCCGGGCGTATTTCGATGCACGGCAAGACGTCATATATCAGCTCTGACCTGCCGCCGCCGATGCCGCCCGGCGAGCGCACCGTCGGTCAGTTGGTCGCCGAGACGATCCGCGCCTACGGGCATCGGTTCTGGGGCGCGTTGCCGCTCGGCATCCCGGTCGCGGTCGCCGACCAGTTCAGCGTCAGGGAGGCGCCGCGCGTGCAGATGCTCGTCTACTGGGCCGCGACGCCGCTCTTCGTCTGGGCATTCGTCTGGGCCTGCAAGCAGATCCACGGCCGGCAGCCGACGAAGGCCGCGGTCGTCGCAGCGGTGCTGATCTATCTGCCATTCCCGGCTCTCCGTGCGGTCTACATCCTCCCCGGGATCGCCTGGTTCGCGTTCATCGGCCTGGCGGTGCCCGCAGCGATGGTCGAGGGCCTCGATCTACGCGCGGCGCTCGTGCGCGGCCGGCAGCTGGGCGTCGCCGACTACGCGCATGCGCTCGGCTCGCTCGCGGCGCTCGTGATCGTGGTCGGCGTCGCGGCCGACACCTTGAGTGCGCTCCTGCACACGCAGGGCGACAACGGCCAGCGCGCCGCCGTCTTCCTGTCAGATCTCGTGCTCAGCCCGATGCTCTTCCTGGGCGGCGCGATGCTGTATCTCGACCAGGCGGCCAGAGTAGGCTCTCGCCGACCCCACCGAAGGAGACGTCGCGATGCCAATCTTCATCCTCCTGTCGACGCTGACGCAGCAGGGCGTCCAGACCCTCAAGTCGAATCCTGAGCGCCTGCGCGAGGTGAACAAGGACGTCGAGGAGCTGGGTTGCAAGGTGCTGCACCAGTGGGCGACGCTCGGGGAGTTCGACTTCGTCAACGTCGTCGAGGCGCCCGACATCGCCGCGGTCGCAAAGGTGTCGGTGGCGCTGTCGGCACGGGGCTCGACGAAGATCGCGACGCTGCCGGCACTCGAGATCGACGACTTCCTCCGCACACTCGAATAACCCCTTCGGCCAATGGTGTGAGCCGCGCGCCGTGCCAAAGGTCGGTCACGTGCGAGATCCGAGGCTCGACGAGTACGCGCGCCTGCTTGTCGAGCGTTCGGTGAAGGTGCAGCCCGGCTGGCAGGTGGTGATCCGGGCGACGCCGCTCGCGCGGCCGCTGATCGAGGCAATCGCCGAACAGGTGGCCCGCCGAGGCGCCTATCCGCTGCTGCTGCTCTCGTTCGAGCAGATCGGCGGCCCGTTCGCGCGCGAGGCGCCACTCGACGTGCTGCGCGTCCCGGCGCCGCTGCAGAAGCGGGTGTGGGAGGAGATGGACGCGCTGATCGCGATCTGGGCGCCGGAGAGCATCGACGAGGGCTCGGATCTGTCCGAGGCGCGCCGCGAGGCGCTGCAGCAGTCGTCGGCGCCGATGCGCGAGCGGACGATGGCGATGTCCGTCCCCTGGGTGATCGCCGAGTACGCGGTGCCGGCGCCCGCCGAGGCCGCGGGGATGACGCTGGCCGAGTACGAGCAGTTCATCTTCGACGCGGTGCTCCGCGACTGGGATGCGGAGGCGGCGCGCATGCGCGCGATCGCGACGTCTTCGACGAGGCCGAGGAGGTGCGGATCGTCGGCGCCGGCACCGATCTCCACCCTGTCGCTCGCGGGCAGGACGGGGGCGGTCGACGACGGCCACGTGAACATGCCGGGCGGCGAGGTCTTCTACTCGCCGCCTCGAGGACTCGGCGAACGGCGTGATCGAGTTCGGCGAGTTCCCGGCCGTCTACTACGGCCACGAGGTCGAGCGCGTGCGACTCGTCTTCGAGGACGGCCGCGTCGTCGACGCGTCAGCCCGCGCGCGGCGAGGAGTTCCTGCTGCAGACGCTCGACCTCGACGAGGGAGCCCGGCGCCTCGGCGAGCTCGGCATCGGCTGCAATCCGGGCATCCAGCGCTTCATGAAGAACGTCGCCTTCGACGAGAAGATCGACGGCACGGTCCATCTCGCGCTCGGCAACTCCTACTCGTTCACGGGCGGCGAGAACGTGAGCGCGATCCACTGGGACATCGTCAAGGATCTGCGGAGTGGGGGACGGCTGTACGCGGACGGGCGGCTCGTGCAGGAGGGTGGGCGCTGGCTCTAGCGCCGTTGGCGCGTGACAGTTCCAGGTCAGAGTAACTGCAAAGTTTTTTAGTACCAAAACATTGCATATGAGCTCGGCGAATCACTACTATGGCTTGGATGGCTGAGAAGAGCATCTTCAGCACTGTCGCGCGGAGGATGAAGCGCCGCCCGGGACGGCTGTTCACGTACGAAGACTTCGCCGATCTGCCCGCGAGCGCCGTTGCGCCCGCCCTTTCGCGATTGTGCGCTCGTGGCGACATCCGTCGAGCGAGCAAGGGGGTGTATTACGTGCCGCGCCGGACTGTCCTCGGGGAGGTGCCGGCGGATCCGGTGGCCCTTGGAAAGGCTGTCGGCCGTGGCCGAAGCCAGCTCGCCGGTCTCAGCGCGGCGAACGCGCTCGGGCTGACGACGCAAGTGCCGACGCACATTGAGCTCGCGGTTGAAGGCAAGCGTCCCACTGCTCCTCGCGGAATCACGTTCAGACCACGAACGGGAACCGACAGGCGTGGATTGCGGCCGAGAGAGGCTGCACTCCTCGAGGTTCTGCGCGACATCAACCGCCTCACCGACCGTTCCTCGTGGGAAACGGCCAGCACACTTCGACGCCTCCTCATCGAGCGGTCCGCTCGAAAGCGGATCATCCGCGCCGCCACCAAGGAGCCGCCGCGAGTGCGGGCAATGGTCGGCGCGCTCGCTGAGGTGGCTGGTGCGGAAGCGGATGAACTCAGGCCCTTGCGCAGGTCACTGAACCCGCTGACGCGTTACGACTTTGGCCCGCTCTCTGTTCTGCCGGCAGCGCGCGACTGGGGTGCCAAGTAGTGCTACATGCGCGGCCCGACTTCGCTGACCTCCTCACGACAGTCGGTGAGGCGACGGGTGCTGGCGCTGCGCTGGTTGAAAAAGACTATTGGGTAACCGAGGCGCTCCGGGTGGTCGCGACTCACTTTGGCGAAGGGGTTGTCTTCAAGGGTGGAACGAGTTTGTCGAAGGGCTGGAACCTCATCGAACGCTTCTCGGAGGACGTAGATCTCCTCGTGCGATCGGAAACCGACGGACTCGGAACGCGGGGTGCTCGAGATCGCTATATGAAGGCGATCGAAGAGGCTGTCGCCGGAATCGACGGACTGCAGCGACGCAGCGAGGGTGCTCGGTCGGAGCGTGGGATCAGTCGGGCGGTCGTCTTTGCATATGAACCGGGGACGGCTGCGCGAGAGGATCTCAGCGCAACGATCATCATTGAGATGGGGATACGCGGTGGCCCGCATCCCACCGCAGTCAGACGGCTGCAATCGATGCTCGGCGCAGCGCTCGAGCAGAGCAACGTCAACGACGAGTCGATCACATCTTTTGAGATGACCGTGCTCGATCCGCGACGCACCTTTGTCGAGAAACTCTTTGCTATCCACTGCGCGTGCGAACTCTGGGACGAAGGTCGTACGACCGCCCTTCGGCGCCAAACACGCCATTTGTCCGACCTCTACGCATTACTCGGGGACGAGGGGATCGCAACCTTCGTTGGAAGCACCGAGTACCACGCGCTGATCCCAGAAATCGACGAGCTCGGGCGGAGGTATTTTCCCGTCGATCACAGGACACCGGACGGCCTCCGCTTCGCGGGAAGCAATGCCTTCTGTCCCGACCGAGATCTCCGCGCCGCGATCGAAGAAGAGTACGCACGCAGCCGGTTCCTGTTCTTCGGCGAGTTCCCGAATCTCGACGCGATCTATGGGCGAATCGAGGAGTTCCGCAAACGGCTCTAACCAGCAGAAGATCGAAGACAGCGCGGGCGCGACTCTACTGAGCGACAGCGTCGGCTGGCTGGCTCGCAGACTCATTGCGTTCGACGAACGGCGGTGCGGGACCAGTTCGGCTTGAACTGCCAACGTGACGAGGTTTTGGCTGCGGGGTGACAGTCGTTTGGGACGGCTCCCGAGCCACGGCACGAGATCCTTCCCTCGCAGATATACGACGTTGTCTTGCTCGACTGGCTCGGCTCGAAAATCCCCCCAGATGACGACGACCGCCTGGACCCACAACTTGAGTTTGGTTGCTTCCTCGATCTTCTCCTTGAGTCGAACCGCCATGGAGTTTTCGGCGAATGGCGGTACGCGATCGTGCACGAGATGAACCTTGTCCGAGCGACGCTCGATGAGGCCCTCGCCGTACGGGCAGAAACCTCTTGAAAGACGCTTCGGAGTGCTCTTTCGGTTCGCGCAGTTGAGGGTCTAACGGGCTGTGGTCGACAGCACGGCCTGCCCCAAATCCAATCGCAATCGCGTTCATCGGGCTGGCCGAAGGGATGGTGCTTGTTGCAGTGTTAGCAACAGTCGCCGCGGGCCGCTCGCGGGCGGGTGAAATGCGCCCTTCCGGTGTCTGACACTGGTGTTGTGTCAGACACCATTTCGCCTATCGTTGGCATCCGAAGAGGGTGTCAGACACAAGAGCGGTGTCTGACACTTGGCTGGGTTATGCCGTTGATCGTGATACCCCGAGCTAGGCGTGCACGGCGAACGCGTCAGCGAAGTCGCGTGAGACAACGCGATGCTTCGGCCATGCGATCGCCAATGTCCGATGCGGCGTGTAGCGCCGCCTTGCGTTCAGGATCGTCATCCCGACGATTCATCGAGCGAGCTCACCGCTCCGCGGCGAT
>CAWAXB010000018.1:0-96071 GCA_963785895.1 uncultured Actinomycetes bacterium | reverse complement strand
TCGCTCTTGAAGAGGTGTCCGCTGTTGGGACGGCGAGCTATTCGACGATCGAAACTGCTGCAATCTGACCCGCCAGCCGAGCGTTCCCGACGATCAGCTCACGGTTCGCATGCAGCGTTCGCCCACCGCTCTCGCGGTGCAGATACGCCAGCACGAACGGCGTTACGCCCTGCCCGTGCACTCCTTGCTCCGCCGCGTCGGCGAGCGCCTGCTGGATCAGCGGCTCGACGTCGTCGAGGCTCTCGTCCGGCGGACGGCCGATCAGGAGGCCGCCGCCGTGCAGGTGCCAGTGCGCTTCCGCGACGTGCGCCGCCTCTTCGACCGACTCGACGCGCGCCGAGACGCCCGGGCCACCGTGCGCGGAGTAGAAGAGCGGCAGCACGTCTGTCTGCCACCCGATCACCGGCACGCTCAGCGTCTCGAGCAGCTCGATCGTCGCCGGCACGTCGAGCAGCGACTTGACGCCCGACGAGACGACCAGCGCCTGCGTCCGCGCGATCACGCGCAGATCCGCCGACACGTCCGGCGGCGTCGGCCAGCCGCGATGCACGCCGCCCAGCCCGCCCGTCGCCATGAAGCGGATGCCCGTCACGCTGCAGACGGCCAGTGTGCCGCCGACGGTCGTCGCGCCCAGCGCCTTCTGCACGACGCACACCGCCAGGTCGCGCGGCCCCAGCTTGCGCGCCGACGCGTCGAAGCGTTCCAGCTCGGCCTTCGTCAGCCCGACCACGATCTCGCCGTCGAGCACGCCGATCGTCGCCGGCACCGACCCGCTCTCGCGCACCGCCGCTCCGACGCCAGCCCGACCTCGACACCCTCGCCCGGCGGGAAGCCGTGCGCCACCAGCGTCGTCTCGAGCGCGACGACACCCCGCTCCTCACGCTGCGCCTCGAGCACCTCCTCGCTGACGCGGATCACGGCATCGACCCCAGCTGCGCGCAGCACCGCGCCGCCGCCTCGAGCCCGAGCTGCGGCCCGCCGACCAGGAACCCTGCCGCGAGCGCATCGCCCGCGCCCGTCGTGTCGACGGCGTCCGTCTCGACGGCCGGATAGTCGGCGCCGTCGACGCGCAGGCCCGCCGCGCCGCGCTTCACGACCCAGCGCGTCTCGACAGAACCGAGTACTTCCTGCTCGCGCTCGGTCGCGAACACGACGTCGGGCGCGACCTCGCGAACACGCGCGCGGAACGCGTCGTCGACGAGCGTCCACGTCGAGACGTCGACCGAGACGCTCGCTCCCTGCCGGCGCGCCAGCCCGGCCGCGCGCACCGCCGCGGAGGCGACCGGCTCCCGCAAGAGTGAATAGCCCGAAAGGTGGAGCACGTCGCAATCGAACCATGCGGGATCGAGCTCCCGCGGATCGAGGTCGACCGCCGCGCCCCGGTCGGAGGCCATCGTGCGGTCACCGTCGGACGCGAGCGACACGACGACGCCCGTCCGGCCGCCGACCGGCCCCGCCACCTCGACGCCGCGCCCGGCCAGCTCCCGCGCCACCAGCTCGCCCGCCGCATCGTCGCCGCGCCGCCCCACGAACCGCGCCTCGGCGCCCAGCTCGCGCGCCCACACGGCCACGTTCGCGGCCTGCCCGCCGGCGCCCGTCCGCGTCACTGCCACCTGGTCGTCGCCCGGCACCAGCGCCTGATCGAGTCGCACGATCACGTCGAGGAGAAGGTCGCCGAGGGAAACGAGCTGCACGAGTACGATCGTCGCATGGACGGCGTGGGCCGGGGGAGCAAGATCCGCTCGTTCGCGATCGGCGGGCTCGTCGGCGCCGCGGGGGCGATCGCCACCGTCCGGCGCGCCTCACGCCGCACACGCACCAGGCCGGCCGGGCTCGGGGCGTTCGAGGACGCGCCCTGCTTCCTCGAGACCGTCGAGGCCGAGGCTCAGCGTCACCGCGAAGGCGGCGACACCGTGACCGAGCTGTCGAACCCGACGTAACGGTCGACCATGAAGTGCGCCGCTGCGGTCATCTGCATCCGCGTCGGCCGGCCGTCGGGGCCGAGCACCAGTCGGAACCACGCCGGCAGCTGACGGTCGAGGAACGTGAGTACGCCCCGCGCGACCTGATGCACGTTGCTGACATCCGACCAGTACGGCTCGGTCACGTCCAGCGGCGTCTGCGCCGACTCGACGAACGGCGCGCCCCTGGCGGCGCGGTCCCAGCGCTGCACGCCGATCACCACCGCGGCGATCCCCGTGTTCATCGTGTAACCGAGCCGGTCGGGCGCGACGACCGTGAACCGCGTCGTCGCTGCGCTGCCCGCACCGGACGTGAGCCGCTCGTCGAAGACGATCGTCCGCGAGGAGCGGTATGCCTTCGTGATCCGCCGCAGCTCGCCGGCGGCATCGGGCGCGCGTGCCGGGACGTCGAAGGTGATCGTCCGCTTGCCGACGGCGACGACCACAGGCCCGCTGCCGGCCGGGCCGCGGTAGCAACCCGCGCCGCACGCGGCGGCGGGGCGGCCGTCGACGCGCACCCGCATTCCATTCGCGCCGGTGTTGTTCGGGCCGAGCACGGTCACGGTCGCGCTGCCGGGCGTGCGCGCGATCGCCACTCCGAGCGCGCCCAGCTCCCGCGCGTCGACGACCGCGCTGCGGCCGGGGAGCGTGAGGAGCGTCGTCGCCTGCGGGGCGGTGAACGTGCGCGCGCCGGTGCCGGGGCGGAGCTGCGTGAGGACCGCGACGACCGCGACGACCCCGGTGAGCACCGTGATCTCGAGTAGCGCCGAGCGGCGGAGCCGGGCGAAAGCGCCGAGCAGCCGGGTGCGGTTGACCCAGCCGGCGCCGAGGAGCGGCAGGAAGAGCGCCGACTTGACGACGAGCGCCCGCCCGTACGACGTCGACCAGACCTGCGAGACCGCGCTCAACTCCGTGAGCGCGCGGCCAAGCCCGCTCGCCGCCAGCAGTCCAACTGCGACGAGCGCTACGGTCGAGAAGCGCTGCGCGATTTGCGAACGCTCCGCATCGGAGGCAGAGGCCCGGGGCACGGTGAACACGAGCGCGACGAGGCCGCCGAGCCACACAGACGCCGCCCCGGTGTGCGCGAGGTCGACGGGAACCGAGAGCCAGCGCCGCTGGTTGGCGTCGAGCGCATGGCCGGCGAGCGTCGGCGCCGCGACGAGCGCGGCCGAGCAGGCGGCGCAGGCCGGGAGGAGCCGCCGGTAGAGCGGCGCGAGCGCGGCTGCTGCCGCGCCCAGTATCGACACGATCAGCGCCGTCTTCAGCAGCAGGTCGAAGCGCGTACCCGAGACCGCGCCGTGCACGATCCCGCTCGCTCCCAGGAACACGGCCAGCAGCGAGAGGAAGAAGAGGTGCGCCAGCGGCCGGCGCAGGCGGTCGCCCAGCACCGGCCAGGCGAGCAGCGCGAAGATGGCTGCACCGCCGCCCGCGAGCACACCGAAGAAGTAGAGCGTGCGCAGGATGACGTCGAACCAGCCCAGCGGCGCTGCCGCGTCGAGAACGGACTGCGGCGTGGCGCCGCCCGCGCCGACCGCGAACGCGAGCACTCCCTCCTCGGGGTGCCCGTCGTCGGAGACGACGCTCCAGCGCACGCTGTAAGCGCCGTCAGCGAGTCCGGAGCGGAGTTGGATCGTCAGCACGCGGCCCTGCGCGTGCGGTTTGCCGGCCAGCACCGAGGCGCCGCCGCGGTTGTCGACGGCCGCGTTGTGCGTTCCGGCACGCACCGTGTCGTCGAAGAGCACGCGTACCGAGCGGGGAGCCTGGGCGAGCACCGCGCCGTCGGCGGGGGAGGTGCGCACGAGGGTCGCGTGTGCGGCAGCGGCGCTCGGGGCCGCGAGCGCGATCAGTGCGAGCAGGACGGCCGCGCGCGTCACGCGTGACGAGCGTACTGGGAACGCCCTGGTAGCCTGGCGCTCCGATGCCGATTTACGAATACAAGTGTCCCGACGGGCATCTGTTCGAGGTGTTCCACGGGATGACGGAGGCTGGACCGACCAGCTGCGAGGTCTGCGGCAAGGGCCCGCTGCAGGTCGTGCTGCACCCGGTTGCGGTGCACTACAAGGGCTCGGGCTTCTACTCGACCGACTACGGGCGGAAGGGCAAGAAGCCGGCTAGGGACGGCAGCTCCGCGGAATCGTCGAGCTCGGCGCCCTCGTCGGACGGCGCGAGCGCGAACGGCTCCGACAGCTCGAAGGGCTCCGGCGGCGACGCTGCCGGCGGCAAGAAAGCCGCCGAAGCCTAAGAACCAAAGGGTCCGACACCCTCCTGGGTGCTACCAGCGGCGGCGGCGGCCGGCTAGCGCCTGAAGTGCGAGCAGCAGAATCACCGAGCCCACGACCGCGAGCAGGAACGGGCCCAGATCCCAGCCGAAGTGGACGCGGCGCCCGAGCACCACGTCTCCGATCAGGCCGCCGAGGAACGCGCCGACGATCCCCACCGCGACCGTCGGCAGGCAGCCGATCGCCTGGCGGCCCGGCGTGACGGCGCGCGCGGCGAGGCCGGCGACCAGCCCGAAGACGAGAAACGAGAGGACGCCCACGGCGCGAATCTACTGCAGCACGTGGCCGACGACGCAACCGGGAGCGAACGGCCCGGTCGGCGGCTGCGGAGCGGAGCGACCCAGGAACATCGCGATCGTGGCGGGGTTGTCCTCGCTCGGGCTGCCGGTGCCATAGCCGCCGAAGTCGCCGCCGAGCCGGCAGTGCACCGCATTCGACGCGGAGGAGCGGAACTTCACCCAGCCGAGCTGCAGGAACTGGCCGGCGCTCAGATCGGTCGTCAGAGGCTTGGCCAGCGAGCCACCCGAGAACGGCATCTTGAACAGCACCCCCGGCGACGTGAACTTCGCCGCGACCGCGTCCATCACGGCCTGCTGGCGCGCGCCGCGCGTCACGTCGCTCTCGGCCGGGTTGAGCATGTTCTCGCGGATGCGCGAGTAGATCAACGCCCGCTCGCCGCTCATATGTTGCGTCCCCTTGTCGAAGCGCCAGCCTGGCCACTGGTCGCAGCGAGCCTGGGTGGGGTAGGGGCAGTCGAAGCGGTTCGAGCGGATCCGCTCGGGCACGTTGAGGTCGACGCCGCCGAGTGCATCGATCAGATCCTTGAAGGCCGCAAAGTTGACGACGACGACGTGGTTGATCGCGAGCCCCGTGAACTGGCGGATCGTCTTGATCGCGAGCGCGGGGCCGCCGTTCTGGAACGCGGCGTTGATCTTGCTGGTGCCGACGCCCGGGATCGGAACCTCGAGGTCGCGCGGGATCGACAGGTAGTAGAGCCGGTGATGCGACGGGTCGGTGCGCAGCAGCATGATCGAGTCGGAGTGCTGGTCGCCTTGGCGTCCGCCGATGGCGGCGTTGTCGGTGCCGAGCAGGAGAATCGTCGTCGAGTGGGACATGAGGAGGCCGCTCTGCGGCGCCAGTGCGAGCTTTGCGTTCCCGTCGAGCCGCTTGTTGGCCTCCGAGACGCCGCTCGAGAACGCGAACCAGCTCGCGACCGCCCAGACGACGATCAGCACCAGCACAACCCCGGCGGCGAGAGCGGCGCGCCGGCCCCAGCGCGGTGTGCGCTTGGCTTTGCTCGCGCCCGGGCCGCGGTACTCGACCGGCTTGCCGTTGCCGCCGCCCGACCGCTCTGGGCGCACGCGGCCGCTGCGCCCGGGCGGCGCAGGAACCTTCCCCTTGGTGCGCCCGCCCCGATAGACGCGATAGGGCTTTTCTTCGCGCGCCATCTGGCGGGTTACGTTACCGGCCTCAGATGAAGGAAAACCGCGTCATTGGCGTCGACCTGGGCGGAACGAAGATCCTCGCCGGCATCGTCGACGCCGGCGGCACGGTGCACGAGACCGCTGAGCGGCCGACCGTGACCACCTCGGAAGAGGCGTTGCTCGACGAGATCGCCGCGGTTGTCCGCGAGCTGCCGCTCGACGGTGTCGCCGCGGTTGGCTTCGGTGTTCCGGCCCGCGTGGACCAGCAGACAGGTGTCGCGCTCGGCGCCGTGAACATCCCGCTCGACGACGTCGCCTTCCGCAGCGAGATGGAGCGACGGCTGGGGCTGCCGGTGGCGATCGAGAACGACGCCGGCTCCGCCACCTATGCCGAGTTCAGGCTCGGGGGTGGCCGCGACACGCGCGATCTGGTGCTGCTCACCCTTGGCACCGGCGTTGGCGGGGGCGTTGTGATCGACGGGTCGCTCTACCACGGCTGGGCCGAGTTCGGGCATGTCGTAGTCGTCGCCGACGGCGAGCCGTGCCAGGGTCGCTGCACCGGGCGCGGGCACGTCGAGTCGTACTGCTCGGGCACCGCCGCCAACCGGCTTGCGCAGCGCGAGCTAGGCCCCGGCGCGACCGCGCGCGATCTCGTCAGGGAGCGGCACGAGTCGCTGGGCCGGCTGGGGCACCTGCTTGGCGTCGCGATCGGCTCGCTGATCAACATCTTCGATCCGCAGGCGGTCCTGATCGGGGGCGGCTTCGGGATCGCCGCCTTCGACCTGCTCGAGCCCGCCGCGAGCGCCGCGATCGAGCTCGAGGCGCTCGCGCCCGCCGGCAAGCAGGCCGTGCTCCGCCCTGCGGAGCTCGGCTCGTCGGCAGGGCTGATCGGCGCCGGGCTGATCGCCCTCGACCTCGTGGCGGACTAGGGGCTAGACGATGCCGCTCGCGGTCTGCGCCACGCCGATCGGGAACCTCGACGACGTCACCTTGCGGCTGCTGGCGGAGCTCAGGGCGGCCGACGTCGTGCTCGCGGAAGACACGCGGCACACCCGCGGTCTGCTCGAGCGGCACGGGATCGACGCGCGCCTTCTCTCCTACCACGAGCACAACGAGGCGGCACGCGTGGCCGAGTTGCTGCCGCGGCTCGCGGCCGGCGAGCGGATGGCGCTCGTCTCGGATGCAGGCCTGCCGGCGATCTCCGACCCGGGCGCCCGGCTCGTGCGGGCGGCGCTCGACGCGGGGGTGCCGGTGACGGTGCTGCCGGGTCCGTCGGCGGTCGAGACGGCGCTCGTGGGTAGCGGGCTCTCGGGTGGGCGCTACGCGTTCGTCGGGTTCCTGCCGCGCAAGGCGGGCGAGCTCGACGCGCTCTGGCGCGAGACGTCGGCGTGGGGGATGACCGTCGTGGCGTTCGAGTCGCCCCACCGGGTCGCGGCGTCGCTGCGTTCGCTGGCGCGGCTCGACCCGGAGCGGGAGGTGGCGGTGTGCCGCGAGCTGACGAAGCGCTTCGAGGAGATCGCGCGCGGGACGGCATCCGAGCTGGCCGAGCGCTTCGACGCGCCGCCGAAAGGCGAGGTGACGCTCGTCGTCGGGCCTGCGGCTGCGACGGGCGGGGCCGATCCGGAGGAGGCCCGGGCGGCCGTGGCCGAGCTGGTGATGTCCGGCGCACCGCGGCGCGTTGCGGCGGACGTGGTCGCGCGGCTGACCGGACTCGGGCGGAACGAGCTCTACCGCAGCGGTCTCTGAGCACCCACCTGTGACAATTCTGTAACCACGTTTGACAACGGTTGGTGCCGGTCTCTACCGTGGAACAGACGTTCGCACGCCTGGCGCGCAGCCGGCGAGAGCGGGCGACGAGACCACGACAAGGGGCGGTGACACATGGGCGCGAGCTATGGCAGAAGCGCGGGCGTGAGCGTGCGGTTTGCGGTTGTCGGGGCGGTTCTGGCGGCGCTCTCGCTGGCGCCGGTCGCGGGCGCCTGGAGCTGGCCGACGGGCGGCGCGGTGCTGCAGCCGTTCGTCTTCGACCCGTCCCATCCGTACGGCGGTGGGCAGCACCGCGGGATCGACGTCGGCGGTGATGCGGGCGCGACGGTCGCCGCCCCGGCCGCCGGGACGGTGACCTTCGCCGGATCGGTTCCCTCGTCGGGCAAGAGCGTCACGATCGCGACCGCCGACGGCTACGACGTCACGCTCACGCATCTCGGTTCGATCACGGTGGTCAAGGACGCGGCGGTCGCCGAGGGCGATTCGGTCGGGACGGTCGGCCCGAGCGGCGATCCCGAAGTGAGTGTGCCGTACGTCCACCTCGGCGTTCGCCTCGACGCGCAGGCACAGGGGTACGTCGACCCGCAGAGCCTGCTACCTGCCGCGTACCGCGGCGCCTCCGCCCGCAACCGTGAGCGTTCTTCCGCCTGCTCCCGTTCCTGTGGCAAGCACCCCGCCGGCGACCGTCGCCGCGCCGGTTGCCACGCCGCCGGTCGTCGCTGCGACTCCAGCTCGCGGCTCCGGCGCCTGCGGATCCTCTTGCAAGCTCGCCCGTGACTGAGCCCGCGGCGTCCCCGGCACCTCATCCCGCCGAGTCGACGCCTGCGACTGTCGCCGGCGCATTCGTGATCAAGGCAGCCGGCGCCGATCCGGGAGCCTCGCGGGGAATGAGCGGTGTCGACGTCCGCCCGGCGGTTGCCAGGACGAGGGCGCACGCGCCGATGACCGCCGTTTTCGTGGCAGCTTCCCGCAAAGCCGCAAGCGCGCCACGGCCCAGGAGCGCGGCGCCGCACCTCGCGGCGCCCGAGCATGTTGTGTCGAACCGGGCCGCGCCCGCATCGGCTCCCGCCAAGCGACTGTCCAGACCGCTCATCGCACCCCGGCCGGCTCGGACGGCGGCGCCGCACCCTGCGACGCAACGGTCTACGACGCAACGCCTCGCGACACAGCGGGCGCGTCCGCAGCCGCTCTCGCGCCTGACCGCTTTGCTCGGCGCGGTGGCGGTGGCGCTCCTCGCCGGAGCCGCCGGCCTGGTCGCGTGGACGACTCGCAGAAACGCCGTCCCTATCATGGGCGCCGATGCGCTTCTACGTGACAACCCCGATCTACTACGTGAACGACAAGCCCCATATCGGGCATGCCTACACGACGATCGCCGCCGACATCCTCGCGCGGCATCACCGGCAGCGCGGCGAGGAGACCTTCTTCCTCACCGGCGTCGACGAGCACGCGACAAAAGTCTGGCGGGTGGCTGAGGAGCAGGGCCTCGGCGCCCAGGAGTACGTGGACGGAATCGCCGAGTCGTGGCGGAGCCTGCCACCGCGGCTGAACGCCGAGCCCGACTTCTTCATCCGGACGAGCGACGAAGGCCACAAGGCCTTCGTTCGCGAGTTCCTGCAACGGATTTACGACAACGGAGACGTCTACGAGGATGTCTACGCGGGCCTCTACTGCGTCGGCTGCGAGGAGTTCAAGACCGAAGACGAGCTCGTCGATGGGAAATGTCCGCTGCACGACACCGTCCCGGAGTGGATCGAGGAGAAGAACTACTTCTTCCGGCTCTCGAAGTACCAGGACCAGCTCCTCGCGCTGTACGACGGGCAAGCGGACTTCGTCCAGCCACCGTTCCGGTTCAACGAGGTGAAGAGCTTCGTCTCGGGCGGGCTGCGCGACTTCTCGATCAGCCGCGCGGGCCAGCCGTGGGGGATCCCGCTGCCGTGGGACGAGAGCCAGGTCGCCTACGTCTGGGCCGACGCGCTCGTCAACTATCTGAGTGCGCTCACGTACGCCCGCCCGGGCGAGGATCTCACGCCCAAGTTCTGGCCCGACGTGCGCCATCTGATGGCGCAGGACATCCTCCGCTTCCATTGCGTCTACTGGCCGGCGATGCTGCTCTCGGCGGGTTACGACGTGCCGAAACAGATCTTCATCCACGGGTACCTGTTGCTCGACGACCTCAAGATCTCGAAGTCGCTTGGCAATGCGATCAATCCGCTCGAGCTGATCGATATCTACGGCGCGGATGCCCTGCGCTACTGGTGTGCGCGTGCCGTGCCGTTCGGGCAGGACGGCAGTGCGTCGCTCGCCGGGATCGCCGACCGCTACGAGCGTGAGCTTGGAAACGACCTTGGCAACCTGCTCTCTCGGACGACCGCGATGATCGTCAAGTACCGGGACGGTCTGATTCCCGGCGGCCCTGACAGCTCCTCGGAGCTCGCGCAGTCGATCGCCGCCATTCATGCGCTTGTGCCGGCAGACATCGACCGGTTCGACATCACCGGCGCGATCGACCGGATCTGGACGGTCGTGCGCGACCTCAACCGGTACGTCACCGACAAAGCCCCGTGGACGCTTGCGAAGGACGAATCCAAGTCCGACGAGCTCGACCAGGTGCTCTACACGCTGGCCGACGGGTTGCGTTCGGTCGCCGTCGCGTTGTGGGCGTACCTGCCCGAGACGGCCCCGAAGATCCTCGAAGCGCTCGGACAGGCGACCGACGCCGACTGGGAGCTCGTGCAGCCCGGCCGCCTCATCGTGTCGGGCCCGATCGCAGCGGCGCCGCCGCTCTTCCCGCGCCTCGAAGCCGCAGCCGCCGAACCGAGTTGATCGACACCCACGCGCACCTCGGCGAGGACGCGGCCGACGTGCTCGAGCGCGCGCAGGCTGCCGGCGTGACGCGCGTGATCGACGTCGCGACGACGATCGCCGGCGCGCGCCAGGCGCTGGCGCTCGCTGAGCAGTACGCCGGCGTCTACGCGTGCCTCGGTATCCATCCGCACGAGGCCGGAGAGCCGGCCGACCTCGATGCGCTGCGCGAGCTGCTGGCGCATCCGCGCGCGGTCGCCGTGGGCGAGACCGGGCTCGACTACTTCCGCGACTACGCACCGCACGACGCGCAGCAGCGCCTGTTCGATGCGCAACTGGACCTCGCGCACGAGGCCGGCAAGCCGGTCGTGATCCACACCCGCGCCGCCGACGACGACACACGCGAGCGTCTCGTCGCGCACGACGGCGTCGTCGTCCTGCACTGCTTCTCGTCGCCGGGGCTGCTCGACACGGCGCTCGAGCACGGCTGGTACGTCTCGTTCGCCGGCAACGTCACGTACAAGAACGCGTACGACCTTCGCGACGCCGCCCGCCAGGTGCCCGCAGACCGCCTCCTCGCCGAGACCGACAGCCCGTACCTCGCGCCACAGCCCGTGCGCGGCAAGACGAACGAGCCCGCGTACGTGATCCACACGCTGAGCGGCCTCGCCGAGGCGCGGGGCGTCGATCCCGGCGAGCTCGCCCGTCAGATCGACGCGAACGCCGACACGGTCTTTGGGCTATGAGGGTCGCGCCCCGCAAGTCGCTGGGCCAGCATTTTCTCGTCGACGACAACATCCTGCTCGTGATCGAGCGGCTCGCCGAGCTCGACCCGGCCGACGTCGTGCTCGAGATCGGGCCGGGGCTCGGCGTGCTCACACGCTTCCTGGCCAACCGGGTTGCGCACGTGCACGCCGTCGAGGTCGACCGGCGCCTCGAGCCGCACCTCGCCGAGATCCCGAACACCGACCTGCACTGGATCGACGCGCTCCACCTCGACATCGCGTCGCTCGAGCCGGCGCCCCGCAAGCTCGTCGCGAATCTTCCCTACAACGTCGCCACGCCGATCGTCGCCGAGAGCCTCGCCGTCCAGCAGCTCGACCTGTGGTGCGTGATGGTGCAGCGCGAGGTCGCGGACCGGTTCTTCGCCGTCCCGTCCACCAAGGCGTACGGCGCCGTCTCGGTGCTCGTGCAGCTCGCCGCCGAGCGCACCGGCTTCCATCCGGTCTCGCGAGAGGTCTTCCGGCCGCGGCCCAATGTCGACTCGGCGCTCGTCGCCTTCCGGCGCACCGCGCCCGCGGCGGCGGTCGAGGTGAAGCAGACCGTCGAGGCCGCGTTCGGTCACCGCCGTAAGACGCTCGCCAACTCGCTGTCGCTCGCCGGCGTTGCAACGCGGGAACAGGCGGTCGCGGCGCTCGCCGCGATCGACCGCGGTGCGAACGCCCGCGCCGAGGAGCTCGAACCGCAGGAGTTCGTCGCACTGACCGAGGCGCTGGCCGCGTGATCGGCCCGGCGCCCGGCGAAGATCAACCTTGCGCTCGTCGTGGACCGCGGCGCGACGACGGCCGCCACGAGCTCGTGACCGTCTTCCAGCGGGTCGACCTCGGCGATCGCATCGAGGTCGAGCCCGCGCCCGAGACGACGGTCGAGGGATTCGCCGAGGACACGATCGTCCGCGGTGCGCTCGCCTCGCTCGGGGCGCCGCACGGCTGGCGCATCCGCATCGACAAGCGGATCCCGGTGGCTGCAGGGCTCGGTGGCGGCAGCTCCGACGCCGCCACTGCGCTTCGGCTTGCGAACGCGCACCTCGACGAACCGCTCCCGCTCGGGAGCCTCGCGAAGCTCGCGGCGCTGGCCGGCGCAGACGTGCCGTTCTTCCTCCACGACGGCCCGCAGCTCGGAACCGGCGACGGAACGACACTCGAGCCTGTCGACCTGCCGCAGGACTTCTTCGTGCTGCTGCTGCTTCCGAACGGAACGCACAAGCCGTCCACCGGTGCGGTGTACGCCGCGTTCGACGAGCGCCGCGGCGACGAGGGCTACGAGGTTCGGGTGGCCGCGCTTCGCAGTGCGCTCGCAACCGTCCGGCGGCCGCGCGACCTGGCGGCGCTGCCGGCGAACGACCTCGCGACGTCCCCGTTCGCCGGCGAGCTGCGCTCGCTGGGCGCCTTCCGCGCCGACGTAAGCGGGGCCGGTCCGGTCGTCTACGGGCTCTTCACCAACCACCGCGAAGCTGCCGCCGCGCGGCGTGCTTTGCGGCCCCGCGGGCGCGTTTGGATCACCGTTCCAGCGTGGTACGGTTGACCGGGATGTTCGAGGCGCACGCGATCGAACACGGCTCGAGCCGTTCGGGACGCTGGCTGCGTGACCGCCGCCTGCGCACGACCTTCTGGATCGCGGCAATCGAGGGTCTGCTCTACCTCTTCCACGTCCTGCACTGGTGGGAAGCCGTCGCGCTGGCTGCTGTCGCCGTCGCGCTCTGGTGGTTCGCCGGCCGCACGAGCCACTCCGACACGTTCCGGCAGCTCTCGTGGATCTTCGCCGCGTCGCAACTCCTTGTCCTCTGCGTGCCGATCGCGCTCGGGATCCTGAAGGCGATCGCGATCGGCGTCATCGCCGTGCTCGCGATCGCGGCGCTGATCCTGCTCTTCACGCGGCGCCCGTAAACTGTCGCCCACTATGGGGCGTAGCCAAGCGGTAAGGCAGCGGGTTTTGGTCCCGCGATCCCAGGTTCGAATCCTGGCGCCCCAGCCATCTCACTCATGCATGGGGCTGAGCTCACAATGAAGACTGTGTCGCCGGGCCGCGCTCAGCGGCGCGATGCCGCGTCCTCGGTCGCGCCAAGAGCTACGGCTCTTGACGCTCCCTGCGTCCTTGCCTCGCACTCGCTGATCGCACCCCTGCAACGAGCGTCATCATGAGCTCAGCCCCAGACACCCTCGCAGCAGTCGTGATGGCAGGCGGCCTCGGCACGCGGATGAAGTCCGCCGTGCCGAAGCACTTCCACGAGCTGCTCGGCCGTCGCATGGTCGACTGGGTGATCGAGGCAGGACGCGAGACCGGGGCCGCGCCGCTGATCGTCGTTGCGTCGCCGGCCGCACGTGACGAGTTTCCCGACGAGGATGTGACGGTTGCGGTGCAGGAGACGCCGCTCGGCACGGGCGACTCGGTTCGCTCTGCGCGCGCCGCGCTCGACGGCTACGACGGCGATGTGCTCGTGCTCTCGGGGGACACGCCGCTCCTCACTGCCGAGCTGCTCGGCCAGCTCGTCGAGGCGCACCGCACCTCGGGTGCGGCCGCGACGATCCTCAGCGCCGAGCCGCCCGACGCGCGCGTCTACGGCCGCATCGTGCGCGATCCCGCTGGGACGGTGCGGCGCATCGCCGAGGGCACCGACGCGATCGGAGCAGGAACGGCGGATCGGCGAGATCAACTCCGGCATCTACGTCTTCCGCTCCGGCGCGCTCTGGCCGGCGCTCGCGCAGCTGCAGCCGAAGAACGTCCAGGGCGAGCTCTACCTCACCGACACGATCGAGATCCTCGTCGCCTCCGGGCAGCAGGTCGGCGCCCACGTCGCGGGCGACTGGCGGCAGACCGAGGGCGTCAACACCCGCGTCGAGCTCGCGCAGGCCGCCGCGATCCTGCGCGACCGGATCAACGAGGAGCACATGCTGAACGGCGTCACGATCGTCGACCCGCAGTCGACCTGGATCGAGCCCGGCGTCGCGATCGAGGCCGATGTGACCGTGCACCCGTTCACCCTGCTTCGCGGCACAACGAGCATCGCCGCCGGGGCCGAGATTCACGCACATACCGTCGCGATCGACGCGCGCATCGGGACCGGCGCGACGGTGGGACCGTTTTGTTACCTTCGACCCGGGACTGTTCTCGGCGACTCCTCAAAGGCGGGCACCTACGTGGAGATCAAAAATTCGCGCATCGGCGACCGCACGAAGGTGCCGCATCTGTCGTACATCGGTGACGCCGACATCGGTGACGACACGAACATCGGCGCCGGTGCGATCACCGCCAACTTCCCGCACAAGCCCGGTCTGCCCAAGGGCCGCACGACGATCGGGCGCAACGTCAGGACCGCAATTCACAATGGGTTCGTCGCACCGGTGGAGATCGGGGATGGTGCATGGATCGCCGCGGGATCGGTCATAACGAAGGATGTCCCCGCCGATGCGCTCGGGATCGCCCGTTCGCGCCAGGAGAACAAGGAGGGCTATGCAGCCCGACAGCGCGACAACGACTGAGCTCACGCTTCCGGGACTGGAGTCGCCCGAGGCAATCTCCGTGAGCCATCCGGGCCACTGGATCGAGCGTGGGCCGCAGAAGCGCCTGATGGTCTTCTCGGGCCGCTCGCACAAGCCGCTGGCGGAGCGCATCGTCGAACAGCTCGGCTGCGAGCTCGGTGCGATCGAGCTGCACACGTTCGGGAACGGCGAGACCTACTGCCGCTTCGACGAGTCGATCCGCGGCGCCGACCTGTTCCTCGTCCAGACCGGCTGCGACCCGGTCGACCAGAACCTGATGGAGCTGCTGCTGATGATCCAGGCGGCGAAGCTCGCCTCGGCAAAGCGCATCACCGCCGTCATCCCGTGGTTCCCGTACGCGCGGCAGGACCGCAAGGCGAAGCCGCGCGAGCCGATCTCGGCGCGTCTCGTGGCCGACATGCTGCAGCTCGCCGGCGCCGACCGCGTGCTCACGATGGATTTGCACGCCGGTCAGATTCAGGGCTTCTTCACGATTCCCGTCGACCACATGACCTCGCTGCCGCTCTTCGCGCGCCACTTCCGCGACCTCGGCCTCACCGGGGAGGGCGTCGTCTCGGTGGCGCCGGACGCCGGCCGTGCGAAGCACGCCGTGCGCTTCGCGGAGATGATCGACGCCGACTTCGCGATCATGCACAAGACGCGTCCGGCGCACGACGTGGTCTCGGTCACCGAGGTGACCGGCCGCGTGCGCGACAAGATCGCGATCATCGGCGACGACATCACGACCACCGGCGGCACCCTGATCGCGGGCGCCAAGGCGCTGAAGGCGCATGGCGCGAGTGATGTCTACGTATTCGTCACCCACGCGCTGCTCTCGCCCGAAGGCCTGGAGAAGCTGAGCGAAGCCGATCTCGCCGGCATCGTCGTCACCGACACGGTGCCGATCGACCCGATCACGAAGCCGGAGCACATGACGGTGCTGACCGTCGCCCCGCTGCTCGCCGAGACGATCATGAACGTCTTCGCCGACGACTCGGTGAGCGCGATCTTCGGCGGCGAAAACCAGCTCTTTTAAGTCGGGAAGGGAACCTGCGGTTCCCCTCCCGATGCCCACCCTTCCCTCGTCCACTCGGTCACGTACGTGGGGTCGGCCTCCCGCCGGGCGGAGCCCGGCTCCGGCTGGGTTTCCTTGAGGGTGTCCTTTGCGAGCAGCGGAATCCCGAGCCGAGCTCGCAGTTCGGCGGCGATCGTCGTCTTGCCCGCTGCGGGCGGGCCGGTGACGACCACCAGGGATGGTAGGGACGTGTCAATGCTGGGCACCTTGTCGCACGCGTGCGCCTGCGTCACGCTTTCGAAATGGACGAGCTCGATACCAGGGCTATCATGCTTGGGCTGCTGAACGCGAACGAGAAGCTCGACGCGATCCTCTGGCTTCTGGGAGGTGACGATGAAGAAGAAGCGGAAGAGCCGCCTGACGCCTGAGTTCTGGGCGAAGGACGCCGAGCGGATGAAGCTGCTCGAGGAACGGATTGCGTTCCACGATGCGAAGATCGCCGCAACTCGGCGTGCCTCAAACTGAGACCCGCGGCACGGTCGCGCCGATCGAGCTTCCAGCTGCCGCTACACTTCCGCCCGTCGTGGCAGGAGAGCGCTTCAAACTCGCGGTCCAGAACCGCACATTGCTCGGCTCCGCCGAGTCTCGCCGGCTGCGCAGGCAGGGGGTGATTCCCGGTGTGCTCTACGGCCGGGAAGACCCGATCTCGATCTCGATCGCTGCGCGCGACCTGCGTGCTGCCCTCACCACCAAAGGCGGCCTGAATGCCGTGCTCGACGTTGTCGTCGAGAACGGCAAGACGCATTCCTCGGTGCTGAAGGAGTTCCAGCGCGACGCTGTGCGCGGCCATATCACCCACGTCGACCTGCAGGAAGTGCGGCTCGACCAGCCGATTCACGCCACCGTGCCGCTAACGCTCCACGGCGAGTCGGCCGGCGTCAAGGAAGGCGGCGTGCTCTCGCAGGTCACCAACGAATTGAACGTCGAGGCGCTTCCGATGGAAGTGCCCGAGCACCTCGAGATAGACATTTCGGAGATGCACATCGGCGACACGCTCCGGCTCTCGGCGCTGAAGGCCCCGGCCGGTGTGACGCTGCTCGACGACCTCGAGGAGACCGTCCTCGCCACGGTGACGCAGCCGACCCGCGTCGAGGATGCCGAGGCGGCGCCCGCAGAGGGAGAGGCGCCGGCTGAAGGCGCCGAAGGCGAAGCCGCCGAAGCTGGCGACACGCAGGACGAGCCCGCGGCCGAGGCCGAGGGCAGCTCCGAAGGCGAATAAGCCTCGTGCGCCTGTGGCCGCGCCCGTCGCGCCCGAACGGCCGAGGCACGTCGCTCGATCTGCTCGTCGTAGGTCTCGGCAACCCGGGCCGCGAGTACGCAGGCAACCGCCACAACGTCGGCTGGCTCGTCGTAGACGAGCTCGCGCGCAGGCACGACGCGTCGTGGCGCGCCAAGTTCGACGGGCGGCTCGCCGAGATCCGGATCGACGGCCACAAGGTCGCGCTCCTGAAACCAGAGACCTACATGAACGACTCCGGGCGCTCCGTGCAGGCGGCAGCGCAGGTTCTTCAAGGCCGAACCCCACACCATCCTCGTCGTCCACGACGAGGGCGACCTCGAGCCCGGCCGGCTGCAGGCGCGGCTGGGCGGGGGGCTCGCCGGGCACAACGGGCTGCGCTCGATCGCCAAGCACCTCGGCACGCCCGAGTTCCTGCGCCTCAGGGTCGGTGTCGGGCGACCTGGCCGCGGCGACCCGCGGCCGCTCGCCGACTACGTGCTCTCCGACTTCGAACCGCACGAGGACGCAGGCCGGCTCGTCGCCGCAGCGGCCGACGCGGTCGAGACGCTCGACGCCGAAGGGCTCGAAGCGGCGCAGCGCGCGGTCAACAGCAAGAAATAGCTCGTGCTGATCGACACGCGAGGCAAAAATCCTGCACGTGCAGCGCAATCGCGCTCCAGCCGGTCGATCTGGGCCTGAGTCCCGGGGTGTGAGCCCCCGGCCGGACTACCCCTTTTAGGGGATGGGAGACTCCCGATACGGGGGGTGGCCAGGCCTTTCACAGATTGCTGACATGAACGGGCCAACGACGCCGCGGCCCGATTTCCTGCGTGCCTTCGCCGCCCCGTCGCAGCAACCCTCCCATGACCGGACACCTCCGCCTCGCGCTGCTCCTCGTCGTCGTACTGGCCTGTGTCGCCGCCCGCGCGACCGGCGCGCTCGCCAACCCGAAGCGGGCGACCGGCGCGACGGTGCGCGCCCACAGGCACGTCAGCCGGGCCACGCAGGTCGCGCTCGAGCAGGCCAAGGTCGCCAGCTACGCCCGCCGCCTGCTCGGCGTCCCGTACAGCTACGGCGGCACCTCGCCACGGAGCGGCTTCGACTGCTCGGGATTCACGCGGTTCGTCTATGCGCACTTCGGCGTGACGCTGCCGCACTACTCGGCGGCGCAGTTCGACCTCGGCCGCCGTGTCTCGCTCCGCGGCCTGCGTCCGGGAGACCTGCTCTTCTTCGACGGGCTCGGCCACGTCGGCCTCTACATCGGCCGCGGACGTTTCATCCACGCGCCGCACACCGGCACGCGCGTGTCGATCGCAACGCTCAGTGGCTGGTACGCCAGCACGTACGACGGCGCCCGGCGCGTGATCTGAGGGTTACCATGACCCCCGGCCGAACGCCTAGTTCGGCCCATCGTCATGGACCGCCCGCTGCTCTACAGCCTCGTCGAGCGCCTTCGAGCGCATGAGCGCCTGCAAGAATTTGCAGCCGCGCTGCCGGCGCGCGCCCGCGTGTCGGAGCCGGTCCTGCCGCTCGTGCTCGCCGCGCTGCACGACGAGCTGAAGCGCGGGCTGATCGTCGTCCTGCCGGAGGATGCCGACGCGCGCGACGCCGCCGAGGCGGCCGCCTGGTTCGTGGGCGACGAGCAGGTCGCCCTGCTCCCTTCGCGCGGGGTCAACTTCGCCTCCGGACTCGAGCCGCCCCCGCATCTGATCGGCGAGCGCGCTCGCGCGCTCGAGGTGTTCGAGCGCGGCGGGCTCGTGTGCGCTTCGGCGACCGCGATCGCCGAGGGCCTGCCGCCGCTCGCCGCGCGCCCCGCACCGCTGCGGATCGCGACCGGTGACGAGCCCGGCATCGACGCGCTGGCCGAGCACCTGGCGTCGGCGGGCTACGAGCGCGTCGAGCGCGTGGAGGAGCGGGGCCAGTTCGCGGTGCGCGGCGGCCTGGTCGACGTGTTCCCGACGACCGGGCGCGAGCCGTTCCGGATCGAGCTCTTCGGCGATGAGATCGAGCAGATCCGCGTCTTCTCGCCGTTCACCCAGCGCGCGCTGCGCCAGGTGTCCGAGGCGACGATCTATCCCGCCGCCGAGCGCCGCAGCGAGCTCGTCGAGCCGACCTTCGCCGACGACGAGGAAGCGCGTCCCGCCGTGCAGGCGCCGGATGACCTCGTGCCGGTGTTCGACCGCGCGCCCGATCTCGTCTGGTCGCCCGACGAGGTGCGCGCCGTCTGGGCAGACGAGCGACTTGCCCCCGTCGACCTGGCCGGCGTGGCCGAGTTGAGCGCGCTCCCGCAGGGCCAGCCATTCTCGTTCGACGCGCAGCGTCCGGCGCTCGCCGCCCGCGGCCTCGCCGAGGCCGAGAACGAGCTGAATGGCCTGCTCCGGCAGGAGCTGGACATCGTCGTCTCGTTTCCGCACCGGGGTGAGGCGCTCCGCCAGCAGGCGCTCCTCCGCCGCGCCGACGCCCGGATCCTCGAACTTGGTGAGGCTCCTGCCGGGCTCGTGTTCGCCGTCGCACCCGCACGGCGCGGCTTCGTCTGGCGCGAGCTGGGGCTCGCGCTGCTGCCCGACACCCAGGTCTTCCGCAAGCGGCCCGCGCGTGCGACGACCGCGCCAGGCCGCGCGCTCCAGAGCTTCTCCGACCTGCGCACCGGCGACTACGTCGTCCACGAGGACCACGGCATCGCGCAGCTGAAGGGCTTCGAGACGAAGGAGGTGGCCGGCGTCACGCGCGACTACCTGCTGCTCGCCTTCCGCGGCGAAGACCGCGTCTACGTGCCACACGAGCAGATCGGCAAGGTCAGCCGCTACATCGGCGCCGACTCGCACGCGCCGGCGCTGTCGAAGCTTGGCGGCAAGGCATGGGACAACCTGAAGACGCGCGCTCGCGCCCATCTCAGAGAGATGGCGGGCGAGCTGCTGCAGCTCTATGCGCAGCGGCAGACACAGCCCGGAGTCGCCTACGACGTCGATCACGAGTGGGTCGAGCGGCTGGCCGACGACTTCCCCTACCGAGAGACCGAGGATCAGCGTACGGCGATCGAAGCCGTGATGGACGACCTCGAGTCGGCGCACCCGATGGACAGGCTCGTCTGCGGCGACGTCGGCTTCGGCAAGACCGAGGTGGCGGTGCGCGCCGCGTTCGCCGTCGCGGTCAACAGCAGGCAGGTGCTGATGCTCGTGCCGACCACCGTGCTCGCGCAGCAGCACTGGAACACCTTCCGCTCGCGCTACCAGGACTTCCCGGTTCGCGTGGAGATGGTGTCGCGCTTCCGCAAGCCCGCCGACGTCAAGAAGGTGCTGGCCGACTTCGCCGAAGGCAAGGTCGACGTCCTGATCGGGACGCACCGGGTGCTCTCGCGCGACGTGATCCCGAAGTCGCTCGGGCTGGTGGTCGTCGACGAGGAACAACGCTTCGGCGTCGCGCAGAAGGAGCTGCTGAGGCAGCTCCGCCTCGAGGTCGACGTGCTCTCGCTCAGCGCGACGCCGATCCCGCGCACGCTGCACATGTCGCTGGCGGGGCTGCGCGACATCTCGGTGATCGAGACGCCCCCCGAGGGTCGGCGGCCGATTCGCACCTTCGTCGGCGAGATCGACGACGAGCTGATCTCGACCGCGCTGGCACGCGAGGTGGAGCGGGGCGGCCAGGCCTTCTACCTGCACAACCGTGTCGAGACGATCGAGGACGCCGCCGAGAAGCTGCGACGGCTGTGCCCGGAGCTGCGCTTCCTGATCGCCCACGGCCAGATGCACGAACGCGAGCTCGAGGACAAGATGCTGACGTTCCTTGCGGGCGACGCCGACGTCCTGATCTCGACGACGATCATCGAGTCGGGCCTCGACATCCCGCAGGCCAACACGCTGATCGTCGAGCGGGCCGACCAGCTCGGGCTGTCGCAGCTCTACCAGATCCGCGGGCGCGTCGGCCGCAGCGAGGCGCTGGCGCACGCGTACCTCTTCTATCCCGACGCGCGTGAGCTGACGCCGGAGGCGCGGGCCCGGCTCGCGACGCTCTCCGACCACACCGAGCTCGGGGCCGGGTTCGCGATCGCGATGCGCGACCTCGAGATCCGCGGCGCCGGAGACCTGCTCGGCGCCGAGCAGTCCGGCCATGTGGCTGCGCTCGGGTTCGAGCTCTATGTCGAGATGCTGCACGAGGCCGTCGCGGAGCTCTCCGGCCAGCGCCGGGTCGCCGCGCGCCCGGTGCGGATCGACGCGCGGGTCGACGCCTACGTGCCGGCCGGCTACGTCGCCGCCGAGGCGTTGAAGATCGACCTGCACCGGCGGCTTGCGCTCACCGAGACCGAGGACGAGCTGCACGAGCTCCGCGTGGCGACCGAAGACCGCTACGGCCCGCTGCCGGAGCCCGTCGCGAACCTGTTCGCGATCCAGGAGGCGAAGCTGAAGCTGGCGCGGCTCGGGGCCGACTACCTCATTTTCCGCGGCGGCAAGGCCTCGGTCGGGCCGGTGGTGCTCGGCTCCGGGGAGCTGCGTGAACTGCGCGGCGAGATCGAGACCGCGGTCTACTCGACCGGCAACCGCGAAGTGACGTTAAGGCATGGGGAATTCACAGGTGCCCTCGAATTGGTCGATGCTATGCTGGCTGCGCGCCAGGCGGCTTAGCCGGCGCATTTCTATGAAAACGGCCAAGTTTCTTCTTCCTCTTGCGCTGGTCGCCGTCGTGATTGCGGGCTGCGGCGGTGGGGGCGGCAAGGCCGCTGCGCTCGATGCGGGCGACGTGGCCGTCGTCGGCCAGACGCACATCAGCAAGGCCAATTTCGACGCGCTGATGCAGCAGGCGAAGAGCAGTTTCGCGCAGCAGGGCAAGCCGTTCCCGAAGCAAGGGACGCAGGACTACGAGACGATCAAGAGCCAGGCCGTGACGCTGCTCGTCCAGCAGGCCGAGAAGGAAGCGAAGGCTCAGTCGGAGGGCATCACCGTCACCGACAAGCAGATTCAGACGCGGCTCGACCAGATCAAGAAGCAGTACTTCGACGGCAGCCAGAAGAAGTACCTCGCCCAGCTGAAGCTCCAGAAGCTGACCGACGCGCAGGTGCGCACGGATCTCCGGCACCAGCTCTACTCCGAGAAGATCAGCAACAAGGTGACGAGCTCCATCACCGCCTCGGACTCTGACGTGCATGACTACTACCTGGCGCACAAGTCGAGCTACGCGAAGCCCGAGAGCCGCGACGTGCAGTACATCCTGGTCAAGTCGAAGACGCTTGCCTCGTCGATCTATTCGCAGCTCAAAGCCGGCAACAAGCAGACCTGGTGCAAGCTCGCGAAGCAGTACTCGCAGGACACGAGCTCCAAGGACAGCTGCGGCAAGGCGACCTTCTCGAAGGGCCAGACGGTGCAGGGGTTCGACAAGGCGCTCTTCTCCGCGAAGACGAACGTGATCCAGAAGCCGATCGACACGAAGCAGTACGGCTGGTTCGTGATCGTGGCGACGTCGGCGATTCATCCGAAGTCGACGACGCCTGAGAAGCAGGTCTCATCGACGATCAAGACGACGTTGAACTCGCAGAAGAAGAGCACTGCTCTGAGCGACTGGGCCGCCGGGGTCACGAAGAGCTACTGCAGCGGGTCGAAGGTCGCCTACCAGGTCGGCTACACGCCGTCGCCCGATCCGTGCGCGGCCGTGACGTCGACCAACCAGACGACCACCTGAGCGCGCGGACGGGGCGGGCGATGTCGCTGGCGGACGCGCTCGTCGAGCTCCAGGAGCTGACGGAGCGTCTGCGTCGCGAGTGTCCCTGGGATCGCGAGCAGACCGTCCGCACGATCGTCCCGCATACGGTCGAAGAGGCGTACGAGGTTGCCGACGCCGCGCAGGCCGGGGACGACACGAAGCTGCTCGACGAGATCGGCGACCTGCTCTTCCAGTCGTACTTCCTCTCGATGCTCCTCTCCGAACGGGGCGCAGGCGATCTCGAGGCGGCTGCGCGCGGTGTGCACGCGAAGCTCGTGGCGCGCCACCCACACGTCTTCGGCGATGCCGAGGCGCAGACCGCCGCTCGGGTGCGTGACCGCTGGGAGGCGATCAAGCGCTCCGACGAAGGGCGGGAGGGCGTCTTCCACGACGTGCCCGAGAACCTGCCGTCGTTGCTCTACGCGAGGAAGGTGCAGCTGCGCGCCAAGTCGGTCGGCTTCGAGTACCCCGATCTCGCCGGCGCGCTGGCCGACTTCGACGACGAGCTGCGGGAGTTGCGCGAGGAGCTTCCCGACGCCGATCCGGCGCCCGAGACCGAGCCCGACGCGCGTGTGGCCGCCGAGCTCGGCGACGTGCTCTTCGCGGCCGTCAACGTCGCGCGGCGGTTGAACGTCGACCCCGAGCTCGAGCTGCGCGCTGCTGCGAAGCGTTTCCGGCAGCGTGTCGAGCACGCGGTGCGGCTTGCGGAGGCCGATGGGCACGACTGGGCCGCGTTACCGCTCGAGCGGCAGGATGCGTACTACGACCAGGCAAAGGAGAACGAGTGACCAGAATCGCTGTCGTGCACGGCCGCCAGGTCGTCGACTCGCGCGGCAACCCGACCGTCGAGGTCGACGTGCGCCTCGAGTCCGGTGCGCTCGGGCGTGCCATCGTCCCGTCCGGCGCATCCACCGGGGTGCACGAAGCGGTCGAGCTGCGCGACGGGGGAGAGCGGTGGGGTGGCAAGGGCGTCGAGACTGCCGTCGCGAACGTCAACGGCGAGATCGCATCGTTGCTGCAGGGACGCGACGCTGCGGCGCAGGAGGAGCTCGACCGCGCGCTGATCGACCTCGACGGCACGCCGAACAAGGGCCGCCTGGGCGCAAATGCCATTCTCGGCGCATCGCTCGCCGCGGCGAAGGCGTCGGCAGCCGACGCGGGCGTCTCGCTGTACCGCTATCTCGGCGGCGACGATGCCACGACGCTGCCGGTGCCGATGATGAACGTGATCAACGGTGGCGCGCACGCCGCGAACTCGATCGACCTGCAGGAGTTCATGGTCGTCCCGGCCGGCGCGGAGACGTTCGCCGAGGCCCTGCGCATCGGCGCCGAGGTCTATCACTCGTTGAAGAAGGTGCTGAGCGCACGTGGGCTCGCAACCGGCGTCGGCGACGAAGGCGGCTTCGCGCCCGATCTCGAGTCGAGCGAGGCCGCGATCGAAGCGGTGCTCGAGGCCGCCGAACAGGCCGGCCATCGCGATCGCATCGCGATCGCGCTCGACCCTGCCGCGAGCGAGGTGTTTTCGGACGGTGTCTACCGCTTCGAGGGACGCGAGAAGACGAGCGCCGAGATGCCGGGGTTCTGGGCGGAGATCGTCGCCCGCTACCCGGTCGTCTCGATCGAGGATGGTGCGGCCGAGGACGACTGGGAGTCGTGGCAGGCGCTCACCAGGGAGCTCGGCGAGCAGGTTCAGCTCGTCGGCGACGACCTGTTCGTGACCAACCCGGTCCGGCTGCGGCAGGGGATCGAGCGTGGCGTCGCCAACTCGATCCTCGTCAAGGTCAACCAGATCGGCACGCTCACCGAGACGATCGAGGCGATGCGCCTGGCGCGCAGCGCCGGCTACACGTCCGTCATGTCACATCGCAGCGGCGAGACGGAGGACGCGACGATCGCCGACCTCGCGGTCGCGCTCGGCGCCGGCCAGATCAAGACGGGCGCCCCGGCGCGGTCGGATCGTGTCGCGAAGTACAACCAGCTGCTGCGGATCGAAGAGGAGCTCGGCGCGCGAGCGCAGTATCCCGGTTGGTCGGCGTTCCCGCGCGCCACGTCTGTGAGAGGCTCTAAGTAGTCTGGGGCGGACGTTGACGGAGAGACGCAGAACGAAGATCGTCGCGACGGTTGGCCCGGTTTCGTCGACGCACGACGTCGTCCGCGAGCTCGTCGAGGCGGGTGTCGACGCGATCCGCCTCAACCTCTCGCACGGTACTCATCACGATCACGCCTCAAGCGCCAAGGTGGTGCGCGAGGTGCAGGCGGAGACCGGCAAGCCGCTGGCGCTCATCGCCGACCTGCAGGGCCCCAAGCTGCGCGTCGGCGACCTGCCCGCGCCGCGCCTGCTGGTGAAAGGCGAGGAGATCGTGATCGTCGGCGAGCAGGTCTCGGTCGACGGCGCGCTGCCCGTGGCACCCGCGGTGATCAGCGAGGTGCTGCGCCCGGGCCACGACGTTCTGATCGACGACGGTCATATCCGCCTGTCCGTCAAGGAGGTCGAGCACGGACGGGCCCGCTGCCTGGTGCTCGTGGGCGGCGAGGTGAAATCGCACAAGGGTGTCAACCTGCCAGGTGTCCCGTTGCCGATTCCGTCGCTGACGAAGAAGGATCTGGGCGACCTCGATTTCGCGCTCGGCATCGGCGTCGACTTCGTCGCGCTCTCGTTCGTGCGCGCGGCCGCCGATGTGCGCGACCTGCAAGCGATCATCCGCCAGACCGGCTCGCCCGCGCGCGTGATCGCGAAGATCGAGAAGGCCGAGGGAGTCGAGGCGCTCGACGAGATCTTGCAGGAGGCCGACGCGATCATGGTCGCCCGCGGCGACCTCGGCGTCGAGATCGGCGCGGCCACCGTGCCGCTGCTGCAGAAGAAGATCATCCTGCGCTGCCTGGAGGCCGGAAAGCCCGTGATCACTGCGACGCAGATGCTCGAGTCGATGATCGAGCACGCCGAGCCGACGCGAGCCGAGGCGAGCGACGTCGCGAACGCGATCCTCGACGGCACGTCCGCGCTGATGCTCTCCGCCGAGACCGCCACCGGCAACTATCCGGTCGAAGCGGTCGCGACGATGGATCGCATCGCACGCGCAGTCGAGCCGTCGATGGGCTACCGGCACCAGATGCCGGAGCCGGGCGAGAAGACGACTGTCGGACGCGCGATGTCGAACGCCGCGTGTGACCTGGCTGAAACGCTCGGCGCGACCGCGATCCTCGTGCCGACGTTCACCGGCCGTACCGCCTCGGCCGTCTCGCGACTCCGTCCGCGCCGGCAGATCATCGGGCTGTCGCACCACCAGGTCTCGGTGCAGCAGATGGCGCTCGAATGGGGCGTCGTGCCCGTGCTGATGGTGCGGACCGAGAACGTCGAAGACCTCTGGTCACGGTCGATCGAGGCGGCGCTCGGCTCCGGTGTGATCGAGACCGGCGACCGCATCGTCACCACCGCCGGCACCGCCGTGAACCTGCCGGGCTCGACCAACGTGATCAAGGTCGACATCGCCTGACCGCGGGCGCGTACTCGATCCCCGAGGTGCAGCGTCTGGTTGCGACGCTGGTTGCGTCGAAGCCTGGCGGGAAGATCGCCGAGATCGGCACCTCGTACGGAGCTGGTGCGAAGGCGATCGTGGCCGCCTTGCCGCGGGGCTCGGCCTTCGTGACCGTCGAGCTCGACCCTGATCGTGCGGCGCAGGCACGCGCCGCGCTCGCAGGAACCGCCGCCGAGGTGCTCGAGGGCGACTGGCGTTCGCTGCTGCCGCAGCGTGGCCCGTTCGACCTCGTGTTCGCAGACGGCGGCGTCGCCTACGACTTGGTCGCCGATCTGCTCGCGCCGGGCGGCATCCTTGTGAAGGACGACCTGACGCCGGGCACGCCGGTGGCCGGCGATGCGACGAGGCAGGCGCTGCTGCTCGATCCGCGCCTCGAGGCGACGGAGCTCCTGGTCACGCCGGAGATGGCCGTGATCGTCGCAGTGCGTCGCGGGTAGAAGGAGAGCGCACCCGGGGCGGAGAATCCCGTCCCGTGAAACGTGGCGCCAAGAAGACCCGCCGGGGCCGGTTGCGCCCCACGCGCCTGCTTGCGATCGGCGGTCTCGTCCTGCTCGGCCTCCTCTACTGGAAGCCCGCGCAGACCTACCTGCACACGCGGCATCGCCTGCAGGCTCGCAACGCAGAGGTGCAGGCGCTGAGGCAGGAGAAGTCGCAGCTCGAGAAGCGGATCGCGCAGGCGGGCACGAGCGACCAGCTCGTGCGCGAGGCGCGCCGCCTCGGTCTCGTGAAGCCGGGCGAGCGGCTCTTCATCGTCAAGGGCATCTCCGCTTGGCGCAAAGCGCACTGACGAGTTCCTTCCGGTGTGTCTGACACCAGTCTTCTACCCTGTCGCGGGTGGATGATCGCGAGCTCGTCGAGCGTCAGATCGGCCGGCCGCCGCGGGCATTTCGCCGTGTCGCGGTGCGCTGTCCCTTCGGGCGTCCGGCCGTGACGGAGCAGGCGCCGTTCGACAGCGACGGTCGCCCGTTTCCGACGCAGTTCTACGTCACCTGTCCGCACCTCGTGGCGGCGATCTCCCGCCTCGAGGCCGCGGGCGGAGTGGAGCGCTGGTCGCGTGCGGCGAACGACGACCCGGAGCTGGCGCGAAGCGTGGCGGAAGCGCAGGCGGCCCAGCGCGCGCTCCGCCCGGAGCTCGACGCGGGCATCGGCGGCTCCACGCGTACGGGCAGCCTCAAGTGTCTGCACGCGCACGCCGCGTTCGCGCTCGCCCGGCCCGGCTACGAGCTCGGCGACCGGATCGTCGCCGAGCTGCCGTCGCCGTGGCCGGACTCCTGCTGTACTGCGTGACGTGGACGTCTCGCTCGCCCGCCAGCAGTGGCATGACGGCAACCGGCGTGTCGAGGAGACGCGGTCCTCACCGACCCGCTACCACGACCTCTCGAGCCGCGTGGATCTCGTCGTCGCCGCGCTGCGCGAGCGCCTGGGGCAGAACTTCACGCTGTCCGAGCTCTCCAGCGCGTACGACGGAGCTGACGAGTGGGCCCGTTCGCTGCTCGCGGACGCAGACCCCGACGCACCGGTGATCAGCGAGCCCGGCACGGTCGCCGACGCCGCCTTCCATGCCTTCGCGCGCGGAGCTTCGGACTACGCGCCATGAGACGCGTGCTCCTCGCCGCGGCCCTTGTCGTCGTCTTCGCCGTGGGAATCGCGCTGGGCAAGGCGCTGAACGACGGTTCGCCTCCGGCCGGGACGCAGTCGATCGTGCGCACGCTCGACCCGTTGCCACTGGCCCCGGCGGCCCTGCGCACGGTGACCGTCACGGTGTCGGCTCCGTAACAAGCCCGCTGCGCCCCGTGTTTAGGTAGACGCAGCTTTGGTTACTTTTCCACTGATGACGTACCCGGGTAGACGCGTCCCGAGCGGGGAGCCGGACTGGTTGACCCTTGGCCAGGCAGCGACGTTTCTTGGAGTCGCCCAGTCGACGATTCGCAAGTGGTCGGATCAGGGGCGCGTCCCGGCCTTCTACACGCCGGGCGGGCACCGCCGTTTCCGGCGCCGCGACCTCGAGCTCTTCCTCGAGCGGTCGGGGCCGGGCGGCCGCAAAGAAGGGCCGCTCGTGCTGGTGGTCGACGACGACGCGCGCCTGCGCGAGTTCGTGCGGGTCAGCCTCGAGGCCGAGGGGTACACGGTCCGCGAAGCCGCGGGCGCCGACGAGGCGCTCGCGGCGATCGCCGACCAGGCGCCGCAGCTGGTGCTGCTCGACGTCGTCATGCCCGGCGTCGACGGCTGGGAGCTGCTCCAGCGGCTGCAAGAGCTGCACGGTTCGATTCCCGTGATCATGTTCTCGGGCCAGGTCGGCGAAGGCGCCGAGGCCGAGCAGCGGGGCGCAAAGGGCTTCATCGGGAAGCCGTTCGACCCGCAGCAGCTGGTCGAGCGCGCCAAGCAGCTCGTTCCCGCGTAATCGTCTAGCGCGCGGTGCTCTCACTCGACCGCCGTGCCGAAGCCTGGATCGTCGGCCATCGCACCGGTTGGCTCGACTGGCTCTCGATCGGGCTCTCGCGGATCGGCTCGTTCGGTGCGGTCTGGATCGCGATCGCGATCCTCCTGGCGCTGCTGCGCCGCCGGCCGGCGATCGTCGCGGCCGTTGTTGCCACCGACGGCGTCGCCCAGTTGCTCGTGCTGCTCGGAAAGACGCTCATTCCCCGGCACCGTCCGTTCGTGCACCAGCTCGGCCCGGCTGCGACGACCCATTCGTTTCCGTCCGGTCACTCCGCCTCGAGCGTCGCCTGTGCAGTCGTGCTCGGTCTGCTCGAGCCACGCCTTCGCCTGCCGTTCTACGCGCTTGCGGCCCTGATTGCGCTGTCGCGCCTCTACAACGGCGACCACTTCCCGCTCGACGTGCTCGGGGGCGCGGTGGTGGGAGTCGCTACAGCTCTTCTGCTGCGCGCAGCAGTCCGCCGGCGAGCAGGCAGAGGCTGGCGAGCAGGCTGATCCAGATGCCGATGCCGCGGCCGTTGGCCGGAAGCACCGCGTCCGGGATCGAGAGCACGCGGATCAACACGAAGACCAGGGAGAGCGCACCCAGTGCCAGCACGACGAGGCTGTCCGGCAGCACCGGAGGCAGCTCGAAGCCGGATTCCCGCAGCGCGACCAGCACGAGCACCGCCAGGCCGATGAAGAAGACGAGCTTGCCGAGCACGCCGGTGTGCCAGCCGATCACGGCAAGCTTGACGCCGACGCCCGAGCCGGCGTACCAGTCCATGAAGCTCGAGAGGGCAAGAACAAGGGCCGCGATCCAGGTGATTCGCTCACCGGCGGCCCAGATGCCGCCCGCCGACCGCTCGGGATACCCGCCTCGAGCAGGCGGCGCAGTGGCTGGTTCGTCGGGGTCGAAGAAGTCGGGTGTTTCCACAGAGGGGATTATGGGGATCATCTCGGTCGGAGGACGTGGTGACCGTTGCGGAAGAGAGGGGTCAGATGCTCAAGGGGGCCCGGCTGCTCGAGCGGCCGTCGGATGACTGCGCCGAGTTTCTCGTCGAGGGGGCGGTTGTGGTGGGCGAGTACCACTGTGCTTCCTGCGGGTACGGCGTGACCGTGCGCGGGACGCTGCCGCGGTGCCCGATGTGCTCCGGCGCTGCTTGGGAACAGGCTTCGTGGAGCCCGTTCACGCGGGCCCCGCGCCTTCTCTAGAGCTCAGACGCCGAACAGCGTCTGCACTTCGTGCCAGGCGGCGAGGATCACGAACGCCGCGAGGAAGGTCAGCGCGAGCAGGCTGACCCAGAAACGGACGTTTGAGCGCCGGACCTTGCTGTGGCGCTCGCTGCGTGCCCGCCGGCGCGCCCGCTCACGCCGGTACGCACGCTCGATCGCATGCGGATCCAGAGCCGGCGCATCCTCGGTGTGAACGGGCTCTTTCTGAGCAGGTTCGGCCACCTGAGAAGTGTATCCGGGCAGTATCTGTCCTCAGATGGCAGTCGAGACCGGGTTCAGGCCCGTGGAGGCGCTTGCACGGGCGGCAGCGGAGGTGGCCGCAACAGATGACTTGGCGACCGCGCTGGCGGCGCTCGCCCGGGCCGGCGCCGAGGCAGTGCGGGCGGATCTGTGCGTCATCCGGGTCGTCGACCGGACGGGCGATCTGGTCGCCCGCGCGGTCGCGCCTGAAGGGTCGGCGCTCGGCGCCGAGATCGCGGGCAGCCGGGCGCCGTGCGATCCGGTCGAGGCGGGCGAGGTGCCGGAGCCGACGCGGCGGGCCGCGGAGCGGGCCACCGCGGCCGGCGTGGCGGTGGCCGCGGCGCGGGCGGACGGGCGCATCGTCGGTTCGGTCGAGTTCGTGCGCTTCTCCGAGCCGTTCACCCGGGACGAGGAGCCGGTAGCTCAGCTCCTTGCCGGACAGCTCGGCCTGACTCTCCGTTCGTTCGCACCCGGAACGAGTGCGGCGCTCGGCGGCCGCCGAGCGCGCTGGCTCGAACTGGCGGGCGAGGCGCTCGCTGCCGGGGCGGATCCGCGTAGGGCGGCGCAACACGCGGTGGAGATCGGCGTCGAGGCGACCGGCGCCCGGGCCGGCGCTGTCTGGCAGGTGCGGCCCGAGGGAGACGTTGAGCTGCTCACGGTGGTCGAGGAGGCGAGCGCGACCGCGCTCGCGACCGCCGCAGGATTGGTGCGTGAGGCGGTCGAGGCATGGCGCCCGGTGGCCGTCGCACGCCGGGCCGGCCTGCCGGCCGGTGCCGACGGTGCGCTCACGCTCGGGCTCGGGGAGCCGCCGTTTGCGGCGTTGCAGCTGTTCTTTGCCGAAGAAGCCGTCCCAGTCGACGGCGAGCTACCGCCACTCGTGGCGTTCGCCGGCCGCGTCGCTCACGCGCTGCGGGTCGGTGAGCGCGCGCAGTCGACCGAGGAGGAGCTCGAGCGCACGCACGCGCTCCTCGAGACGGTCGGTGCGGCGATCGCGCAGCTCTCGCTGGCGCACACGCTCGAAACGGCGGTCGAGCGGATCGTCGAGCTGCTCGGCGTCGAGCAGGTCGGCATCTATCTCCGCGAAGGCGGAAGGCTTTCGACTGCAGCAGGACGTGGGCTTGTCGACGGCCACGAAGCGGTCGCCGCGCAGCTGCTCGAGGCAACGCTCGGTCCGCTGCGGGCACGCGCAGCCGTGCACGCCGGCGTGACCGGTCACGAACCGGCGCTCGGATTGGTGCGTGCGGCACTGAACGCGGCAAGCCAGCGGTCGGCACTCGCAGTGCCCCTGCGCGTACGCGACGAGTCGATCGGGTTGCTCGTCGCGTACCCAGGAGTACGCGCGTTGCGCGACACGGACGCCGCGCTCCTCACGTCGCTCGCGGCCCAGCTCGCCGTGGCCGTGCAGAACGCCCGGCTGCACGAGCGCTCGCGTGAGCTGGGCGAGGCGCTCGGAACGGTTCTCGAGTCGGAGCGTCAGACCTCGCGACAGGTGAACGCGCTCTACGAGATCTCGCGCTCGTTTGCCCAGAGCCTGTCGCTGGAGACGACCCTGCGCGCGGTCGCCGAGACGATCGTCGGTGTGCTCGGCGTCGACGCAGCCGTGATCCGGGTTCCGGACGAGCGTGGCGACCAGTTCGTGCCGCGGGCCGTGCACGTCGCAGACGAGCGGTTGCTCGCCGCGGTGGGGACGATCCTCCAGCGTCCTCAGCCGCGTCCTGCCCGTACGGCTCGCCCGACGGTGCTCGATGTCGCCGCTGCCCGGCGGCTCGGTGGTGCGCACGCGTTGCTGATCCCGTTCCTCGAGCAGGGATCGACGGTCGGGCTGTTGCCGATCGCCACCCCGTCGGAGCTGCTGGCGGAGCTGACGATCGTCTCGCTCGATCCTGCGAGGGCGATCGACGCCGAAACCCTTGCGACTGCGGCGACGATCGCGCAACAGGCCGCGCTCGCGATCGACAACGCCAGGCTCTACTCGCAGCAAAAGCAGTTTGCGGAGACGATGCAGCAGTCGCTCTTGCCGCGCGAGCGGCCGGCGATCGCGGGGCTCGATGTGGGGACGGTCTACGAGCCGGCGGCGCAGGTCGACGTCGGTGGCGATCTCTTCGATTTCCTGGAGCTCGCGGACGGCGCGCTCGCCGTCGTGCTCGGCGACGTCACCGGCCACGGCATCGACGCGACCGCCGACATGGCAATGGCGAAGTTCGTCTTCCGCTCGCTCGCCCGCGAGCATCCGGAACCGTCAGAGTTCCTCGCGCACGCGAACGAGGTCGTCGTCGAGGAGATCGCGACCGGCAAGTTCATCACCATGGCCTACCTGCTGGTGGACTCGACCGGGGGCGTGCTGGCGGCGGGCGCCGGCCATCCGCAGCCTCGCATTGTGCTGCCAGACGGCACGGTCGGCGGGCTCGCCTGCGGCGGGCTCGCACTCGGGATCGAGTCGCAGCAGGTGTACGAGCAGGTGCGGGCCGAGCTCCGGCCCGGCACGAGCGTGGTGCTCTACACCGACGGCGTGATCGAGGCGCGCCGCAACGGCGAGCTGTTCGGCGTCGAGCGTCTCGACGAGGTCCTCGCGGCAGCGTGCTCGCAGCCGGCGCAGGCGATCGCCGACTCGGTCGTCACGGCCTGCCGCGCATTCGCCGGCGGCGAGCTCGGCGACGACTGCGCAATCGTCGTGATCAAGCGCGTCGCATGAAGTTGCAGCGCGGCGGCGGCCTGCCCTTCGTGATCGGGCACCGCGGCGCGGCCGCCGTCGCTCCGGAGAACACGCTCGCTGCGCTCCAGGCGGCTGTCGAGGCTGGGGCCCACCTGGTCGAGTTCGACGTCGGGCCCGACCTTCGGCTCGCGCACTCGAGCCGCGAGGTGCCCGAGCAGCCGCTCTCCCTCGACGACGCGCTGGAGTTTCTGCGCGCGCACGAGCTCGGCGTTCAGCTCGACGCCAAGCTGCCGGGCTACGAAGAGGAGCTCGTCGCCGCACTCCGCCGCCACGGGCTGATGGACAGGGCTGTCATCTCGACGACCTGGGCGGGTAGCTCGCGGCGCCTGGCGCGGATCGCACCGGCGCTCTCCCTGGCGATCGGCTATCCCCGGGACCGTTACGGCGTCGCTCGCGTCCACTGGCCGCAGCCACTGACCGCGGCAGGCGCCGCCGCTTTGCGGCAGGCGATGCCCCTGCGTGTGCCTTTTCTCCTGCGCGCCGCCCGCGCCAACACGCTCTCGCTGCACCACACGCTCTGCTCGCGAGCGGCGGTGGGCGTCGCCCACGGTCTCGGCGCTCCGGTGCTGGCCTGGACGGCGAACGACCCGGTCGCAGTGCGCCGTCTGGTGTCGATCGGGGTCGATGCGATCGTCTCGGATGACCCCAAAATGGCGTTGCAGACGCTGGCTACACTGCTTGCGCCGTGAAGCAATTCCTTTCAATCAAGCGTTTTTCGGCCCTCGCGCTGTTCGTGCTCGGGCTCGCGGCGGCCGGAGCGCTCTCGGGGACGGTGATCGCCGACATCACCACCTCGACCACGACGACAGAGGCCACGACGACGACCGTGGCAACCACGACGACCATGACGGCCACCTCGCCGGCCCTCTCGCCGACGATCCCGGCCGGTGTGAGGGTTGCCGGGGTCCGCGTCGGTGGTCTGGCGCCCGCCGACGCCGTCGCGGCGGTCCAGGCGGCGTTCGCCAAGCCGCTGACGGTGGTCGTCGACCGCGCCCTGCTCCAGGTCGACCCGCGCGTGCAGGCATCCGCCTACGTCAAGACGGCGGTCGCGAAGGCTCGCATCGCGGCGCCGGGGACGAACGTGGGCCTCGTCGTGGCGGTGCGCGGCGCGGCCGTGCGCGCATGGGTTGCGAAGGTCGTCAAGCGCTTTGCCACGAAGCCCGTCGACGCCAAGCTCGACTTCCGCAATGCGCGGCCGGTGATCCACCGGGACCAGGTCGGCCGCACGGTAAACAGCAAGCAGCTGACGCAGCGGGTGATCGCCGCGCTGCGCGCCAACACACGGCTGCCGGTTCGCGTGCGCACGCGCGCGATCCCACCGACGGTCACGGCCGCGAGCTTCGGCAGGGTGATCGTGATCAACCGTGCCGCCAACCAGCTGTACCTCTTCGACCGGGGCAAGCTGGATCGCACGTTCAAGGTCGCAACCGGCCAGTCCATCTACCCGACGCCGAAGGGTGACTTCCACATCGTCGTCAAGTGGAAGAATCCCACCTGGTATCCGCCGGTCAACGACTCGTGGGCCAAGGGTCTCAAGCCGGTTCCGCCCGGCCCCTCGAATCCGCTCGGAACGCGGTGGATGGGCATCTCGAGCCCCGGCGT
This sequence comes from uncultured Actinomycetes bacterium, assembly GCA_963785895.1. GTDB lineage: Bacteria > Actinomycetota > Thermoleophilia > Gaiellales > Gaiellaceae > PALSA-600. The sequence continues at coordinate 61,849 of CAWAXB010000018.1, read as the reverse complement.
CGGCATCCACGGCACCGACGAGCCGTCGTCGATCGGCTACAGCGCCTCGCACGGCTGCATCCGGATGCAGGTGCCCGACGCCGAGTGGCTCTTCGAGCACGTCGACGTCGGGACGACGGTCCACATCGTCTGATGCGCATCGTCCGCGTCCTCGCGGTCGCCGTCGTGGTTGCCCTGCTCGGACTACTCGTCTGGGACATGACGCATCGCGGCCCCGGGGGAATCGCGTCGAAGGTCGACAAGGGACAGACCGTGCCGGCTCCGGCGCTCGAGCTGCCCTGGCTCGACGGCGGACAGCCATTCAGCCTGGCGGCCTACCGTGGCAAGGTCGTCGTCCTCAACTTCTGGGCGTCCTGGTGTGTCGACTGCAAGCTCGAGGCCAAGACGCTGCATGACGCCGCCGCACGCTGGAACGGCAAGGGGGTCGTGCTGATCGGCGTCGACGGAACCGATCTCAAGTCCGCCGCTCGGGGCGTACATGGCCCGGTACGCCGTCAACTATCCCGTCGTGCACGACGGCGACGGATCGGCGGGACGTAGCTGGGGCGTCACCGGCTTCCCGGAGACGTTCATCGTCGACAAGACGGGCCACGTGATCCCGCCGCACGTCAACGGCCCGATCCCCCCCGGCACGCTGAACGCGGCGATCAAGCAGGCTCTCCGGTCATGAGCGTCCGCACGGCGATCCGAGCTGCAACGGGCGTCGTCGTGATCGTGCTCGGCGGAGTGCTCGCCTGGCACCTGACCCACCAGCCGAAGTCTGTGCTGAGCGCGGTGACGAAGAACAAGATCGTGCCGGCTCCCGGCTTCACCCTGCCGCTGCTCGAGGGGAGCGGCAAGCTGTCGCTCTCGTCTCTGCGCGGCAAGGCGGTCGTCGTCAACTTCTGGGCCTCCGACTGCCTCCCCTGCAAGGAAGAGATGCCACGCCTCGTCTCGTTTGCGCATCGCTGGTCGGGCCAGGTCGTCGTCGTCGGCGTCGACATCGGCGAGCTCAGGAAAGGCCCTGCGCAGTCGTTCAGCCGCCACTACGGCGCCATGTATCCGATGGTCTTCGACCCGGATACCTCGACGGCGGGGCCGTGGGGGATCCTCGGGACGCCGCAGACCTACTTCGTCGACCGGCGCGGCCGGATCGTCGATCACGTGATCGGCCCCGTCTCGGCGCAGGCGCTCGCCTCCGGCGCACGCCGGGCGCTGGCCGCATGAGGGTCGTCCTGCTCGCGCTGCTGGCGCTCGTGCTCGCCGCGCCGGCACTCGGCTCGGACGCGCACCCCAGCCAGTCGGAGCTCGAGACAGAGCTCGTCTGCCCGGTCTGCCACGAGACGCTCGACCAGTCGACCGCTCCGGTCGCGGTGGAGATGAAGAACCTGATCCGCAGGCGGATCGCGCAGGGCTGGACGAAGCAGCAGATCCTCGACGAGATGGTTGCCAACTTCGGGCCCGGCGTGCTCTCGACGCCGGCGACGCACGGCTTCGACCTGATTGCCTGGGTCTTGCCGATCGGCGGTGCGCTCGTCGGCGCGGTGGGGCTGGCCGGCGGCGCGTGGTACTGGTCGCGCGGCCGGCCCCGACCCGAGCCGATCCCGGACGAGCCCGCGCTCGATCCCGAAGTCGAACGCCGGATCGACGAGGAGCTCGAACGCTTCGATGCTTGAGAAGCTGCCGATCGCGTTTCTTGCCGGCCTGATCTCGGTGATCACGCCGTGCGTGCTGCCTCTCGTCCCCGGCTACCTGTCGGCGATCTCCGCGGTCGACGTCGTGCGTCTCGACGAGCGACGGGTGAGCGGGCGCGTGCTGAAGGCGAGCGTCCCGTTCATCCTCGGCTTCACGGTTGTCTTCGTGGTGCTTGGTGCGGCGGCTGCGGCGGTCGGCAGCGCGGTCGACAAGCGCTCACAGCTCGAGATCGCCGGCTTCGTGCTCGTCGTGCTCGGGCTTGCATTCCTCGGGCTGCTGCCGTGGCCCGAGCGTGCGGTCGCGCCCGGGCTGCTGCAGCGCGCGCATGGGTCGGGCTCGCGCTTCCTGCTCGGCGGTGCGTTCGCGGTCTGCGCAGCGCCGTGCATCGGGACCGTGCTCGCATCGATTCTCGTGCTCGCTTCGTCGTCGGGCTCGATCGCACGCGGGGTCGTGCTGCTGATCGCCTACTCGCTTGGGCTCGCTGCCGCATTCGTCGCGGCCGGAATCGCGTTCGCGCACGCGATGCGCGCGTTCCGCTTCGTGCGGGACCACTACGGGGTGATTCGAGGCGTCTCGGGCGCGGTGCTCGTGACGCTCGGGCTCCTGCTCTTCTTCAACCGCGACTGGTGGCTACGCGTCGCGCTCGACCAGGTATTCACGCGGATCGGCCTCGGAACGCTCTAGCGCGTCGAGTAACCGCGTGACGTCGATACCGCGGTGCGATGGCGTGAAGTGCGTCAGGCGTCGGATCGCCTTCAGCCGCTGACGCTCGGCCGCGACGGGCCGGTCGCGGCCCCGCTGGTACGCCGAGACGACGACGTGGACGAGCCCTTGGAAGAAGTCCCGCTCGTCGTCGGCGCAGGTGCGCCACGCGAGCTCGAAGGCCTCGTGCGCGTCGAAGTTCCGACCCGCCCGGGCAAGCGCGAGGCCCCGCTTGAACTCTGCCTCGACGCTGCTAACGTCGCGCTCAGAGGCTCTCACGGAATGACCGTTCGTCGATCCGGGTGCGATCGGTGAGTGCGAGGCAAGGACGCAGGGAGCGTCAATAGCGGTGTTCTATTGGCGCGACCGAGGACGCAGCATTGCGCCTCCGAGCGCGGCCGGGCGACACAACGCTTATTTTGTGAGAGCCTCTTACCATGGCGACGATCCTGCTCGTTGGAGTCGATCTGTTCATCCGCGGCAAGCTGGAGGGGGCTCTGCCCGGGCACCGTTTCCAGACCTCGGACGGCGTCGAGCGGGCCGATCTCGTGATCGCGGACATCTCGCGCATCGACGCCACCGACGTTGCAGACGCCTATCCGGACGTCCCGATCCTGGGGTTTACGAATCACACCGACACCGACGGGCTCAGGCGAGCGCACGCGGCGGGCTTCGACCGGGTGGTTGCTAAGTCCGCTCTGTTCGAGCGTGCAGGTGAACTGGTTGACGGTCTGCTCGCGTCAGTAGAATGACGCGCCGTGACGTACGTGATCTCCGAGCCGTGCATCGACATCAAGGATCGCTCCTGCGTGGACGTGTGCCCTGTCGATTGCATCCATGAAGCCGACCGCATCCTCGTGATCGATCCCGAGGAGTGCATCGACTGCGGCGCGTGCGAGCCCGAGTGCCCGGTCGAGGCGATCTTCCCGGAGGACGCGTTGCCGGACAAGTGGGAGCCGTTCGTGCGCATCAACGCAGCGTACGGCGAAGGCATGGACGTGGTGAACACGCTGACCGGCGAGTACGCCACCGCGCACGACGTGCAGAACCAGCCGATCGAATAGCAACGTCGCGCGTCGCGTCGACGCAGGTATTCGCACGTCGACCGCGTACTGAAAACTCGATTCGTGACGACGCGTTTCCTTTCAAGCACGTGCGACGTGATGTATGCCGTCCGCGTTGCACGTTACAAAGCAACGTGGTAGGGAATCGTGCATGTGCGCAATTCGACGCAGGAGGTCTTTGATGGGCCAAGACGATTTGAACGAGACGACAACAGTCGAGAGTGAAGAAGTCGCGCGTGTCGTTCCGGCGGCGACGCGTTCAACTTCACGCTCGAGCGCGTCTCGCTCAAAGAAGAGCAGTGCGAAGAAGAGCACCGCTCGCAAGTCGACAGCGAAGAAGTCGACCGCGAAGAAGTCGGCTGCCAAGAAGTCGACCGCCAAGAAGTCGACCGCTCGCAAGTCGACGGCCAAGAAGTCGACCGCCCGCAAGACGTCGGCTCGTAAGGCGTCGGCGAAGAAGAGCACGGCGCGCAAGACGACCGCTCGCAAGTCCACGGCGCGGAAGTCGACCGCCAAGAAGACGACCGCTCGCAAGTCGACGGCCAAGAAGTCGACTGCTCGCAAGTCGACAGCGAAGAAGTCGACCGCGAAGAAGTCGACGGCCAAGAAGTCGACCGCTCGCAAGACGTCGGCGCGTAAGGCGTCGGCAAAGAAGAGCACGGCCCGCACGAGCACGGCGCGGAAGACCACTGCGCGCAAGAGCACCGCTCGCAAGTCGACCGCGAAGAAGTCGAGCGCTCGCAAGACGCGTCCCAGCACGGGCACCCGCTCGCGCGCCGCGTCCCGCCGAAGTTCTCGCTAGCCCCCTAGGCGCCTCGGGCTCCGGCGTCGGCCGGGGCCCGGGCGCCGGGTGCGCAGGCACCGGCGGTCGCGGGCCTGCAGCCAGTCGCTAACGTGCCTGCGTGCATCCTCTGACTCTCGACCACGTTGCGTTCTGGGTCGCCGACCGCGTGCCGATCTCGCAGTTCCTGACGCAACACGTCGGCATGCACGTGATCGCCCAGGAGGCGAGCTTCACGTTGCTCGGCAGCGACGCACGCCGCGGCAAGCTGACCCTCTTCGACGCCGAAGGGCCGCGCGAGCGCGGTGCGATTGCTCACGTCGCGCTCCGTGTCTCGGACCTCGCGACTGCACGCGCGCTGCTGCCCGAGGGCGTCTCAGACGTCTTCGACGTCGGCGAAGGCATCCACCTGACGCTGGTCGAGGCCGAGACGGATGTCGACTACGACCTCGATCACGTCACGCTGCACTCGGCTGATCCCGAACGGACGGCGCAGGCATATGAGCGCTACGGCTTCCGTCCCGCCGGTCCGGCGCGCGTCGAGGTCGGCGGCGCATTCGTCGAGTTCGTGCCGGGCGTGCCCGGCGAGCCGGAGCGGCCTCTCCTGAACCACCTCGCGGTGCTGGTCGACTCTGCCGACGAGGTGATCGAGAGCGCGGGCGACCTCGGCATCGAGGTGGAGTCGGTCGTCGACGCGGCGAACACGTACGCGGCGTTTCTCTGGGGGCCGGAGCGCGTGCGCATCGAGTACGTCGAGCACAAGCCGACCTTCTCGCTGACGTAGAACATGAGCGACCGCGTGATCGTGGCGGGCGCCGGGATGGCCGGTCTCGTGACGGCAGTGCGGCTGCGTGAGCTCGGTCGCGACGCTGTGGTGCTCGAGAAGGGCACGCGTGCGGGCGGGTCGATGCTGCTCTCGTCGTGCGTGCTCTGGCGGCACCGTGTGTGGAGCGAGTTTCGCCGCGAATGCCCGGACGGAGACGAAGGCCTGCAACGCGTCGTCTGGGAACGTCTCGACGATGCGCTCGATTGGTTGCGCTCGCTCGAGGCGCCGGTCGTGTGGGAGGAGACGGGCAACCCGCGCACTGCCGGCAAGCGCTTCGAGCCCCGCGGGCTCGTCGAGGCTCTCGTACGCCGTGCGCCGGAGCTTCGCCTGAACGCCGGCGAGTGGTTGCCCGGGCCAACGGTGCTCTGCACGGGTGGCTTCGCGGCGTCGCCCGAGCTGGTGGCGCAGAGGATCGCTCCCGCGGCCCCGCTGCGGCTGCGCGGCAATCCGTGGTCGACGGGAGACGGTCTCGGCCATGCGCTGGCCCGTGGTGCGGGGCTGACGGGCGGGCTCGACGAGTTCTATGGCCGCAACATGCCGGATGCCGCGTGGGACGAGACCGAGCTCGTGTCGCTCTCGCAGCTCTACGCGAGATTTGCGCGGATCTTCGACGAGGACGGCGTCGAGTTCTTCGACCGTGCCCGCGTGTCGTGGTCGGAGACGAACGTCGTGCAGGCGACCGCTCGGCGACCGGGTGCTCGCGCGCTACTACCTGCTCGATGCAGAGGCACTCGAGCAGCGGGTGCGCGACCGGAGAGTTGCGGAGCTGGTGACCGCCGCGCCGCCCGAGGCGCATGTGCCGCTTCAGGATCTGCCGTTCGATCCGCCGGCCGGAACCGTGGCGGCAGTCCGGGTGATCGCATCGATCACCCACACGATCGGCGGGCTGCGCGCCGACGAGCGAGCGCGGGTGCTGCGGGACGACGGCACGCCGATCGACGGGCTCTGGGCGGCGGGCGTCGACGCGGGCGGGATCGCCACCGGCGGCTACGCGAGCGGGCTCGCGCAAGCGCTCGTGCAGGGACTCGCGGCGGCAGAGGACGCCGCTGCGTAGGTGGGCGTCACCCGGGTATTACGACTTGCTGGCGGCGAACGCGCAGCGCCGGCTGTCGCCGGGCAGCGGTGATGCGCCGAGCTTCGTCACGACGAGCGTGTTCGCGCCCTCCTCGAACTCGTGCCCGAGCTCCGGCAGCTCGCCGCTCAGCTCACGCAGCGTGTAGCCCGCGGGCGACCAGAGGAAGAGGAGGTAGTCGCCGGCCACAGACTCAACTTTAGCCATCAACGGCCCACGTACGAGGGCAGCGTCACCGTCACGGTCGTTCCTCTCGTGCCCACCACGACGGCGAGCGTGCCGTGCAGTTGCGTGACTCGCTCCTCGACCGACTCGTACGACTTCAACCTGCGCTCCGCTTCGGCATCGTCGGCAACGACGGCCACGAAACGTCCGTCGGCTGCCGTCATCGTCACGCTGACGCGCGTGGGCGGCCCCCGGCGCACCGCGAGGTCGAGCAGTTCGCGGACGATCGTGTAGAGCGCGACCTGCACCGTCTCACCGAGGAGCTCCGCGTCGTCGATCTCCAGGTCGATCCGCAGACGGTGAGCAGTCCCGATCCGTTCCGCGAGTGCGAGCAAGGCCGGCGAGAGGCCCTGGTCGCGCAGCACGACCGGCTCGAAGGCGAATGAGAGCTCGCGCAGCTCCCTGATCGTGTTTCGCTGCTGGTCGACAGCGGTCGCCAGCATGGCCTGGGCGTCATCGAGCTTGCCGGCCTGCAGCGCCTGCGCGGCCGCGTCGAGCATCAGCGCGATGCCGGACAGGTTCTGCACCGGGCCGTCATGCAGGAAGAGCGCGATCCTCCGCCGCTCGTCCTGCTCGGCCGCAATCAGGCGGTCGAGGCGATCGAGGTCTGGCATCGAGCTAGTACACGCGTCCGCAAGTCATGGCACATTCCCGGCGGCGTCTCGCCGCCCGTGGCCGCGTCCTCAGTCGCCCCAACACCGAACTTACGGACGCGTGCACTAGTCGATGATCGCGTCGCGGAGCGCGATCGCCACCGCGTGCGTGCGCGTGTCGGCTTCGAGCTTGGTGAGGATGTGGCGGACGTGGCTCTTGACCGTCTCCTGCGAGATGAACAACTTCGCCGCGGCGTCCGCGTTCGACATCCCGTCTGCGAGCAGCTGCAGGATCTCGCGCTCGCGCGCCGTCAGCATGTCCGTCGAGTCCTTGCCCGACAGGAACGCCGGCATCAACGCCGGGTCGACATAGCCCTCGCCCTGGGCGACCTTCTCGATCGCGCGCACGAGGGTCTGGTGCGGCGCCTCCTTGAGGATGTAGCCCTTGGCGCCCGACTCGAGTCCGCGCCCGAGCAGCGAGCGTTCCGAGTAGGCGGTGAAGATCAGCACCTTCGACTCGGGCACGCGCTCGGTCAGCAGCTTTGTCGCCTCGAGCCCGTCCATGCCGGGCATCCGTACGTCCATGATCACGACGTCCGGCTTGCGCCGCTCCGCGAGCTCGACAGCCGCCGCGCCGTCGGCCGCCTCGCCGACCACGCGGATGTGTGACGCTCGGGAGAGCGACAGGCGCAGCCCCTCGCGCACGACCTCATGGTCGTCAACGATCAGCACGGTGATCTCGTCGGCCATGACGACTGATCCTACGCGGAAAGAAACGACAGCTGTTCGTCACGCCGCCCCGGGCGGAGTGGCTCGGGGCGGCGGTCGCGGACACCATGCGCACGCGCGAGCCGCCGCACCTCCTCACGGGCGGGCTCCGAATCGGAGCGTGCGAGATAGGCGCGGCGCGCATAAAGCCGTTCGTACTCCGGGAGGAGCTCGGGCCAGTCGCGCCGGAGGCAATCGAGGAAGTGCTCGCGCGTGCCGGGCTTGAGATAGAGGAGGTTTGCCCAGATCCCGCATGCGCCCGCCGCTCGCGCCGCCGAAACGACGCGCTCGATCTGCTCGCGGCCGTCGGAGAGCCCGGGGAGGAGCGGCGCCATGCCGACGGACGCCCGGACGCCTGCGTCGACGAGCGTCTTCAAGGCACGCAGCCGCTGGCGCGGTGGGGCGGTGCCGGGCTCGGTGGTGCGCCACACGGCGTCGTCGAGGGTCGGCACCGAGAAGGTGACCGAGACGTCGGCGCGGCGCGACGCCTCGGCGAGCAAATCGGCGTCGCGCACGATCAGCGGCCCGCGCGTGATGATCGAGAAGGGATTGGAGGCGTCGCGCAGCACCTCGAGGCACGCGCGGGTCAGGCGGTAACGGCCCTCGGCGGGCTGGTACGGATCGGTCGCAGCGCCGATCGCGATCGGCTCGCCGGCCCACGAGGGCCGGGCCAGCTGCTCGCGCAGCACCGCCGCGACGTTCGTCTTGACGCGGATCGACGTGCCGTAGCGGTCGTCGGACGGCCGGTCGGCGCGGCGCTCGAACGCCCGGACGTAACAGAACGTGCAGCGGTGCACGCAGCCCATATAGGGGTTGAGCGACCACTCGAACGGCATGCCCTTGACGCGGTTGAGCGCCGTCCTGCAGGGCTCTTCCCGGTACTCGGCATGCACTCGGCCATCATAGAACATATGTTCGTGTCAGCCGAGTGGCCGCTATACTCGTGCGACTGATTCGCGTGGACGACGATCTGCCGCCAAGTACCGGCGCGCCCGCTGGCGCCCAACAGAGAACAGGCGGCATGCCCGTATGACCTTCGTTTTCGAGATGGCCGGGCTCGCCGGCTTGATCCTCCTCAACGCGTTCTTCGTGGCGGCCGAATACGGCCTCGTGACGTCGAGGCGGACGCGGATCATGGAGCTGCAGCACCAGGGGAACAAGCGAGCCCGTGCGGTGCTCACGATCACCGGCGACCCGTCGCGCTTCATCGCGGCCATGCAGCTGGGCGTCACGATCTCCTCACTTGGCATCGGTGCGCTCGGCGAGCAGGTGCTCTCGAACAAGCTCGATGCCTGGATGGCGTCGATCCTGGCGGTGATCGTCGCGCTCCTGATCGTCACCTACCTGCACGTCGTCGTCGGCGAGCTCGTGCCGAAGGGGATCGCCCTCGGCCACCCGGAGCGAACCGCGCTGGCGGTCTCGACCCCGGTGCGCTGGTTCTTCACGGTCTGGCGGCCGTTCATCTGGCTCCTGCAGCGTCGACCGAGCTGCTGCTGCGCCTGCTCGGCCTCGAGCCGCCCGGGGCAGAGCACCAGGCCCACTCAGAGGCCGAGCTGCGGATGCTGCTCTCGAGCTCGGCCGAGCAGGGGGAGATCGAGCTCGACGAGCAGGAGATGCTCTCCAAGGTCTTCGACTTTGCCGACAAGGACGTCTCCGATGTGATGGTGCCGCGGCCGCAGGTGGCCGCGATCTCGATCGCGCTGTCGGCGGAAGGGGCGCTCGAAGCGGTGCTCGACTCCCCGTACACGCGGTATCCGGTCTACCGCGAATCGCTGGACGACATCGTCGGCGTGCTGCACATCCGCAGCCTGATCGAGGCGATGCGCGACGGCGACCTCGTCTCGGTCGACCTCGAGTCACTCGTCCATCCCGCCTACATGGTCCCGGAGACGAAGGATCTCGGTGAGCTGCTGACCGAGTTCCGGCGCTCGAACCAGCACCTCGCGGTCGTCATCGACGAGTACGGCTCGATGGAAGGGATCGTGACGCTCGAGGATCTGCTCGAGGAGATCGTCGGCGAGATCGAGGACGAGTTCGACCTGCCGGGCGAAGCGGTCGAGCGCGTCGACGAGGACACGGTCCGCATCGACGGCACCTTCCCGATCGACGACTTCAACGAGCGGTTCGGATGCTCGCTGTCGGACGACGACTACCACACGGTCGCGGGCTTCGTCTTCGGTCTACTCGGCCGCGCCGCAGAGCCGGGCGACGAGGTGTCGTACGATGGCGTCACGTTCGAGGTCGACTCCGTCGAAGGGCAGCGCATCGACCGCCTCACCGTGCGGTTCGAGGAGTGGCGTCGTTCCGACGAGCCGGTCGAGCCCAGCGAGCAGCCGGGGTAGGGGGCGTATGGAGGAGCTCCGCGCGATTGCCGAGTCACTGGACGCCCCTTCGCCTGTGCTGGAGCCGTATCTCGCGAAGGTGCGGGCTTGCGCCTACACCGTCGTCGACGCCGATCTCGAGCAGCTCCTGTCGGCCGGGATCTCCGAGGACGAGATCTTCGAGCAGACCGTGGCGGTCGCGATCCGCGAGGGCGTGCGACGCTACGACGCGGCGCTGAGGGCACTCGGATGAGGCTTGCGATTGTCGACCACGGGCACGCGCCGGACGCTGCCGCGGTGCTGGCCGAGATCCGCCAGCGCAGCGGCGCCGAGCCTCTGGACGTCGTCAAGACCCTTCTGTACCGGCCGGAGCTCTTCGGAACGCCGTTCTCGAACGCGCTCGACGACGCAATGCGTGGGCCGTCCGAGTGGAGCACAGGGGAGCGAGAGCTCTTTGCGGGGTTCACCTCGCTCCTCAATCTGTGCCCGTTCTGAACGGGCTCCCACGGCGCAGTTGCGTCGTACGCGCTCGGTGAGGAGGTCTGGAACGCGGTGGTTGCCGACTGGCGCACCGCGCCGCTTCGGCCTGAGCTCGCCGCCACCCTGGTCTTCCTCGAACAGCTGACGCTCCGGCCCGACGACCTCGGGCCCGAGGTCGTCGCTCGAGTGCGCGCCGCAGGCGTCTCCGAAGAAGGGCTGCGGACCGCCGCAACCATCTGCTCGCTCTTCAGCATGATCGTCCGTCTCGCCGACTCGTTCGGCTGGAACGTGCCGGACGACCGGAGCCTGCGGCAGCGGGCGCCCGCCATGCTCGAAGGCGGCTACCTGCTCGGTGCGATCCGCGAGCGGTAGAGATTGATTCCGTGTGCAGGCCCCCAGCCGCGCGTGCGACGCACACGGAATCAATCATCTAACGGCGCTCGACGCATGCGGATGGGCGCAGTACCATCCAGGCCGTGATCGAGTTCCATCTCGACCCTCGTTCCGGCGTTGCCACCTACCTGCAGATCGTTCAGCAGGTCAAGGAGGCGCTGCGGCTGGGGCTGCTCGATGTCGGCGACCAGTTGCCGACCGTGCGCGAGGTGGTCGCCGACCTGGCGATCAACCCGAACACCGTCGCCAAGGCGTATCGCGATCTCGAGCGCGAGGGGCTTGTGGTCGCACGTCAGGGACGAGGGACGTTCATCGCCAGCACGCTTGCGCGTCCGTCGTTGCGCCATCACGAGATGCTGCGTGCCGAGCTCGAGCGGTGGCTGGCCGCAGCTGACGCGGCGGGGCTCGACGAGGAGAGCGTCCGTGCGCTCATCTCGACGACGTTGCGCGAGGCGCGTATCCGCCGAGTCGCATGACATGAGCCGGTGGCGCGGCGGAGGCTCCCAACGATCGGAGGCTCCGGCTCCCGCCGGAGTGGGCGTGCCCTTGGAGGCGCGGGAATTGGGCAAGCGGTTCCGGCGCGGTTGGGCGCTCCGCGACTGCACGCTGACGCTGCCGGCGAGCGCGATCGTCGGCCTCGCCGGGCCGAACGCCGCCGGTAAGTCGACGCTGCTCGAGCTCGCCGTCGGTCTCCTGGCTCCCGAGCGAGGGCACGATCGAGGTGCTGGGGCGCGATCCGCGTCGCGACCCGTCGGTGCTTGCCGAGGTGGGCTACGTCGCGCAGGGCACGCCGCTCTACCTCTCGTTCACGATCGCCGACTCGATCGCCTTCGCGCGTTCCACGAATCCGCGCTGGGACAGTGCGGTCGCGGGTGAGTTCCTGACCGCGCCTCGATTCGCAGGCGCGCGTCGCCGGACTGTCGGCGGGCGACCGGGCCAGGCTTGCGCTTGCGCTGGCGCTCGGCAAGCGTCCGGCCCTGCTGCTCCTCGATGAGCCGTTCGCGCGGCTCGACCCTCTCGCCGGGCGCGAGTTCCTGCAGCTCTTGATGGACGGCGTCGCCGAGACCGGCTCCACGGTTGTGGTCGCATCGCATGTGATCAGCCGACATCGAGCGTGTCTGCGATCACATCGTGCTGCTCACCGGCGGGCACGTGCGCGCTCGAGGGCAACGTCGAGGAGCTGCTCGAGTCGCACCGGCTCCTGACGGGCGCGCGCCGTCCGATCGGGCGAATCCGCGGGGTGCGAGGAGTCGTCCGCGAGCGCCACAGCGGCCGCCAGTGACGCTGCTCGTGCGCAGCGACGGGCCGATCGTCGACCCGTCGTGGAGCGCGGAGCAGGTGGGGCTCGAGGACCTGCTGCTCGCCTACATGGCGCCGGAGCGGCTCCGGCGCCGCACCGCCGCGAGCGGAGAGGCTGCCCCTGCGATGGCATGGGTGACGTGGCGGCAGCACCGGCCGCAGCTGCTCGTCGGCCTCGCGACTGCTCGCCGCTGCTCGCGGTCGCCGCGGTCGATCACCGTGCTCCCGATCCGTGCCGCGTATCACCGGCATGCGCTCGTCGCCTGCCTGCCGCCGTCGACGCGCTCGGGCTGCGACATCATCGTCAGCCACTTCCGAGTGAGTTCGGCCGCGCGCGTCGACGGCGGCGCGCTAGCTGATCGCTCCTGCCCGCGCTCGCCGGGCTCTTCGTCGGCGCCCCGCTGCTGGCACGCGAGTTCGAGCACGGCACGTACCGCCTCGCCTGGACGCAGAGCCTGACCCGGCGGCGCTGGCTGCTCTCGAAGACCTTGCTGCTCGCGCTCGCGACCGTCGCCGCGGCCGCGCTGCGCTGAGCGCGCTGACGATGTGGTGGCGGACAGCCGTTCGACGACCTTCGACGGGCCGGATCGCGCCCGGCGGGCTTCGACGTCGAGGGACTCGTTGTGCCCGCCTACGCGGTCTTCGCGCTCGCGGTCGGGCGTGCTCGCAGGCCTGCTGCTGCGCCGGACCGTGCCGGCGATGTCGATGACGCTCGTCGCTTTCGTCGCCGCCCGGCTCGTGGTCGAGCAAGTCGTGCGGCCGCACTTCCTCGCGCCGCTGCACCGAGGTGGCATCGGGCGCAGGCCGGTCACGCGGCGCGCGCGACTGGGTCCTCGAGCGCACCGCTCGTCGACGCGGCCGGCCGCGCGGATCACCACGCGCGCGGGAGGACAGCGCGATCCTGCATGCGCAGCAGGCCCGCATCGACCCGCAGGAGTACCTGTCGTCGCTCGGCTGGCGCCGGGTCGTCTCCTTCCAGCCCGCCGACCGCTTCTGGACGTTCCAGGCGATCGAGACGGGGATCTTCGTGGCCCTCGCGGCGGCCGTCGTGGCGCTGACGATCTGGGCGCTGCGGCGCATTCCGGCGTGAGCGAGGCGCTCGACAGGCGCACGCTCCTGGGTCTTGCGGCGTCGGCGGCCGCGGCCGCCGCGCTGCCCGAGAGCGCGCGTGCCGCCGCGAGCAGCTTCCCGCACGCGCATCCGCGCTGGCGTTTCGTCTTCGTCAACCACGCGATCACCAACCCGTTCTTCGTCCCGACCCGGTACGGCATCCAGGATGCGTGCTCGCTGCTCGGGGTGCGTGGCGACTGGACCGGCTCGAAGCGCAGTGACGTCGGTGAGATGGTCCGGGCGATGCGCCATGCGATCGACCGGGGCGCCGACGGGATCGCCGTCTCGCTGATCGACCCGACCGCCTTCAACGAGCCGACCGCGCGCGCCCTCGCACGCCAGATTCCGGTGGTCGCCTACAACGCCGACGGCGGCCACGCCAACAGGCGCCTCGCCTACGTCGGCCAGGATCTGTACGAGTCCGGCCTGAAGTTCGGCGCGCGGGTCGTCGAGCTCGTCGGGTCGGGCGACGTCTTCCTCTTCATCGCGACGCCGGGCCAGCAGAACATCCAGCCGCGGGTCGACGGCGCGCTCGACGCGATCAAGGACTCGGGGCGCCCGATCCGCGCCCACGTCGTTGCGACCGGCGCCGACGTCGGCGCCGAGCGCGCGAAGATCGAGGCGACTTACCTCGCGCATCCAGAGCTGCGCGGGCTCTTCGCGGTCGACGGCGGCTCGACGCAGGGCGTGGCGCAGGTGATGCGCAGGCACGGCCTGCACGCAAAGGGCGTCCGCGCCGGCGGGTACGACCTCCTGCCCGGGACGCTGCGAGTCGATCGCGCGCGGGACACCTCGACTTCACGATCGACCAGCAGCCGTACCTTCAGGGCTTCCTGCCCGATCCTGCAGCTGTTCCTCGCCCGCTACAGCGGTGGCCTCGTCTCCCCGGCGGACACCAACACCGGCCTGCTCTTCGTGACGCGGGCGAACGTCGGCCCTTACCTGACGACGACAGACGAGGTTCGAAGGCACCGTCGTAATCGCAGTCCCCTTGAACTAAAGCACTAGTGGAGTAGTATTAAGCGGCATTTCGAACCGCAACCCGCATCAGGAGGACGTATGACGAAGCTCGTCTCCCGGAGGGCGGCGCTCGCGGCTCCTCGTTCCGGCGTTCGCGGCCGTCAGCTTCGCTGGCGCCGCGACCGCGATGGCCGGCGAAGGCGCATGCGTCGATCCAGGCGTGCGCGCTGCTCCCGGACACGAAGTCGTCGACGCGCTACACGCTCTTCGACGCCCCGTACCTCAAGGCAGCGTTCAAGGCCGCGGGCGTGCCGGCGCAGGTGCTGAACGCGCAGGCGAGCCCGCACGCCAGAAGTCGCAGGCCGAGGGCTGCCTCGCCAAGGGCGCGAAGGTCATCCTGCTCGACCAGTTCGACCCCGGCTGCGGGTGCGGCGATCACGACCGAGGCCGTCGCGCAGGGCGCCAAGGTGATCGACTACGACCGCCTCGTCGCCGGGCAGCAAGGCCGTCGTACTACGTCTCGTTCGACAACGTCAAGGTCGGCATGCTGCAGGCCAAGGGCCTGATCGCCGCTCTGAAGGCGAACGGCAAGTACTCGCAGACGCCCGTGATCGCCGAGCTGAACGGCGGCATCACCGACAACAACGCCCACCTGTTCAAGCAGGGCTACGACTCGGTGCTCAACCCGCTCTACAAGAGCGGCACGCTTCAAGAAGGCAACCGCCGGCGACCAGTGGACCGACTGGGATCCCGATCAAGGGCCGGACGATCTTCGACCAGATGCTCGCCCGGAACGGCAACAAGATCGACGGCGTGCTGGCCGCGAACGACGGCCTCGCCGGCGCCGTCGTCGCCGCGCTCCAGGCGCACGGCCTCAAGCCGATCCCGCTGACGGGCCAGGACGCGACGCCGACCGGCGTCCAGTACATCCTCGCCGGCTGGCAGAGCGGCACGGTCTACAAGTCGGTCAAGGCCGAGGCCGCACGCCGCCGCCGCAGGTCGCGATCGACATCGATCAAGGGCAAGACGGTCAAGACGAACGGCAAGGTCAGCGGCACGCCGTCGATCCTGCTGACCCCGATCTGGGTCACGAAGGCGAACTACAAGATCCTCTTCACGGACAAGCTTCCTGAAGAAGAGCCAGGTCTGCGCCGGGCACGTACGCGAAGTACTGCAAGTAGAACGAACTCGACCGTCGCGGGCGGGGCGGCATGGCCGCCCCGCCCGGTCTAGGCTACCCACCTCACGTTGGCAGACCGCACTCCCACCCTCGAGCTCCGCGACATCTCCAAGGCATTCGGCTCGGTCCAGGCGCTCGACCGACGTCGACTTCGAGGTTCGCGCCGGCGAGGTGATGGCGCTCGTCGGCGACAACGGCGCCGGCAAGTCGACGCTGATCAAGTGCGTCGCCGGGATCTACCCGATCGACTCGGGCGAGATCTCCTTCGACGGCGAGCACGGTGCACGATCCACGGCCCGAAGGACGCGGCCAGCTCGGGATCGAGGTCGTCTACCAGGACCTCGCGCTCTGCGACAACCTCGACGTCGTCCAGAACATGTTCCTGGGGCGCGAGGTGCATGACCCGTTCTTCCGGCTGCGGAGGCGCCGATGGAGCAGCGGACCGCCGAGACGCTGAAGACGCTCTGCGGTGACGACGATCAGCTCGATTCGGCAGCCGGTCGCGACGCTCTCGGGCGGGCAGCGCCAGTCGGTCGCCGTCGCGCGGGCGGTGCTCTGGAACTCGCGCCTCGTCATCCTCGACGAGCCGACCGCCGCGCTCGGCGTCGCGCAGACCCGCCAGGTGCTCGACCTCGTCAAGCGGCTTGCCGAGCAGGGTCTCGCGGTCGTGCATCGTCTCGCACAACCTGAACGACGTCTTCGAGGTCGCCGACCGGATCACGGTGCTGCGGCTCGGCCGGAACGTCGGCGTCTACGAGCGCGAGCAGACGACGCAGCAGGAGATCGTCGTCCGCGATCACCTCCGGGGTCCGCCGAAGGTCGCGGCGCCGCCGACGGGGCAGCGCCGCTGACACGCCGGCGCCTCCCGAGGTCGCGTCGACCCGGACGAGCCGGACTCGCGTCGCGCGGGCTGATCCGCGCGCTGGTCGAGGCGCTCAAGTCCGGCGACGTCGGCTCGCTGCCGGTCTCATCGGCATGGTCGCTGATCATCGTCTTCTTCACGTCGAAGGTCGAGCGTCTTCTTCACCGCGGTCAACTTCGACAACCTGATCCCGCAGATGGCGCAGGTGACGGTGATGGCGATCGGCGTCGTCTTCGTGCTGCTGATCGGCGAGATCGACCTCTCGATCGGCTACCTGAGCGGCCTCGCGGCCGTCGTCGTCGCGGAGCTCCAGCTGCCCGGGCTCGAGCCACGACTATCCGTGGTGGGTCGCGATCGCTCGGCGATCCTCGCGGGCGCTGTGATCGGCGCCATCCAGGGCTCCTTCGTCGCGTTCCTCGGGCGTGCCGTCGTTCGTCGTCACGCTCGCGGGACTGCTCGCCTGGCAACGGCGTGATCATCCAGGTGCTCGGCACGCAGGGCGTGATCGGCATCCAGGACCACCAGATCAACGACATCGCCAACTACTTCTTCTCGGACCGGTCGGGCTGGGCGCTCGCCGGTGTGGTCACAGCCGGCTACGTCGTCGCGGCCCTCGCCGGTGATCATCGTCGCGCCGGCGCGCCGGCCTGCGCGGTCGGGAACCTCTCCTGCTCGCGTGGCCGCGTCGTCTTCTGGTCGGCGACCGCCTGGCTCGTGGTCGCGATCTGCAACCACGCCCGCGGTGTCCCGTTCGCGGGCGTGCTGATCGTCGTCCTGCTTCTGTTCTGGACGTTCGTCGCGCAGCGGACGACGTTCGGCCGCCACGTCTACGCGGTCGGTGGCAACGCCGAGGCGGCGCGGCGGGCCGGCATCAACGTCGCCTTCATCCGCGTAGCGGTGTTCGCGATCTCCGGCGCGCATGGCCGCCGTCGGCGGCATCGTCGCCGCCTCGCGCCTGCAGTCGGTCGACCTCACAGCGGGCTCGGGCACGATCCTGCTCGACGCGATCGCCGCAGCCGTGATCGGTGGCACGTCGCTGTTCGGCGGCCGCGGCTTCGTCAAGGCGGCGCTGCTCGGCGCGCTGATCACCCAGACGATCCAGAACGGCATCGACCTCGTCGGCTACAGCGACGCGATCAAGGACATCGTCACCGGCGACGATCCTGCTCGCCGCGGTCACGCTCGACACGGTCTCGCGCCGCCGCCTCGCCCGTTCGGGCCGTTGATCCGGCTCGGGCTGCTCTCGACGGCCGACATCAATCGCGCGATCCTCGGTGCGCGCGGCGAGCCCGCGCCCTTCGAGATCGTGGCCGTCGGCTCGCGTAACCAGGCGCGCGCTCAGGCGTATGCCGCTGAGCACGGGATCGCCAGGGCGCATGGCTCGTATGAGGAGCTGCTGGCCGACCCCGAGCTCGACGCGGTCTATATCGCGCTCCCGAACGCATTGCACCACCAGTGGACGATGCAGGCGCTCGCGGCGGGCAAGCACGTGCTCGTCGAGAAGCCCTACACGCGTGAGCCGGCGGAGGTCGAGGAGGCGCTCGCCGAGGCGGCGCGTCGCGGACTCGTGTTGATGGAGGCGTACATGTGGCGCCATGCGTCCCAGACGCAGCTCCTCCGCACGGTCGTGCCGGAGGTCGGCGACGTGCAGGCGCTGCACGTCGAGTTCTTCGGCATCCTGCCGCGGGCGGACGACGTGCGCTTCGTGCCGTCGCTCGGCGGCGGCGCGCTGCTCGACCTCGGCTGTTACTGCGTCAGTGCCGCGCGGCTGGTGCTTGGCGAGCCGGATCGCGTCTACGGCGAGCGGTGGCTCGGGCGCGGGGGAGTCGACGAGCGCTTCGCCGGCACGTTGCGGTTCGGCGAGCTCGTTGCGACCTTTGCGTGCGGGTTCACGGCGCGCTCGAATCGCATCGAGATCGCCGGCGCGGACGGCGTGTTGGACGTGCCGCAGGCGTTCGTCGACCCGCCGGGCATCGTGCTCCTGAACGGTGAGCCGCAGCGTGTCGAGCCTGGGAACCACTACCGCGCCGAGCTGGAGGACTTCTGTGCGGCGATCCGCGGCGAGCGTGAGCCGCTCGTCGGCGCGGTCGAGATGCGCGGCCAGGCGCGGGCGCTCGCCGCGCTGTGGCGCTCGGCCGAGCTCGCCGCGCCTGCTGGCGCTCTAGTTTGCTTCTTGCCCGGGTTCAGCAGGCCCTTCGGGTCGAACGTCTGCTTGATCCTGGCGTGCAGGTCGTAGCCGACCGGGCCCAGCTGCTGCCGGAAGCTGGCCGCGCTTCAGCCAACCAATGCCGTGCTCGCCGGTGACGGTGCCTCCGAGTCGCAGCGCCAGCGCGAACAGGTCGTGGCAGGCCGCGTCCGCGCGTGCCTCCTCGGCGGGGTCGTCGGGCGAGAAGAGGAACGTGGCGTGGATGTTGCCGTCGCCGGCGTGGCCGAACGAGAGCGACGGGACGTCGTGGCGCCTGCCGATCTCCAGGGTCTCGCGTGCGACGTCGCGCAACCGGTCGAGCGGCACCGCGATGTCCTCGCTGAATGCGCCGCCGCGCTGCGCGAGGACGGCGAACGCGACGCCGCCGCGCCAGCGCCAGAGCTCCGCGACCTCCGACGGCTCCTCGGGCGCGTGCACGGCGACCGCCCCCTCTGCGAGCGTCTCCTGCAGCTCGGCCGCGACTCGCCGCGCCTCGCTCGCCGCGCCGTCGGCCTCCGTCATCACCATGAACGCCCCGCCGTCCGGAATGCCGAACGGATACGCATCGCCCGAATACAGAGCATCACCGCGTCGAGGTACTCGATCGCCGCCGGAACGACACCCGACGCCAGCACCCGCTCGATCGCGCCGATCCCCGCCTCGGCATCGCGGTAGAGGCCGACGACCGGCAGCTCGAGCTCGGGTGCCGGGATCAGCCGCAGCCACGCGGCGGTGACGAGGCCGAGCGTCCCCTCCGAGCCGACGATCAGGCTCTTCAGGTCGTACCCGGCGACGTCCTTGCGGATCGGGCCGCCGAGCCGGACGATCTCGCCCGGCGGGACGACCACCTCGAGCCCGGTCACCCAGTTGCCGGTGACGCCGTACTTGAACGCGTGCGGCCCGCCGGCGTTGCAGGCGATGTTGCCGCCGATCTGCGACAGCTCGGCCGCGCCCGGGTCGGGCGGGAAGCGCAGCCCGCTCTCGCGTGCGAGCCGCTGGACGTCGGCGGTGGTCACGCCCGCCTCGACGTGCATCCGCCAGAGCAACGGGTCGAACTGCGCGCATCGCGTTCAGCCGTTCGAAGCCGATCACGACGCCGCCCTCGACGGGGACCGCTCCGCCGGCGAGCCCGGTGCCGCCGCCGCGCGCGGTGAGCGGCACGTCGTGCTCGTAGCACCAGCGCATCACCGCGGCGACCTCGTCGACCGTCGACGGCAACACGACCGCGTCGGCGGTGCCCGCGACGCCGCGTCCCATCAGGTCGGTCAGGAACGACCTTGTGGCTCGAGCAACGAGCCTGCGCCGACTACGTCCGCGAGTCCCATGGGCGCGAGCGTACCCTGTGAAGGCAGAGAATCCGAACTTCGAGGAGTCACATGAAGCTGGTTGCACTCGCCGCACTCGTTGCTGCGCTCGCCGTTCCCTCGGCGCTGGCGGCCACTCCGACGCTGACCGGCACGGTCGGCCCGGGTTTCACGATCACGCTCACCCAGAACGGCAAGAAGGTCACCAAGCTGAAGGCCGGCGCCTATGCGATCAAGATCGCCGACAAGTCGAACATGCACAACTTCCATCTCATCGGCCCGGGCGTGAACAAGACGACCTCGGTGCCCGCCAAGGGAACTCCACGTGGAAGGTGAAGCTGAAGAAGGGCACCTACAAGTTCGTGTGCGACCCGCACAAGTCATTCATGAAGGGCTCCTTCACCGTTTCCTGACGCCACTGGGCGGCGGCGGCTCACGCCCGGCAGAGCCGGGCTCCGCCGCCGCCTCGCATCACAGGGGGCACGGTGCCTTCCGGGGCCGTGCATTCGCACTGTCCCCTCGGCCCCGCGCCCCTGTGAAGCGCCAGAGACGTCAGTGGGGGTGAAGCCGCCGCCGGCCAGGACGTCGCGCCAGAGACGTCAGTCGGCCCCCAGCGCCGTCAGTCCGTGAGCGCGATCTCCTCGACGTCGTCGCGGGAGATCCGCCAGGCGCGCAACTCCCCGAGCCGCAGGCCGTAGATGAGGAATGGCTTGCCCGCCCACAGGCCCGAGAGCTCGCGGTCGGTGCGGGACGGGATCGGTTGCGTCTCCGGGTGCGAATGGAAGACCGCCAGCTCGTAGCCCTCGTCCTCGAGGAACCAGATCGACGGGTCGATCTCCAGCTCGTAGCGGTACGGGGAATCGAGCTTGTTCCGCCCGCGCACATAGCGGTCGGCGACGCCGCCGGAGAGGACGATGATCCCGCAGCATTCGTTCGGCGCCTCCTCGGCGGCGTGCGCGTGCAGGTCGGCGCGAATCGCGGCCGGAACTACCACCAGAGCACCGCCTCGTCGATCTCGGCACCCTGCCAGAACGGTGCGGACAGGTACTTCCACCCGCCGTCGGCGAGGACGCAGGCGACGACGGAGCCTTCGGGCAGCTCTTCGGCCATCCGCCGCGCCACGTGCACGACGGCGCCGGAGGAGACGCCGGCGAACAGGCCCTCGCGGTCGAGCAGGACGCGCGCGGCGGCGGCGGCCTCGGCGTTCGAGACGAGCAGCTTCCGATCGAGCTTCGACACGTCGAGGATCGGCGGCACGTAGCCGTCGTCGAGCGAGCGGAGCCCCATCACGGGGTCGCCCGGAAGCGGCTCGGCCGCGACAACCTGCACGCCAGGGAACGCCTCGCGCACGCGCGCGCCCGTTCCCATCAGCGTCCCGCCAGTGCCGAGCCCGGCCACGAGCGCGTCGACGCGGGGGAGGTCGCGCACGATCTCGGCGCCCGTCCCCTCGTAGTGCGCGCGCGGGTTCGCCTCGTTGGCGTACTGGAAGAGCATCGTGTAGCGGTCGTCGCGCGCGACGATCTCCTGTGCGAGGCGCACCGCGCCGTTCGATCCCTGCGTGCCGGGCGAGTCGATGATCGTCGCGCCGTAGAGCTCGAGCAGCGCGCGCCGCTCGGGAGTCGCGTTGTCGGGCATCACGCAGGTCAGCTTCAGCCCCCTCAGCTTGGCGACGAGCGCGAGCGAGATGCCGGTGTTGCCGCTCGTCGGCTCGAGCAGCTCTTGGCCCGGCTCGAGGCCGGCCGCGTCGACCATTGCGAGCGCCACCCGGTCCTTGACCGACCCGGTGGGATTCTGACCCTCGAGCTTCGCGTAGATGTGACGGCCCGGCGGAGACAGCCTGCGCAGCTCGACCAGCGGGGTGTTCCCGATCAGGTCGAGCAGGCTGTGACTAACCGGCACTGCCGCCGGCCATCGCCGGCAGGAGAATCACGGTTGAGCTCTCGCGCACCGGCGTGTCGAGGCCGCTGCGGGTGCGTGCGTCCTCACCGTCGACGTAGACGTTCACGAACGGCTGGATCTTGCCGGCGTCGTAGACGCGCGACCCGAGCGCCGGCATTCGCGTGGTCAGGTCGTCGAGCAGCTCGCGCAGCGTCGTCCCCGATGCCTCGACCTCGCGGGCGCCGCCCGACTCCGATCGCAACGCGGGTGGAATTCGTACGACGGACATCAGTGCGCCGGCCCGGCGCAGAACTCGACGTAGTCGATGTACTCGGTGATCGTCGGGTGGTCGCCGCAGACGGGGCAGTCCGCCCGGCGCTCGATCTTCACCTCGCTGAACTCGGTCGAAAGCGCGTCGAAAAGCAGAAGGCGGCCGATGAGCGGCTCGCCGATTCCGGCGGCCAGCTTGAGCGTCTCGCTCGTCTGCAGCGTCCCGACGATTCCCGGCAGCACTCCGAGCACGCCTCCTTCGGAGCACGACGGCGCCAGCTCGGGCGGCGGAGGCTCCGGGAAGAGGCAGCGGTAGCACGGGCCTTCGTGTGGCTTGAAGACGGTCACCTGGCCCTCGAAGCGGTAAATCGAGCCGTGCACCACCGGGATGCCGTGCCACACGGAGGCGTCGTTGACGAGGTAGCGAGTCGGGAAGTTGTCGGCGCCGTCCAGGATGATGTCCCAGCCGTCGTCGAGGATGCGGTCGATGTTCTCGGAGGTGAGCCGCTCGCGATAGGTGACGACGTCGACGTCGGGGTTGAGTGCCTGGATCGACGCTTTCGCCGAATCGACCTTTGGCGTCCCGAGCGTGTCGAGCGAGTGGATGATCTGGCGCTGCAGGTTCGTCTCGTCGACGATGTCTGCGTCGATCATTCCGATCGTCCCGACGCCCGCCGCGGCGAGGTAGAGCGCAGCCGGCGAGCCGAGCCCGCCCGCGCCGATCAGGAGCACGCGCGAGTCGAGCAGCTTCAGTTGACCCTCTTCACCGATCTCCGGGATCAGGAGATGCCGTGAGTAGCGGGTGCGGCGCTCCGGGGTGAGGGTGCGGGGGATCGTGATCTCGCCGCCGTTTCGCTTCCAGTCGGTGAAGCCGCCGATCAGAGAGTGGACAGACGTGTAGCCGAGCTCCCGGAGCGTCTTTGCGGCGAAGGCCGAACGGCTACCGGCGGCGCAGTAGACGATCACGGGCTTGTCCTTGGCGGGGACAGCCGACTCGATCCGCGACTCGAGGTGACCGCGCGGTACGTGCGTGGCCCCGGGGATGTGGCCCTCCTGCCATTCGTCGTCCTCGCGGACGTCGATCCACGCGGCGCCTGCCAGGTCACCGGCGGTACGAGCGTCCAGCTCGTCGATCTGGGCCTTGGTCTGCTCGAGGAGTTCGCGATACGTCGTCATACGAGTACAAACGATAGAGGCTGCCCGGCTCATTCCCGGTACCTTCAAGGCCGATGTCTTCGGCAACGCGCGTGCGCCTGATCGTGGCCGCCCTGGCCGTCGCGACCGCAGGGGCCGTCAGCGGGGTGGTGCTGGCGACGAGGCAGGATCCGCCACAGCCGAAGGCGCAGTGCCGCCAGGCGAAGCCCCTGATCGTCCCCGGGGTGCCGTCGAAGCAGGTCGCAGCGGTACGGAAGGCGCTGGCGCTGCCGGCGGTGGCGGCCGCGCGCGCGCTCGAGCCGGTGGAGCGGCTCGCTCCGATGGATCCGGTCGTCCAGTTCAACTACGGGATCGCGCTCTTCTGCGGCGGCTACCTCAACGAGGCGAGCCAGGCGTTTCGCGCCGCGAAGACGACGGGGCGTGACACCTATTACGAGATGCGGGCCGACGAGATCCTGCATCCGCAGTTCTACCAACCCGTTGACGGGCTCTATCCGCTCTTCCAGCCGCTGCACGCGACGCCGCTCCTCGAGCAGGGGCTGCTGCTCCAGCGGCAGGGGCATCAGCGCTCGGCGGAGCGCGTCTACGCCCGAGCTGCGCGGCTGAATCCGACCGACGACGAGGCACAGGTAGCCGCGGCCCTCGGCCGGTTCGACGAGGACGACCTCTCAGCGTCGTTCTCACGGCTCGGGCCCCTGACGAAGCGCTTCCCGCAGAGCCAGTCGGTGCGCTACCACCTCGGCCTGCTGCTCGCCTGGACGGGCCAGCGGAAGCAGGCCGTGATCGAGTTCGACCAGGCCCGCAGGCTCGGGCCGAAAACGCCGCTCGGGAAACAGGCTACGGTGTTCCTGAAGGGCCTTGAAACTGGTGGGTCTGGCGGCACCCCAAAATGAGCCGCTCGGCCCATGGCGCACATCCGGTGTCGGTGCGACAGTTCCGCATCCGGTCCACGGCGTCGAGGGGAAACCGATGAGCAGCAGGAAGCAGCAGGCACCTGTTTCGGAAGCGTTGGTTTCGGAGTCGATTTCCGACTCGCTGCTCGATGACGACCCTCCGCCGGCCTTCGTTGACGAAGAGGAGGAGGCGACACCGCTCGACGAGCCTGAAGCTCAGGCGGATGCGCGCGCCGACTTCTACTCGACGCTCGAGGAGCGGCCTGAGGAGATCGAGGATCCCGGCGTCGTCGAGTTCACCGCCGACTCGCTGCAGCTCTTCCTGAAGGACGTCGGCCGGCTCAGCCTGCTCACCGCTGCGCAGGAGGTCGAGCTCGCGAAGCGCATCGAGCGCGGCGACCATGGCGCGAAGCAGGAGATGGTCGAGCGGAACCTTCGCCTCGTCGTCTCGATCGCGAAGCGCTATCGCAACCAGGGGCTGCCGTTTCTCGACTTGATCCAGGAGGGGACGATCGGGCTGGTGCGCGCTGCCGAGAAGTTCGACTGGCGCAAGGGGTACAAGTTTTCGACGTACGCGACCTGGTGGATCCGCCAGGCCGTCGCCCGGGCGCTTGCCGACAAGGCGCGCACGATCCGTATGCCGGTGCACGTCGTCGAGAAGCTGAACAAGATCATGCGTACCGAGCGCAAGTTGCGCGCCGAACGGGGCCGCGAGCCCTCGAATGAGGAGATCGCGCTCGACCTCGACATGACGCTCGACGAGGTGGAGGCGATCCGGCGGACGTCGCAGGCGCCGATCTCGCTCGAGAAGCCGGTCGGCGACGAGGAAGAGTCGGAGTTCGGACAGTTCCTCGAGGACGAGCACACGCCGCTCCCCGACGAGGCCGCCGACACCGCCTTTCGCGCCGAGGCGCTGACCAAGTGCCTGAGCTCGCTCACTCAGCGCGAACGGCGCGTGCTCGAGCTGCGCTACGGGCTGAACGGCGAGCAGCCTTGCACGCTGGACGAGGTCGGCCGCGCGTTCCAGGTGACGCGCGAGCGGATCAGACAGATCGAGAACCAGGGCCTGAAGAAGCTGCGCGCGCTCGCCGAGAGCCAGAAGCTCCGCGACGTCGCATAGCTCGTTGGGAGGGAAACCTGCGGTTTCCCTCCCAAGGCCCTCCCTTCCCCTGTCTCCTGACCGGCAGTGCTGCGGGGGCCTCCCGCCGGGCGGAGCCCGGCTTCGGCTGCCGCCGCTTGTGGGCTACGAGAACGGCCCAGACCCGAAATGACCGCAACCTGGTTCTCGCGCGGAGCGTGAAACCAGGTTGGCGCGTCCGGTACGCTCGCGCTCATGGCTGAGCCCTGGTTCGACGAGCTGGCGGAGTTCCTGCGCATCCCCTCGATCAGCGCCGACCCGGCACACGCCGGCGACGTCAAGCGGGCCGCCACATGGGTCTGTGACCTGATCCGCGCCGCCGGCGGCGAGTGTGAGCTCGTCGACTGGCACGGTCAGCCGCTCGCGATTGGCGAGCTCCGCGCCTCGACCGGCGCTGGCGCTCCGACCGTCCTCTGTTACGGACATTTCGACGTGCAGCCGCCCGATCCGCTCGAGCTGTGGGAGTCGGATCCGTTCGAGCCGGAGATCCGCGGCGACTACCTCTATGGCCGCGGCACCGTCGACGACAAAGGGCAGCTCTACATGCTGATCGCCGCGGCACGCGAGCTTGCCGCGGCGGGCACGCTGCCCGTCAACGTGCGCTTCTGCTGCGACGGCGAGGAGGAGACGGGCGGTCACTCGATCGTCGAGTTCCTCGAGGCCGACGAGCGTGGCGCCGACGCGGCGGTGATCTTCGACAGCGGCATGATCAGGCGCGACGTGCCGGCGTTCAACCTCGCGACGCGCGGCATGGCGTACTTCCACGTCACGCTGCGCACCGGTGAGCGCGACCTGCACTCCGGGATGTACGGCGGTGCCGCGCTGAACGCGGCCCACGCGTTGATCAAGACGCTCGACGCGCTGATCTCACACGACGGCACGCTCGCCGAGCCGCTCCGCAAGGGGATCGTCGCACCGACCGCCGAGGAGCTCGCGGACTGGGCGCAGCTGCCGGCCGGCACCGGCGAGCTCGGCGACCAGGGCGCGCGGGCGAAGGATCCGCGCGCCGCCGAGGATTTCTACCTGCGCACGTTCGCGGAGCCCTCGCTCGACGTGAACGGCATCGCCACCGGCTCGCCGCTGCTGCAGAAGACCGTGTTGCCGGTCGAGGCCGTCGCCAACGTCTCGATCCGGCTCGCGCCGGGCCAGCGGGTCGACGAGATCGCCCCCGAGGTCGAGCGCCTGCTGCGCGAGGCCGCACCTGCCGGCGCGGACCTCGAGGTGGAGCTGTGGTCGTCGTCGCCGCCGGGTCTCGTGCCTCCCGGCGCCAGGGCCGTGCAGCTCGGGCTCGATGCGTTCGAGAAGGTACTCGGCCGCCGCCCGGCACTGATCCGCACCGGCGGCACGCTGCCGATCGTGCCGGCGCTCGCCGACAACGGCATCCCGACGGTGATCACCGGCTTCGGACTGCCCGACTCGCAGATCCACTCGCCGAACGAGCGCCTGGTGGCCGCCTACGTGCCGCTTGGGATCGCGGCGGCGCGCGAGCTGTTCCTCGCGTTCGCCAACCTTTGATCGACCTCCATTCTCACGTCTTGCCGGGCCTGGACGACGGCGCGGCCGACCTGGAGGAGGCGCTCACGATCTGCCGTGCCGCGGCGGCCGACGGGATCGTGGCGATCGCGGGCACGCCGCACGTCCGGCACGACCACGGAACGACCGCCGAGTCGATGGAGGCGGCGCTTGCCGAGCTGCAGGCTGCAGCCGGCGACCTGATCAGGGTCCTGCCCGGCGGCGAGCTCGACCTTGCGGAGCTCGACCGCCCGGGCGAGGAGCTCGCGCGCTTCGGGCTGGGCGGGAACCCGACCTACCTGCTCGTCGAGACGCCCTACGTCGGTTGGCCGCTCGACCTGGGCGAGCGGCTGTTCCGGCTGCGCGCCGGCGGGATCACGCCCGTGCTCGCGCATCCCGAGCGAAACGCCGAGGTGCAGGCGCGTCCCGAGCTGATCGAGCCGCTCGTCACCGCGGGGGCGCTCGTCCAGCTGACGGCGGCCTCCGTCGACGGCCGCCAGGGCAGGCGCTCGAAGCAGTGCTCGCTGATCTTGCTCGAACGCGGGCTCGCGCATCTGATCGCCAGCGACGCCCATGCGCCGCAGATCCGTGAAGTCGGCATGTCGGGCGCCGCCCAGGCGCTGGGTGACGACGAGCTCGCGCGGTGGCTGACTGTCGAGGTGCCGCGGGCGATCGTCGACGGCGGTGCCGTGCCGCCGCGACCGGGACGTGCCCGGCCGCGGCGGCGCTTCGGCATTCGTTGATCGGCTAGGTCTGGTTGAGTGGGTTGCCCGGCTCGTGGTCGCCGACGTGGTTCGCTGGCGTTCCCTCGACGGCGCTGAGCGATGCTTTGCGCGGGGCCCGGATGCGAATGGTGATCCGGTCGCCGGCCTTCAGCTGTGAGGCGTCGATCACCGTCGGCACCTTGCCCTGCCAGAGCAGGAAGATCGTCTGCTCGTCGTAGCTGAACGTCTGGTCGGCCGGCTGGCCGATCAGGCTGCGCAGTGCGAGCCGGTTGCCCGCGGTCACGTGCAGCGCGATGTGTCCGCCTGCCTGCGCGCCCGCGACCGTTCCGACGTAGAGGTGGAGCGGCTGTGACGGCGTCGGCTTCCTTGACCGGTCGGAGATGGCGCCGGCGGCCGTGGCCTCGACCTCGGCGAGGGAAGAGCCGCGCTTCGCGCGGACGTTGACCGTCACCCAGTCGCCGGCTCTGAGGTCTGAGGCGGTCGCGACGTGCGGCACGCCGGCGCGCCAGACGAGGAACTCCGTCGCAGGGCCGGCGGCGAACGACTGGTTCTGGCTCTGACCGAGCAGTGCCTTGAGTGCGGCGTGGTTTCCGCCTTCGACCTGGAGCTGAACGGCGCTCGTGTTTGCGCTCAGCAGCTCGCCGCGAAACTGGAAGAGCTGACGATGGTTGCTGTTTGCGGTGGCGGCCGACGCGAGCACGCACGCGAGTGCGGCGAGCCCGACGACGGCAAAGAGGCGGTGCTTCATCTCGGTACCTCCTGGACGATCGCGAAGTGGACACCTCACGATCACCGCGTCGCCTCTGCGGAGAGTTCGGCCCGCGTAAAACACTCGAAAGGTCTTTGCTCTTTCGAGCTGTGCTCGAAGCCATACACGCCCGCGCCGGAGCCGGGCTCCGCCCGGCGGGAGGCCTGTCAAGCATTGCCGGTCAGGAAACGAGGAGGCTTACCAGGGCGGCGGGTTGTGCACCCACCGGCCGGCGACCATCGTTGCCACGACCTGCGCGTCGAGGTCGTCCCAGGGGTCGCGGTCGAGCACCACCAGATCGGCGCAGTGCCCGGGGATCAGCGTGCCGCGCTTGCGCTCGTCGCGTGCGAGCCACGCGGGTGCGACGCACGTTGCGTGGAACGCCTGGTCGACGGTGAGCGCCTGCTCGGGATGCCAGGCTGCTCGTTCGTCGATCGTGCGGCGAACCCCGGCCCGGATGCCTGCGAGCGGATCGAGCTCCTCGATCGGCGCGTCGCTGCCGTTGCAGACGACCGCGCCCGATTCGACCAGCGAGCGGTACGCATAGGCGCCGTCGGTCTTGCCGGCCCAGAATCGGTCGGCCGCGTCGCGGTCTGAGGGCGCGTGCGAGAACTGCACCGAGCAGGTGATGCCGAGCTCGGCGAAGCGGGGGAGGTCTTCGGGCGAGAGCAGCTGCGTGTGCTCGATGCGGTGCCGCAGGCCTCTTGGCTGCCAGAGCTCGCGAGTCTGCTCGAACGCGTCGAGCGCTTCGCGGTTCGCACGGTCGCCGATCGCGTGCACCGCAACGGGGAAGCCCGCTTCGGCGCCACGCCGCACGATCTCGGCCAGTTCGGCGCCGCTCGTGATCTGGACGCCGCTTCCGTCCAGCAACCACGCCGTCTGGGAGCCGAGCGTGCCGTCCATGAAGACTTTGAGGTAGCCGAGCTTGACGAGCTGGCTGCCGAAGCCCGAGCGGAGCCCGACGGCGACCGCCGCGTCGAGCGCCTCATGGGGGATCGACTGCCACACCCGCAGGGAGAGGTGCCCTCGCTCCTCGAGCTGCTGCCAGAGGCGGAGCGCGCCGAGCCAGCCGTCCTTGTCGTGCACGGCGGTCACCCCGCGCGTGTTGGCGAGCTTCACGCCGGCGCGCATCGCCTCGAGGTACTGCTCGTCGGGCAGCACCATGTAACGCGCCTTGAACCGCCATGCCGCCTCTTCGCGCAGTACGCCGGTCGGCTCGCCGTGCTCGTCGCGCTCGACGACTCCGCCGGCAACCTCGAGGTCGCCGTTCGCCCGCGAGAGCGCCGCCGTGTTCAGCCAGAGCGAGTGGTAGTCCTTGGCGATAAATGCGGCGGGCGTGTCGCCGGCGATTTCGTCCAGATCGTGCCTCGTCGGCTCGCGCTGCGGCTGCCAGTCGGCGCTGCGCCAGCCGTAGCCGCGCAGCCAGCCGCCTGCGCGCGCGGGTGGCGCCGAGCGGATGCGCTCGAGCGCCTCGTCGAGCGAGGTGCAGCCGTCGAGCGACACCTCGTTCTGTGCGAGCGCCCACGAGGGGAAGTGCACATGCGAGTCGGTGAAGCCGGGGACGATGACCCGCCCGCCCAGGTCGATCGTCTCGGGCGAGGCGAGCGCCGTCTCGTGCACGCCGACGCCGCCCGCAACCCACTCGCCCGCGATCGCCAGCGCACGTTGTGTCGGCACCTGCGGGTCGAGTGTGCGGATGAGGCCGTTCGCCAGGATCATCGTCGGAGGGAATCTACGCGCCTGGCCCCTTCGGGCACCATTGAGACCGATGGCGACGCCGGTCGAAGAGCGCAAGCAGCCGGCCGACCGCGCCGTCGCGCGACTGCCCGAGCACGAGTTCGAGGCGATCGTCCTCGTCTCGTTCGGCGGTCCTGAAGGGATGGACGACGTCATGCCGTTCCTCGAGAACGTCACCCGTGGTCGCGGGGTCCCGCGAGAGCGCCTGCTCGAGGTCGCACGCCACTACGAGCTCTTCGGCGGTGTCAGCCCGATCAACGCCCAGAACCGCGCCCTGATCGCCGCGCTCGAGCTCGAACTGCTGGAGCACGGAGTCGATCTGCCGATCTACTTCGGCAACCGCAACTGGCATCCACTGCTCACCGACACGGTCCGGCAGATGCGCGACGACGGCATCCGTCGCGCGCTCGCCGTCTTCACGTCGGCGTACAGCTCCTACTCCGGCTGCCGCCAGTACCGCGAGGACCTGTTCCGGGCACAGCAGGCGGTGGGCGACGACGCCCCCGAGATCCCGAGGCTGCGGATGTTCTTCAACCATCCCGGGTTCGTGGGGGCGAACGTCGATCGTGTGCGGGAAGCGCTTGCTTCGATCGGCGGCGCCGGGCACATCGCGTTCACCGCGCATTCGATCCCGGTCGCGATGGCGAAGAGCTGCGCGTACGAGGCGCAGCTACGGGAGACGGCGAGGCTTGTGGCCGAGGCCGTCGGGGTCGACGACTGGGAAGTCGTCTACCAGAGTCGCAGCGGATCACCGCAGGTGCCGTGGCTCGGGCCGGACATCTCCGAGCACCTGCAGTCGGTCGCCGCGCGCGGCGTCGGCTCGGTCGTCGTCGCGCCGATCGGGTTCATCTCCGACCACCTCGAGGTGCTCTTCGACCTCGACGTCGAGGCGAAGGAAAAGGCGGCCGAGCTCGGGCTCGCCTTCGCGCGCGCCGGGACGGCCGGCACCCATCCGGCGTTCGTCGCCGGCCTCCGCGAGCTGATCGAGGAGCGGATGACACCCGGCGCCGAGCGTCGTGCCCTCGGCCGGCTCGGGCCGAGCCACGACGTGTGCGCACCGGACTGCTGCCTGCCCGGAAACGGCCGCCTCAGTCCCTGGGACGTGGACGACTAGCGCTGACGAGGGTGGGGATGCCGAGCCGGGATGACGATGCTGGAGGATCGGCATGACCCGGATTAGACTGGAGCGCACGTGAGCGCCCTCGACCCGTTGAGCGATGAGCAGCGCGAGGTCCGCGAGCTGGTGCGGACGATCGCGCGTGAGCGGGTGGCGCCGCGGGCAGCCGAGATCGACAAGTCGGGTGAATTTCCGTGGGACATCGTCGAGGTGTTCCGTGAGAACGACCTGTTCGGCGTGCTGTACGACGAGGCCTACGGCGGGATCGGTGAGAGCGCGTTGCTTGCGTTCGTCACGATCGAGGAGCTGTCGAAAGTCTGTGCGACGAGCGGTGTGATCGTCGCGGTGCAGGAGCTTGGGTCGCTGGGAATCAAGCTGGCGGGGACGGAGGAGCAGAAGCAGCGCTTTCTGCCGCGGCTTGCGTCGGGGGAGTGGCTTGCTGCGTACGCGTTGACGGAGCCGGGGTCGGGCTCGGACAGCGCGGCGATGCTCACGACGGCACGCTTGGAGGGTGACGAGTATGTGTTGAGCGGCGGGAAGCGTTTCATCACGAACGCCGGGGTCGCATCGGTGTATGTGGTGTTCGCGAAGACCGATCCGCTGGCCGGTCACAGCGGGATCTCGGCGTTCATCGTCGAGGCGGATGCGCCGGGGTTCGAGGTGGGGCGGATCGAGCCGAAGATGGGAATCAAGGGCTCGACGACGGGCGAGTTGTTCTTCAACGACTGCCGGATCCCGGCCGCGAACCTGCTCGGCTCGGAGGGTGGGGGGTTCAAGCTCGCGATGCGGATCCTCGATCGCTCGCGGCCGGGAATCGGCGCGCAGGGGCTCGGTTTGGCGCAGGGCGCGACGGACTATGCGGTCGACTATGCGAAGTCGCGGGAGACGATGGGCAAGCCGATCGGCCAGCACCAGCTGATCGCCGGGATGCTCGCCGACATGGAGACGAAGTGCGAGGCGGCCAGAGGTCTGCTCTACAAGGTCGGCCGGATGATCGACGAGGGCGACACGGGCCCGGAGCTGACGAAGCTGTCGGCGATGGCGAAGCTCTACTGCACGGACGTCGCGATGGAGGTGACGACCGACGCGGTGCAGGTGCTCGGAGGCTACGGCTACATCCAGGAGTATCCGGTCGAGCGGATGATGCGCGACGCCAAGATCACCCAGATCTACGAAGGGACGAACCAGATCCAGCGGCTCGTGATCGCGCGCGAGATGCTCAAGGAGAAACGGGCGTTCCTGCTCGCAGGCGTTGGTTGAGCGTGCTCGCAGCTTCGATCGCGCTGCGGAGGAATACGAGCGCGCCCGACCCGAGTATCCGCCGGCCGTGCTCGACGGCTTGCCGCTGACCGGGGACGCGGAGGTGCTGGACCTGGGCGCCGGCACGGGAAAGTTGACACGCCTGCTGACACAGCGGTACCGCCGTGTGATCGCAGTCGAACCACTCGACGGGATGCGGGCGATCCTCGAGCGCGTCGTGCCCGACGCAGAAAGCCGGGCGGGAAGCGCCGAGGCCATCCCGCTCGCGGACGGCTCCGTCGACGGCGTCTTCGCCGGCCAGGCGTTCCACTGGTTCGCAAACGACGCGGCGATCGCCGAGATCGCACGCGTGCTGCGGCCCGGCGGCATGCTGGGCCTGATCTGGAACGAGCCGGACGGCGACCGTCCTTCGCCTCTTCCCGAGCAGTACCTCGCGTATCTCGAGGAGCTCCGCCGCGGCGCCTTCGACGCCGCACCGCCCTGGCAGGACGTGATCGCGCGCGGGCCCTTTGGCGAGGTACGCGAGTGCGCCGTGCCGCACGACCATCTGCTCGACCGCGCGGGTGTCCTCGACAACGCTCGTTCGGTCAGCTGGGTCGCAAGCCGGGCGAAGGCGGAACGCGAAACGATCATGCGGCGACTCGGCGAGCTGATCGGCGATGGGCCGTTTGCGATTCCGAACCGCGCGAACATCATGTGGGCGGTGCGCGCGTGACTCACGACGTAAAGCTCTCCTCCGCAGACCGCGTGCTCTTCCCGGACGACGGGATCACGAAGGGCGACCTGTTCGAGTACTACGACAAGATCGCCGATGCGATCGTTCCGCACCTGCGGGACCGGCCGTTCACGATGAAGCGCTGGCGCGAAGGACTTCCCGGAGGGTCGTTCTTCCAGAAGCAGGCGCCGAAGGGGATCCCGGCCTGGCTCCCCACCCGGCAGTTCCGCACCTGGCCGCGCGGCGGCAAAGGCGAATCGCGGCTCGTCGATTTCCCGCTCGTCAATGCGCGCGACGCGCTCCTCTGGATGGTGCAGATGCACTGCATCGACATGAACGCCTGGTACTCGCGCGTCGACAGGCCGGAGCGCCCTGACTGGGTCGTGTTCGACCTCGACCCGCCGGAGGAAGACGGTGCGTTCGCGCTCTGCGTCCGCGTAGCTCACTACGTCCGCAGCGCGCTCGCCGAGCTCGAGCTCGAGTCGTTCGTGAAGACGAGTGGCGCAGACGGCATCCACGTCCTCCTGCCGATCGCTCGGCGGTCGACCTACGAGGAGACGTACGAGTTCGCCGAGCTGATCTCGCGCCGGCTCGAGGCCCAGCATCCTGGCGAGGTGACGACCGAGTGGCTGAAGCGCAAGCGCGCCGGAGTGCTCGTCGACCACCGCCAGAACGGGCACGGCAAGACGATCGCCTCCGTCTACTCGGTGCGGCCGAAGCCCGGAGCGCCGGTTTCGACGCCGCTTCGCTGGGACGAGCTGACCGAGGAGATCAGGCCGCGCGACTTCCCGATGGCGGTCGCGCTCGAGCGGGTCGGGAAGCACGGCGACCTGTTCGAGCCGGTGCTGCACGCCAAGCAGCCGCTCGGCCCGGCGCTCAAGGAGCTGCGCCGGTGACGCTCGCGATCGACTGGGTCAACCCGTCAGCGCGGTCTCAGACACCTGGGATCTGCTTGCGCAGCTCCGCCTTGCGCGCGCGCTTAGCGGACTGGTAGCGCTGGAGCGCCTCGGGCGAGTCGACGTCTCCGAGCGTCTCGTGATGCGGTGCGAGCTCGCGTGCGACCTCGACACCGAAGCGGTTTGCGAGCACCGCGCTGAGCGACTTGATCTTCATCTCGCCGAAGCCCGGCAGCCCGCCGATCCGCCGCTTCAGGTCGGCTGCGTCCGCCGCCTCCGACCAGACGCGAGACGCGTCGCCGCCGTAGTCCTCGACGACGACCCGGGCGAGGTCACGCACCCGCTGGGCCATCGCGCCGGGGAAGCGGTGGATCGCCGGCTTCTCCGTGAAGAACGCGGTGAGATCGAGCGAGGCGAGCCGTTTCGGGTCGAGCGTTCCGGCACGTCGCTTCAGCTCGAGCGGGCCTGCAAACGCCTTCTGCACGGTCACCTGCTGGTCGATCGCAAAGCCGACGAGCAATGCAAACGGATCGGTTGCGATCAGCTCGCAGGCGGCCGGCTCGTCGGTGAAATACAGGACCTTCGGCACGGGCGAAATCCTACTCCCCGGTCAGGTGTTGGATCTGCTGCGGCGGGTACTTCCACGGCATGCACGAGAGTCCGAAGGAACTCATCCACGAGGTCGTCGAAGAGGTGAAGAGCCTCGAGCACGAGGCGGCGGAAGGGGCGACCGCGCGTACGCCGGCGCTCGTCCTCGGCGGCATCGCCGCCACCGTCTGGGTGGTCGTCGCCGTGCTCCTGATCTTCGCCTTTACGGCGTACTACCTCACCAAGTAGGTCCGCAGTACCCTGGGCGGATGGACCCGCTCGCGCTCTTTTCGCCTGCAACGCGAGCCTGGTTCGGGCGGGCATTCGAGGCGCCGACCCCGGCGCAGGAGCAGGGCTGGCCGGCGATCGCAGCGGGTGGGCACGTCCTGATTCAGGCACCGACCGGGTCGGGCAAGACGCTCACCGCATTCCTCTTCGCGATCGACCGGCTCACGTCGACTCCCGGGTCGGGCCTGCGAGTGCTGTACGTCTCGCCGCTCAAGGCGCTCAACTACGACATCGAGCGCAACCTGCGCGGGCCGCTCGCAGGGCTCGAGTCGAGCTTGAGGGTTGCGGTGCGCACCGGCGACACGCCGCAGAAGGAGCGTCGCGCGCTGCTGAAGGAGCCGCCCGACATCCTGATCACGACCCCCGAGTCGCTCTACCTGATGCTCACCTCGCAGGCGCGGGAGATGCTCCGCTCGGTCGAGACGCTGATCCTCGACGAGGTGCACGCGGTCGCGGGCACGAAGCGGGGCGCGCATCTGGCGATCAGCGTCGAGCGGCTCGAGGCGCTCTGCGCGTCGCCGCCGCAGCGGATCGGCCTCTCGGCGACCCAGCGACCGCTGGAGGAGATCGGGCGGTTCGTCTCGGGCGGACGCGAGATCGCGCTCGTCGACGCCGGCACCCGTAAGGAGCTCGACCTGGAGGTCGTTGTCCCCGTCGAGGACATGCGCGAGCTCGGGTCGACCGCATCGCTCTCGCATCCAGTACCGGCCGACGGCCAGGAGATGGACATCGGCACCGAGCGCAGCTCCACTTCGATCTGGCCGTCGATCTACCCCGAGATCCTCCGGCTCGTCCGCGAGCACCGCTCGACGATCGTCTTCGTCAACAACCGGCGGCTGGCAGAGCGGCTCGCGCTGCGCCTGAATGAGCTGGCCAACGGCGAAGCCGTTGCCGATAACGCCGTCGAGGAGGATGTGGCGCGCGCCCATCACGGCTCGCTCGCCCGCGAGCAGCGGCTGCTCGTCGAGGAGGATCTGAAGGCGGGGCGGATCCCGTGCCTCGTTGCCACGTCGAGTCTCGAGCTGGGCATCGACATGGGCGCGGTCGACCTGGTGATCCAGGTGGAGTCGCCGAAGTCGGTGGCGCGCGGCCTGCAGCGCATCGGGCGCGCGGGCCACGAGCTGGGCGCCGTCTCGAAGGGGCGCATCTTTCCGAAGTTCCGCGCCGACCTGCTCGAGTCGGCGGTGGTCGCCCGGGCGATGCGTGACGGCGACATCGAGGAGACGAAGATCCCGCGCAATCCCCTCGACGTGCTCGCGCAGCAGATCGTCGCGATCTCGTCCGACGAGGAGATCTCGGTCGACGACCTGCACGCGCTCGTCAAACGCGCCTACCCGTTCCGCGACCTGTCGCGCCCGCAGCTCGAGAACGTGCTCGACATGCTTGCCGGCCGGTACCCATCCGACGAGTTCGCCGAGCTCCGGCCGCGCATCGTCTGGGACCGCACCGGCGGTGTGATCCGCGCCCGCGACGGGGCGCGGCGGCTCGCCGTCACCAATGCCGGCACCATCCCCGACCGCGGGCTGTTCGGCGTCTTCCTCGCCGGCGGCGGCGGGCGGGTCGGCGAGCTCGACGAGGAGATGGTGTACGAGGCGCGCGCGGGGCAAACCTTCCTGCTGGGAGCTTCGACGCTGGCGGATCGAGGAGATCACGCGCGACCAGGTGATCGTCTCGCCGGCGCCAGGTGTGCCCGGCGCCGTGCCGTTCTGGAAAGGCGAGGGCGTCGGCCGGCCGTTCGAGCTCGGCCAGAAGATCGGCGCCGCGTCACGCGAGCTGAGTGCGCTGGCGGACGACAAGGCGGATGCGCGCCTGCGTGACGAGTTCCACCTCGACGCACGCGCCGCCCGCAACCTGCTCACCTTCCTGCGCGAGCAGCAGGACGCGACCGGAGCCGTCCCGTCCGACCGCACGATCGTGGTCGAGCGCTTCCGCGACGAGATCGGCGACTGGCGCGTCTGCATCCTGACGCCGTTCGGAAGCCGGGTGCATGCGCCGTGGGCGATGGCGATCGCCGCGCGCCTCCGTGCTTCGCTGGGCATCGAGGCACAGTCGATCTGGTCGGACGACGGGATCGCGCTGCACTTCCCCGAAGCCGACGCCCCGCCGCCGGTCGAGGAGCTGCAGATCGACCCGGGCGAGGTCGAAGACCTCGTCGTCGCCGAAGTTGGAGACACGGCGCTCTTCGGCGCGCGGTTCCGCGAGAATGCCGGCCGGTCGCTGCTGATCCCGCGCCGCCGGCCGGGCGAGCGCACGCCGCTCTGGCAGCAGCGGCTGAAGGCGCAGTCGCTGCTACAGGTCGCGCGCAAGTACGGCAGCTTCCCCGTGATCCTCGAGACGTATCGCGAGTGCCTGCAGGACGTGTTCGACCTGCCGGCACTGCGCGGCGTTCTGCAGGGCTTGAAGACGCGCGACCTCGACCTCGTGGAGATCGAGACGCAGAGTGCGTCGCCGTACTCCGCCTCGCTGCTCTTCGACTACATCGCCACCTACATGTACGAGGACGACACCCCGCCCGCGGAGCGCCGCGCGCAGGCGTTGTCGCTCGATCGGGACCTGCTGCGTGAGCTGCTGGGGCAAGAAGAGCTTCGCGACCTCCTCGACGCGGACGCGGTCGACGAGGTGGAGCGTCAGTTGCGCGGCGACCCGACGTCGGCCGACCAGCTGCACGACAAGCTTCGGCTGCGCGGCGACCTGCGCCCCGACGAGTACGACGCGGCGCTCGCCGCGCCGCTAATCGGTGAACGCCGCGCCGCGCTGGTGCGGATCGCCGGCGAAGAGCGGCTGATCGCCGCCGAGGACGCGGGGCGCTACCGCGACGCGCTCGGCGTGATGCCGCCTTCGGGGCTTCCCGATGTCTTCCTCGAAGGCGGCCCCGAGTCGCTGCGGCAGCTCGTGCTCCGCTACGCCAAGGGCAGGGGCCCGTTCACGACCGAGCAGGCCGACAAGCGGTTCGGCCGCGAAGTGGGCTCGGTGCTCGTCGCACTCGAGCGCGACGAGCTGCTCGTACGCGGCGAGCTGCGGCCCGGCGGCAGCGAGCGCGAGTGGTGCGATCCCGACGTGCTGCGCCGCCTGCGCCGGGCGTCGCTTGCGGCGCTTCGGCGCGAGGTCGAGGCGGTCGAGCCGGAGGCGCTCGCCCGCTTCTTGCCAGGCTGGCACGGGGTGGGGCGGCGGGCGTCCCTGCGCGAGGCGCTGGTGCCCCTGCAGGCCCTGCCGCTGCCGGTCTCGCTGTGGGAGTCGGAGGTGCTGCCGCGGCGCGTTCCCGGCTACCGCCCGGAGCAGCTCGATGCGCTCACGGCGAGTGGCGAGGTCGTCTGGGTCGGCGCCGGGAACGATCGTGTCGCGCTGTATTTCCGCGAGGATGCGGCGGCGCTCGGCCAGGTTGCCGGCGCGCCGATGCCCGAGGGCGCCGAGCACGATGCGATCCGGGCGGCGCTCGAGCGCGGTGCGCTGCACTGGGCCGACCTGCTCGAGGAAACCGCGCTCGAGGAAGGCACCGTCCTGCCGGCGCTCTGGGATCTGGTCTGGGCCGGCGAGGTGACCAACGACGCCTGGACGCCGCTGCGAGCCTCCCGGCGCTTCGGCAAGCCGAAGGCCGAGCGGCGGCCGCGCCGCTTCTCGCGCCGCCGGGTTCAGACGTCGACGGCGACCGCCGGGCGCTGGTCGCGGACGGAGCGCCTGTTCGGTGGGGCGCCCGACCGGCGCGCGCTGGCCGAGCTGCTGCTCGAGCGCCAGGGGATCGTCACGCGCGACGCCGTGCGCGCCGAGGGGATTCCCGGCGGCTACGGCGCGGTCTACGCCGAGCTGCGCGCGCTGGAGACACTGGGTCTGTGCCGGCGCGGCTACTTCGTCGAAGGGCTCGGCGGTGCGCAGTTCGCGCTCGGCGGCGCGGTCGAGCGGTTGCGGGAGCTGCGCGACCGGGGCGACGACGCCGACCCACTCGTGCTGGCGGCCGCCGACCCGGCACAGCCGTACGGTGCTGCGCTGCCGTGGCCGAAGCGTGCAGGTGCGCGGGCCGCGCGCGTCGCCGGCGCCTTCGTCGTCTCGCTCGGCGGCGAGCCGGTGCTGTACGTCGAACGCGGCGGCCGTTCGCTCGTGCCGCTGCGCGATCCGGAAGACGAGTGGCTGCGGCCCGCTCTGGCCGCACTCGTCCGCCATGTGAAGCTGGGTGGCGCGAAGCGTCTCGCGGTCGAGCGCTTCGACGGCGAGCCGGTCGTCGACACGGATGCGATGGCCCTGCTCGTCGAGGCCGGCTTCCTGGCCGGGCCGCGCCGCGCTGTCCTACGGGCGTAGAAGCTCGACGATCTCGGCCGCCGGCAGCTCCTGGGCTCGCATGAAGTTCGTGCCCGCCCAGAGGTTGATGCTCTCCGCGTCGCCGCGCTCGCGGGCCGCCGCGCGGAGAGGCGCGGTCACGTAGTGGACGTGCGGGTAGGCGATGGGGGCGTCGGGGTGCTCGCGCATGAAGCGGTTGACGATGCCGCGCGCCGGCCGCCCCGTGAACGCTCTCGTAAACGCTGTTGTCCCTTCGCGGCACAGCGCGGCACGATGTGGGGCGCTGGTGCCGGCCTCGGGGCTGAGCAGGAACGCGGTTCCCACCTGCACCGCCTGCGCGCCTGCCGCCAGCGCAGCGGCCACCCCGGCTCGATCCGCGATCCCGCCCGCGGCGACCAGCGCGAGGCGGGCGTCGATTGCACCGAGCAGGTCAAGGAGCGGTGTCGCCTCGCCCGCAGCCGCCCACGTCCCGCTGTGCCCGCCCGCCTCGGAGCCCTGGACGACGAGCGCGTCGACGCCGACGTCACTCGCGGCCCGTGCCTCGCCGGGAGACGTGACCGTTGCCCATACCTCGGCGCCGCTCGCGTGCAGGCCCTCGACCGCCTCGGCTGTCAAGCAGCCGAAGGTCGTCGAGACGACGTCGATGTTCAGCCCCAGCAGCAGCTCGAGCTTCGCGTCGAGCGCGTCGTCGTCGAACCTGGGCTGTCCGAGCCGCACGCCATGCGCGAGCGCCTCTGGTTCGAGCTCGCGCGCGTAGGCGGCGACGGCTGTGGGGTCGACGCGCTCCTCGCGCAGCACGAAGAGATTGACGCCGATCGGTGATGGGGTGAGCGCACGCGTCTGCTCGACCCGCTCGCGCAGCGCATCGACCGAGAGGTAGCCGGCGGCGACGAACCCGAGCCCGCCGGCGTTCGAGACCGCCGCCGCGAGCTCCGGCGTCGACGGCCCGCCGGCGAGTGGGGCGAGGACGATCGGAGCTGCGAGCCCGATCAACGAGCCCATCTCCCGAGCGCGAGCCCGAAGAGCGCGTGGCGCACCGTTGCCTGCGCCAGACCGCGCGCGTTGACCATCGACGCAACGCCCGGCTCGCCGTGCGCCGGATGCCACGCGTCGAGCGCGACGCCGAACGGAAACAGCGCGAAGTTCTCGGCGAGTGCCAGGCAAAGCGCCAGCGGCTGCGGCCGGGCGCCGCTTCGCCGGCGCACCTCGTCGAAGAGCACGCCGAACGCTGCGCCGTTCGCGGTGTGCACCGCGAGCCCGGCGAGCGGCCATGCGCGCCGCCGGGTGACGAGCTTTCCCAGCATCGCGACGTCGGAGTAGTCCGTGCGAAAGAGTCGCATGTCGATCGGCTCGAGCGCGGCCCAGACGAGAGCGGCGGCGGATCCCGCGAGTGCGCTGCGGCGGCGGCTCATGCTGCGAGTCTGCCCGTTTCGTTACGTTCGGGCGATGCCGGAGGGAGATTCGCTCCATCGGGCCGCGCGCAGGCTGCAGCCGCTTGTGGGCCAGCGGATCGCAGCCGTCTCGCCGCACCCGCGGGCGCAGGCCACGCGCGTCGCGCAGCGCATCGACGGCCGGATCCTCGAGTCGGTGGTCGCGGTCGGGAAGAACCTCGTCTTCCGCTTCGACGGAGGAGTGGTGCTGCGCTCGCACCTGCGCGTCTCGGGCCGCTGGTCGGTACGCCCGCTCGGAGCCCGCACGGCGGGGACACCGTGGCTCATCCTGCGCGGCGACCGGGTCGAGGGCGTCCTCTGGAACGGCCCCGTGCTCGAGTTGCACACGCGCAACATCGCGCGTCTGGGGCCGGATATCCTCGAGCGGCCGCCGCGGATCGACGCGATGCTCGAGCGGATGCGCGGCGCCGACCAGACACGATGGTTCGGCGAGACCTTGCTCGACCAGTCGATCGTCGCCGGGATCGGGAACATGTGGCTCGCCGAAGCGCTCTGGGCAGTCGAGCTCTCGCCGTGGCGCCGGCTGAGGGACGTCTCCGACGGCGAGCGCCGCCGCGCGCTCGAATCGGCCGCCGAGCTGATGCGCGCCGCGCTGGAGGGCGGGCGGCGCGGCGGTCATCAGATCTATCGCCGGAGTGGGCGGCCGTGTCCGCGCTGCCGCACTCGCATCAGGTCGTGGGGGCAGGGCGACGACAACCGGATCGCCTACTGGTGTCCGGCCTGTCAGGAAGGAGACGACCCGTCTCATGTGTAACTCCGAAGCTGTGCTTCGTGCACCTCATCTCTACGAGTCTCTTCGCGGGTTCTGCCTCGCCGCGTTCGCCGCCGAGCGTGGCGCGCAGGTGCCGTTCGCCTTCGAGGAGCACGCAACGCGCGAGGGGCCGTCGCTCTACGAGTACCGCCCGCTCGTGCGTGGCTTCGTCGAGGAGCAGGCGCCGACGCTGCGCCGGCTGCCCGACGCCCGGAACGCCATCGACGACCTGCGGCACGAGCCGGCGGCGGCGATCTTCTCGCGGGCCCATTCGGGTATCGGCGACACGGGCGACGACGCGCTCTTCCGTTCGATCCTGATCCCGATGCTGACCTGGACGGCCGAGCGCTGCGGCGGCTTCGACTGGAACGACGAGGCCTTCGACGCCGCGTATGACGATCTCGAGCGCACGCTGTTCGGCAGCGCCCGCTCCTACGTGGCGCTCGCTCCCGTGATCGGCCTGTCCGCCGGGACGGAAGCCGAGCTGGGTGGTGGGATCCTGCTGCGGCCGATTGTCAGCGGCGAGATCTCGCAGCTCTGGCCGGAGGCTCGCGGGCTGATGCCGCCGGAGTTCGGCCGCGACGTCGACCGGATGCTGGTGCTGGAGCTGAAGCGGGAGCTCGCTCCCGACGAGTCCGAGCCTCCGGACGCCGCCGCGGAGCTGGCCGACGCCGTCACCGCGATCCGGCTGGCGACGGCGGGAGCGGTCGCTGCAGGCCCCGTCGTCTTCGAGCGTCTCGACTTTCGCCCGCTCCGCGTCTCACCGCTTCTGCCGATCGCCGCCACGCAGCCGCGCGGCGAGGCGACGCGGCTCGACAAGGTGCGCGCACGGCTGGCAGCCGACCTGCGCGCGAAGCTCGTGCTCGCCGACGAGGACCGCTCGCTGGGCGAGGCGCTCGACCGCTGGGAGCTGTCCCTCTTCTCCGAGGAGCCGTTTCGCTCCGCGCAGGTGCGCGAGGGGCTCGTCTGCCTGCTCGGTGGCGACGACGGCGCCTGGGCAGCGACGATCCGCGCCGCCGTGCTGCTCGCCGACAAGACGCGGGAGCGCACAGATCTGCTCGCCTCGCTCCGGGCGGACCGGCTCGGTCGCGACGCGCGCGACGCCGTCCGCCGGGCGCTCGTCGAGACGCTCGTGCACGGGAATCGCACCGAGCTGGTCGGGTCGCTCGACGACGCCTTGCTCGGGTTGCGGCCGCGTCCGGCAACCGCACTGCGCGTCGCTTAACGCGTTCACGCAATCGGCACGAAGGCGGCACAGACACGTCACATCTGCGCCGCTACGGTCGCAGGATGGATGAGGCAGAGCGAGTGCTGACGCGGCTGGAACGGATCGAGGCGATCCGAGGCAGGACGGCCGCAAGCGGGTCGGCGGGCGCTGCTCCGCTCGGCGACATCCTGGCCGAGTTACGGGCGCTCGTGCCGGAGGCGGAGGCCTGGGCAAGGTCGGAGGGTGACGCCCGGGCCAAGGCGGCCACGGTGAAACTTCGAGCGGAGGCGGAAGGAATGCGGTAAGCCAAACCGAAATGGCGCTCCACATGGGTCTTGCCCGTCTCCTTCCGCGTCCCAACGTTCGCCCCGCAAGCGCAGCCACCGCTGCCGACCTGCAGGTGATCGCACTCGCGAACCAGAAAGGCGGTGTCGCCAAGACGACGACGACCTTGAACCTCGGCGTGGCGTTCGCCGAACAGGGTTACAAGGTGCTGATCGTCGATCTCGACCCGCAGGGAAACCTGACGATGTCGCAGGGGCTCAACCCGGACACGATCCAGCAGTCGATGTTCGACGTGCTCGTCCACCGCCTGCCGATCGACCAGGTGATCGAGACGCGTGAGGTTGACATCGCCGTCTCCTCGATCGACCTGGCGGGCGCAGACATGGCGCTCTCGAGCCAGATCGGGCGCGAGCGCGCGCTCGAAAAGGCGCTTGCGCCGATCAAGGATCGCTACGACTTCATCCTCATCGACACGCCGCCCTCGCTCGGCCTGCTGACGATCAACGCGTTCGTCGTCGCGACCGGAGTGATCGTGCCCGTGCAGACCGAGTACCTCTCGCTGCGCGGCCTCGTCCAGCTCGAGAACACCCTGTCGATGGTGCGTGAGAACCTGAATCCGAAGGTGGAGATCATCGGCATCGTCCCGACGATGTACGACCGCCGGCTGACGCACTCGCGCGAGGCCGACGAGATCCTCCGCGAGAGCTTCGGCGACCTCGTCTACAACACACGCATCCGCAAGACCATCCGTTTCGCCGAGGCGCCCGTGAAGGGGTCGTCCGTGCTCGCATACGAGCCGAACGGCGAGGCTGCCAATATGTACCGCGACCTTGCAAGGGAGGTGCTCAGTGGCAAGAAATCGCGCCAGCATGCGTGAGGGCCCGCTCGCCGAGCTCTTCCGCGCAACCGAGGCCGCACAGCGGCAGAAGGGCGGCGACAAGCCGTCCGACACTCAGCAGCAGCTTCCGACCGAGCCTGCGCCCGTGCGCGCCGTGCCTGTCGCCAGGCACGAGGCCGACAAGCCGGTGCCGATTCGGGCGGTCGCCCCGGCACCCGATCCCGAGCCCGTGGAGCGCGCCGAGCGGCCCGCTCCACGCTGGCTCGACCCGCTTCCCGACCAGCCCGCGCGCCTCGAGCGCGCGCGCGACAACGCGTCGTACCTCGCGTCGTTGCGCGTCGTCGGGGTAGGCGGCGCCGGCCTGAACGCCGTCGACCGGATGATCGACGCGGGGATTACCCAGGTCGATTTCATCGCCGTCAATACCGATATCCAGCAGCTTCAGATGAGCGACGCCGCCACGAAGATCCACATCGGCAGCGAGCTCACCGAAGGACTTGGCTCCGGCGCCGACCCCGAGATCGGACGCCGTGCCGCCGAAGACGGCTACGACGCGATCAAGCGCTCGCTGCGCGGCGCCGACATGGTCTTCGTCACGGCGGGCGAGGGCGGCGGCACCGGGTCGGGCGCAGCACCGGTCGTCGCGCGGATCGCCCGCGAGCTGGGCGCACTGACCGTCGGCATCGTCACCACACCGTTCAAGTTCGAAGGCAGCCGGCGCTCCAAGCAGGCCACCGAAGGCGTGCAGGCGATGCGCGAGGCGTGCGACACGCTGATCGTCATCCCCAACGACCGCCTGCTCGAAGTGCTCGACAAGTCGACCTCGATGCTGGATGCGTTCCGGATCGCCGACGACGTGCTGCGGCACGGCGTCCAGGGCATCTGCGACCTGATCACGAACCCCGGCCTGATCAACCTGGACTTCGCCGACGTCCGCACCGTGATGAAGGACTCCGGCTCGGCCCTGATGGGCATCGGCTACGCGACGGGCGAGAACCGGGCGAAGGAAGCAGCCGAACGGGCGCTGCGCAGCCCGCTGATCGAGAGCGAGATCACCGGTGCGCGCGGCATCCTGCTGTCGATCGC
The DNA here is from genome assembly GCA_963785895.1 of uncultured Actinomycetes bacterium. Taxonomy (GTDB): domain Bacteria; phylum Actinomycetota; class Thermoleophilia; order Gaiellales; family Gaiellaceae; genus PALSA-600. The sequence continues at coordinate 17,243 of CAWAXB010000018.1, read as the reverse complement.
CGGCGGCGACGACCTGACGCTCTACGAGGTCAACGAGGCGGCCGAAGCGGTGCGCGAGTGCACGACCGAGGATACGAACATCATCTTCGGCGCCACGATCGACGATCGCCTGAACGGCCAGATCTGGATCACCGTCGTCGCGACCGGGCTGGGCGGCAGGGCCGCCGGGCGGCGCGGCACGCTCGTCACGGCCGCCTCGGGCGGCAGCGGCGCGCTACTCGAGACGCCCTCGTTTCTGCGCGACGCCTAGCCTCGTAGGTAGTTAGGTCAGATTGAGCACGACGAGGCCCAGCACCGTGGCGAAGGCGGCGGTCGCGCCGACGGTCGCCACGCGCAGCGTCCAGCGGCGAACTGCCGCACCGGGCGCCGCGAGGTAGAGCACACCGGCGCTGCCGGCCGAGATGCTGACGAGCGTCTCGAGGGCCTGGATCGCGATTCCGGCGCCCAGCGCCTGCGACACCCCGATGCCGCGGCTCGCAAGGGCGACGGCCACCGCGCCGCTGCCGATGCCGATGTTGCCGGGCGTGAGCGGGAAGACCGCCGCAAGATCGAGCGCGGCGAGAATCAGCAACGCCGCGAGCGCCGGATGCGGCAGGCCGAGCGCGATGGCAACCGCAACGGTGCCGGAGATCCGAGCGAGCATCATGGCCGCCGTCCACGCGAGGACGGTCGCGATGCCGCGCGGCGAGCGTTCGAGCGCGCGGAGCGCGGCGAGCAGCTGGGCGACGCGCACGTGACGGCGTAGCCGGTCCGAGAACCCCGCCGCCAGCGCCAGCGCACCCACTGCGCCGCAGAGCGCGAACACGGGCCACAGTGGCATCGCTCCGGTCGCGGATGCCGCGACCAGCAGGCCGGCGAGCGCCAGCGAGCGGGCGGCCGCGAGGCCGGCGTAGGCGCCTCCACTCGTCCAGAGCCGCCCGGGCCCATCGACCGCCTTGGCGAAGAGGGCGATCTTGACCGCGTCTCCGAGCTTTGCCGGGGCGAACGAGTTCACCATCGATCCGATGCCCAGCCGTGCCGCCGCCTGCCGCGGCGAGATGTGGGCGCCGGCGGCCGCAAAGGCTGCACGCCACGCGGCAACAGTGAAGACAAAGCTGAGCGCGAAGCCGATCGCCCCCACTGCGAGCCAATGCTGGTCGGCCCCACCAAGAGCGTCGAGTGCGGCCGAAACGCGCCCGCCGAGGAGCGGTGGGCTCGCCGCGGCCGCTAGCAGTATCACGACCGTGCCCGCCGAAATTGCCGCATTGCGGCCAGAGAGATGTGTCGACGGTGGCGCCGTTGCCGCAGGGTCGGTCATACGAGTGTCACCAGTTGGAGACGAGGCACAGCCTTCCGGGTTAGTTGAGAAACGGTGAAGATTGCGTGAGCGATGCGCACCCTCCGGTTATCGGCACGAACGGCCAGGCCATGAAAGGGGCGGTTTCAGCCGGTCATCCGTTGACCGCGGCGGCCGGCGCACGCATCCTGGAGGAAGGAGGAAACGCGGTCGACGCCTGTGTCGCGGCAGCGTTCGCGGGCTGGGTCGCCGAGAGCCCGCTGACCGGCCCCGGTGCAGGTGGGTTTGCACTCGTCGTGCCCGCCGACGGGCGCCCGGCGCGGCTGGCCGACTTCTTCGTTGCGACACCGGGCCTCGGGCGCCGGTCGCCGGAGCCCGCGCAGATGCATGCGGTCGACGTCGGCTTCGGCGGCGACGGCGCGACGACCCAGGTGTTCCGGATCGGCGCGGCGTCGTGCGCTGTTCCCGGCGCCGCAGCCGGGTTGGGCGCGATCCACGCCGCCTACGGCAGCCTGCCCTGGGTGGAGCTGCTCCAGCCGGCGATCGAGCTTGTGCGCGACGGCGTCGAGCTGACCCGGCCCCAGGCGCACCTGCATGCGATCCTCGACCTGATCCTGCGACACGACCCCGAGGGCCGGCGGCTCTACAGCCGGCCGGGCGGTGGGCGGATGGTGGCCGGAGACGTGCTTCGCCTCGACGGCCTCGACGAGACGCTCGCGCAGATCGCCGTCGAGGGGCCGGGCGCGCTCTACCGGGGAGAGCTGGCCCCGGCGATCGCTGCGACCGTTGCCGCGGGCGGCGGAACGATCACCACCGACGACCTCGCGGCGTACCGCGTGGTCTGGAGACGCCCCGTCCGCGTCGGCTACCAGGGGCACCAGGTCGTCTCGAACCCGCCTCCGTCCTCGGGTGGCATCCTGATCGCCTACGGCCTGTCGCTGCTGGAGCGCACCGGCCAGGGTGCGCCTGGTAGTGCCGAGTGGATCGCCTCCCTCGTCGAGGTGATGCGTGAGCAGACCCGGGCGCGGGCCGGCGGCTTCGTCTCGGGGCTCCACCGGGGTGGGCTGGCCCGGCGCCTGCTCTCGGCGGCGCAGATCGACGCGGCCGTCGGCCGCATCGAGGCAGCGGCCGCGGGCGCGGCCGAGCATGCTCCGATGGGTGGGACGACCCACGTCTCGGTCGTCGACGCCGCGGGAACCGCCGCGTCGCTCTCGTCGTCGACGGGCTCCGGCTCCGGGGTGATCGTTCCCGGCACCGGGATCCAGCTCAACAACATGCTCGGCGAGTACGACCTCGTCGCCGGTGGCCCGGCCGCACCCGGGAGGCGGCTGACGAGCATGATGGCTCCCACCGTGGTCGTGGGCGAGCGCGGGCCGCGACTCGTCGTCGGCAGCGCCGGCTCGATCCGGCTGCGCGGTGCGATCATGCAGGTGATCGCCAACGTCGTCGGGCACGGGATCGGCGTCGCGGAGGCGATCGACGAGCCGCGCGTTCACGTCGACGAGCCTCACGTCCACTGCGAGGGTGGGTTTGACCCTGCCGCGCTGGAGCGCCTCGAGTCGCTCGGCTACGACGTCGTGCCCTGGCGCCGCCGCAATCTCTATTTCGGCGGCACGAACGCCGTCGAGGTGCTGCCGGACGGCACGCTCGCGGCCGCAGGTGACGCTCGGCGCGGCGGCGCCGGCATCGTCGTCTAACCGCTGCCGGGCGGGGTGACCTTGCCGTTTCGGCCCGCGCGCTCGTGCACGGCCCGCTGCGTTCGCACCGCTTCGAGCGCCGCCTCGAACACCTTCACGAGGTGCTCCATGCGCTTGCGCGGCGAGACGCTCGCCAGCAGCTCCTGCCTCGCTTGAACCCCGAAGTCGACGCGGGCGGCGAGCTCGAAGTCAAGCTGGGCCGAGTCGGGATCGGGCTCGTCCACATCGGTCTCGGTGAGCGCCGCGAGCTGGTGGAAGAGGTCGAGGGCGCGAGCAGTGTCGGCCGGGTCAGGCGGATCGTCCTCGTCGACAACGGGCTCGACGAGGGCGGTGGCGAACGAGCGGCCATGCGTCAGCTCGAGCAGCCGGAACCGCTCACCGCCCGCAACGACAACGTCGATGGTGTCGTCGTCGAGCAGTTCGAGCACCTGCTCGACCGAGGCGCGTGTACCGACGTCGTGCACGGCGCCGTCGCCGGCCGCCAGGACCAGCCCGAACTCCGTCTCCTGCTCGATGCACTCGTCGATCAGCTCCCGGTAGCGCGGTTCGAAGATGTGCAGCGGGATCGACTCCGAGGGGACGAGGACGAGCGGCAGTGGGAAGAGCCCAAGCTCGGTCATGGGGCGGTTGCCAGCAGGCGGCGCAGGGCGTCGGTCGTGTCCTCCCAGTGCAGCAGCGCGAATGCGTCCGCGGGGCTGCACCAGCGGTAGCCGTCGTGCTCGCGATCGAGTGACGGCTCCCACTCGCCCGGCGCGTCGACGAGGAAGCAGTCAACCTGCACCTCGGCCACCTCGGGCGCGTAGAGCGCCCGCCGCTCCGGCGGGTCTTCCGCCAGCGAATAGGTGAGGGTGGTTGTCGGGCCGGCGAGCTCCGCGACGAGCCCGGTCTCTTCGAACAGCTCGCGGAGCGCTGCCTCGGGCGACGTCTCCCCGGGCTCGCGCCCTCCCGCCACGGGGTGCCAGTAGCCGGCAGGGCCGCTGCGGTGGCAGACGAGGATCTGGTTGCGCTCCCGGCGGGTCACGAACACCGCCACCTCATTTCCGCCTCGCATGGAGACAAGCCTACGGCCGCTAGAGGGTCCCGTACGTGAACCTCATTCGCCCAACGGTGGACGAGCTGACTCCGTACCAGCCGGGCAAGCCGGTCGAGGACGTGCAGCGCGAGCTCGGGCTCGAGCGGGTGATCAAGCTGGCCTCGAACGAGGGCCCCTTCGGCCCGTTCCCGGCCGCTCAGGAGGCGCTGGCGAGCGCGGCGCGCGAGCTCAACCGCTACCCGGACGGCGGCTCGTTCCGGCTGCACGCCGCCCTCGCCGAACGGCATGGCGTGGCGCGCGAGCAGATCGCCGTGGGGGCGGGGGCTGACGGTTGCATCGACATGCTCAGCCAGGCGATCCTCGATCCGGGGGACGAGGTGGTGTGCGGCTGGCCCTCCTTTCCGAGCTACGCGATCTACGCAGCCAAGCAGGGCGCCACGGTGCATACCGTGCCGCTGGCCGACCATCGCTACGACCTCGACGCACTGCTCGCGGCCGTGACCACGAGGACCAAGCTCGTCTACATCTGCCACCCGAACAATCCGACGGGGACGATGAACACCGCGGGCGAGCTCGACACGTACTTCGAGCACGTGCCGGATCACGTCCTCACGGTCGTCGACCAGGCCTACTTCGAGTACATCGACCGGCCCGACTACCCGGACGCGGTCGAGCGGTATCTGAAGGCCGGACGGGATGTCGCCGTGCTCCGCACCTTCTCGAAGATCTACGGCCTCGCCGGGCTGCGGGTCGGCTACGCCGTCGCGTCGGCCGCCGTGTGCGCCGCGCTGGCGAAGGTGCGCCGCCCGTTCGATCTCACGACACCGGGCCAGGTGGCCGCGCTCGCGAGCGTCGGCGACGCCGGCGAGCTTGCCCGCCGCCGAGCCGTCAACACCGCGGGCTTGGCCCGGCTCGAGTCGATCCTGCGCGAGCACGGGCTCGAGCCCGTTTCCTCGGTCGGCAACTTCCTGTTCGTCGACACCGGCACCGATGCGATCCCGCTCTTCGAGAGCCTGCTCCGAGAAGGGGTGATCGTGCGTCCCCTGGCCGGATTCGGCGCACCGACGGCGATCCGGATCTCCGTCGGCACTCCCGAGGAGCTGGATGTCTTCGCGGCGGCACTCGGCCGGGTCTTGCAAACCGCATAGATCGCCGTAGATTACGAGTGTTGTCCGCGCCGCTTCGCCGTCAGGTCGGGATGCTTCGCCGTGCGGCAGCCTTCAGGCTGCTCTTCCTTGCGACCCTCGGCTCGGGGGTCGGCACCTGGATGGCGACGATCGCGCTGACCGCCGACATCACGGCCCGGACGCAGTCGCCGTGGTGGGTCAGCGCCCTGTTCATCGTCACCTTCCTGCCGTCGGTGGTGGTGGGGCTGGCCGCCGGACCACTCATCGACCGGCTCTCGCGCAAACGGCTGATCGTCGCCGCCGACCTTGCACGCCTCGCCGTGTTCGCCGCGCTGCCCTTCGTCGGAGGCACGCTCACGATCCTGGTGCTCGCCGCGGTCGCCGGCGTCGCCAACTCCTTCTTCCGGCCGGCCGTGCTCGCCGGGGTGCCGAACCTCGTCTCGGAGGACGACCTCGCACACGGCACCTCGCTGCTGCAGGCGACCGACTGGGTCGCGGCGACGCTCGGGCCGATCCTCGGCGGAGTGATCGTCAGCGCCTCCGGAGCGGATGTCGTCTACTGGGTGAACGCCGCGACCTTCCTCATCTCCGCCGCCCTGCTCGTGCGCATCCCGGCCGCGCTCTTGCAGAGCGAGCAGGCGGTGACGCGCGGCCACTGGCGTGACCTCGTCGAAGGGCTGAGCGCGTTTCGCCGATCGGCGGCGATGTTCACGGTGCTCTTCGCATTCGGGTTCGCCATGCTCGCGACCGGCCTGATCAACGTCTCGGAGATCTTCCTCGCCGAGCGGGCGCTCCACCGTGGAGCTTTCGGCTACGGGCTGCTCTGGACGGCGACCGGCATCGGGCTCGTCATCGGGAGCCTCGTCAGCGGGTCCCTGATCGAGAAGCGCGAGCCGATCTCGGTCTATCCGCTCGCCTTCCTGCCGTGGGCCGCCGGGATCCTGGGCGCGGCGATCGCACCGAACCTCTGGGTGGCGTCGGTCGCGATGGTGCTCGCCGGATTCGGCAACGGGCTCACCTTCCCGATCACCATCCTGATCGTGCAGCGGCATACCGCCGACAGGCTCCGGGGCCGTGCCTTCACGGTGATCATCAGCGCCCACAACGCGCTGCTCGGTATCGCCATGGTCGCCGCCGGAGCGCTCACGAACCTGGCCGGGGCGCGCTGGACGTACGGGGTCGCGGCGGCGCTCCTGGCCTGCGGGAGTGCCGTCGCCAGCGTGCTCGGACGAGGTGTCGTGCAGCAAGGTGCGGTCGTGCAGCAGCAAGCTGCGTAGCATTGGCCCCCGTGGCCGGGCGGCGTGAATGGACGCGTGAGACTCTTGCGGATGCCGTCCGAGGCGGGGACCATCGCGCGCTCGCCCGCGCGATCACCCTCGTCGAGAACGGCGACCCGCTCGCCTACGAGGTCGTGGCCGACGTCTATCCGCAGACCGGCCATGCCCATGCGATCGGGGTCACGGGGCCGCCTGGCGTCGGCAAGTCGACGCTGCTCTCGGCGCTGATCCGCCTCGCCCGCGACCACGGCGAAACCGTCGGAGTGATCTCGGTCGACCCGTCGAGCCCGTTCACGCACGGAGCGCTGCTCGGTGACCGCATCCGCCTGACCGAGCACTTTCTCGACCCGGACGTGTTCATCCGCTCGATGGGCACGCGCGGCCATCTGGGCGGCCTGGCCGAGACGACGCTGCAGGCGCTGCTGGTGCTCGACGCTTCGGGGAAGGACGCGATCTTCCTCGAGACGGTCGGCACCGGCCAGAGCGAGGTCGGTGTGCTCTCGATCGCCGACACGGTCGTGCTCGCGCTGATGCCGGGCTCGGGCGACGCGATCCAGGCCTTGAAGGCCGGGATCATGGAGATTCCCGACGTGATCGCGATCAACAAGATGGATCACCCGATGGCGAAGACGATGCTCACCGAGGTGCGCCAGGTGCTCGCGCTCGGGCCGAAGAACGGCTGGCGGCCCCCGATCGTGCTCACCGAGGCGGTGCGCGGCGACGGCGTCGAGACGCTGCGGGAGAAGATCGCCGAGCACCGGGAATGGCTGGTCGCAGAGGGCCAGCTCGAGCGCCGGCGGAGCGAGAACCTGTCGCAGGAGGTGTTCCAGGTCGCCTCGGCGCGCGCGCGCCGCCATCTGGAGCACGTCGTGCGCGACGACCCGGCGCTGCAGCGCCTGCTCGCCGACGTCCAGGCGCGGCGGCTCGATCCGCTGACCGCCGTGCGAGAGATCCTCGAGCAGGTGTTTCACATCGATGCGTAGGCCGACGCTTGCCGATATCGAAGTCGCGCGCGAGCGCCTCGCCGGCCATGCCCGTGTGACCCCGGTCTACGGCTCGGAGTCGCTGGCCCGCCGCAGTGGCGTGCGCAGCGTCTGGTTGAAGGCCGAGAACCTGCAGCGCACCGGCTCGTTCAAGGTGCGGGGCGCCGTCAACAAGCTCGCGACGTTCGGTGGCGAGCAGCGCGCCGCCGGAGTGATCGCGGCGAGCGCGGGCAACCACGGGCAGGCGGTCGCATGGGCCGCTCGCCGGCTCGGCATCGACGCGACCGTGTACATGCCGCAGGACGCGCCGATGGCAAAGGTCGACGCGACGCGCAACTACGGCGCCAACACCGTGCTCGCCGGCGCAGGCTTCGACGAGGCGCTCGTCGAGGCGCTGGCGCGCGCAGCCGAGACGGGCGCGACCTTCGTGCACGCGTTCGAGGACGAGGCAGTGATAGCGGGGCAGGGCACGATCGGCCTTGAGCTCGCTTCGGAGCTGCCCGAGGTCGAGACGTTCGTCCTGCCGATCGGGGGCGGGGGCCTGGCCGCGGGCGTCGCGATCGCGCTTCGTGAGCTCCGCCCGGGCGTGCGCATCGTGGGCGTGCAGGCGGGCAAGCACGGCCGCGGGACGATCGCCGACGGGATCGCCGTCAAGCATCCGGGCGAGCTCACGATGGCAATTCTCGACGACCTGCTCGACACGATCGTCCACGTGGAGGACGAGGAGATCTCGGAGGCGATCACGCTCCTGCTCGAGCGGGCGAAGCTGGTGGTCGAGGGGGCGGGCGCGGCGTCGGTCGCTGCGCTGCTCGCCGGGCGCGTGGGAGGCAGCGGTGACGTGTGCGCGCTCCTCTCGGGCGGCAACATCGACCCGACGCTGCTGATCTCGGTGATGCGGCACGGGCTGACGGTCGCGGGCCGCTATCTCGTCGTCCGGACGCGCCTCGACGACCGTCCGGGGGCCCTGGTCGAGCTGCTCGAGCTCGTCGCAGCCGAGCGCGGCAACGTCGTCTCCGTCGAGCACCATCGCGAGGGGATGGGCATGAACGTCGCCGAGACGGAGGTCGAGCTGACCGTCGTCACGCGTAATGAGCAGCACTGCGCCGATCTGTGCCGCGCGCTCGAGACGCGCGGCTACGGGCTCGAACGGCTGGGTTAGTGCCCGCCGCCGCAGCGGCGGAACGCGACCACGTCGCCGGCGAAGTCGGCGATGCCGCCGCCGGTGACGGGGCGCACGTCGAAGCCTTCGCGCTGCAGCAGGGACGCGGCAATCGCGGCTCGCGCGCCGCTCTCGCAGACGGTGACGACCGGTTTCGACCGTTCGAGCGCGCCACAGCCCAGCTTCCTGATCAGCCGGTACGGGATGTTGCGCGAGCCGGGCAGATACCCGGTGTCGCGTTCGGTCTGCTCCCGCACGTCGACGAGCTGTACGTCGGGCGAGCCGATCAGCCGCTTCAGCTCGTCGATCTCGACGGTGGCGAGTGTCTCGGGCGCCTCGGCGTCCAGGACGTATCCGGAGAGCTCGAGGATCCCGGCGGCCCACAGCATCCGCGCGGCCGCCGCCGCCTGTTCCGGCGATGAGACGTGCAGGACGACGGGCTCCCCGGGCGCGAGCACGAACCCGGCCTTCGTCCCGAATGAGCCGCCGGTCACCGGCACGCTGATCGAGCCGGGAATGTGGCCCGCCGCATGTTCGGCGAACGCGCGCACATCGAGCACGAGCGCTCCGCCGGGCTCGCCGAGCTCGGCGGGAGGCTCGGGCCACGCCAGCCACGGGCCGCGGTTCAACTCGACGACCTGCTCGGTCGTCGGCGGGCGTGGTGTGGAGATTGAGGCCGATACGAGCACGAACTCCTGGATGTTGCGGAACTCGAGCGCCACGTTCGTCTTGCGTTCGTTCCCGATCGTCGACGACCGCTCGGTGCTCATCTTCCCGCCGCAGAGCGAGCCGGCGACGTGGCCGGGAAACACCTCGACCTCGGCGGGGAGCGCCGACAGCCGTTCGAGCGAACGGAAGAGATCCTCGGCCCCTTCTCGCGCAGCCACGGCTAGGTCGGGCCGGGCTGCGTCACCGACGAAGAGCGAGTCGCCGGTGAGCGCGATCCGCTCGTCGACGACAAACGACAGTGCTCCGGGCGGTGGCCCGGTGTGTGCAACACGCGGATCCGAACCGATCCGACCGCGAGCTCCTGGCCGTCCGCCAGCTCCTCGAACGGAAAGCCGGGCTCGGCAAGGCCGTGAATCGCCACCGGGAGACCGTGCTCGAGGGCGAAGCGGCCGTGGCCGGAGACGTGATCCGCGTGCGTGTGCGTCTCGAGCACCCGCTCGATCCGGACGCCGGCCTCTCCGGCGGCCTCCAGGTACTGCTCGATCGCGAAGGCGGGGTCGACGACGACGGCGAGCCCCGCCTCCAGGTCGCCGATCAGATACGAGGCGCAGCCAAGGTCGTCGTTGACGAACTGCCGAAACAGCAGCACGTTACTGACCGTAACACCGTTTGTTAAAGGCCGAGGTGCTTGGCGATCACCATGCGCTGCACCTCGTTCGTGCCCTCGCCGATCTCGAGGATCTTCTGGTCGCGGTAGAGCCGCGAGATCGCGTACTCGTCCATGAAGCCGTAACCGCCGTGGATCTGCAGCGCCCAGTTGGCGGCGCGGTGCGACAGCTCGCCGGAGTAGAGCTTCGCCATCGCCGCCGTCTTCGCGAACGGGCGGCCCTGGTCCTTCTCCCACGCCGCCCTCCAGACGAGCGCGCGGGCCAGCTCGAGCTCGGTCGCCATGTCGACGAGCTTGGCCTGGACCGCCTGGAACTTCGAGATCGGCTTGCCGAACTGCTTGCGCTCCTTGGCGTAGGCGATCGCGAGGTCATAGCAGCCCTGAGCCAGGCCGACGCCCATCGCGGCCACCGAGATGCGGCCGCCGTCGAGGATGCGCATGAACTGCTGGAAGCCGGCACCGCGCGGCCCGAGCAGGTTGCCCTCCGGGACGCGCGCACCCTGGAAGCTCAGCTCGCGCGTGTCAGACGCGTGCCAGCCGAGCTTCTGCATCGGCGCGGAGATCACGTACCCCGGCGTGCCGTTCGGGACGATCGAGATTCGAGATCTCGCCTTCACCGGTGACGGCCGTGATCGTGACGCAGGCGGTGATGTCCGTGCCGGCATTCGTGATGAAGATCTTCGAGCCGTCGATCACCCACTCGCCGCTTTCGAGGCGAGCGGTGGTGCGGGTTGCGCCGGCGTCGGAGCCGGCGTCCGGCTCGGTCAGGCCGAACGCGGCGAGCTTCCTGCCCGGATGCGAGCTCGGGCAGCCATTCGCGCTTCTGCTCCTCGCTGCCGAAATACCAGATCGGCAGCGTACCGAGCGAGTGGTGAGCGGCGAGCGTGATCGCGACCGACGAGTCGATCCGCGTCAGCTCCTCGACCGCGATCGCGTAGGAGAGCGTGTCTGCGCCGGCGCCGCCGTACTCCTCCGGGATCGTCATCCCCATCAGCCCGAGCTCGGCCAGCTCGGTGACGAGCTCGTACGGGAAGCGCTTCTCGCGGTCGAGCTCCTCGGCGACGGGAGCGACCTTCTCGAGCGCGAACTGGCGTACGGTGTCGCGGATCAGTTCGTGTTCCGGCTCGAGGTCGAAATTCACGCCGGGCTGATCGGTACGCATCGATGGAACAGGTCCACAGACTGCGTCGAACTTCAGGGGCGAAACACCGTGAGCCGGATGCGCGTCTTGCCCCACAGCGTGGAGTCGCTGACCGAGGAGATCGGCCGGATCGTCACCGAGCGGCAGGAGCTGCGGGCCGCCGGGGCGTCGCCCGAGGTGCTCGAGGAGAACCGCCGCCGCCTTGCCGAGGCGCAGAACAGGCTCTCCGTGCTCCTGATCGAGCGCCACCTGCCCGTTCCCGGGTAGGTTTGCGGCCCGACCGGGCCTTCGAAGCAAAGGAGCACATGACGTGGCAGCCAAGGACTTCTTCGACAGTCTCGAGTCGCGCGCCGACGCCGCGAAGCTCGCCGGGCATGACGCAACTCGTACGTGTTCGACATCGAGGGCGAAGGCGAGTGGCACGTCGACGTGCGCGACGGCAAGATCGCGGTCACCGAGGGCGGCGGCGAAGCCGACGCCACGATCTCCACGTCGGGCGAGACGTTCGCAGAAGATCGTCGCGGGCGAGCAGAACCCGACGACGGCCTACATGACCGGCAAGCTGAAGATCAAGGGCGACATGGGCGCAGCCATGAAGCTCCAGAAGCTCTTCTAGAGGTGTCTGCCTCGCTGAGCTCGACCAGCGAGGTCGCGCGCGCCCGTCACGCGGTCGCCCTCCTGCACGTGCACGGCGCGGACGGTCGCGTCGTAGGGTGAGGCGAGAGGCGTCTCCATCTTCATCGCCTCGAGCACGACGAGCGGCTGGCCCGCGAGGACGGCTCGCTCCTGCTGCACGTTTACCTTGATCACGGTGCCGGGCATCGGGGCGGAGACGGTGCGCGGGCCGTCGGCGGCCGCGCTCGCGGTCGAAGCAGCGCTGTCGATGTCGGGCGCGGGCAGCGGGGCAGGCGCGGGCAGGTTGAGCCGGAAGGCGCGCTGCTCTTTGAGAAGCCGCCAGACCGGGTCGGGAAGCGGAGGCCGGCGGCGCCGAGAGCGGCGGGTAGTCGGCGAGGAAGGCCGTCGTCGTCTCGCCGGCGCGCAGGGCAGGGTGGGCGACGAGCCAGCGCAGGAACGGCAGGTTCGTGACAACGCCCTCGACGTCGTCTCGGCGAGCGCTGCGGCGAGCCGGTCGAGCGCCTCGTCCCGCGTCGCTCCGCTCGCGATCAGCTTGGCGATCATCGGGTCGTAGGACGTGCCGATCTCGTCGCCCTCGGCGACGCCCGTCTCGACGCGCACCGACGCGGGCAGCCGCAGCACCTCGACGCGCCCCGCCTGGGGCAGGAAGGTGCGCGGATCCTCGGCGTAGAGGCGCACCTCGACCGCGTGGCCTGCCGGCGTGTCGCCGGCCAGTTCGAGCCGCTCGCCGCGCGCGATCCGCAGCTGCCACTGGACGAGGTCGATGCCGGTCACCTCCTCGGTTACCGGGTGCTCGACCTGGATGCGGCCGTTCAGCTCGAGGAAGAAGAACTCCCGGCCCTCGAGGACGAACTCGGCGGTGCCGGCGCCGACGTAGCCGATCGCTGCGGCGAAGCGCACGGCGGCGTCGCTCATCGCGGCGCGCAGCCCCGGGTCGAGCGCGGTCGACGGCGACTCCTCGAGCACCTTCTGGTGGCGCCGCTGCACCGAGCACTCGCGCTCGCCCAGCGCGAGCACGGTGCCGTGCGCGTCGGCGAGCAGCTGGATCTCGACGTGGCGCGGCCGTTCGAGGTAGCGCTCGAGGTAGACGCGGTCGTCGCCGAACGCCGCCTGCGCCTCGCGCCGAGCCGCTGCGAGCGCCGTCTCGAGCTCGTCGCGCGAGCGGACGATCGCGCATCCCGCGCCCGCCGCCGCCGGCGGCGGCCTTGACGATCAGCGGCGGCTCGTCGGTCTCGGGCACGATCGGCACTCCGGCCTCGGCGGCGATCCGCTTCGCCGCGAGCTTGTCGCCGCCGGCGCGGAGCGCGTCCGCCGGCGGGCCGACCCAGGTCAGCCCGCCGCCGTCGACCGCCTCGGCGAAGTCGCCGTTCTCGGCGAGGAACCCGTAGCCGGGTGGATCGCGTCCGCGCCGCTCTCGCTGGGCCGCGCGAATGTGCTCGGCCGGGTCGAGATACGACGCGATCGCGACCGTCTCGTCGGCCGAGCGCGCGTGCAGCGAGCCGGCGTCGTCGGGTGCGACGACCGCGACCGTCTGCAGGCCGAGCTCGCGCGCGGCGCGGAAGACGCGCAGCGCGATCTCACCGCGGTTCGCAACGAGCACCCTCTCCACGCGCGCCAACCACCCGTCCACGAGCAGGCCGTTGAGCGGCCCGAGGAACGCATCCGAGCGGCGTGAGACGTGGGGGAGCAGCGCGAGCCGCTCGAATGCGGGGTCTTTCGCGCGGGCGCGCCACAGCTCGTCGATCACCTGGCCGGGTTGCCGTCGACGTCGTCACGGCGCAGATGCTCGCGCCAGAGACGCAGGCGCGCTGCGCGGACCGGCGGGGTCGCAGGTCGTCAGGCATGCCTCGGTGTCGTTGTAGAGCGAGTGGTCGTTCAGGTTCGCCGAACCGATCGCGAGCCACGGTCGTCGACGATCCCGATCTTGGCATGGACGTACACCTGGTCGACGCGGCCCGGCTGGTAGAGCGTGCAGGCGAGCAGCCGCCCGTCCGGGTCGTTGTCGACGAGCACGCCGAGCTGCCCGCGGGTGTCGTCGGCGCCGTTCCGTGGCTTGGCCGGCAGCACGACGACGATCCGGAACTCGTCGCTCGGTGGCCGCCGCAGCTTGTCGGCGAGGATCGCGACCAGCTCGGGGGCCCAGAGGAACTGGCTCTCGAGATAGACGAACCGCTGTGCGGCGCGGAGCGCCCGCATGTACGCCTCGAGGATGCGGAAGTCACCGCGTGGCACTGCGTCGTAGACGCTGTTGGGGATGGTGCGCACGAACTGCGCGCGCACGCTCCCGTGCGGCTCGCCGGCCGGCTCCGGCTCGAGCTGTTCCCGGTCTTCTCGCGCCAGCGGAGCGCGAGATGGGCGGCCACGTCCGCGACGAGTGGGCCCTCGACCCGTGCAGCGGCGTCGTGCCAGCCGATCGCGCCGCGTGCGGGATGCTCCGCGCGAGTCGAGCCGGTCGCCCGCAAGCGACGTCAGGTCGATGCCGCCGACGTACGCAACGCGTCCGTCGATCACGGCGAGCTTCTCGTGATGGCAGTGCATCGGCCGCTCGCGCGCATCGAGCGCCATCTCGATCTTCGTCCCGCGCACGAGCGCCTCGCGCGTCGAGCGCACGGCCGCTCGTGACGGGGTGAAGAGCGGCAGCGGCGCGCCGGCCCAGGCCAGCACGCGCACCTGCGCCCGTTCTGCGGTCTGCGCGAGCAGCTGGCGCAGCGTCGGGCCGCCGCGCGTCAGCCGGAATGCAGGCTCGAACGCCCAGCCCGCCAGCAGCACCGAATCGCGGGCGGCTGCGATGTCGGCCTGCAACCGGGGCAGAGCCTCCTCGCCGTCGACGAGGATCTCGAGGGCGTTTCCGTCGCGCGGCGGCGGGTTGCCGGCGCACCAGAGACCGTCCTCGGGCGGGTCATAGGCCCGCTGCCAGTCGTAGCGCCTCAGCCGCCGCCGGTGGTGCGCGACGACGAGCCGCTCGATGCCCGAGCCGATCCTGTCGTCCAGCCGGTCGATCCGCCCGAGCGCCATAGAGCGGCAAGCGTAAGCGCGCAGAGCCCTGCGAGGAGGAGGTAGGGGACGGAGTCCGCCGTCGCGTGCGCGAGCGCGCCGCCGCCCGCGGCCCCGATCGCCTGGCCGGGCGCCCAGGCGAGGTTGATCAGGGCGAACGTGTAGCCGTAGTCCAGGCCGCGCGCCTCTGACAGGTGGGTGAGCAGGGTCATCCCGGGCGTGAAGAACGTGCCGAAGGCGATACCCCCGCAGACGATGAGCGCTGCCAGGACGAAGCGGCGGTCGGGCCAGGGCAGGACCGATGCGACGGCGATCGAGCCGACGAGGCCACCAATGAGCGGCTTGCGCGTCCCGTACCGGTCGGAGACCCGCCCGAGCCAGATGTTGTTCACCGCTTCGAAGGCGGCCGAGCAGAGGAAGACCGCCCCGATCGCCACGGCGCCGAAGCCGAGCGTCGACAGGCGTAGCGGCGCGAGCACGGAGAGCGTGCCGAACAGCAGCGCCGGCAGGACGACGAACCAGAACGCCCCGATCATCTGCCGGCCGCGCGAATGCGCGGCCGAGCATCCGCAGCCCCTGCGGCGACCGGGGCGCGCTGCCGGCGTCGCCGCCGCCCAGGCGACCAGGCCGAGCGAAGCGACGCCGACCATGCCGAACGTCCAGCCGACGCCCGCGATCGAGGCGACCCCGCCGAGCACGGGGCCGAAGAGCGCGCCGGCGACGGCGGTCGCGAAGGCGGAGCCGATCAGTCGCCCGCGCCGGCCGGCGGGCGAGCCGGCGACGAGCCAGGCCAGCGCGCCCGTCCACGAAAAGGCGCTTGCGAGCCCCGGGCGAACCGCGCGAGGTCGAGCTGCCATGCGCTGTCGCCGAACCCGAACGCGACGGTGCAGATCGCCCACGGTCGTCAGCCCCACGAGCACGGTCGGCTTGACACCCGCGCGGGCAGCCACGACGCCGCTCGGGATCGCGCCCACGAGCGCTCCCGCCGGGTAGGCGGCGGCGAGCACCCCTGCGCCGGTCTTCCCCAAGCTCGAGAGAGTGTGCGTAATGGGGGAGCAGCGGAGTCAGCGCGGCGAAGAAGAGCGTGTCGAAGAACACGAACGGCGCTCGTCAGGAGAAGCAGCCTGCAGCACGGCGAACGAGTCGACGGATCGGCACCCGAGATTCCCGCCCGCGGCGGGCCGGAGTGGGGGACTGCGACCGACGACCTGAACGCGACCGTGCTGGCCTGGCCTGCGGGCGCCGGCCCGGCCGCGCACGTCAACAACGAGCGCGACGTCGTGCTCGTCGTCCTGCACGGCAGCGCGGAGCTCGAGCTGGACGGCGTCGCGAAAACTGTGCAGGCAGGCGACGTCGCGATACTGGTCAAGGGCTCGACCCGCGCTGTGACCGCCGGTCCGGAAGGCGTCCGCTACGTCACGGTGCACCGCAAGCGGCCGGGTCTCTCGATCTCCTCACGACGTCGGTGAACCGCCGACAAACCTGGTCCGCAGTTGTGTTCAGCACTGCTGACCGTCGGGCGTCTATATCGGGGGCTTCGCAACCTGGACCAGGTTGCCGCGAAGCGGAACCTGGTTATGCGCGTTCCGTCCGCCTAGGTCTGTTTCCAGCTCGCCGGGCGCTTCTCGAGAAACGCGCGTAGGCCCTCCTGGCCCTCGGAGCTCGTCCGGTGGGCGGCGATGCTCCGGGCGGTCTCCTCGGCGCTCTCGCGGCGCCGCGAGCGAGCTCCTTGGCCGCGCGTGCCGCTTCGGGCCGGCGCGTGAGCAACTCGGTGAGCGACGCGCTCGACGGCGCCGTCGAGGTCGTCGGCCACCTCGTGGATCAGCCCGATCCGCAGCGCAACCTCGGCGCGAAGCGCTCGCCCGTGACGAACTAGCGCCGCGCGGCGCTTGGCCCGATCTTCGCGAGCGCGAACGGCGAGATCACCGCCGGCACGATCCCGAGCTTCACCTCGCTGAACGCAAACTGCGCGTCGGGCCTCGGCGACGACGATGTCGCAGCAGGCGACGAGGCCGCAGCCCCCGCCGAGCGCATGGCCCTGCACGCGCGCGACGACGGGAGCGGGGCAGCCGTCGATCGCGTCCAGCATCGCGCGCAGGCGCAGGGCGTCGGCGAGGTTCTCGCCGTAGCTCAGCTCGACCGAGGAGCGCATCCATTCGACGTCCGCGCCCGCCGAGAACGAGGGCCCTCGCCCGAAGCAGCACCGCGCGCACGTCGCCGACGTCGGCGAACGTGGCCGTGAACTCGTCGATCAGCGCGGCATCGAACGCATTTCGCCGTTCCGGCCTGGCCATCGCGACCCGCAGCACGGTCCCGTCGCGTTCGATGCGCGAGCGCGCTCATCCTCGAAGGCGAGCCCGAGCCGCGCCAGCTCTCGGCGACGGAGACGGACGCCTCGAGGTCGAACATCTCGACGACGTCCGGGTCCTTGCCGATCAGCTCACCTGCACGCGAGGGAAGCTCCTGCTCCGACGCCTCTTGCGACGCGAACACGTAAATCGCCCCCCAGCGCTCGGTCGCGTCATCCGAGAACCACGCCTTGAAGAGCAGTCCCGGCACCTCCTCGAATGCGTCGACCGCCTCG